>NZ_JAWOTT010000004.1:0-169777 GCF_033338995.1 Vibrio sp. Vb0304
TATCCGGTAAACAGCACATTACCTTTTTTATCACCACCACCCAATTGCGCGGCTTGAATGCCAAACGCACTCAACGCACTGGTATCTCCGCTCTGTTGCGCCCACTCACTTAATCGTTGATATAGCGGTTGGTATATCTTCGCCATGGATGGTGACTTTATCACCACTTGCTCAGCTTGCTTGTTAAATTCAGTAAAATCGCGTGGTTTGTTAGACTCAACTACGTCCACTTTATTGAGGATCTGAGGAAACTCACCATCAAGATATTGCTGAGCACGATCATTTTGTTGAGCACAGCCAAAGAGTAGGCTCAAAGATATAATAGGAAGGAGTTTTTTTAACACGTGTCTTTTCCGTAAAAGAGAATAGCAAAAGGATGGCAAACAAATGCATACGGTGCAATTGAAAAGCAACGACAAAATGTTTCAACGCTAAGCCAATCCGTTTACTCGTTGTGAATTCATTCAGTTAATGCAACATGATAGCAGCGGAAGAATTACGGAATTGTCCGGATTATGTTTGAAAGTAAGATTTACTGATTGAGAGATGAAATTGTGATCATCCATGTGACTCACAGACGCAAGAGATCTCTGCTTAACAGACAATGATAAAAACGACTATCTTACCGCAATCCTTGCACGCCCCTCTAAACGGAATACAGGTAGATAATGCGCATTGGCATCCAGCTTCATTTCTGCATGCTGCTTACCCACAAAATTGAAGTGCCGCTCATTTGAACCCACTCGATACGAAAACGAATCCCCATCGAATTCAAAACTGGTCGCCACTGTAGAACCATTTACGGTAACACCGCGCTCACTCAACACAAATTCTTCACGAGCATAAGGCGCAACATCTTGCTCAACCCAGCGACCATAAATAGTCGATTTGGGAATGGGCGGATTAATGGTTCGAGTAATCAAATCACTATACAGCATGCACACGACAACGGTTCCAACTATCGCTATAAGCATGAGAGAACGCTCTAGCCACTTACGAAGCATTGATTTAGATGACGTTTTTGACAGATTGGAAGCAGTGATCGCAGCATTCTTATTAACAGCAGAAGACATGAGGTTCACGTATTGAGGAAAGACGCACCCATTGTAACCTTCCCTTTTAACGGGACCAAGAACCTACCTCAATATGTTTGTGCTTTATTCCAAAATTTCACCTTGCCACCAAATGAATAAAAAGGCATTATTTTAACATAATTAAACAAAGGAATGGCTGTAGTGAAAATTCGTAGTACTGCTCTCGTAAAAGGATTCCGTCAATCAACACCTTATGTCAATGCTCACCGCGGAAAAACCATGGTGATCATGCTGGGCGGAGAAGCCGTCGCACACAAAAATTTTGGCAACATTATTAATGATATCGCCCTCATGCACAGCCTCGGAATCAAAGTCGTGGTGGTGTATGGTGCACGTCCTCAAATTAATCAGCTGCTAGAAAAACAAGACCTCACTACGCCTTACCACAAAAATATCCGCATTACGGATGAATCGGCTTTATCTGTTGTTATGCAAGCTGCCGGACAACTTCAGCTTGCGATTACTGCGCGCCTATCAATGAGCCTCAACAATACTCCGATGGCAGGTACCCAGCTCAATGTCGTTAGCGGAAACTACATCATTGCCCAACCACTCGGCGTTGATGATGGTGTGGACTATTGCCATAGTGGACGTATTCGCCGCATTGACACCGACGCGATTAATCGCACGCTCGACCAAGGCTCTATTGTGCTACTTGGCCCCATTGCGAGCTCTGTGACTGGCGAGTGCTTCAATTTATTATCGGAAGAAGTCGCCACCCAACTAGCGATAAAGCTGGGTGCGGATAAGCTGATTGGTTTTTGCTCCGAACAAGGTGTCATTGATGACAACGGCAATGCTGTCGCCGAGTTACTGCCAATTGAAGCGGAGCATGTCATCAAAACACTCTCTGAAAATACGTCTCCTGACCTAGATTACAACACTGGGACACTGCGCTTTCTTAAAGGCTCTATTGCCGCTTGCCGTGCCGGAGTACCTCGTAGCCACTTGATCAGTTATAAAGTAGATGGCGCCTTAATTCAGGAGTTGTTCTCTTTCGACGGTATCGGTACCCAAGTTGTTATGGCGAGTGCTGAACAAGTGAGGCAAGCTAATATTGACGATATTGGCGGTATCTTAGACCTCATTCGCCCTTTAGAAGAACAAGGTGTACTCGTTAGGCGCTCTCGAGAGCAGCTAGAGCAAGAGATTGGAAAATTTACCATCATTGAAAAAGACGGCTTGATTATTGGCTGTGCTGCCCTTTATCCATACCCAGAAGAGCGTAAAGCAGAGATGGCTTGCGTAGCGATTCACCCTGACTATCGTGATGGAAACCGAGGTTTGTTACTGCTCAACTACATGAAACATCGTTCTAAATCCGAAACCATTGATCAGATTTTTGTCCTCACGACACACAGTTTGCATTGGTTTAGAGAGCAAGGTTTTTACGAAGTCAGTGTCGACTATTTGCCTGGAGCCAAACAAGGGTTATATAACTTCCAGCGTAAGTCCAAAATCTTAGCGTTAGATTTATAGCTTAACCTTAAATCAGGGAGCGAAACTTAACGTTCCACTATACCAACTAACCTCAAAGGGCAGGATTTAGTTCATTAACGCTCAACCCTGCACATCGAGCTTGTTTAGGAACGAGTTTGTTTAGGAGTAAGGCCACACATAACCCCTACTCCGGACTAGCGGGTCATCATGTAAACCCAACTTAGATATGCGCAAACCATTGCTTGATTTTTGTTCCAATTTTATCTTTTAAATATACATTTGGTTGGCTATACTCTGCTCGCTAGTGATTGGTTTTTAACCAATACGAATGGATCTAGGTGATGTAATGTAGCCTTCACCCTAAAATACTGGGCAATTGAAAAACTAGTTAGCTCCGTATTGCACACCAAGGACAGTTGTTAATCTGACTTTAAATAAGCCGAGACGAGCACTGTTATGAGAACAATCATTTGTAATTCGCTTCAAAGCTTCTGGGATATGGCTGACAATCAGTTTTTAGAAGGCCTAGACGTCCACTGTGTTTTCCCCGTAAATGACGCTATCCGAGATTTTATTCTTGCTTATCAACAGCAATACAAAATACGCAGCGTGTCTTTTACCAATGCGTTTGCAAAACATGCATAAAAGAAGACCGAGCCATAAGCTCGGTCTTCTTGTTTTAGTTGGTAAGCCGCTTTACTAACCCACTCGCGCGAGTGGTTTTCACCTTAATGCCTCGCTTCAGAACATTGAGCTCGGCGTAAAGAGCTAAACGCTTTTTCGCGCGGGTAATGCCTGTGTAAATCAACTCACGGGTTAATATCGGGCTAAAGTCTGGTGGCAAAATCATAAGGGTGTAATCAAATTCACTGCCTTGCGATTTATGGATGGTCATGGCGTAAGCCGTTTCATGTTCAGGTACTCGGCTTGGCAAGACCGATTTCACACTGCCGTCAGGTAACTCGAAAAAGACTTTCAAACGCGGTTCTTCTTCACTGTCATCTCGCATACAAATACCAATATCACCGTTATACAAACCTAAACCGTGATCATTACGCGTAACCATGACAGGTCTGCCGTGATACCAAATTTCATCCTGAACTTGAATGAACTTGCGCGCCGCAAGCGCTTTCTCGATGCGTTGGTTTAGCCCAGCCACACCGAAGTCACCTTCACGGATCGCGCACAGCAGTCGGCATTGGTTGAAGGTATCTAACACCGCTTTGGCTTTGTGCGTTAGCGACTCTGGCTCTCCGGTTTTAGGATCAGTTTCCTGTTGTCCAATGCGTTTGAGGTAACGACCGTATTCCTGCACCAACGTCTGCATCATTTGGTTGTAATGTTGACTACTTAGTGCGAAATGTTCGATATCGGAAAAGTCACGCGCCCAGACGTTATCTACGCTCGCAGCAGAACCGGAATTAACCGCTTTTGCCAACTGACCAATGCCTGAGCGAGCGTCAAATCGGTAGCTCTTTTGCAGCATACATAAACTATCAGCAATGCTAGATGCACTGTTACCCGTATGGGCTAAAGTATCGAAGCCCGTCAGTTTTGCGATGGCTGACGCCTGCTCTTTGCCATAACCCAACGCATGGAACGAACAGATATCACCCAACACTGCCCCTGCTTCAACTGAGGCAAGTTGATCTTTATCACCTAGCAAAATCAGCCGCGCATGTTTCGGTAAGGCATCGACCACTTTATACATCATTGGTAAATCGACCATCGACGCTTCGTCGATAACCAAAATATCCAAATGCAGTGGATTTTGCTTGTTGTGACGAAATTCTGCGCTATTAGGAATCGCACCCAGCAACCGATGTAAGGTACTCGATTCAGTCGGAATTTTGGCTTTTAGCTCCGGAGAAACTGGCAGCTCTTGCACCGCTTTACCAATGGACTCGGTTAATCGCGCCGCCGCTTTCCCCGTCGGGGCCACCAGCTTGATGGTTAGATTTTTCTCTTGCGTCGCCTGTTCAATCAAAGCAGCAAGCAATTTGGTTACTGTCGTCGTTTTACCCGTACCAGGGCCACCAGAAATCACAGCAAATCGACGAGTTAACGCAACCGCCGCCGCGACTTTTTGCCAGTTCACACAAGCTGAGAGTGGCACGAGTTCATCCAGTATTTGCAAATCTTGAACCTTGCGCGCATTGCTAAGCACGGAATCAATGGCGTGCCAATCCAACGATTCGCTTGCGACCACATCAAGGTGGTCACACACCAATTGCTGACGCAACACTTGGTTGCTGCTTCCCGCTTCTACTGCTTTGCCCAACGCGTTAAACAGAAAATGGTATTGGCGTGCGAACAGATGGTTGAGCAACTCCGATAATCGCGCAAACTCTTGTGGTTGCAAGTTAACTGCGGCGCCCAGCTGATTGAGCTTTTCCGCCAGTGTCACTTCATAATGCCAATAGCGATGCAGATACAGACGCTCACCATCGAACATTAAAGGCAAGGCTTCTCCTTGCGCGCCGACCACGCTGGAATTTTGTAATACTTGAATCCAGTCTATGCCTTGCAACTGTGTGTTAAGCGCCAATGCCGACTCACCAAACAGCCCTAGCTTACTGGCTAAATCCGTAGTTTGCCCTTGTGCATCGCACAGAGACAGACAGATATGTCCTTTACCAAGCTCACTACTGACAACACCAGCGATAAACGCCAGTGCTTGGCTGTCCGACTGTTCATCATGCGTTTGAGAATCAATAAAACAGGCGAATTGGTAGTCGAGCTGACGAATAGCACCTTTGTGCGCCAAGCGTTCCAACACTACCAATAGGCTATCTTGGTCAGAATGAAGATTGTGATTTGTCGTCATTAAAGTAGCTCCATCTGCCCGGCTTGAGTTGAGCGCGTTTCAAGTACTTGACCATCAATCAAACGATCCATCTCTTGTAAGAACTCGAAAGTTGGTTTCGCGGCAAAAATGCCGTGGTCACTCTGCCCATCCATGCCGCGCAAGAACAAGTAATACACGCCACCAAAGTGCTGTTCATAATCATAATTGGCCAATCGGCTGCGTAGGAAACGATGCAGGGCTAACGCATAAATCTGGTACTGCAAATCGTAGCGGTGATCTGCCATCGCCGATTTCAGAGCCTCACCATGATAGTGCGTCACATCGTCGCCAAGATGATTCGATTTCCAGTCAAGCACGTAGTATTTACCTTGATGTTCAAACACCAAGTCGATAAAACCTTTGAGCATGCCTTGCACGGTTTGGAAACCTAAATCCCCCGCTTTCGCCGACAACGGATCGTGACGTTGAATGACTCGGTTTAACGCCGGTGCAGACAAAACTTCAATCGGCAGCAAAAATTCCATCTCCACCAAACGTTGCGACGGTGCTTTTTGATTCAGCAGCAAAGACTTACCATCCAACGGCGTTGCGAGTACGGTATCAATCAATTGCTGTAAAATAGGTAGCCACTCTTCATCGAGCTGTTCGCTTTCCATCAAGCCAAGGATGATTTGTGTATTCTCTTCCGTAGTGGCTGGCTGAGTAAATTCAACTTCCTCAAACAAGCTGTGCAGGAACGTACCCGGACGCGCACCACGAGGGAAGGTAAAAATAGAGCGCTCTGGCTCCACCAAATCCGCTTCGTCTTGCTCTTCAGATGAGTCGATATCAAAACCCGTAATCTCAATCGTGGCATCATGCTCGGCGTGATGAGAGCCTTGCTTGACCAAGCCAGAATAACTGGTGATGCGCCAGTTTCTATCGATAGGGTTTTGCAGCTCTTTCGCGCTAAGATCGTGTATTTCTTCTTGTGGCGCTACGTACTTCTCTTCGAGTTGCTGCGGCGGATCGGCCACAACGACACAATCAAGCTCGTCTTGTTGCTTTGTTAAACCTTGTTGCAAATCGTTAATGCCACCTTCTTGACCATTTTGAATCAAATAGCCAATCGCACTGCGGTGTACACCAGTTGGCTCTTTGGTCGAACGGCCATTGCGCAAAGGTGAGGCACCGATAAAACACGCATACACAGCTCGCGTTAGTGCTACGTATATCAAGCGTAAGTCTTCCGCCAAACGCTCTTTATCCGCTTGCTTCATGGACGCATCGTTGCCAGTAATATCCAGTACCGTGCGGTCATTGGCTGCATCGTAATATTTGGCTTCACTGGCTTCTCGATAGCTGAACACAAACGGCAGAAATACGAGGTCATACTCCAAGCCTTTTGATTTGTGAATAGTTACGATCTGCACTAAGTTACGTTCCGATTCTAAACGTTGGATTTGGTCATCACTGCCACCCAAACCGTTTTCCGCATCACTGATAGACTGAGCGAGCCAACGCAGTAGACCGTGATCGCTGTCCAGTTCATTACTGGCTTGTTGAAGCAGTTCACCGATGTGCATTAAATCGGTAAGCACTCGCTCACCATTTTCACCCTGTGAACTCGCGCCTTCTTCTAGTAATCGCTCGGCAATATGGCGTTTGCTGATCACCGCCCGCAGCATCGGCAGCACACCACGCTGAACCCAAAGTTTGCGATATTCTTTGAATTCGTTTACGGCGTTTTCCCACACAATTTCATCGTTATTAAGTGCATCCAAACTTGCTGCATCAAGGGCAAACAGCTCAGAGGCAAGACTTGCACGCAGCGCACGGTCATTTTCTGGAGTCAGCACCGCTTGCAGCAAACGCTGTAGATCCTGCGCCACTGAACTGGTAAACACACTGTCTCGGTTAGACAGGTACACGCTGGCAATGCCTTGTTCAGCCAGCGCTTGTTTGATCATTCGACCTTCACTACCTGTTCGAACCAACACCGCGATATCGCCCGCTTGAACCGCTTTCTGTTTTTCGCCATTCACCAGACACGCTTGCCCCTGTTGAGCCTGCGTCAAAATAGTTTGGATTTGGCTTGCAGTCGCCTCTGCCATTCGAGTCAAATACTCGCCTTTTGGTAGCGGTTTATCGTCCGCTTCTTGCAACCAATAAGTCAGCGCCGGTTGCTTTTGGCCACCCATAGTCCAAATGCGTTTTTCGGCATTGGGACTGTACTTAACGGGTAAGAACGGAATATCTGAATCATAGATAAATGGACTGTCTGGCAAAGCAAATACTTGGTTTACCGCCTGCACCATATCTGCGCTAGAACGCCAGTTGGTTCCTAACGTATAGTGGGCACTTACTTGGTTACGCGCTTTGATATAAGTGAAAATGTCTGCGCCACGAAAGCCATAAATCGCCTGCTTGGGATCACCGATCATAAACAAACCACATTCCGGATTATTCAGATAAATACGGCTGAAAATACTGTATTGAAGCGGGTCGGTATCTTGGAACTCGTCAATCATTGCGACAGGATACAAAGTACGAATACGCGCCGCTAAAAGCTCGCTTTCGTCCGTATCGATAGAAGCAGAAAGTTGCGTCAGCAAATCATCAAAAGAGAGCCACTGTTTTTGATTTTTCGCGTTAGCCAGCATCACACGACAATGTTCAATTGCATGAGCAAGCAGTGGCGCTTTTAAGCTGATTGGGTTAGCAAGAAATGTTTCAATGGCTTCAAATACCGCGTGCTGCGGCGCACTGCCTTTCGGTGTTTTTTCCAACAAGACGTTTTGCGCGAATTTCTCCAGCTTGTCTGGATAATCGTAACCTGTGGTTTCCGTTGCTGCCCAAGCGTTTACCGCCTCCAACCACGTCGGCAGAGACTTTTTGGTATAGCTACGTTTGTTAATATCTGAATCTGAAATTAGCGTTAAGAAGTCATCTTGGCTTTCTCGCCACTGTGCTTTTAATTCATCAATTTTTTTCAGATTTTCAGTATGAAGATCAGCCAAACTGCCTTTCATTGCCGGAACAGAAAGGCTTAACGGCGCACCAGTTAAGTAATTGCTGATGTCAGACAACAACGCAGATGGAGAGCCCCATAGCTGGCGAATTTCTCCAGCCAAGGTAAATGGCAACGGGTAGAAATTGCGGCGCCAGTAATCGGCTACAACTTGCGCTTTTAGGTGACTTTCATCGGTCACAAACTCGTTATTAAATCGGCTGCCAGATTCAAACGCATTTTGCGTTAGCATACGTTGGCAAAAACCGTGAATGGTGTAGACCGCCGCCTCGTCCATCTGACGCTCTGCCTGCAATAAAATTTCTGCGGCTTGCTTGTGATCGTCAAACTCATTAAGCAAAGGTTGGATCACCGGGTCGGAACTCTGTCCACGCGCAAACGCGATTCGCGCGTCATGGATCCTTGCCCTGATACGATCGCGTAATTCCGCAGTTGCCGCTTCGGTAAAGGTTACGACCAGAATTTGGTCGACTGTAAGCGGTACGCGATGTCGAGTTTCCTCGCAGCCGTGACCAAGCAAAAGGCGCAGATATAAACCTGCAATAGTGAAGGTTTTACCTGTACCTGCTGATGCCTCGATTAACCTCGCGCCATGCAGAGGAAACGTCATCGGTTCTAGTGGCGTTGGTTGAGGTTGCTCTGTGCGGTCTAACGTATGTAGAGGACACTCTGCACCTGACATTTGATCCATAACGCTGAATCTCTCCGGATTATTTACTAGGACGTATCACCTAATAAATGTGATCTATAGTTAAAAATTCTATTAATATGTTTAACAAGTTGGATAATTTAGAGCTTTGTGAGATCTTTCTCACGGTTATCCATAAGACGTACCGTTAGTATGCGCCCCACGAGATAAGCCAAACCTTTTTGGCGGCACAACTCAAATGAATTAAACAAAAGTATCATGGTCCCTCTGACCTTGTGGCCGTACAGCGAACGCCCTACAAAAAATAATGATTTTCTGGCGGCCACCCTACTCTTCCTTCTCTTTATCCAACTTTCTTTATCACGCTTTTACATCATCAGCGTCTTGAACCGCTAAGCGCGCACCTTGCAGTACTAATGCTGTCAGCACACGAACTTCTGAGGCCAACTCATCATTCCAAGCAGGCCAAATTCGAGAGATGTACGCATTATTGCCTTCGCCCGGGCTCATGAAGCCATCATTGAATGCGTCAGCCATTTTCTTCAAAGATTTCTCTTCGTCATCGACCCACTGACCACGGCTAAAGCCCGCTTCAACACAAGCCAACGCCGTTTTCGGGAAATAAGGCAAAGGCTTAGTCATGCCTTCGAAAAATAAGCGAACTAATTCAGTCAGTAGCTGTTTGGCATACTGCGCATCGGCAATTTCTGGGTAGATCAAATGCAGCGCGCCTTCTTTACGATCGTAACCAATGATGTGAGTTTTCTTAGCATGACCCGACGCCGACATGGCAAGGTGATCGATCCACGCTGCAAGGTAATCCTGCGATCGAATCTTACCGCTTCGATAGCGAATCAAACCGGATTGGTAGCATTGAGTTAGCCAACCTGTTAGGCGAACGTTTTTCTCTTCGCCTTCATTTCGCTCAAACAAGGAATCAAACGTCAGGTCGATTTCCAAATCGTCTTGAGGCGCACCAGATAAAAACGCCAGTTTATACACCAGCTCTTCCGCCTGAACTCGGTTGGTTTCAAATTCGATATCACCAAACGCCCCCACCGGCAGTTTGCCTTGCGCGCGCTGTTGACTCATAAAGTGTTTAAGCACCTCTGTTTTTTTCTCTGGCTGCATCAATGTCGCTTCAAGCAAGGTTTCTAACAGCTCATCACGCATTTGATAGCTTTCCAAACCACCTAAAACAAAGGGTTCGTCGTCTTCCATCACCGGTAGTGGCGGTTCAAAGATTACTTTTAAACGACGATTGAAAAAATACTGCACTGGTAAACGCCAGAAACGTTGCAACTCGACTAAGTCGAGCTCAAGCGGGAACATCGCTCCCAACAGATAGTCGTCTAATGCCCGATTAAAATCACGACGGACATAGCCTTGCGATTGACTGCTTTGAGTCAATGCCGCTGGAATCCACTCTTTCGCGTAGCTAGCATGCATGCCTTGGAACGCACTTGGGCTAAACGGCACCATGGCGTGGGTATTCACCAACGCATTTAATAAGTTGTCGCCAGACTCATCAACGGGCAACGCTTCATCACCACTTAAACAATAGTTTTGGTGACAGTATTCCATCAGCTCAGAAACCAGAACCGAAGGCACTCGCTCGGTGTTGTCTTGGATTGAACGGCCAACATAACTGATGTAGAGCGTTTGCTGTGCAGACAACATCGCTTCGAGGAATAGGTAACGGTCATCATCTCGGCGCGAACGGTCGCCCGGTTTGGTTCTTCCTGTCATCAAGTCAAAGCCTTCTGGCGGCATGGAGCGCGGATACACGCCGTCATTCATCCCCAACAGACAAACAATTCTAAACGGAATAGAGCGCATCGGCATCAGGGTACAAAAGTTCACTTGACCAGCAAGGAAGCGCTGGCTGACTCGTGTGCCAGATAATTTGTTTTGAAGGTATTGGCTGATGATCGACGGCGATAACGCATCATCAAATGCGGCATCAGCTAATTGCTCTTTGAGTTGGCTGAGCGTATCGCGAATGGATTTGAGCGCCATTTCGCCTTCTAACTCAACCGAGAAGAAGTCATCCAGCAGTGAAACCAAAGTCTCTCGCCAACCATCGATAGTTTGAACATGAGAAAGTTTGCTTCGATAAGTGCTAATTTGTTGGATAAAGTGTGCCAACTTGCCCGCCAGCTCTGCGCCCATGCCTTGCACTTCGTTGTACGGAGACAAACTGCCTTGCTCGGTTTCAAACAAGCCTGCGGATTCTGGCATCGCGTAGCCAAGCAACATGCGTTGAATACCAAATTGCCATGTGTTTTGACGGGTTTCCGGCAGTTCAAATTCGCGTCCGGTATTGGCGTCCAACCCCCAGCGAATTCCCGATTCCTCAACCCATTGTTTAGCTTGTAAGAAATCACCTTCGCTGAGTTCAAAACGCTTTAATATCGCCGGAGTTTCCAGAAGTTCGAGTAGTTCTGATGCCAAACAGCGCGTATTGGGTAAGTTCACCAACTGCATAAATGCGGCCAGAATTGGGCTCTCTTGATCGGCGGTTCGGTCAGAAATCGAATATGGAATAAAACGCTCACCCGGCGCGTTACCAAAGACCGCCTGAATCGCAGGGCTGTAAGCGTTGATGTCCGCGACCATCACGATAATATCGCGCGGTTTTAACGTTGGGTCAGCATCGAACATCGCCAACAGTTGATCATGCAGCACTTCCACTTCACGCATCGGGCTGTGACAAGCGTGTAGGCTCAGTGATTTATCACCCAAGCTAACCACTTGTTTGTGATGACTGTTTTCAATCTGTTGGTCATCTTGATGTTCTTCAAGATTGAGAATATCCGCTTGCAATTGATGGAGCAGACTGTCGCGCTCAACATCAACAAAGGCTTCAATTTCATGAGATTCCAGCTGAGACAACAGATACATATTGTCGCGCCCGAGTTTACCCATGGATGCCAACAGACTGTTTCCGACCACATCGGTGTGCAGCTCATCGATCACATTATCTTCCAGTGATCCTTTCAGTTGCTCAGTTTCACCTTGCACTTCCGAGTGATCGTCCTGCCACACAACGTGCTGACGATGTTTCGCCGCCAAACGAGCCAGATATTTGCGATCTCGAACTTCACCCCAGTAATAACGACACGGGTTGGTGAACATCAGATGCACGTCGATGTGTTCACCAATTGCTTTTAGCGCATCCATATAGCGAGGCGGCAACGAAGAAATACCAAAAACAAACAGACGCTTCGGCAGATGGTCAAAGCTACCGTTGAAGTTTTCGAGCGTATCAATGAAGTGTTCGTACAAATTGGCACGATGATAAGGCGATTGCCCAAGGGTAACCGTGTGGTCGTACAATGCCTGCCACAAAATCGGCTGCCATGGGTGTTCGTCTTCAAGTTCAGGCACCGTTTGTCCGGCTTCCCAGCTTGCAATCCATTCTGGGCGATACACCAAGTAACCATCGAAAATATCGGCAATTTTCTCAGCCAGCTGATACAGCTTAGAGTGGTCACTGTCATCTTTGAGGTACTGCGCTAACGGCGAAAACACCTCTTGGTTGAGAAGCCCCGGAAGCAAATGCATCAACTTCCACGTCATCGCTTCTTTGTTAAACGCACTGCGTTTTGGCACGTCTGGCAATACCTGCGTAAACATTTCCCAAATGAAAGTCGCAGGGAGCGGAAAATCAATGTTCGCGGCAACACCAAACTCTTTGGCCAATTCCATTTTTAGCCACTGGGACATGCCTGGACTTTGAACCAGAATTTGTTCTTTTTCGAACGGGTTTTCCAGCGGACTGATTCGAATCAGTTCGACAAGGAGTGATTTAAGAACGTCAACTTGGTTGGAGTGATAAACAGTAAACAAATTGGGAATACCGAGCGCCGATTGAAACTGTTAGCTAGCTTAGCACAGCCCTATTTAAACCCGCAGTGATCTCGCGTTCGGAAAAAACAAAAGGTTATATATCACTCAAATAGAGTATGAATCTTCTGAATTTTCACATGTCAATCAAGTCTGACACTTCCATACAAAATGTGACATTCGTCGCAACTATTCCATAATAAAAAACACTGTTTTATACTCCCTCTACCCATAATTTATAAACAAACAAAAAGTATGTTTCGCAAACTGTCTTCCAACAGCGCTTGGCTGATTGCTTTTTTTGCTTGCTTTGCAGTGTACCTGTCGATCGCTTGTTATCCTTTTGTGTTGTCTAACAATCAGAATGAACCGCTAACCTTGTTGCAAGGTTACTATTTGGTTTCGACTCAATATGGCTGGCTGGGCTTGATCGCTCTTCCATTTATGTTGTTGAGTTTATTGCTCTCTTTTCTACCGACTCGAGCATTCAAAGGTATCGTGATCGCTATCGCGATCTGTCTATTGATCATGTTTAAAGTCGATATCCTCGTTTTTCAGCAATACAAACTTCACATCAACGCCCTATTAATCCGTATGTTTTTCGAAGGTGGCGGTGATGTCTTCGATATTTCTTGGATGAGTTGGCTTATCTTCGTCAGTGAAGTTGCCGTTCTGGTGATCGGGCTCGCCTGTACCGTTTGGGTAAGTAATCAACTGTCAGAAAGCCGAGCTAAGTTCGTTTTGATCAGCGTTTGGTTTGCTGTATTGCTTAGCACACAGATGATTCATGCGTACAAAAACGCACTTTACGACGATGAAGTCAGTCAGTTTTCGAATAACTGGCCACTTTACTACCCGCTGACGGCTCGTAAATTTATTTACAAACACGACCTAGTGGATGAGAACATTGCATCGAAGAACCGCGTAGAGTTAACCAACATTGAACGTAGCTCACTCAACTACCCGCTTGCGCCGATTCAAGTGCAAAGCAAAGAGAAACAGCCCAATGTTTTGTTTATCTTGGTTGACGCGTGGCGCTACAGTGATGCGACGCCGGAAGTCATGCCAAATGTCAGCAAGTTCGCCGAAAAAACGGTGAATTTCACACAACATATGAGCGGCGGCAACTCAACTCAAGCGGGTATTTTCAGCCTGTTTTACAGCTTGCCCGCGACCTACTGGGAAAGCTTTTACGCAAGTCAACGCTCTCCTGTGTTTATGGATACGCTGCAAGCAGAAGGCTACCGCATGGGCATTTTTGGCTCAGCACCGCTCACCAGTCCGCCACTCTCTCGCACGGTATTCAAAAAAGTGTCGGATTTGACCCTGAAACAAACTGGGGAAACAGCTGTCGAGCGCGATCAGCAGATAACAGACAAGTTCATCGAGTTCCAAAAGCAGGACAGCGACAAGCCGTACTTTGGTTTTCTGTTCTACGATGCCGCCCACGGCACGGTGTTTCCTGAACCTGAATTTGCGAAATTCAAACCATACTGGGAACGCGTTGACCACATTTTGCTCAACAACGATTTTGACGCTTCGCTTTACCACAATCGATACAAGAACTCGTTGTACTACATCGACAGCTTGATTGGTGATGTGCTGAAAAACGTCGACTTAGACAACACCATTGTGGTGATTTCATCAGATCATGGTGAAGAGTTTAATGACCATAAGATGAACTATTGGGGCCACACGGGTAATTACAGTGACGTTCAAGTGCATGTGCCTCTTTACGTGTACATGCCAAATCGTCAGCCAGAGCAAGTTGATTACCGCACGACCCATTTTGACGTCGTGCCAACCATGATGAATACGCTGTTTGACGTTCAAGGCACAACGAGTTCATACAGCGTTGGTCATAACTTGTTTGATAGCTCTGCCTCTCGCGATTGGTATATTGCAGGCAGCTACTACAACTATGCATTGGTCGGCAAAGAACTGATGCTTGTGGTCAACCCTGGCGGGCACTCTCAGCAACTGAATCGCCAGTTAAAAGTCGAGAAAGAACAGAAAGTTCCTGTCGATATCATTCGTCATTCTCTGGATGAGATGTCGCGATTTTACAAAAAAGGCTAGCGTCCAACATCGACGCCGATTGAAATAAAAAAGCCTCTTGGTTGTAAGACCAAGAGGCTTTTTCCTATCTGCTATTTAAGCGTGATGAGCGTGCATCAAGCGTGGCTGAATCAACAAGTTGTTGATGTATTGTAAGGCCACATAAGAGACAACAAATGTTGCCACAATCAACTCAAGACCAGCTAAGCCTCGCACTTGTTGAACATAGTGCGCAGCCAATCCTTGCAACTCCATCCAATTCGCCATTTTAAACAGCGCCGTCGCACCGATCACCATCGGGAAGGAAAACGCTGCATAGCCAGGGCTGAATGGCAGTCTAAGCAATTTAAAGAACGCGAGATATATGATGGCTGTCATCAATACCGCGATACCAAATAGCATAGCGATGATCACTGGTGATGGTGTCGCAGTGACCGTTAAGTACCCTGCCAATGATAGACTTGCTGGCGCCGCCATAATTGCCATGGTTGGTTTTGCTGCATCCGGAATTTCATGGGTAAACATGAAACGGTAAATCATCATCGGCAACATGATCGCGTACGCCACCATACCAAACATCAATGCACCTTGTGCCACTGGTGCTAACATAGGGTTGCCAGAGAAAGACACATCCGCAACGATGATACCCACAGGCGGTACAAACCAACTAGGAACCATGTGGTGCAATTCAAAATCTTTGGCGCGATGGTAAACAAAGCTCACCAAGAATACGATGTGCAAAACCACCGCAATCAGCCAAAGCGCATCGCCAGCTAATGGGTAAAAATGGCCGAGAGAGTTCGATACCACCATAGTGCCCATCGCAAATGTCGGAACCACGCTGCCCACAACCGGATGAGCAAGATCTTGTCTCAATAGATGATTATGTAGCAAAAACTTGGTTGCCAATATAGCCAACAATATGCTCGCGATACCCGCACTAATCCACTGTCCGTAGCCATGTAATTCGGCGAAGTTTTCCCAACTCCAGCCCAAGCTTGCAATACCAAGAGCCAAACCCGCCATTGGAGTTGGCGCTCCCATTACTTTTGCTTTTGTTCTTTGAATCATGATGACCTCAACCAGACTCACTCTTGATGAGACGTATAATACGCTTGCACTTCGTTCCGATATATCTAATTATTTAAAACAAACGTTCAGAATTACTTAACGGTGGGGTATGGCAAGTCACATTTCTCTTAAACAACTGAAAGTGTTTACGACGATCACGCAGCACAAAACGCTCACAGCGGCTTCTGATAGTCTCTTTTTATCGAAAGCCGCAGTGAGCATGGCACTCTCAGAATTAGAAAAGCAGATCGGCCATCACTTATTTGATCGTGTTAATAACCGACTGATTTTGAACCAAGAAGGTCAAAAATTACTGCCACTGGCGGATGAATTACTCAACCGAGCCAAGGACATCGAGAGCATTTTCGATGGTGACCAAGCGCTATCGGGCCAACTTCGCATTGGTGCCAGCGACACCATTGGCAACCAAGTCGCGCCCTATTTGCTTAGCGAATTTCGTCAGCAAACGAACCATCGTTCTCAAAGTCTGTTCATTTCTAACTCCGCACAAATCTGCGACATGCTGACCGATTACGAGTTAGACATAGCCCTCATTGAAGGCAAAACACTTCACCCTGAATTGCAGTCTACCCAGTTTAGCGAAGATGAAATGTGCGTGATTTGCGCGCCCAATTCCCCAGCCGCGCACGAAGGGCCAGTAAACTTAACCGAGCTAGAAAACAGTGAATGGATATTGCGAGAGGCAGGCTCTGGCTCACGCGAATTTTTTATGCGCGTTGTCGCGCCGCGCTTGGAACATTGGCATGAAGCTTTTCAGCTCAATACCACCGAAGCGTTGATCAACTCAGTATCGGCAGGGTTAGGCTTGGGCTGTTTGTCACGTTTGTCTGCAGAACCTGCTATTCGTGACGGCCGCGTAAAACTGCTCGACATGCCTTTAGATATGAAACGTCGCTTCTGGTTACTGGTTCATAAAGAGAAATATCAAAGCCCATTGCTCAAAACGTTTATCGAATTTTGCCAAGATTGGGAGCGACCAACAAACCTTCCTTTGGCGGACAAATCCGCAAAGTGAAACCAAGATAGTTTAAATGCTAGTCAGTTAGTTGTACGTGTCTCTCATTCTGAGGCTTGTCGCTAGACTTGATTGGTCAAAAACTGTATAAAAAGCCAGTATCAATACACCAAATTAGGGGACCAACCATGGCTGTAATCGTCAAGTACGTGGTAGAACGCAATGGAGAAGAGAAAATGACTTTTACCTCTAAAGCGGAAGCTGACGCATACGACAAAATGCTGGATATGGCAGACGAGTTATTCTCACTGCTGGGTAAAAGTGAACTTCTAGAAGACGAAGGTAAGCAAGAAGATCTTGCAATGTTCCTTGCGCAAAACAAAGAAGAAGTGCTTTACGCTCTTGGTGCAAAACGTAAACCTGCACCAAAAAAAGCAAAGAAGCTTGAAGCTGTTGAAGAAGATAGCGAGCAAGAAGACGCTGCATAAGCCTCTTATTTGTTTAGAAAAAACGTCGCATTATGCGGCGTTTTTTTATTCCTTCCGTTTATCTCCATATATCTCTGAGAATATAAAGAACCGATTTAATATCCCAAATTGCTCTAAATTTCATGTTGCGGATTAGTGTGACTTAGATCTAGTCTAAATGGGTCCGGTGATGGGGTGCCACCGGAATCGAAAGATTCGAACCGCTGTTAAAGCTAATGACTCCTACAGAAACGAAAACAGGTCAGCCCTGTTGGAAGTGCTTTCGCTTATGTTGTGAAAGCGAGAGTTCTGTAGTGAGCAATTCAACTCTTCTCCAACCCCGCTCCTGTTTTCTCAAAAATTAAAAAGATATCCAAAATAGTTGTTAACTCAACAAGGCGACAAACGCATGAACCTCCTGAACATAGTTTTCTATTTGATGGAGCGAATAAGAGCAGTCAACGCCGTTGAGACTGACAAATAGGCTGGATATCGTACACTGGGAAAACATTATGCAATATTCACACGAAATCCAATCAATGTGCCCGATTCAACGCGGCGAGCTTCATGCATCTGCACCGATCCCTGTTGAAGGCGCAATGATCAATCCAAAAGACGTTATCGCGATTTCTGGTCTTAGCCACGGAGTTGGCGCTTGTGCTCCTCAACAAGGCGCAGCAAAACTGACCCTTAACGTCAAAAACGGCATCATCGAAGAAGCTTTGATCGAAACGATCGGCTGTTCAGGCATGACTCAATCAGCAGCGATGGCCGCAGAAATCCTAACAGGCAAAACCATTCTTGAAGCACTGAATACCGACTTGGTATGTGATGCTATTAACGTCGCGATGCGCGAAATCTTCCTTCAATTTGTTTACGGTCGTACGCAATCTGCTTTCTCTGAAGGCGGCTTAGAAATTGGTGCGGCATTGGAAGATCTTGGTCAAACTCAACGCAGCCAAGTGGGTACTAGCTACTCAACCAAAGCAAAAGGCGTGCGTTACATGGAGTTGGCTGAAGGCTATGTAACAAAACTCGCGCTAGACGAAAACAAAGAAGTGATTGGTTACCAATATCTCAACCTCGGCAAGATGATGAAAGCCATCAACGAAGGCGTATCTGCTGCAGAAGCCGCAGACAAAGCGACGGGGACTTACGGTCGTTTTGACGAAGCCGTAACTACCATCAACCCACGCCAACAATAATTGCCACCAAGAGGAAAGAGATTATGAACACTCCAATTACTGAATCTGTACGTCGCACATTAGACGAAATGCAACTTTCTTCTCTGGAAGAGGCTTACCAATACTGTATGGATCGTGGTATCGACCCTAAAGCACTAGTGATGGACACTCAACCTATCGCGTTTGAAAGCGCTGCCGATGCCTACACGCTAGGCACTGCTTTGGCGATTTTCCGCGTAGCAAAAACAGCTGAAGAAGCTGCAAACATCATCGGTGAAGGCCTTCAAGCCTGCACAAAACCAGGCAGCGTCGCAGAACAACGCCGAGTGGGTATCGGTCACGGTGCATTGGCGGCTCGTCTATTGAATGAAGAAAGTGGCTGTTTCGCTTTCCTTGCGGGCCATGAGTCATTCGCAGCGGCAGAAGGCGCTATCAAAATCGCATTGAACGTGAACAAGTCACGAAAAAATCCGTTGAAAGTTATCCTAAATGGCTTGGGTAAAGACGCCGCTTACCTAATCTCACGCATCAATGGTTTCACTTACGTACGCACTCAGTACAACTACCAAACTGGTGAGTTAGTGGAAGTAGAACGTCGCCGTTTCTCCCAAGGTCCACGTGGTGAGATCCTTTGCTACGGTGCAGACGATGTGCGTGAAGGCGTGGCTATCATGCATAAAGAACAAGTGGATGTGAGCATCACTGGTAACTCAACCAACCCGACTCGCTTCCAACACCCTGTAGCAGGCATCTACAAAGCAGAACGTAACCGTGAAGGCATGCCTTACTTCTCTGTGGCATCAGGTGGTGGTACTGGTCGTACTCTACACCCAGACAACGTGGCGGCAGGTCCTGCCTCTTACGGCATGACAGATACCTTGGGTCGCATGCACGCCGATGCGCAATTCGCGGGTAGCTCTTCAGTACCAGCACACGTAGCGATGATGGGCTTCATCGGTATGGGCAACAATCCAATGGTAGGGGCAACGGTTGCACTTGCAGTAGAGGTCGGTGAGCTAAGCCTCTAAGTCGATTTATCGCTTTACTATCCAAAGTCAGTAAATCCAACAAACCCAGTGTAGGGGGAGTGACTTCGGTCCTCCCCTTATTTTTTTGCGATGCTCCCTTCTCCCACTTCACTGTGTCTCTGCCCAAAATCGGCCTGATAAGGCTTTTGCGACACATTTCTCATCAGACAAACATATCTCTAAAAAGACAAAAGGTATCCATCTACGGACTTTCTCCATTTCCCCTCTTTAAACTCCCCAACACTCTCTTTATGATGACCGACAACTTAATTATTTCTTGTCAGTGAACAGACGAGACACAAGACTCAACACATGGAGATCAACTATGGCTTTCTTCTCTCTAGCCTTTGGTACGGCAACTAAAAACCGCGACGGCAAAATCATCGAAGCGTTTTTCCCAAACCCAGTTCTTAACCCAAGCGAAGCGCTTGTTAACGCACTAGCAGCAGTAGCAGGTTATGAGCAAGGCAACCAAGCTATCGAGATCTCTGCAGCACAAAGCGCAGAACTGGCAGCAGCATTTGAAGCAAACGGCGATGCGGCAAACGCTTCTTTCGCAGCAAAAGCAGCAGAATCAGCACAACCACTTGTACTGGTTATCCTTGCCACTGACGAGCAGCCACAAAGTGTTGCTGAAGGCTTCCTAAAACTTCAACTTATCTCTAACCGTCTAGTTAAGCCACACGGCACAGTACTAGACGGGATCTTCGGTCTACTGCACAACATCGCATGGACTAACGAAGGTCCAATCGATCTACCTGAACTAGCAGAGCGTCAAATCGAAGCTCGCCTAGCGGGTCGTGCACTAAGCGTAGATTGCGTAGACAAGTTCCCTAAAATGGTGGACTACGTGGTACCAACTGGCGTTCGTATCGCTGATACTTCTCGCGTACGTCTTGGCGCACACGTTGGCGAAGGCACAACAGTAATGCACGAAGGCTTCATCAACTTCAACGCGGGTACAACAGGCGTGAGCATGGTTGAAGGTCGTATCTCTGCTGGCGTAGTGGTTGGTAACGGCTCTGACATCGGCGGCGGCGCATCTATCATGGGCACACTATCTGGCGGCGGTAAAGTTGTAGTTTCTATCGGTGAAAACTCGCTACTAGGCGCAAACGCAGGTCTTGGTTTCCCAATGGGTGACCGTTGTACTATCGAATCAGGTCTATACGTAACCGCTGGCTCTAAAGTGCGCATGCTAGATTCTGCAGGCCAAGAAGTAGAAGTAGTGAAAGCACGCGATCTTGCAGGTGTTTCTGACCTACTGTTCCGTCGTAACTCTGTAACAGGTCAAATCGAGTGTCTTGCTAACAAGAGCGCGGTTGAACTGAACAGCGAACTGCATAAAAACAACTAATTCATTCGTGAATTAGCCCTACGAAAAATCCCCCAGCAGGAAACTGTTGGGGGATTTTTTAGCTTACAGCAAAATGCGTGATTACTGATTTAAAAAGCTGACCGCTTTATCTGGGAAATCAGTAAACAAACCATCCACTTTTACTTGGTTGTAGTACACATCCATCATGCCTTCAAAGCTGTCAGTGTACGCTGGAATGCGTCCTGGATCGGCGCGGAACGTGTATGGATGCACTTGCAAGCCAGCGTCTTTTGCAGCCTTCATCAACGGCTTGATGATGATATTATCTTTGGTTGACTTATCATCCACCAGCATCGGCTTCCAAGGTCCAATTCCTTCCGCGTAACTCGCTACTTTCTTCATTCCGTCGGCTTCGAACATCCAGTCATAACTGTATGGTGTTGCCTTGTCGCCTTTGTACACCATAGTTTCGTTCCAGTCCGTGTAAGCCATAAGCTGAACGAGCTTTAAGTCCATGTCCATTGCAGGCATGAGTTCACTGTTGATGCGTTGAAGTTCATTCGCGTCAAAACACTGAAGGTAGACTTTGTCGTCTTGAGAGCCGTAACCGTACTGCTTCAAGACTTTAAGTACTGCTTTAGAAATGTCCTTACCTTCATGACGATGGAACCAAGGCGCTTTAATTTCTGGGTAAATACCGATGTCATAACCCAGCGTTTTGTTTAAGCCTTGGATCAGCTCAATCTCTTCAGCAAACGTCGGCACGGTGAAATCAGATTTCCACATAGGGAATCGGGTTGGATAGCCCGCTACTTTGTTGCCTTTGTCATCGATATTAAAGCCTTCAGTTACTCGCAAGGATTTGATTTCCGCCAGAGTGAAATCAATCGCATAATAACGACCATCTTTACGTGCACGATCAGGAAAACGCTCCGCAACATCCGTTACGCGATCGAGATAATGGTCATGCAACACGACCAACTGGTCATCTTTCGTCATTACCACATCTTGCTCTATGTAGTCAGGTTTCATTGCGTAAGCAAGTGCTTTGGCTTCTAGCGTGTGCTCAGGCAAGTAGCCCGATGCACCACGATGCGCAATGACAAGCGGCTTCGCAATCGCACCAGCAGAGAGGCTAAGTGCTAAAAAAGTAAGACATACTGACTTTGTTTTCATTGTTATTTCCTTGATAAAGCGAAGAGGCAGTATTCCACTGCCTCTTTAAATAAATATTACGCTAGCGCTTCCTTCTCGCGCTCTTTTTGCTCGTGGTGCGCACGTTCACCTAAGAAGGCGTACATCAAACACACGATAGAAGTAATACAAGAACCCACTAAGATGATAAAGCCACCATCCCAGCCAAAGTGGTCTACGGTGTAGCCCAAAATCGCGTTTGCGGCAACTGCCCCACCCAGGTATCCAAACAAACCAGTAAGACCAGCGGCAGTACCTGCGGCTTTCTTCGGAGCGAGTTCAAGTGCGTACAAACCGATCAGCATAACCGGACCATAGATTAGGAAGCCAATTGCAATAAGCGCCATCATATCTACTGTTGGGTTGCCTGCAGGGTTAAACCAATAAACCATCACTGCAACTGTCACTAACACCATAAATAAGATACCAGCAGGTGCACGACGACCTTTGAACAATTTGTCAGAGATCCAACCACACAATAGTGTTCCTGGAATGCCAGCCCATTCGTATAAGAAATAAGCCCATGACGATTTATCTACCGAGAAATCCTTCGCTTCTTTTAGGTAAACAGGTGCCCAGTCCAGTACGCCGTAACGAATTAGGTAAACAAATGCGTTTGCAATTGCAATCGACCAAAGAAGTTTGTTGTTGAAGACGTATTTGAAGAAGATTTCCTTCGCTGTCATTTCTTGTTCATGGGACTTGTCATAGTCATCTGGGTAATCGTCTTTGTATTCTTCAATAGGAGGCAGACCACAAGACTGAGGGGTATCGCGAACCGTCATCCAAACAAACACAGCAACCAACGTGGCGAAAAATGCAGGAACATAAAATGCAGTGCGCCAATCATCATTAAATGCCCACAGGCCAAGAATAAATAGTGGACCAATCAAACCGCCACCCACGTTGTGCGCCACGTTCCAAACCGAAACGATCTCACCACGCTCTTTACGTGACCACCAGTGCACCATGGTTCGGCCACAAGCAGGCCACCCCATCCCTTGGAACCAACCGTTTAAGAAAAGCAAAATGAACATCGCAGTGACGCTACCAGTCGCCCATGGCATAAAGCCAAAGCAAAACATCACTAATGCAGACATCAATAGGCCGCCACTAAGGAAATAGCGAGGGTTGGAGCGGTCTGAAACGCTGCCCATTAGAAACTTAGAGAGACCATATGCAATGGAAACAGCTGCCAAGGCGACACCTAAGTCTCCGCGGCTAAAGCCTTGCTCGATAAGATAAGGCATCGCCAAACTGAAGTTTTTACGAACTAGATAGTAACCGGCGTAGCCAACAAAGATACCGATAAAGAGTTGCCAACGGAGGCGAGAGTAGGTGCTATCGATGCTGCCAGGGGACAGACGATCAATGTGCGCCTTAGGTTTGAATATTCCAAACATAGGAACCTCATTATTTTGTATGCGATGGTAAAAACACAAAAGGAGCGAACGAAACAAAATAAATCTTCGTTCGAAAGTTCATGAATTGTATGGAGTTAGGATTTTATTTCTGTGACAAATGTTGCACATGGATTAAATATAAGTAAATACAGTAAATTATATGAGCATTAATTAGATCATCGTTCAACTTTACTCAAGATTCGTTAATATGAAACTGATGTTCAAACCTCTCACTTGAGCATTCCAATTCGAAACCTTTGAAACAAAGGCTCGAATTAGAACATAAACTAACCGTAAAAAGGGCGATTTACGCCTGCCCTACTCGCTCCGAACCAACTAATAACTAAAAAGCTGAAAAACGATCACGTTTAGCATCAAACGAAATAAAAAAAACAATTTTTATTTGAATACAAGCCGAAGCAATGATTCACAAACACAAGACATTAACAGCGTTTATTCTCTTATCAACTCATCCTATTGGTACCAATGGGATGACGATTTTTTCTAAAAGTCCAAACATGACAGCGTATTTTTTATATCACTGCTATCCCTTGATACATTTGACATTCCGCTACTCCTTTAGGGTTAATTGCTACACAAGTTCTGTGCAATAAGTCTCCAAGCACGTAGCAGCTTCACAAAACTCCTCTTACCAGTTGTGCATTCTTTTTCACATCGGTAATTTGAGCGCTCTCAACACTGGCCTCGTGACAAATAAATTATTTTCGTTGTGTTCTTTTCCGGTTAAAAGATGCGCCATTTAACAAAAACGAAGACTTTGATTAACAAATTTATGCTCAAACGCTCATTTTTAACGCTCGTTTGTTTTCGCAAACGTTTATATATGCACAATAGTATCGTGCTAGACAGGCAAAAATGATCAAAGGACTTTTAACATGACAACGAACAAACACCCCTCTCTGCTTGGAGAATGTTTGGCCGAGTTTATCGGTACAGGACTACTTATTTTCTTCGGCGTAGGCTGTGTTGCAGCCTTAGTTCTAACAGGAGCATCATTTGGACAATGGGAAATCAGTATTGTATGGGGCTTCGGTGTCGCCATCGCTATTTACTGTACGGCTGGCGTCTCTGGTGCACACATCAACCCTGCCGTTACCATCGCACTTGCTATGTTCCATGGTTTTGATAAGGCGAAAGTGGTGCCATACATTATCGCTCAAATGCTTGGGGCATTCTGTTCTGCTGCATTGGTATACAGCTTATACAGCAACCTTTTCACCGACTACGAAATCGCTCATAACTTCGTTCGCAGCAGCCAAGATGCACTAGCAACTGCTGGTATCTTCTCAACCTATCCGCATGCCTCCCTCTCTTTCTTTGGTGCTTTTGCTGTGGAATTCGTTATCACTGCTGTGCTGATGTTTGCGATTCTGGCTCTGGGCGATGAAAATAACGGCGCGGCACGTGGCGCAATGAACCCTCTATTGATCGGTATTTTGATTGCCGTCATCGGTGGTTCACTTGGCCCACTAACAGGCTTTGCGATGAACCCTGCTCGTGACTTTGGACCGAAGCTGTTCGCTTACTTCGCAGGCTGGGATTACGCTCTGACAGGTGCTAAAGACATTCCTTACTTTATCGTGCCTTTACTTGCTCCGATTGCAGGTGCGTGTTTTGGTGGTTGGTTGTATCCAAAAGCGATTGCCGCTTACCTTCCACAACAAGGTCACGGTTGCACGATTCCAAACCAATGTGAGACGGAAGAAGAAACAGAAGAAGCTAGAGCTTAAAACTGACGTAACTCGAACATTTACTAAAATATAAATAACGAAACAAAAGGATTCTTACCATGACTGAGCAAAAATACATTGTTGCCCTAGACCAAGGTACAACAAGCTCTCGCGCAGTGATTCTTGATCACGATGCGAACATCGTAAGCGTCGCGCAACGCGAATTTACTCAGATTTATCCAGAAGCTGGTTGGGTTGAACATGATCCAATGGAGATCTGGGCAACACAAAGCTCTACCTTAGTAGAAGCTCTAGCTAAGTCTGGCATCCGTAGCGACCAATTAGCGGCTATCGGTATTACTAACCAGCGTGAAACGACCATCGTCTGGAATAAAGAAACAGGTAAACCCGTTTACAATGCGATAGTATGGCAATGTCGCCGTACTGCTGATATCTGTGAAGATTTAAAAGCACGCGGTCTCGAAAACTATGTACGTGACAACACTGGTTTGGTGCTTGACCCTTACTTCTCCGGTACCAAAGTTAAATGGATTCTGGACAATGTTGAAGGCGCACGAGAAGACGCAGAAGCAGGCAAGCTGTTGTTTGGTACTGTCGATACTTGGTTAGTTTGGAAGATGACTCAAGGTCGCGTTCACGTAACCGACTACACCAACGCATCACGTACCATGCTGTTTAACATCAACGATCTATGTTGGGATCAAAAAATGTTAGATGAGCTTGGCATCCCAGCATCTATGATGCCAGAAGTGAAGCGCTCATCGGAAATTTACGGTAAAACCAACATCGGTGGTAAAGGCGGTACTCGTATTCCTATTTCTGGAATCGCAGGTGACCAACAAGCGGCGCTTTACGGCCAAATGTGTGTTGAAGCGGGTCAAGCGAAAAACACTTACGGTACGGGTTGTTTCTTGCTAATGAATACGGGCCAAGAAAAAGTCACTTCGACACATGGTCTTCTAACAACTTTGGCTTGTGGTCCTGCAGGCGAACCAGCTTATGCACTTGAAGGTGCCGTATTCATGGGTGGAGCTTCTATCCAATGGCTACGTGATGAATTAAAAATCCTAAACGGTGCAGAAGACTCTGAATACTTCGCGACAAAAGTGGATACATCAAACGGCGTTTATGTCGTGCCTGCATTTACTGGTTTAGGCGCACCATACTGGGATGCCTACGCACGTGGCACGATTGTCGGCCTTACTCGCGGCGTGAATTCAAACCATATCATCCGTGCAACATTAGAAGGCATCGCTTATCAAACTCGTGACGTACTGGATGCGATGCAAGCTGACTCAGGCATTAAGCTTGCGAACCTTCGCGTCGATGGTGGTGCAGTAGCGAACAACTTCCTCATGCAATTCCAATCCGATGTATTGAACACAGAAGTACACCGCCCTCAAGTAACTGAGGTTACCGCTCTTGGTGCAGCCTACCTTGCCGGCCTTGCCGTTGGTTACTGGGATAGCATTGATGAGTTGCAGAATAAAGCGGTACTTGATCGCACCTTTGAGCCACACGATGATGAAGAAAAACGCAATCGTCGTTACAAGGGCTGGAAACGTGCAGTGAAATGTGCACAAACCTGGTCTGAACTTCACGACGAAGAAGATTAATCTCATCTCCATAAGAAAAAAAGAGCGCCATTTGTGCGCTCTTTTTGCGCTTTATCCCCGATTCCTGAACTCGCTTACTTCTCACAACGAGCAAATTCGAGCACAATAGAGCTTCGAATTTGAAGCATTGGCCGTTACCAATGCACAAGGGAGTGGTAAGTGAAGCAAATACCTCGACACCAGCAGATTGTTGAGCTGGTGAAAAAACAAGGCTATGTCAGCACGGATGAGTTGGTAGAAAGATTCAATGTCAGCCCACAAACCATCCGACGCGATCTCAATGAACTCGCCGATGACAACAAAATTCGTCGTTATCACGGTGGAGCCACTATTCCTCTCAGTTCTGAAAACACATCTTACAACACGCGTAAAGCGCTCAACTTCAATGAAAAAGATGTCATTGCAGACGAGGTAGTCAAACACATTCCAGATGGTGCCACACTATTCATCGATATTGGCACTACACCAGAAGCAGTTGCGCGAGCGCTCAATAAAAACCATAAACAGTTGCGTGTTGTCACCAACAACATCAATGTTGCGACCATTCTTTTCCCTAACCCTGAAATCAAAGTCATTTTGGCGGGTGGAGAAGTCCGCAGCAGAGACGGCGGTATTGTTGGCGAGGCTACCCTCGATTTCGTTAAACAGTTCCGTCTCGACTTTGGTATTCTCGGCATTAGCGGTATCGACTTCGATGGCTCGCTATTAGACTTTGATTACCACGAAGTCCGGGTCAAACAAGCGATCATTGACAATAGCCGTAGTGTATTTCTGGCCGTAGACCACACCAAGTTCGGGCGCAATGCTATGGTGAAACTAGGCAATATTGCACAGCTCAACATGATCTTTACCAATAAGCAGCCACCAGAAGAAATCTTGTCAATTTTGAAGGAAGCTTCTATCCCACTTGAAGTGGTTGAAGCTAACGAATCAAACTCCGAAAACGAGTAACGTCAATCGTATAATTTCCCCTCAAATGACCTCTGTCTTAATTAGACAGAGGTTTTTTTGTGTCTAAATCACACAAAACGCTCACAAACGAAAATAATAGATGATCACAAACGAAACCTGAGCTAGGATTACATTATGTTCTAAAATGCTCGTTCGCTCACCAAGAGGTCAAATTTATGAGTATACAAAATAATGCTTCCACTACTAGCTCATCCACTACCTTAGACTTGATCGTAATCGGTGGCGGCATTAACGGAGCTGGTATTGCAGCAGACGCAGCTGGCCGAGGTTTGAGTGTTGGCTTATATGAAGCAAATGACTTCGCATCTGCGACTTCTTCAGCAAGTTCTAAACTGATACACGGCGGTTTACGCTACCTTGAACACTACGAGTTTCGTTTAGTTTCGGAAGCGCTCGCAGAGCGTGAGGTTATTCTTCGTAAAGCACCACACGTCGCATTACCAATGCGTTTCCGTTTACCGCATCGCCCATTCCTACGCCCAGCTTGGATGATTCGTTGTGGCCTTTTCCTTTACGATAACTTGGGTAAACGTACGACGCTGCAAGGCAGTAAAACCGTCAACCTTGCGAAATCTGGCTTGCTAAAACCAGAGATGAAAACGGGTTTCGAATACTCTGACTGTTGGGTTGATGATGCACGTTTAGTATTACTGAACGTTCTTGCGGCTCGCGAAAACCATGCTGAAGTACGTAACTACTGCCGCGTGGAAAAAGCACACCGTGAAGGTGGTATCTGGCACGTTACTATTCACGATGTGATGACAGACCAACGTTTCGAACGTAAAGCGAAAGCGTTAGTCAATGCTGCGGGGCCTTGGGTAAAACAGTTCTTTGATGATGGATTAGAGCAAGCCTCTCCTCGTAACATTCGCTTAATCAAAGGCTCGCACATCGTTGTTCCTCGTATCCACAACGAACCGCAAGCCTACATCCTTCAAAACAAAGACAATCGCATCGTATTTATGATTCCTTACTTAGATAAGTTCTCAATCATTGGTACAACAGATGTGGAATACAAAGGTGACCCACGCGAAGTATCGATCTCAGATGACGAAGTCGATTACCTCATTGATATCGTAAACCAACACTTTGTCCACCAGTTGACTCGCGAAGATGTAGTTTGGACATACAGCGGTGTTCGTCCTTTATGTGACGATGAATCTGACTCTCCGCAAGCAATCACACGAGACTACACGCTAGAGCTCGATGCGGAATACGACCATGCACCT
Organism: Vibrio sp. Vb0304; assembly: GCF_033338995.1. Taxonomy (NCBI): domain Bacteria; kingdom Pseudomonadati; phylum Pseudomonadota; class Gammaproteobacteria; order Vibrionales; family Vibrionaceae; genus Vibrio; species Vibrio sp. Vb0304. Next base: position 29,080 of record NZ_JAWOTT010000004.1, read on the forward strand.
CTGCTTTCTGTTTTTGGTGGTAAGTTAACGACCTACCGTAAGTTAGGTGAAGCAGCAATGAAGAAACTTGCTCCGTTCCTACCTGAAATGGGTAAAGACTGGACGGCCAACCAAACCCTTCCTGGTGGTAACTTCAGCTGTAGTCGTGAACAATTAGCTAAACAAATTCACGCTAAATACACCTGGGCGCCAGAAGCATTGATTCTTCGTTATGTCACACAGTTTGGTACCCAAACCTGGAACTTAATGGAAGGCACAACAAGTGAAGCTGACTTAGGACAAACGTTCTCGGCACAAGCAGGTGGTGTTTACCAACGTGAGATCGATTACTTAATGAACCATGAAATGGCAATGACCGATGAAGACATTTTATGGCGCCGTACTAAGCTTGGTCTTTACATGAACGAGGAAGAAAAACAGGCCTTAACGGACTATTTAAAGAAAAAGCTACAACAGAAAGTGGTTAATCTTTCTCAAGTTGGCTAACAGCTCCCCTCCCTCCCTCCCCCACAATAAAGCCTGCTTAGTTGCAGGCTTTTTGTTTTGTTGTTTAAGCACAACACCTTGGTGCGCTCCACTCGATTGCAAATAAGAACAACTATTCATAGACATTTGGCGTTAAATACAATCATACTCATTTGAAAAATAATGCATCAATGACTTCAGAGTACCGTACTCAGAGTATTGCCTCTGTATGGCAATGCAATTCTCGCGAAAGAAGTATCTTGAGGTTATTTTGGTATCGGCTCAAACAAGGAAAAGAAAATGGGTTTTATGATTGAACATTGGGACTTCTCAACCCCAGAAGCAACTCAACAATCCACCACGGCAGAGCAAATTCAAGCTAAGCATTGGTACCATTGCGAACGGCTGCATCCTGATATTCGTGGTTGGCTGGAGCAGAACCAAGTGCCTCGTGCAACGGTTGATCATCTATTAGCCGACGAAAGCCGACCATCTTTCCATCCTTTAGATGACGAGAACTTCATGTTGATTTTACGAGGCGTCAATATGAACGGCAATGCATCACCAGAAGATATGCTTAGTATTCGAATTCTCTACTTTCAAGGCGCACTCATTTCAACTCGTAAAATTCCATCACGCGCGATCATGGAGATTCGCCAAGCATTAGCGGAACACAAAGGCCCAAAAAGTCTTGCCAGTTTACTTCATCAGATCATTGAAGGATTAAACAGTAAAATAGACATTTACCTTGATACAATTGAAGAAACACTAAACCAGTTCGACGTGAATGATGAATCGACGTACAAACATATGGCGACTCAAAAAGCATTGATTTCTATCAAGCGTTTTATTCGCCCTCAGCAGTACGCTATCCGTGATCTTGTGGAGTCAGAATCAGAATTGATTGCTTTGAGACCTCATCAATATCGCTTCGCACACAATAATATTACGCGCATAAATGAAACACTTGAGTTTTATCTTGGAGAAGTGGCGCTTTTCCAAGAAGAGATCAAACATCATCGTGATGAGAAAACCAATAAAAACAGTTACCTGTTTACTTTGGTAGCAACGATTTTTCTACCAACCAGCTTCTTAACAGGTTTACTCGGCATCAATGTTGGTGGAATGCCAGGTGTGGAATCCACCATGGCATTCACCTGGTTCTGCATCGCCTTAATTGTCATTTTTGGTCTAGAGTGGTGGCTATTTAAACGCTTGGGGCTCACGAATAAAGCGGACGACGAAGACGAATAAACACTAAACCTATAAAGAACAAAAACCAAAAGAGGAGCACGCGGCTCCTCTTTTCTCTACTCACATTAGAATCTTATCCGGGGTGACCATCCACACGAGGGGTCACAAGCATCACACCAAAGCGCCACACAAATAGCCCAAACGCAACAATCCATAATCCGCCGCTGATATCAATCCACAGTATCATGTTCGCTGGATCAAAGATCACGGCGAAACTGCGAACCAAAGCTGCCGCGGTAATCGCTGCAAACGCAAGGCTCATGTTTGGCCCTTTGTAGATCATGCGACCAGTATGTCCCATCGTCACCCGTGTAATCATCGCTAAAATCAAACCGCCTAACGCACCTATCGCAAACAGGTGAATGAGGTTATGGCTGGCAAATGCATCTCCCCAGACGCCTCGCAAAATTAAGCTTAGTGGTAAACACAAATACGCAGCATGCAGCGACCACACTAAAGGCTCGCTCAGGGTTAACCAAGGTTTCCAGCGAACAAAACGCACCAACTGAGCAACACCTGCAAATAGCATCAAAGGACTACCTAGTTCTGCAAACGTCACAGGGAAAAAGCTCAGCACAAATAGCATTACCAATGGCAAGTTCGCGAACCACTCTAACCAAGCCAATGGTTGCGCTTTTTCGAAATTAAATCGACGCGCAGTAAAAAATGGAATCACACGTCCGCCCATCACTGACAACAGCAAGGTAAACCACCACAGCATTGCTTGCCACACCGCTGAAGAGCTAAAGGGCGGCATACCTTTTATCGTTGCGTAGCTTGCAAAGTTCGCAAAGATGGCCAAAAGAAACAGTGGAACGAAAAACAAATTACGCCAACCTTTGGCTCGATACACACGAATGCCCACCTCATAGGCGACAAACAGTAAAAATACCGCTTCGATACTGCTGGTTAACCATAACGGTGCTTGTGTCCAAAGCAATATGCGGGGCACTAACCACAAGCCAAATAAAGCCAGAAGCATGTAATGCTTGGTACCATTAATGCCAGTCCAGTTTTGTACCGCGGTCAGTACAAAGCCAACTACGATTGCCATCGAAAAACCGAACAACATTTCATGTACGTGCCACCATAATGCCGGTACAGCTAATGCGTTTGGCTGTCCGCTCTGGAACATCCACACCCACAACGCGATCGCAACAATGGCGTAAATCGACCCAAACAGAAAAAACGGCCGAAAGCCTAATCGCAGCCATGCGGGGATTTTTTCTTCCACTTTTTTATCGGTGATATTCAGCATTATCTTGCCCTCAAGCGTCTCTTGATGCTGGTTGACTCAACTACAATATTAATGCTACCACAAACATGCATAAAAAATACATGTTTATAATTAAGATTATACTTAAGAGGTAAAGTTGTGCTTCAGAGGCGGGTTAGGTATAAACGGTGAGAGACACAACCATCAGTTAAGGGATGCAACGAAGATGTACATATTTGGCTATGGCAGTTTGATTAATTCTGCGTCACGTAAGTTAACCGGACAAACGGGAGAAGCCATTCCCGTCATTGCTCATGGACTGGTGCGCTACTGGGGGAAGATTGACGACAGCTACAGCCTCTCTCCATTAGTGGTGAACCAAGGCGATGGACAGGTTAATGGCGTTTTACTCGAAGTGAATAAAGAAGCGCTCGCAGAATTCGACCGCCGTGAGCGAGGTTATCATCGTATTCAACTTCAGCCAGATCAAATCGAAACAGATGCGAGTTTTAACCAAGAACATGACATTTGGGTTTACGTAAAAGACGAGCCACTACCACCATGCGCAAAGAGCCCAATCATGCAAAGTTATGTTGATACCGTGCTGGCAGGTTGCTTGGAAATTTCCCACGCGTTTGCAGAGCATTTTGTGCGTCACACCATTGGCTGGCAACACGCGAAAGAAAATGACCGCCATCAACCCAAATATGGCAACCTTGCAGGCGTACAAGATCACCATTATGAGTTGATTGATAATCTGATCAAAAAAGGAGCCTAACGGCTCCTTTTTAGTATCTATGTTTTGCTTACGCGAGCTTAAAACTTGTAATCAACACCAACGTACAGGCTGTCAAAATCAAAATCTTCGCTGCCACCGTTTTCGGCATCAATACTTACCGAAGAAGCACGGTAGCCACCAGATACAACCAAACCTGAAGCAAACTCATAACCAGCCTCAACACCGTAGTTAAAGCCTACATCACGACCATCATCGGTAACAGTGCTAGATGATTTCACTTCATAAGAAACACTCATTACACCAAGGCCAGCAATCGCACCAACATAGAAGCCTGTACCTGCAAATTGGTATTTAGGCTTCGCATTGAAATTGAACGCAGAAGCATCAACACTAAATTTAACCGGCCACCCCATGTAAGAAAATGTTTCTTCAAAGTCGCCAAAGTATATGTACTCACCTTCAAAAGCTAGTTTGAAGTTTTCTGAATATTGCAGCTCTTTACCTACAGCAAGGCTAAGACCTGTCGCAGAAAAATCTTTTGACAAGCTTTTAACTTTAAGATCTGAATTTACCAAATCAGCACCAACATACCAGTTACCTTTTGCTTGAACTGACGCTGAAGCAACCACTGCACCTAAAGCCAATAATGGCAATACTTTTTTCATTATAATTTCCCAATTTTTCATACTGTTAGACAGCTTTTAAAAGCGCGGAGATTATAAATAGAGTTGAATACTTTCCTATTGATTTGTTTATAAAATGAGACACAAAACATAAACATGAACAATAAAACGTTTGCTTGATTAAACTCTAAACAGCTCGACTCCTATTAAGTACTAGAGTTACCACAAGTAGCAAGTTTCCAAACCAGTCGCGTTTTTCAGTATTTTTACAGCAATATAATCCTTACGTTTACGGCTTTATTTATTACTCAATAGAGTCTATTTCATGAAAACAAGTTGGCTTGATATGATGATTTAAAGTGTTTAGGACTGTCTTACTAAAGGTTTGTGCATATCTAAGTAGCTGTTTAAAATAGTCAGATTATTGAGCTCACACTTGGGCAGTGCCAACGGGAAATTTACATGGCAAAGCTAAAAGATATCGCCATTGAAGCAGGCGTCTCACTTGCAACCGTATCGCGGGTTTTGAACAACGACCCAACGTTGAGCGTTAAAGAAGAAACCAAATACCGCATTTTGGAAATTGCAGAAAAACTGGAGTACCGCACCAGTAGCTCGAAGAAAGGCATCAAAGAAGTTAAGCAAAAACATCACTTTTTAGCCTTATATAACTACAAACAAGAAACAGAGGTGAATGACCCTTACTACTTATCAATTCGTCATGGGATTGAAACGCAATGCGACAAATTAGGTATTACGCTAACCAATTGCTATAACAGTGAAATTGATGTTGAAACGAAAAAGATAACAGGTGTCCTTTTAGTCGGAAATGTCGACCAAAAGGTAGTAGATAAATTACCTAAACGTCTAGCCGATAGCATCTGCTACATAAACTTTTCAGATCCAACCTGCCCTTATGATTGCGTTGATGTCGACCTTATTCGAATCAGTAGGCAAGTGGTTGATTTCTTTGTACAACGAGGCCACCGCCGCATCGGTTATATTAGCGGTCAAAACAAGCCCGACGCAGCTGACACTCGTAAAAATGTGTTTTTGGACTATGGCTATCTAAAAGGCGTGGTCGCAGAACAAGATATACACTATTGTGCCTGCTCTAGTTTGTCCGGTTATAACTTAGCGAAAGAGATGCTAGCCAAAGGTGACTTCCCGAAAGCAGTATTCATTGATTCAGACTCCATCGCGATTGGCATAGTACGTGCAATCCATGAATTTGGCTTAAAGATACCAGAGGATATTACGTTGATTAGTATGAATGATATTCCTACTGCTCGCTTTACCTTTCCGCCGTTGTCTACAATTCGTATTCACTCTGAGTTGATGGGAACTCAGGGAGTGAACTTACTGGTGGAAAAATACCGAGATGGACGCTTACTCCCTCTTCATGTATACGTTCAAACAGAGCTTAAACTACGTGGTACAACTCAATGATACCTTTTCCATTAATCTCTTTTATGAATTAAATCTGGAACATCCCCCCCCTAACCCAAGACATTCATTTTGCACAATCAGTACTGTTTCGGTGTAACGCCGATAACTCAGCGGGTAGTAAGAAGTCCAACAACAAATAACTCTAAGCACCATGAGTGCCCCAAATGTTTATCATTTAGAGGTGATGGTCGAAAAAACCAACTCGCGTAGCCAAATGCCTTTGTCTTCATTGTTTCGGCTGGAATGCCACAGCATGGCAATATCAAAATCCGCAACGGCGATCGGCGGCTTAACAGTAGTGAGATCGTCCGAAAAGCCCTCCGCCAACGCCATTTTTTCTGGCACGATGGCAATGAGATCGCGCTTTTTCAACAGATGCCGAATAGTGAGAAAGTTGCGCGACGCCACGGTGACTTTGCGGCTCAAGCCATGTTCTGCGAGCTTTTGGTCTACTTGTGTCTTTAAGCTCCCATCGGGACTTACCAGAGCTTGCTCTATGTTCGCGAACGCTTCCAGAGACAGCTGTGTTTCCCCTTGCAATACCTGTTTATCACACATGCACACGTGCTTTTCGGTGTACAAGTACAAGCTCTCAAAGTTGTCATCCAACACCGGCATGCTGCCAATAATGACATCGAGCTTTTCATGCTCAGTTAATGCCACGTAGTTGCTACGATTGACGTTAATAAAACTGATCTGCGCCTCTGGGGCGCGCTGGCGTATTTCGTCATAAAGCCGAGGAGCAAAGATAAACTCGGCATAATCCGTTAACCCGATGCGACATACACCCGCGTAATTTTCAGGTTGGAAGGCAGACTTAGTGAGCAAGTCTTTGGCGATAGAATCCAATAAGTGATGCACAGTTGGCGCGATGTGGTGAGCGTGCTCGGTGGGCTCCATCTTGTGCCCTTTTCGCTCAAAAAGCGGGTCGTCAAACAACAACCTTAAACGAGACAAACTATGACTCATCGCCGACTGGCTAACGTAACTTTTCTCTGCCGCGACGCTAACGCTTCGATAGCGATACAAGTAGGAAAACGTCACCAATAAGTTCAAGTCAATGTTGCGCCACTGAATGTCCTCTTTCACTCCAACATCCTCATCCCATCTCATTCATAGATGAAATTAAAATCATCAATTTGAGTCATTTTAGAGCATTCGATAAATTAGCAACAATGCTTTTTAGATAAACAGGCTCGACATGTTCACCATATTCAAAACTTTTTTCTGGCTGGGTTGGTTCAGCTTCGGCGGCCCTGCGGCTCATATTGGTTATTTTCGCCAAACATTTGTTGAGAAACTGAAATGGCTTGATGACAGTGAGTACGCGCAAATTGTCGCGCTCAGTCAGTTTTTGCCGGGACCGGGCTCAAGCCAAGTTGGCTTTGCTTTAGGCTATAAACGTGGCGGTTTAGGTGGCGCATGCGCAGCATTTGTCGGATTCACGCTTCCTTCAGTGGCCATCATGTTGGCGCTGGCGATGGTGAGCAGCCAAATCACCGACACCGCAGTGTTCCAAAACATCGTTCACGGCCTAAAACTGCTCGCAGTCGTCGTCGTGGCGGATGCGACTTGGGGCATGTACAAAAACTTCTGCCAAAGTAAACTGACCGCGGGTGTGTGCGTCGCGACTGCGATTGCGTTGCTAGTGGCACCAAGCATCATGACGCAAATGTTCGTGTTGATCGCAGCAGGTTTTGTCGGAATGCGATATCTAAAGAAAGACTCCGCGCCATCAGCCGAGTCGTTTAAACCGTCTATCGCGCCATTGGCTCTATTTGCGGTGCTTTTACTCGGCTTACCGTTAGTGGCTCATACGTTACCTTTGCTTGGGCTGTTTAGTGATTTTTTCCAAGCTGGTAGCTTAGTGTTTGGTGGCGGTCATGTGGTTCTGCCGCTTCTGCAAAACATTGTTGGCGACCAGCTCAGCCAAGATGCATTTTTAACAGGCTACGCCGCTGCACAAGCTGTACCAGGGCCAATGTTCACCTTTGCGACTTTTATCGGTTACGAGCTTTCGGATACGCCAATTTTAGGCGCTCTGATCGCAACGCTTGGCGTATTCCTCCCAGGGTTTCTTTTACTGCTTGGCGTTCTTAAAAACTGGCAAGCACTGGCAGGCAAACCGCTGGTCTCCGGCGCCATCAACGGTGTCAATGCCTCGGTAGTAGGGTTGCTACTCGCGGCACTTTACCAGCCAGTATTTAGCAGCGCAGTTGTTGCTCCCATCGACATGGCGTTAGTGGTTGCAGGTTTTTATCTACACAAAAAGATCAACCTATCGGTGCTATGGATGATCGTGTTTTTTGTGGCAGCAGGCCTTGTCACGGGCATGATTTAGCCTGCTGATACACCAACTATTGAATCCAGATAAACCACGGGCACTCAAATACGAGTGCCCTTGCTTAGATTAGATAGCGAAAACGGAACAGACCCCGATAAAAAGAGCATCCAAAATTATGACTTAACTTCTCTCGGTTAAGCCATTGTTCATTCTTACCAACTTAACCGCATCATGACGAGAATGGACATCGAGTTTTTTGTACAACTTGTATATATGGCTTTTCACTGTACTTTCAGATAAAAAAAGTCTTGAAGCAATTTGTTGATTTGAAATGCCGTACACAAGTAGCTCTAGAATCTGTTTTTCTCTGCATGTTAACTCATCATGCTGCTGTTCTTCGGACAAATTTGCATGCCGATAATTGAGGACTAACTTCTCTAGGTACATTCTTGGTAGCCACAACCCTCCTTTCAGTACGTATTCCGCGCCATCACATATATGTGTCACTGATGCACTTCGGAGCAAAATTCCTTTTAACAACTTCCAATGCAGTAAGTCCGTTTGTACTTTTTCACAAGGGACGTTGTGAAGCATAAAGGACCACCCAAATAGATCAAAATCTGGTAACTTTCCTTGAACTTCAAGCTGACGCATAAAATCGTAATCAATAAACATCAAATCGATACTGAGTGAGTGACTTCTGAACACCACTTCATCTGGTTGCATTATCTTTACATCGACATCATGAATGGAAGATAGTTGTTTTTTTATTAAGTTACTTTGTAAATTACTCTCAGCTAGCAGTATCAAGTGCTTCTTTTCCATAGTCCCACCACATTAACTTACCTGTTTCACCAACCCCCGTTAGAAAATTAATTGGGGATAGCAAAGAGAATTTATCTTCATTTTAAGTAGAAAATATAGCACTTCAGAATGATATCGCATTGCTTTTCAGCACCGAAAAAGACTTAAAAAGTATGAACCTGTTGTGTTTTTATCCATACTTTTCAACCTGTGTTAGCATAAGGATATGATTTATAATATTAAATAATAAAGATAATAATTGGATAAAATACCATTTATAAAAAATGGATGACTGCTCCGCTCAGTGCAATAGAACGAATTACTTCTTTATATTGGCTTCATTTCATACTTGATGAGTACTTAAAGTAAATACAAAAAATAACATTATGATTATGTTATTTTTTTCTTTAACACCTTAAAGAGACGCACCTAAATACTCCCTTCCAGCCTGAATCATTCTCAATAATGAGAACAGCTTTCACTGATCCTTTCTTATAATTTCATCGCTTCCCACAACATTTGAAGGAAGCAGCAAGAAGTTAAGTGCAGTCATTTTTAATCAGGAATAACAGGAAATGGAGTAATCGTTATGACTCTAAACAAAACAGGGCTTGCTTTAGCAATGTCAGCAATTTTATTTAGTGGCTCTCTAATCGCGAATGAGATCGATGATGGAGACGACAACATGCAATGGACTGACAGCGCTAATACCGATATCGGTTTATCTGGCAGCTTCAATGATAACAGTGACAATAGCGCATCTCTCGGTGTTGGTGATAGCTTCAACGACAACAGCGATAATAGTGCGTCACTAGGTATTGGTCATAGCTTCAACGACAACAGCGACACTGACAACAGTGCAACTCTTGGTGTTGATGACAGCTTTAATAACAACAGCGACAACTCAAACTCGAGCACTAACACAGCTCAAAGCCACAACGACAATAGTACGTCTAACGCTAACGACAACAGTACCAGTGCTGATCTTGATGTGAGCCTAAATAGTGATAGTAGTGATTCAAGTACTAACACAAATAGAAGCCACAACGACAACAGTGACTCTAGTATCAACAGTAGCTTTAACGATAACAGCGATAATCGTAATCAAAGCGACAACCGTAACCAGAGTGATAACCGTAGCTACGCTGATTCAAGCACAACAAACTCGAACAGCTTTAACGACAATAGTAACTATCAAAGTGACTCGAGCTCAACAAATGTTGATAGCTTCAATCAAGTCCATATGGATACAGATATGGTTGTTGCGAGCTCAAGCCTAATGGGTGGTGTTACAGGTGCATCAGTTATTTATGCAACTAACGCGGATGATACTCGAGTTCGAGTTGAAAACATGAACACCCTTGGTGGTCTTGGTGGTGCAGCTGGTATTACTACCGTTGGTCAGAATGCTGGTTCAAATTCACTTGTACAACAATCTGTTACAACTAATGCAAGTGTGTTTACTGGGGGTGAGTAACCGACTAGTAGGAGAAAGCGATGCGTTTGGCAATCTGTACTTTGAGTATGATAGTTGCCTGCACTGCACTCGCTGATGACATTGCATTATCTGGCGGAGAAGTTAGCTTGGATATCATGAATGAATCAAGAGGTGGACAAAATGTTGAACTCGACTTGGTTTATGCAGAATCAGATATCAATGGTATTTCGTCAGATAATGTCGCGTCAAACACCGTGAGTGGTAACAATATACTATCAAGTGGAGCGTTCGCAGACAGTTCGGGTATATCCAACGTAATTCAGAACAGCGGAAACAACGTTTTAATCCAGAACTCTACCGTCGTTAACCTGACACTCAAGTAAACAATATGAAAGTATTAAATAACGTAATTTGGCTGATGCTCGTTTATTCAGCATCAGCCATTTCATTAGAACTGCTACCTTACCGAGCACATTACTCTGTTCCTGTTAAAAGCTACAAAGAAATAGTGTTCGGTGATGTTTTTCGCCAACAGTATGACTTCAGCTGTGGCTCTGCCGCCCTGGCTTCTCTTCTCACTTTTCATTATGCAACAGAGTCATCTGAACAAGATATCTTCAAAAGCATGTTTGAAAAAGGTGATAAAGAAAAAATCAAAGAGAAAGGTTTTTCTTTGTTGGATATGAAGTTTTACTTGGATTCCATAGGGTTACGTTCTGACGGCTTTCAAGTAGGACTGGAGAAAATTAAAGAAGTCGGCGTCCCTGGGATTACTCTCGTTAATTTCGACGGGTATATGCATTTTGTTGTCATCAGAGGTATAAACAATCACTCAGTTATTCTAGGAGACCCTTCTAGAGGAACCATGATAATGAAACTGGATGAGTTTGAAAAATATTACCAAGGAATTGTGTTACTGGTCCGTAACGAAGCGGAAATGGGACGGTCTAGCTTTATAACCAATGATAATTTCACCGTATATCAAAGATCACCATTAAAAACAGGAGTGTCTAGAGATTCCTTAGGGGTATTTAGCATTACTCTCCCAGTTTCCGGTGAAAATTAATATAACATTGTTTTAAATAACTTTAAGAACTTAACAACCTGAAAGGCCTACATTATGAACTACAATAAATTTTTGTTAGTGCTTTGTATGCTAATACCTCATTTTAATGTGAATGCTAAAGATGTTGGCCTGCAAGAACTTACTCCTCTTTCAAATTCATCTTTAGAAGAATATCGAGGTGGTTTCCAAATTACGGACGAGTATATTATTAATATTGGATTAAGCATTACTACGACTATAAATGGCGATGATATTTTGAACACAAACATTGCCAACTTAGTAATTGAAAATGGTAATTTAAAAAACATTAGCGCAAATAGTGAAAATCAAAGTGGAGATGTTTTCAACCAGGGTATTGTTAACATCATACAATTTGGTGAAGGCAATATTATTGGAGATGATTCTATAGATTCACCCAAAATGCCTTCGTCTCAAAATCCTAATATAATAAGTTCAGACTTTATAAATTCAAGTATTATCAATATTATTCAAAACACGAAAGATAACAGTATTATTGGACTTAGCACGCTCGTAGACATTGATGCTCAAGTAAATGGGGTAATACGGGAAATCAAAGCAAACCAACAATTAGAAGACGCCTTATTGAACCACCTTCAATGAGCATTTCCATTTTTATCTGAAAAATTGTCACGTTAAGCTTCTTTGATATTAGAAACGACTGATATCTATGATTACATACCAAAAGAAAGTTCGATATATCAATTGGCCATCATCATTTTAAGAATATATACCTACTTTATCCAATATAATCCAATCAATTTATAATGCGAACACTAGGCGCTAACGATAAATTAGGCCCAAGACTCAAGGGCCTAATATCCATTTTACAAATTAAAAGGTACTCGTACTGTTAATTGAAAGTCGGGAGTATCTTCTGTAAGACCAGCTTGAGCACTAACATTGATAGATGAGCGTTCACTAAAGGCATAGTTTATACCAAAAGTTAATGCATCTAATTGAAGCAACTTAGCATCATCTGCCGATCTGCCATTTACTTTGCTTTTTAAAATAGTTTTATGGCTAAGTCCTAAAGAGAATGAAAGATCAGGATTCACCGCAAACCCCATTCCCCCTGAAAGAGAAATAGTGTCTCCAAGTTCAACATCAGCTTTTGTGTCGCCAACTGTAACAGTATCCTCTAAGTTATAAATATAACTTAGACTAGCGAACAAGACCGCAGGATCAACAGGGTGAATAAGAGATAGATTAGGCTCAAAACTCCAAAAACCCGAACCTGTAGGGACATCACTAAATGAGTTGCTTCCATCTTCAATAGAAACATCATAAGGCGATCGTCCTGTATCCGACTTTACTCTAAGGCCACCTACCCAGTATGGCGCAGACTCAAAGTTAAACTGGTGCCTCAATGCGAACTCTACATCACCAAGCCCTCCGCCATCCACCGTTGTGTTTACTACTTCACTGTTTGAACCATCTTGAATGGGGCGCGTAGAAACTTGGTCATTACGATACACATACGGCACTCTAACTTCTAACTCTGTGGCGTTTGTTAAACCGTACCGAGCAGTTAATCCAACGGTTACTGTAGTCCTATCCGAATCACTCACTTCAATTCGCCCAACAATCAGAGTTGGTAAGACTGTATATCCAACAACAGATACTTTGTTTGAAGAGTTTTGTGTATAGCTCAAAGACGAATCAAATGACCATTTACCTTTAGGTGTGAGAACGCCTGGGCGCTCAATAACATCACCAACCGTTTGGGCGCGCTGAGGAATATCATCTCCTTCAGCACCATATGCATTCCCCGCAATGAATAAACTACAAAGATAGGTACCCAGTAAAGTCTTCCGTAACATCACATCTTTCCTTTTGCTGATGATCGTACCCAAGTAATCTCAGGCAATAGCTTGAGGTGAAGCTCCTAACTTTCCAAAGTAAGATTAGTATAGCTACTTCAAAACCACGACATACCTTTAAGTTTGGCGCTTTGAAGAAATTAGGAGACATTTATACTTATCTTCAACACTAAGCCACTAGTTAATAAATAATTAGGATAGATTCTATGTTTTCGCAATATTATTAATAAAATAAATTGCTTACCTGTGCTCTTAGTATGAAGTCGGTATGACATAACAGCTGAAAAGCCTGTTCTCTTTTGCGTAGCATCAATCACATTGCTTTTTAGATCGAGTCGCTCCGACTTCAACCATAACTAACGCTATCTTCCCCACATATTTCATCAAAATGCATTCCCGTGTCGCGATTTAACATGCTAAAGTTAACAATGCGTTAACAATTATAAATACAATGAGAAGACATGGAGTCACTTAAAATGAATCAGCCGAATCTAAATAGCGCTGCTGGTTGCGCTCTCCCACCACCAAATGAAATGATCCTCAAATGGGCTCAAGAGCGTCCAAATGAGGTCTACCTAAAACAAATTATTAACCGACAGTTTGTTGAGTACACATTCTCTGATGTTGCAGATCAAGCCTTAAAACTTGTCAGCGCACTACGCACGCTTGGTGTAAAGCCTGGCGACAAAGTCGCGTTAGTATCTAAAAACTGTGCAGAATGGTTTATTTGCGATCTTGCTATGATGCTTGGTGACTATGTCAGTGTGCCAATCTTTCCTACCGCCGGTGCAGACACCATCGAATACTGTGTGACTCATAGTGAAAGTAAAGCGATCATTGGCGGAAAACTCGATGATCCCAAAGCAACTCAGCAAGTCATTGATGCTATGCCTGAACTCATTAGCATCGCTCTACCTTATGACACGGCACCAAAGTGTAAGCACGAATACCAAGCGCTCATTGCTGATGCAGTGCCAAGTGAAGAGCGTCCGCAGCATTACGATGACAAGCTAATGTCGTTGGTGTATACCTCAGGCACATCAGGGTTACCGAAAGGCGCGATGCTAACTTACGGCGCATTCAGTTGGTCTGTTCAGCAACTGATCAATCATATTGGTATCCAAGAAAACGACCGATTGTTCTCTTATTTACCGCTCGCTCATATTACAGAGCGTGTTTATATCTTCGGTTCATCGATTATGGGTGGCGTGCCAACAGCATTTCCAGAGTCACTGGACACTTTTATCGAAGATGTGAAGATGCACCGACCAACTCTGTTTATCTCCGTCCCACGATTATGGACGCTATTCCAGCAACGTATTCAAGACAAACTTCCACAGAAGAAGCTCAATATTCTGTTGAAAATCCCATTCGTCAATTCTTTGATCAAGAAAAAGCTAGCAGATGGTCTAGGTTTAGATCAGGCTCGAGTATTAGGCTGTGGCTCCGCACCTGTATCGCCAGCGCTGTTGGAATGGTACCACTCAGTGGGCCTTGATATCACAGAGGCTTGGGGGATGACGGAATCATTTGCCTACAGCACGCTCAACTACCCATTTAGAGCTGACAAAATTGGTAGTGTCGGTAATGCAGGGCCAGGCATTGAGTTAAAAATCGCAGCTGATGATGAAATCATGGTGCGTGGCAAAGGGCTATTTTCTGGCTACTACAAAAATGACATTGCCACCCAAGAGTCTTTTGATTCAGAGGGCTGGCTACACACAGGCGATATCGGCGCTATCGATTCAGATGGTTATCTAACGATTCAAGGCCGTAAAAAAGATAACTTCAAAACCGCCAAAGGTAAATTTGTCTCTCCGGTTCCTATCGAGAAAAAGCTTTTCGAGTACAGTCGCGTAGAGATGATGTGTCTCATCGGTTTAGGGCTACCCGCTCCGATTCTTTTGGTTGTGCCACATGACTTCCCTAACTTTGATCGAGAGCGATACGCACGTACCACACGTAAAGTTATTGCCAGGATGAATCAAGAACTCGCCTCTCATGAGCAAATCAAAGGCGTGTTAATGATTAAAGAACCTTGGAGTATAGAAAATGGCGTACTGACGCCAACACTTAAAATTAAACGTCATGTGCTCGAACAAAAGTATCATGAGATAGGCCACAATTGGCCAAAAGATGAATTGGTCGTGTGGGAAGAAGACTTGTAATTTTGCTTGCACTCCTCAACACCATTGGGGAGTGCAGCTTAACTTTGAGCTTGAATCAAACTCATAGACTACTCTCTCCAGAATGGCTTACTCACTTCACAACTAATCTCCCTTTCACCTAATCCAATATCGTCCCAAAGGTGCTTTGGTAACTCTCTCAAGTGACGACGTGTCTTATAGTTCCTTCTCCAAGCCGCCAGTTTAGAATAAATTAACTGTAACCCGCTCTGATGGGCAGTAGGTATAGTACGCTCACAAGTGTGTGTCATGTTTTCCATTTCAGAGATTCCTATACAATGTTGACCACTTAATAATCAGCGACTACGCTGATATCCTCAAACGATAGAATCTGCCATAGAGTTAAGGAAAACTAATGTGAAAGATCGAATGCCTCCCTTACAGGGCTTGTATTACTTTTTCGTTGCAGCAAAGGAAGGAAGCTTTAAAACGGCAGCAAAAGAACTGTTTGTTACGCCAGCGGCCATTAGTCAGCAAATTCGTCATTTAGAAGAGTTCTTAGGCACGGACCTATTTGTTCGTCAGCACAGAAAAATCGTGCTCACACCTGAGGGAGAGCTACTGTTTACTCAGGCAGAAAGAGGGTTTGCTCATTTGCAGCAAGGGGTTAGATTAGTCAATCAAGATCCAAACCCGAACCACCTTTCGATATCAACACTCCCCTCTTTCGCTCATCATTGGTTAGTCCCGAAAATTACGGCTTTTCGTCAGCGTCACCCTGATATCGCCTTGCTATTAGAACCAACCAATGATTTGGTGTCTTTTCAAGATAGCCAGATAGATTTATGTGTTCGTTACGGTTTAGGAAAGTACCCCAATTTAGAATCACAATGGCTAATGGACGAAGCTTTTTATCCAGCTTGTCATCCGGTGTACCAGAAAGAGCACGGGATCTATAACATCGAGGATTTAAGCAAAGCTGAGCTGATTGAAGATGTTTGGCCTGATCTTGATTGGAATATGTGGTTAGCAACCTTGGGTCACTGCGCAGCAAAGCCTACCTTAAAATACAGTGGATCACATCTCGTGCTTGAGGCTGCACTATCACTTCAAGGCGTGGCATTAGTAAAACACAGTTTAGCTCATCAATATTTTCGTTCTGGCAAATTGGTCCGAATTGGAGATATCGCTATCAAGCCCAACTTTGCGTATTACTTGTGTGCGCCAAAAGGCTACTTAAAAAGACCTAAAGCTCAATTGTTTGCGCAATGGTTGAAGGAAGAAATAGAAATATTTGAAAAGTCAGTGGTACCAGACTTTAGGACCATTGACCTAAAAGGCAACAGTACTAGAACGGCATCATAACAATCGTCAAAACAAACGCTAAATAGGAATAAAACAAACACGCTCTGCGTATAAGACTGCTAAATACAAAAAGCCCCGCACTAAGCGGGGCTTTCAAGTTATAGAGTTAACTTAAGAATTACTTCTTAGCGTTACGCTCTTTAACGTCAGCAATTACTTGCTCTGCAACGTTTGTTGGACATGGTGCGTAGTGTGAGAACTCCATAGAGAACTGACCACGACCAGAAGTCATAGTACGTAGAGTACCGATGTAACCAAACATTTCTGATAGAGGTACATCACCCTTGATACGTACGCCAGTAGACGCTGCTTGTTGGTCTTTGATCATACCACGACGACGGTTAAGGTCACCGATTACGTCACCAACGTGATCTTCTGGAGTGAACACGTCAACTTTCATGATTGGCTCAAGAAGTTGCGCGCCAGCTTTAGGCATAGACTGACGGAATGCACCTTTCGCTGCGATTTCGTAAGCGATAGCTGAAGAGTCAACTGCGTGGAAACCACCGTCGAATAGTTCAACTTCAACGTCTAGAGTAGGGAAGCCAGCTAGAACACCGTGCTCCATCATTGACGCAAAGCCTTTCTCAACTGCAGGCCAGAATTCTTTAGGTACGTTACCACCAACAACTGTTGATTTGAACGTGAAGCCAGAGTTTGGCTCACCTGGTTTGATGCGGTAGTCGATCTTACCGAACTGACCAGAACCACCAGACTGTTTCTTGTGCGTGTAGCTATCTTCGATTGCTTGAGTGATAGTTTCACGGTAAGCAACCTGTGGAGCACCAACTTCTAGCTCAACGCCGTAAGTGCGCTTAAGGATATCTACCTTGATGTCTAGGTGAAGTTCACCCATACCTTTCAGGATAGTTTCGCCTGAATCTTCATCAGTCTCAACTTGGAATGATGGATCTTCTGCAACCATTTTACCGATCGCGATGCCCATCTTCTCAGAACCGCCTTTATCTTTAGGCTTAACTGCGATAGAGATTACTGGATCTGGGAAGATCATTGGCTCAAGAGTACATTCGTGCTTAGGATCACATAGAGTGTGACCAGTTTGAACGTTCTTCATACCAACTACAGCGATGATGTCACCAGCTTGTGCTGAATCGATCTCGTTACGCTCGTCCGCGTGCATCTCAACCATACGGCCGATACGCTCTGTTTTACCAGTTGCAGAGTTAAGGATTGTGTCACCTTTCTTCATCTTACCAGAGTAGATGCGGATAAAGGTTAGAGCACCGAAGCGATCATCCATAATCTTAAATGCAAGAGCACGTAGTGGCTCGTCTGCAGATACAGTCGCAACTTCACCAGTTGGCTCACCAGTCTCTGAATCAGTTAGAGGCTGTGGATCAACTTCTGTTGGAGATGGTAGGTAATCAATTACCGCGTCAAGAATAAGTTGGATACCTTTGTTCTTGTACGCTGAACCACAGTAAGTTGGGAAGAATGCTAGATCACGAGTACCTTTACGGATACAACGTTTGATGTCTTCTAGAGATGGCTCTTCGCCTTCTTCTAGGTAAGCCATCATTAGATCTTCGTCTTGCTCTAGAGCAGTTTCGATTAGCATTTCACGGTATTCAGCAGCTTTTTCTACCATGTCTGCTGGAATATCTTGAACTTCGTAGTTCTCTGGTTGGCCAGACTCATCCCATACGTAAGCTTGTTGGCTTAGTACGTCTACAACACCTACGAAATCTTCTTCGATACCGATAGGTAGAGTCATAACTAGAGGTGTAGCACCTAGTACGTTCTGTACTTGATCTACAACTTTGTAGAAATCTGCGCCCATACGGTCTAGTTTGTTAACGAAGATCAGACGTGATACGTGTGATTCGTCAGCGTAACGCCAGTTAGTTTCTGACTGAGGCTCAACACCACCAGAACCACAGAATACACCGATACCACCGTCAAGTACTTTTAGAGAACGGTAAACTTCGATAGTGAAGTCAACGTGTCCAGGAGTATCGATGATGTTTAGACGGTGATCGTTCCAGAAACAAGTTGTTGCTGCAGACTGGATTGTGATACCACGCTCAGCTTCCTGCTCCATGAAGTCAGTAGTAGTTGAACCGTCGTGAGTGTCACCGATCTTATGGATCTTACCAGTTAGCTTTAGGATACGCTCTGTAGAGGTAGTTTTACCCGCGTCTACGTGAGCAAAAATACCAATGTTTCTGTATTTTGATAAATCAGTCATTGTCTTACTCTGTTAATAAGGTATAAAGTGCGCGCAGAGTATATCACATTCTGTCAATACTGATACCCTTGCGTGCGGATGGAAGAAAAAAAATTTTAACGTGAAATTTCCGTCCCCAAAGCATAGTCAAACACAGCAATTTATGTACTTTATTCGCATTTTATTGAGGACGGATTGAACAGTTTGTGATTGCACAAATACCATTCTTATGAGCATTACAGCTCGTCAAAAGCCTCTATAGCTTCCGACAATTTCTTAACGCCGTGAATTTGCATGCCAGGGATGCCACCTTTCGGCATGTTGGCTGCTGGCACGATGGCTTTCTTGAAACCATGTTTGAACGCTTCATTCAAACGCTCTTGCCCACTTGGCACTGGACGGATTTCGCCCGCAAGCCCTACCTCACCAAAAATCACCACATCTTTAGGGAGTGGACGGTCACGAAAACTCGATAAAAGCGCCATAACTAAAGCAAGATCAGCGCTCGTCTCCGTCACCTTAACACCGCCAACCACATTAACAAAGACATCTTGGTCTGCCATTTGTAAGCCACCATGCTTATGCAACACAGCGAGCAAAAGTGATAGGCGGTTCTGCTCCAAGCCGACCGCAACACGACGAGGGTTGGCTAACTGCGAGTAATCCACCAGCGCTTGAATCTCTACTAGCAGAGGGCGCGTACCTTCCCAAACCACCATGACGGAAGAGCCTGATGTTTCTTCTTCACCACGAGAAAGGAAGATCGCTGATGGGTTACTCACTTCCTTCAATCCTTGGCCTGTCATTGCAAATACACCAAGCTCATTCACAGCGCCAAAACGGTTTTTATGACTACGCAAAGTGCGGAATCGGCTATCCGTTCCACCATCGAGTAGTACCGAACAGTCGATAATGTGTTCAAGAACTTTGGGGCCCGCAAGGGTACCATCTTTTGTTACGTGACCAACAATAAATACCGCAACATTATTCTGTTTTGCGTATCGTGTCAGAGCCGTCGCAGATTCACGTACCTGAGCAACACTGCCAGGCGACGATTGAACATCAGAAACGTTCATCACCTGAATCGAGTCTATCACCATTATACGAGGCTGCTCTTTTTCGGCGATTTGGCAAATTTTGTCGACGTTCGTTTCCGATAGCATTTTTAAATGATCTTTCGGCAAGCCCAATCGGGAAGCACGCATTGCCACCTGCTGTAACGACTCTTCACCGGTTACGTAAAGCGTTGGCATTTGCGCAGATAAACTACACATGGTTTGCAACAGAAGGGTTGATTTACCTGCGCCAGGGTTACCGCCAATCAAAATTGCGGCACCTGGCACAACACCACCACCCAACACGCGGTCAAGCTCTTTAAACCCACTGGTGAAGCGAGGTACTTCTTGCAGATCAATTTCGGATAGCGTTTGAACCGTTGCTTCTTTTGCGGAACCAGCGTAGCCGCTTAAGCGTTCATTGCGAGCAACGGTTGGCGATGCAGCGATACGTACTTCTGTTATCGTATTCCATGCACCGCATGCGTTACACTGCCCCTGCCAACGGGGAAAGTCCGCGCCACAATCATTACAAACATACGCTCGTTTTGCTTTCGCCATGATGCCTCAATTTTTTCTACAAATGTGACTAAGCACAGCCAAGTCAGACCTGAACTGAAATGAACTATTGATATACTTAAGTATTACTTCGCTTAGCCGATACAATTTAAAGTAACGACATACTCTAGCAGAAATAATGCAGCAATCTGAAATTCTCTCGCTCGCAGAACGACTCATTCCCGTTTACGGTACGAATGACTTTGACTTTGTCCTTGGCCAACTGACCGAGGAAGAGCCGCCTTCGGCCAAAATTTTGGTTAAAATGGAACTTAACCGCTTAATGGCTCCATGCAAAAAAAGCATTGATTTGCGAGGTCGCGTTCAAGGCGAATGTCGCGAGTATATTTTGGATGGTATTCCACATTGGTTGGATGATGTTGCTTTCAACGCTTACCATAAAAACATCAAAAAGTTTGGCTGCTACACGGAAGGAATGTGGGAAGCATTGGTCAACACGCGAAATAACTTTCGCGTAATGAGCAAGCGCCTTACTCAGCAAAAAACGCAATCGTTAACGGATCCTAAAAGCCCGTTCTTAGCAGAACCCGTTCACCTAGGCTACGATTTAAAGCGCCAAGAAAAACGCTTGAAAGTCCAATCTCAAGTTGAAATTTGCCGTTCTAAAGGACAGCTTCTTCATGGATTAAGCATTGATTTATCTAGCTCTGGCGCAAAGTTCAAAGTCCCTAGCGCATTTAAATATAACCTTGGGGAAATTATTCAGGTCACGTTTACTGAATTTGCCAGCAAATCTAACGTTGCAGGTATAGAGAAACCGCTTGCATACCGCATACTCGCGGTTGATGACTGTTACGAAAATGACTCAGTTCGATACCTCAGAACCATACGCTTAACTGATACCAATGTCGTCACCAGAGTGATAGATGAAGCGCTCAACAGTGCTGTTAAAAGGGCTCGTCACGACAATCAAGACAAGATTATTCGAGCTCGAACTCGCGGTTATGAGCACATCGCACTAAAGCACACCAGCAGCTTGCCTCTATTCTTTGATGGTAGTGACCTAAAATTAGCAATGTTAACGCCAAACAATCAAAAGCTTTGGCAATACTGGCACGATGAGAGAAACCAGCAAATGTTTGGTTCCTTATTCAACGAGCAACGCATCGCGTCACTCATTAAGCCTGGTGTTAAAGGAACAACCAATGTCCTTTATTCATTTACTCACGAGCACGAGAATCGAACCTATTTCTATTCGATGTTTCGCCCAGAAGCAACTCGCGAACAGCGCCAGCTATTTTGGCATTTAGGTGGCAAACGAGAGAGTTGGCGCGCCTTTAGAATTTCAATCTTTGAACTATCAGAGCAAGAGCAGGAAGACCTAGCAGCTTTCTCTCCAGAGTTGGCAGAAACGTCTCAATCACTGACTCATATTGGTATTTTGCAAGAAATTGCTGACGAAAAATCAGGGCAAGATTACCTGCTAACTGAAAAGCCGCGCTTACCCGCTAATACGTTAAACGCGTTTCGTCATCCGAGAAGAGTTATCGGCAATCCAAAGGGCATTTATTTTGATGCAAAGTCTCGTCGTAAAGAGCCTCGTTATCGTTTTAAAACACCTTTAGAGTTGTACTCAGGACAAACTAAAACAGGCGGCTGTACTGTTGACCTTTCCAAACGAGGACTCGGAATTAGGCTAAGTGAGCCCACGATGTTACGTTCTGGGCAAGAGGTAAGAATCAACTTTCGAGAATTACAACTCTACGATAAAAAATTGCCGTTAATGTCGGTGCCATATCGAGTAATTCGTGTAAGCCCAGATGGTTGTAGCGTGCAGCTAGTTATTGATGAAAGCAGCCAAACCATGAAGGTAATCGCTTTTTTCAACAGCATTATCGAGCACAATCAAGACAAGCTAATCCCGCAAAAAGAGACGCTACCAAGTAATGCTCTACTTGAAAGGCTGCACTGCATGTTGCTCTCGCGTACGCTGAGCACGCCCATTTTTATCAGTAAGAGTACGTCATCTTCAATAAAAACCCCCGTTATCGGGGTGAACTTGCCGCTACCTAAACACATTGAGCTTTTTGCCCGTCTTGGGCATGATCAACTGTTGTCACTTGAACCTATCTTTAAAGGCCGGACAAGCACATTAATCGCAGAGCCAATAAAACGTGTAGAAGGTGCTCAAGCCAGACATCAGGATATCTACATAAGCGCCGCAAAAGTAGGCAATAAAATTACAGGCATTGAGTCAAAGCTTCATCAAGAGTTCAACAGCGTAAAAGAGCGGATTCAATTTATAAAGAAAGCGCGAATGATGGGTGACTTTTACGTGATTCGCCTTTCTACTGCGCCAATTTTCGATCCGATGACATCATTACTGCAACAAGATTTAAGTGACTTAACCCAATTTGGTGTACATCAAGCAAGCAAGTTAGAAAAAGAGTTGACGGCGCTCGTTGGTTACAGTGAATTTGAAGACATTACTGAAGAGGTAGTAATTAGATTGGAGTTAACCGAGTAAATTCAAAGTCATACCAAATTGAAAAAAAACACCGCCTTTCTGGCGGTGTTTTTGAATGGATGGTTAAGGTTTAGCTTTCCAGCTGACCTTTTGCTGCTTCACCAATGCGCCAGATAAAATACAGAGCACACCGCCCAACCCTGCAAAGCGAATCGCTGATTGCGCTTGAGCTTCCACTTTTGGTTTTGCGTGATACGCAATCCCTAATCCTGCCACCGACATCATCACAAGATCATTAGCGCCATCACCGACAGCAACCGTGTTGTGCTGCTCAATTTCATATTCATCCGCCAGTTCCACTAGAATGTCAGACTTCATCTGCGCCGTTACCACATCACCAAGTACGTTACCCGTGAGTTTGCCGTCAATAATTTCTAATTGATTGGAGCGAGCAAAATCTAAGTCGACTTTATCTTTGATGTAATCAGAGAAGTAAGTAAAACCACCGGAAGCAATCGCTGTTTTCCAGCCCAAGGCTTTCAACGTCGCAATTAGCGCTTCAAAGTCCGGCATGAATGGTAACTGGGAACGAACTTGTTCAAGAATTGATTCATCGGCACCTTTGAGCTTACCAACTCGCTGACGTAAACTTTGCTCAAAATCCAGCTCACCTTGCATGGCACGTTCAGTGACTTCAGCGACTTCATCCCCTACTCCTGCCAGTTTCGCGATTTCATCAATACACTCTATCTGGATCGCCGTTGAATCCATATCAAATACAATCAACCCTTGGGTTGATAGATCGGGCACTTCATTAAGCGAGGCGTAATCTAGGTTGAGACTTTGTAAGATCGTTTCATGTTGAGGAGTTAATTCTCCGGCCATCAGGGCTACTTCATATTGGCCAACTTTCCACGTTTCTAGTATCGGGTTGTAAAAGCCGGTGAAGAAATCAATGTCTTCGAAGTGACTTGGCGAAAGGTACTCAGCAAATACGATCCAGTTTGCTTTTGCTTTATCTAATTGGGAGGCAAATCGAGTCTCGGGTAATCGTTTTAAAAGTGTCGTATGTTTTCTGATAGGCAAGCTTTTTGACGCGTCCATGTATATAATCCCTTATGACTTTGCTAAAACGTTACCTCAACAAACTAAAAAGGCAAGTCTTTGTTTTATTTTAAATGGATGAGTAAAGAGCATGAGTGAATCTTTGTTCTCAGTAAGGAATGCCCTAAGAATTCTGGCACTAATCCTACTGTGTGTGATGTTGTTTATCACAATAAAAAACAGTGTTGTGATCAGTAAGGGTAATGAGAAAATTCAAGCACAACAGCTTGAAACACTCACCAAAGTTTTGATTTCACAGGCGTCTCTTTCTGCCAGTGAGATGATTTTAACTAAAGATCAAGAACGATTACTTCAGCTAACAAACCAACTAGCACAAGACCGTTTAGTGTTTGATGCAACAATCTACGATGCACAGGGTGTACGTTTAGCGTCTAGTGAAGAGGCATTATCGGTACGCGAAGTTCTTGGCCTGGATACGCCTTTGGCAACAGCTTCCATTGGTCGCCAGCAGTTGGTTGAACCAGTTTTTGCAGATGGTGCGCTTATCGGTTTTGTTCGCGTGACTTTTGAGACGGGCCGGGTGACGGCTATTTCTGACCACCACTATCGCAAGAGCGATCGTTATATGTACATGATGGTCTTAATGAGCTTTGTCTGTGGCATGTTGTTCATCTTGATTTTACGTCGACAACCGATACGTCGTAAAAAAGCGCCAAACCTGCTGCTAACCAAGTAACTAGGTAGCGCTAACAACTCATATAAAAACAGCCCGCAATGTGCGGGCTGTTTTTTTAGCTCTTGAGAGCGAAAAATAGAATGACTCTTCGTCGCTTACTCTTCGTCACCAAGCAATACTGAATCTAGTGCAATTAGCATCATGTCGTTGAATGTCGTTTGACGCTCGTCAGATGTAGTCTGTTCGCCAGTCTTGATATGATCAGAAACCGTACAGATTGTCAGAGCTTTTGCACCGTATTCTGCCGCAACACCGTAAATACCAGCCGCTTCCATTTCAACACCAACAATGCCGTACTTGTCCATTACATCGAACATTTCTGGATCTGGCGTGTAGAAAAGCTCTGCTGAGAATAGGTTACCAACTTTAACGTCAATACCGCGAGCTTTTGCAGCGTCTTCTGCCGCACGAACCATGTTGTAGTCTGCGATTGCCGCGAAGTCATGACCTTTAAAGCGGATACGGTTCACTTTAGAGTCAGTACATGCACCCATGCCGATCACAACATCACGCACTTTGATGTCTTCATTCACTGCGCCACAGCTGCCAACACGGATGATTTTCTTCACGCCGAAGTCTTTGATTAGTTCAGTCGCGTAAATCGAGCATGATGGGATACCCATACCGTGGCCCATTACCGAGATCTTACGGCCTTTGTATGTGCCTGTGTAACCAAACATATTACGAACGTCACACACTTGAACGACATCTTCAAGGAAAGTCTCTGCGATGTATTTTGCACGTAGTGGATCACCAGGCATCAGTACGACGTCTGCAAATGCACCCATTTCAGCATTGATATGTGGAGTTGCCATTTTCTTTTCCTTAACCTTTCTCTAGCGCTCCGCGCTTAAGGCGATATAAGCCAGAGTATTCTCATTTCCGACAAGCAGCATTTACATACTGCAAACATAAAACTAGGAGCAATCAAGCTCCTAGTTTTCAAAAACCTAACTAATTATAGGAAGTTCTTACCGTAATCCATTGGAGAAGTACCGAAGTAACTTGCCAATGTTTGACCGATATCTGCGAATGTTTCGCGGCGGCCAAGAGAACCAGCTGGTACTTTTTGACCATAAACCAATACTGGGATGTGCTCACGAGTATGGTCAGTGCCTGGCCATGTTGGGTCACAGCCGTGGTCTGCCGTTAGGATAAGCACATCGTCTTCTTCCATAATCTCTAGCACTTCGTTGATACGACCATCGAAGTACTCAAGTGCCGCTGCGTAACCCGCTACGTCACGACGGTGACCGTAAGCTGAGTCGAAGTCTACAAAGTTAGTGAATACGATCGTGTTGTCGCCCGCTTCTTTGATTTGCTCTAGCGTTGCTTCGAACAATGCAGGGATACCTGTCGCTTTCACTTTCTTAGTGATGCCGCAGTTTGCGTAGATATCAGCAATCTTACCAATAGAAACCACGTTGCCTTGCTTCTCATCAACGAGCTTCTGAAGAACCGTTGCTGATGGTGGCTCTACAGAAAGATCACGACGGTTACCTGTACGCTCAAATTGACCTTTACCAGCACCAACGAATGGGCGCGCGATAACACGACCAATGTTGTAATCTTCTAGCTCTTCACGTGCGATTTGGCAAAGCTCTAGTAGACGGTCTAGACCGAAAGTCTCTTCGTGACATGCGATTTGGAATACAGAGTCAGCAGACGTGTAGAAGATTGGTTTGCCAGTCTTCATGTGCTCTTCACCAAGATCGTCAAGAACTTGAGTACCAGACGCGTGACAGTTACCCAGGAAACCGTCAAGCCCCGCACGCTCAAGAATGCGGTCAGTCAATTCTTTCGGGAAGCTGTTTGCTTTGTCAGTGAAGTAACCCCAGTCAAACAGAACAGGAACACCTGCGATTTCCCAGTGACCAGACGGCGTGTCTTTACCTGAAGAAAGCTCTGCTGCATGACCGTATGCACCAATGATTTCAGCGTCTGCGTCTAGTCCAGGTGCGAAGCGACCTGTCGATTCTTTATGCGCCATTGCCAAACCAAGTTTCGATAGATTTGGAAGGCGAAGTGCACCTTGGCGATTGTCGTTATCTGCTAAGCCTTTTTCACATTGGTCAGCGATGTGACCTAGTGTGTCTGAACCTACATCACCAAATTCTTTAGCATCGGCAGTTGCACCGATACCGAATGAGTCTAGTACTAAAATAAATGCTCTTTTCATTGCTCGTTCCTTAGGCCCACTCGGCTTTTTATTATGGTTGAGTAGGCCTTGTGTAATTACTTGTTCTATTAGATATCTTCTGCACGAATTTGGCGGTAAACCTCTGGAGTTGGTGTGTATTCACCACCTACTTTGATTGCACTGCGCAGTGCTTTTGCCGCTTCTTCCCATTGCTCTTCAGTGCGAGCGTGGATGACTGCAAGAGGTTTATCACTGTCTGCGACCTCACCTAGGCGGATGAACTCGTCGAAACCAACTGCGTAGTCGATTTCATCAGTAGCAACACGACGACCACCACCCATAGCAACCACAGCCATGCCGATAGCACGTGTATCCATTGCAGAGACAATGCCCGTTTCTGTTGCGTAAACTGGCTTAATGATTGCTGCTTTTTCTAAGTAGTTATCGTAGTTTTCTACGAAGTCCTCGGGGCCGCCTAAGCCGGCAACCATCTTGCCGAAGCACTCAGCCGCTTTGCCGTTATCCAGCACTTCCATCAGTTTTGCGCGTGCGTCTTCTGTGTTCTCAGCAAGCTTGCCAAGTACTAACATTTCAGCACATGAAGCCATGGTCACTTCAAGTAGACGAGGGTTACGGTATTCACCCGTTAAGAAACGAACCGCTTCACGAACTTCCACTGCGTTACCCGCTGAAGACGCCAATACTTGGTTCATGTCCGTAAGAATTGCCGTAGTCTTAGTGCCAGCACCGTTTGCTACCGCAACGATTGATTTTGCTAGCTCTTCAGACGCTTCGTAAGTTGGCATAAATGCACCTGAACCCACTTTTACGTCCATCACTAGCGATTCCAGACCCGCCGCCAGTTTCTTAGAAAGGATCGACGCCGTAATCAGGGAGATATTGTCTACCGTTGCGGTAATATCACGAGTCGCGTAAACACGCTTATCCGCAGGAGCAAGGTCACCAGTTTGACCGATGATCGCCACACCAGCGTCTTTGGTTACTTGACCAAAAACATCGTTGCTCGGCGTAATGTTGTAACCAGGGATAGATTCAAGTTTATCCAGCGTACCGCCTGTATGACCAAGACCGCGGCCAGAGATCATAGGTACGAAACCGCCACACGCTGCCACCATTGGGCCAAGCATTAAAGAAGTTACGTCACCCACACCACCGGTTGAGTGTTTGTCGACAATTGGACCACCGAAGTTCATGTGGCTCCAGTCGATAACCATGCCCGAATCACGCATTGCACACGTTAAGGCGATGCGCTCATCCATGGTCATTTCATTAAAGAAAATCGTCATAGCAAACGCCGCAATCTGACCTTCAGATACCGTGTTGTTCGCTACGCCTTGAATAAAGAAGTTGATTTCGTCTGCGGTAAGTACTTCACCGTCACGTTTTTTACGAATGATTTCTTGTGGTAAATACATTAGTGCCTCCCAAGCTCTTTTGAGCCATGGTTGTAGTAGGATAGAAGAGGTTTGGTAGCACCCGTTTAGGTGCTACCGTTCAGACGTATTATTGGAATTAGTACGCTGTTGGATCAGCGACGTCGTCCGATACTTCTAATGTATTTAGTAGGTTGGTTAGCAGGCTAGACGCACCAAAACGGTAGTGACGAGCATCAACCCAGTTGTCACCTAGGATTTCGTCAGCCATTGCTAGGTATGCTGCTGCGTCTTCAGCAGTGCGCACACCACCTGCTGGTTTGAAACCAACAGTTTCTGCAACACCCATGTCGCGAATAACTTCAAGCATCATGCGAGCGTATTCTGGTGTTGCGTTTACTGGCACTTTACCAGTTGAAGTTTTAATGAAGTCAGCACCTGCTTCAATACAGATTTGAGATGCTTTCTTGATTAGTGCTTCTTCTTTTAGTTCACCTGTTTCGATGATCACTTTAAGAAGAATGTCACCACAAGCTTCTTTACATTGCTTAACTAGTTCGAAGCCTACTTTCTCATCACCCGCCATTAGCGCGCGGTAAGGAAAAACTACGTCAACTTCGTCTGCACCGTAAGCAACCGCCGCTTTTGTTTCAGCAACTGCGATTTCAATGTCGTCGTTACCATGTGGGAAGTTCGTTACTGTTGCAATACGAACCTCTGGCGTACCTTGCTCACGAAGTGTCTTCTTAGCAATAGGAATAAAGCGAGGGTAAATACAAATTGCAGCTGTGTTGCCTACTGCTGTTTTCGCGTCATGACATAGTGAGATCACTTTTGCATCAGTGTCATCGTCATTCAACGTAGTTAGGTCCATAAGTTTAAGTGCACGTAGCGCTGCTGCTTTTAAATCGCTCATTTCTATCTCCGATCAATATTCAAAAAATTCACTACTCAGCCTTACATCACGTCTTTAACTATAATCAACAAGTCGAGACAATGTGAGTAAATGGCTAAACAGTCTATTAATGAACGGACTTGGTTCCCTGAAGACTCGGCATATACAGCGAAAATTTATCATATGCCAATTGCTATCCTTGTCACCGCACAGTACCAGTTTGGCCTATGGCACAACAATCTATGATTGCGGTGTCTTTAATATCACATCACAAAGCAAAACGCCTATTAGATCTGATATTGCAGGGCAATTCATTTGCCCATCGATTATGTAATATTCATTACGTGATTAAGAATCAAGCTTAACCACTATCCTGTGATTAATACATTATAGAGTTTCACCGCAAAACTGTAGCACCAAATAGAGCGCAAACGGTTTGTATCTCAAAATTTCCTAGCCCCTATTCCATTGACTGCGTAATACCTCGACTAAGGCAAACACCCGATGAAATTTTGGAGCCCGAAAAACGAAAAATGCCCCGCAGCAATCTCTTGCTACAGGGCATGATGTAAAACGGCGTCTATATATTAAGAACCGATTCTAATTATAGTGCTGCAAGGCTTAAGCAGAAGCCTGCAATTGTCGCTGCCATAAGGTTAGACAACGTACCTGCAAGAACTGCTTTAACACCCATGCGAGCGATGTCACTACGACGGTTTGGTGCAAGGCTACCTAGACCACCAAGTAGAATCGCGATAGAAGAAAGGTTCGCGAAACCACATAGTGCGAATGAGATGATAGCTGTTGTCTTCTCAGACATTACTTCACCAGTTGCCGCGATTACTTGAGCGTTTTCACCTAGATATGGTGTGAAGTTCAAGTAAGCAACGAATTCGTTCACTACGATTTTCTGACCGATGAATGAACCAGCTGTTACAGCTTCTGCCCATGGAACACCGATTAGGAATGCTAGTGGAGAGAACGCGTAACCTAGGATTAGCTCTAGCGTTAGTTCTGGCATGCCGAACCAACCACCGATGCCACCTAGCATACCGTTGATTAGCGCGATTAGACCAACGAATGCGATTAGCATTGCACCTACGTTAAGCGCAAGTTGTAGACCAGAAGCCGCACCGCCCGCAGCTGCGTCGATTACGTTAACTGGTTTGTCGTCACCGCCGTCCATCGCTTCTTCGATACTTTCGTGAGGCTGGTCAGTCTCTGGGTGAAGGATTTTAGCGAACAGTAGACCACCTGGTGCTGCCATGAATGATGCCGCAACTAGGTACTCTAGTGGAACACCCATAGATGCGTAACCAGCTAGTACACCACCAGCAACAGAAGCTAGACCACCACACATTACCGCGAATAGCTCTGATTGAGTCATTTTTGGAACGAATGGGCGAACAACTAGAGGTGCCTCAGTTTGACCTACGAAAATGTTAGCTGCCGCTGACATTGATTCCGCACGAGAAGTGCCTAGCGCTTTTTGTAGTGCGCCACCAAGAATCTTGATAACCCATTGCATAACGCCAATGTAGTAAAGAACTGAAATCAGTGCAGAGAAGAAGATCAGTGTAGGAAGAACACGGAATGCGAAGATGAAACCGCCGCCGCCGAATACTTCGAACATCTTGTCAGAAACAAGACCACCGAACAGGAATGATGAACCATCGTTACCGTAGTTGATAACGTTAGAAACACCTGAAGAGAAACCGTTTAGTAGATCACGGCCCCAAGGTACATACAGAACAAATGCACCTAATGCGAATTGGATAGCGAATGCGCCACCCACAGTTCTAAAGTTGATAGCTTTTCGGTTGTTAGAAAATGCCACTGCAATCGCAAGAAGCACTACCATACCGATTAGGCTCATAAACAGGCTCATAGTTTATGACTTCCTTATAAGTTATTTATTGGCGTGTTACAAAATGGAGCTATAAAGCGGGGGCAATTATACTCATGCAGAATCAATTAAAGTAATGCCAGCCTCACACTTTCCTATAAGATTCATGATTGATTCAACCAGCTTTGTGAGTTAATTCACAATAAGCAGGAAAACGTTTTCGATTTCAAACCACATCTTTAGATTTTATTCACATATCGAGAAAGCAAAATTGCTATTTTTCCACAGTTGAGAGGCAATCGATTGCTTTCGGCCGTTATGCAACTCTACGAGCTCATTAAAGACGTGAATGAGTTTGGCTGGGTGATTTGACTCCCCTTGATATCCAAGTATAGGCATATCTGGTGCGTCTGTTTCGATTACTAGGTTTTCGAGTGGTAATTTTTGAATTGCGTCGCGTGTTTTCTTGGCTCTTGGGTAGGTAATCGTTCCTCCTACACCGATAAAAAAACCTAATTTGACCCACTCCATGGCTTGCTGATAACTCCCAGAAAAAGCGTGTAGCACACCACCTCTAGGGAGATTCGCCGCTTTCACCATTTGAATGAGGCGATTGTGCGCTTTTCGGCTATGTAAAATAACTGGGAGTTCGAAGCGTCTAGCCAGCTCAAATTGAACTTCAAGTATCTTTTCTTGCAACTGTGGATCAACATCAATGGCAAAATCTAAACCACACTCTCCTATTGCCACGCACTGCTGCCCTTTTTGATTTAGATAGCCTTCTAGCTCTGTAAGGTGCTGCTCAACGTTATCTTCAAGAAAATACGGATGAAAGCCGAGCGCATAATACAAATTGGCATGTTGCTCTGCCAAAGTTTGAATACGAGCCCAGTTTTGCGGACCGACGGAAGGAATCAAAATTCTTGCGACGCCTTGCGTTTGAGCAAGCTCAAGTTGATGCGCAAAGTCATCTTGAAACACATCAAAATCAAAGTGGCAGTGCGTATCAAAGAGCTTCATCTTGACGCTTTTTATCTGTATCTGCGGGCAGAAAATCAGGAGATCGTTGGGCTTCACTCTTCTCTTCAGTTTGGTGGGCAGGGTCTTTTCGATATGGGACGCAACTGCGTTTCTGGTCGGGGGTTAACCCCATTTCTTTACACCAATTGTCGTAACGCTTTAGCCCACGTTT
The DNA here is from genome assembly GCF_033338995.1 of Vibrio sp. Vb0304. Classification (NCBI taxonomy): domain Bacteria; kingdom Pseudomonadati; phylum Pseudomonadota; class Gammaproteobacteria; order Vibrionales; family Vibrionaceae; genus Vibrio; species Vibrio sp. Vb0304. Next base: position 61,247 of record NZ_JAWOTT010000004.1, read on the forward strand.
AAACCAGTTCATATCTTATCCTTATATAAAAACGCCCTTGGCTAAGTTTATAGCCAAGGGCGTTTTAAAATCTAGTTTGCGTTAAGGCTTACCCTAACCGCGCAAATTAGTGCTCGCGCGTCGCACGGAAATCAACGTCAGGGAAACGCTCTTTCGCTAAGTTTAAGTTAACCATTGTTGGAGCGATATACGTTAGGTTATCACCACCATCCAATGCTAAGTTCGCTTGATTCTTGCGTTGGAACTCATCCAGTTTCTTCGCATCACCACACTCAACCCAACGCGCAGTTGCAACGTTAATGCCTTCATAAATCGCTTCAACGTTATACTCAGACTTCAAACGAGCCACAACAACATCAAACTGAAGTACACCAACGGCACCAACGATCAGATCGTTGTTCTGTAGAGGACGGAATACCTGTACCGCACCTTCTTCTGATAGCTGAACCAAACCTTTGAGAAGCTGCTTCTGCTTTAGTGGATCTTTCAGGCGAATACGACGGAATAGTTCCGGAGCGAAGTTCGGAATACCAGAGAACTTCAGTGATTCACCTTGCGTAAAGGTATCACCAATCTGAATAGTGCCGTGGTTGTGTAGACCAATGATGTCTCCGGCGTAAGCGTGTTCTGCACGTGCACGGTCACCAGCCATAAAGGTTACTGCATCAGAGATACTCACTTGCTTGCCAAGACGAACGTGGTTCATCTTCATACCTTGCGTGTAAGTACCCGATACAATACGCATGAATGCGATACGGTCGCGGTGTTTTGGGTCCATATTCGCTTGGATCTTAAATACGAAACCAGAGAACTTCTCTTCAGTCGCTTCAACTTCACGTTCAACCGCTTGACGAGTTTTCGGCGCTGGAGCCCATTCAGTTAGACCGTCTAGCATATGATCCACACCAAAGTTACCTAATGCAGTACCGAAGTAAACTGGCGTCAGGTCACCTGTTAAGAACATTTCCAAATCAAACTCAGGGCAAGCACCCATGACAAGCTCAAGCTCTTCTCGAACACTTTCCGCAAGGCCTGCACCAACTTTTTCATCAAGCTCTGGGTTATCGAGACCTTTGATGATTCGAACTTCTTGAATCTCATGACCGTGACCTGATTCGTATAAAATCGTTTCATCACGGTGAATGTGGTAAACACCTTTAAACTCTTTACCACAGCCGATTGGCCATGTGATTGGCGCACACATCATGCCCAATTCGTTTTCTACTTCATCCAATACTTCCATTGGATCACGAACGTCACGGTCAAGTTTGTTCATGAAGGTTACGATTGGCGTGTCACGTAGACGTGTAACTTCCATTAGTTTACGAGTACGGTCCTCAACACCTTTCGCTGCATCGATAACCATCAGACATGAGTCAACTGCCGTTAGAGTACGGTAAGTATCTTCCGAGAAGTCTTCGTGTCCAGGCGTATCAAGTAGGTTTACCAGACAATCGTTGTAAGGGAACTGCATTACAGAAGTAGTAACCGAGATACCACGTTCCTTTTCCATTTCCATCCAGTCTGATTTTGCGTGCTGTGCGTTACCACGACCTTTAACCGTACCTGCTTTTTGGATCGCGTTTCCGAATAACAGTACTTTTTCAGTAATGGTGGTTTTACCCGCATCCGGGTGAGAAATAATAGCGAACGTTCTGCGCTTAGACACTTCGCCTAAAAAAAGGGGATTTGACATTAGTTAATCTTCTAAATTACTTTCATGCTCACAAAATAGGCAAGCATATCTACTATTCGATATTGTGCGGTATTCTCGCTTATTATCGCTGTGCTAGCAAACTGGAAAGACATGAACTGAATTTACTCGGCTCACCAGCCTTTACCTGCAACTAACAAGGGAAAGCCAGCTCCACACAAAGAGATGTAAAAATTCAAAAAATTATTATTACATATTCAAAAGCCTCGAATCCGGATACGCATTTAAAGCATAAGTGTTGATGAGGTAATTAGTAACGGCCTAAAACTAACTCAAAAATAAGTAACTCATGATAATGGCGTCTTCCTTACCATTTCCCGATTTAGCTGGGTAATAGTTGTAACGACGGTCCACTTCATTAAAACCTGCTTGCTCATAAATATGGATAGCTGGGTGATTACTTTCACGCACTTCTAACCAAGCACTCTCTGCTTTGGCTTGTTCACAGTGTTCAATAAACGCGTCCAGCAATTTTTGCCCTAGCCCTCTGCCCTGTTGAGAAGGCGCTACTGCAATATTTAATAGTGTCACTTCTCCAACAATATTCTGTCCATAGAAGTAACCAACCACTTGAGAGCCTTCCAGCATCACATGGTGGCAAGCACCGCGACTGGATAAGTCACGAACCAAAGATTCGGCCCAAGGGTGAGAATGTGCTTGCTGCTCGATTTGCCAAACTTGGTCGAGGTGCTCTGCACGCATCGGCGTAATTTCAATTGTCACGCATTAGCTCCGTTAAGAGTACGAACAGATTTGTTGCCACAATGCGCGGCGCTGTTCGTTATTACCATCAATATCTTGTAATAGTGGCGAGGTCAGGTGCTTTGCCTTGATGCTTTGATCAGCCTCACAGCCTGCAAACCACACCCACTCTAGCTGATGTTCACCCAGCATGGATAAGCGCTCAGGCTCTAGGTGTAGCGCATCATCAAGCGTGAGCTTAATGCTTTTTAATACGCGCTCAAACATCAATGCCGTCTCGTTTTCTGGACATATTGGCGATACCAATAGGAGTTTACATGAACTTTGCAAATCCAATAATGGCGATTGATAGCCTTCCAGTCTTTCAGGGTGTACCAGCTCCCATGTGCTGATCCCCATTTCACGTAAATACTGTTTCTCGTTAATTGACATTTTCCGTCACCTATTTGAACGAGGGCAATCCTATCAAATTATCGCGATTATACCTAAAGGACTTCAAGGAACACCTGAACACAATGAGATGATTTGGATATTCCTGAACATAGCGTTTTGCCAACGGCCACACATTGGGTATGACATATGAGGTACATTATGAAATTCTTAAATACGCTACTACTTTGCACACTGGTAGCCGCCACCAGCGTGAGTGTTTTTGCTAATAACAGCGATGAGTGGGAGCTGATTGCAACGAAAACCGTTAACTTTCATACAGAAACAGATACCGTGACACCAAATAGCCTATTCCGAAACCGAAGCTTCAGTAAAATAAAACTAAAATGTGTGCAAGGAACGGTAGACATGAATGGTTTAAAAGTCGTCATGACAGATGGTAGTGAGAAAAAGCTTTCCTCTATGGGCGTACTAACAAGCGGATTGTCGACTCGTGCCTGGAGCCTTCCAGGTACAAAAGAAGCCAAGCTAAAACGGATTGAAATGACTTACAGTAGCTGGGGAAGCACAAAACTTAGCCTGCTAGGGGTAAGTAAAAAAGCGAAAATAGAGGTCTGGGGCAAAAAGAAAAGTAACCAGTCATCCTAACCTCCCTATCTCAGTTTTCAGTGAATAAGAAAGAAGCCCACTTAGTCGTGGGCTTCTTTCATTTACAGTTCAGAGAACTCTGGCGCATAGTCTATGCGTCCGGAGCGTCCAGCACATTGACCTTCGACCAACTCTGCGACTCGAAATGCACCTTTAGGGACATCCCAAGCACATTCAAAGCCCATCTCGTCGCATGATTGAAAACCCTGGCGCGCGTAATAATCAGGATCGCCCAACACCACACACACTGGGTAACCAAAATCACGCAGTGAATCAAAACCTTCTTTGATCAACTCTGCAGCGATGCCTTGGCGACGGTAATCTTCATGAACAGCTAATGGCGCTAGCCCTTGCCATGACAAATCTTCACCATTTAAGGTCACAGGGCTAAATAAAGCATGGCCTATCACCTCTCCCTCATCTGTACACGCGACTAAGGAAAGCGTGAATTTGCTGTTTTCGCGCAAACGCATCACAAGCTCAGCTTCAGCTTCCGTCGGGAAGGCGTGTTTCAATAAGCGGTCAATGGTAAGAATGTCCGCTGGGGCTTCAGTTCTAATAAGCATTCGCTACTCCGGTTGGTTGTGCAGGCGCTTGAACTCCTTTCTGAACAAAATCAGCCAATTGATTCAAAGCGACTTGCATTGCTTTCGGTAACTGCTCTAAGTCGACACTGTCCATTAAGTTTTTCACTTCTAAGCCAAGCTCAGTATCACCTTCAATTGAAAGGCGACGTTGGAAGAACAGTGTGTCAGGGTCTTCTTTACGACCAGCAATCAGTACTAGGTCGTTTAGATTACCACTAAAACTCACATCTTCCTGAACTGGTTTTTCAGCTACCACCAATTTTTCGTCTTGATAGCTGATGTACCATGCTAAGTTCAAGTCTTTAATCGCAACTTTTAACCACTTGTCTTCAAGGAACTCAAAGTCACCATCTTCCAAGGCTTCTTTAAACACCATTTTTAGCCCTTCTAGCAACGCTTTTTGCTGAATTGGCTGTGGTAATAACTGGACTGGAGAACGCAAAATATTAGCTGCGTTCTTTACTAGTTGACTGCGAATCTTGTTTAACACGTTCATTATCCGTTACTTTGTCATTAGGTTGCTTATATTAAGCAATCGTGGCGATGAGATTACTGTTATGTATCAATAAAGTGCTTATTTTAGATTGGTGGTTTATTGCTCACTAACGCTTCTTTTTTTGAACTTACGTGTATTATTGATGCGAACAGGTGGATAAACACTTTTACAACCGTATTTTCAAAGTTATAGTTATCTGAGCGTATCCATGTGATTGTCGACTGCACAGCTAAAACCGCGAGCCCTTTAATGGCAAGTAACACTTTGGCTTGGTGGTAGATCGCCGCAGGCTTATCAGGGTGTCGCTTTTTATACACGGACGAATAATCTGGCTCATTGGAGATCGGTAATACCCTAATGCCTTCCCAGCAATTAAAACATTGGTTTGCCACGCTAACCTCAAATAGCCCTTTCTTCTTTGCCATTCTTGATAAAAAACACAATTATCGAATGGTAAGTGACCGTTACTGCGATATCGCAGGTTTAAGTCATGAGGAAATCGTCGGCTTAAACGATTGCCAAGTGCTGGGTGAACAGTTTTATAAGAAGCTTGCACCATACTATCAGCGCGCGTTCAAAGGGGCACATGTCGAAGCCGAAATCACGCTCGATGAAACCGACCTTGAAACCAGTCTTCACTTTAGTCTTTCGCCAGTTTTTGAAGGTAACGACATTCGCTTTGTTGTTTTTCACGCTGTCGATACTTCAGAAAAGCAGATACTCGTTCGCTCCTTAGAAGAGTCCGAAAGTAAGTTTGCGAAGTTAACACAACTGCTACCAGACGGCTTACTGCTTATCGAAGATGATATTGTCATCTCTGCGAACCCCGCATCAGCGCGCCTTCTCGGACTTAACTCTCCTCATGAATTGTTGGGCGAAGAGCTAAGTCGTTTATTCATCGATGAAAACAGTAAAAAGGTATTTAGTCATCGATTGAGTACATTAATTTCTGACAAACCTTTTGTCTGCTTAACCAGTGCAAGATGCGGCTTTGAACGGAAAGTTCAGCTACACGCGGATTCCACGGCGATATTAGGTAGCGAATCTCAAATTATCCTAATCCAAGATGCTGATGATGCGCCCAAAAACCTGTCTTCTGCATCGAATGAAGACATACACATTGACTCGCTCACCAAACTCTACAACCGCTTTGGCTTCACCAAACGTTTGGAACAGCTGATCAAAAAGCAAACACCGCTTCTGGTGTTCTATTTGGATATCGATAACTTCAAAAACATTAATGACTCACTTGGTCACCATATTGGCGATAAAGTGATTCAAGAGGTATCGGCCCGTCTTAAACGGTTACTGCCAAACCAAGCGATTATTGGTCATTTGGGTGGCGATGAGTTTGGCGTCATTCTGCCGGAGCCAGAAAACACCCGCATGGCTGAAATTTTGTCCGATCGCATTATCTCGTTGATCAACCAACCTTTCGACTTGCACCACTTCAGTAAACGCCTTGCGTGTTCAATTGGTAGCGTTCGATACCCTGAAGACGGACAAGATGCGCGAATCCTACTACAAAATGCCGATACTGCGATGTATGAAGCCAAAGATCGTGGTAGAAATCGTCTGATCAAATTTAACGATCAAATGAACAAAGAAGCGCGTATGCGTTTGTGGCTTGAAATTGAACTGCAAAAAGCATTGCAGCAGAACGGTTTGGAAGTGTGGTATCAACCTAAGGTTAACGCGCGAGACTTCAGTATCAACGGCGCAGAAGCGCTCGTTCGTTGGAAGCATCCAGTCGAAGGGTACATTAGTCCTGGCTCATTCATTCCTGTCGCCGAGCGCGCTGGGTTAATAGAACACCTTGGACGTGTCGTGATGCGTGATGTTTTCAATACGGTAAAACGTTGGAAGCAACAAGGCATACTGCCAGGCCGTGTCGCCATCAACCTCTCTCCCGAGCAATTTGGCAACCCACAGCTGATCGACTTTATGGAAAAGCTGCTTCGCACTACCGAGCTTGATCCAAGCTGCATTACCTTCGAGCTAACCGAAAGTGCCGTGATGAGTGATAGCGAACATACACTGCAAATGTTGAATGCGATTAAAAAGCTTGGCTTCGCTCTCTCTATCGATGACTTTGGTACCGGCTACTCTTCTCTTTCCTACTTAGCGCGTTTTCCTATTGACGAGCTAAAAATCGACCGCGCTTTTATTAATGATATCGACACACTACCGAAACAAGTCACTGTGATTGAAAACATCATTAATCTGGGTAAGTCGCTCGACTTAACTGTCGTTGCCGAGGGGGTGGAAACCCACCAGCAAGCGACCCTGCTCTCTAACCTTCAATGTAATGCGATTCAAGGATTCCATTTTTATCGCCCGCAGCCAAAACATGAAATTGAAGAGCTGTTTGTACAGAATCGTCGTCACAAGAACTAACCCCGACCCGATACCCTTACTCGCAAGGGGTAAATATCGACTTTATTGAGCTAAACCTAACTTAGGTCAATTTCGCTATTCATAATTCTTCATAAAATGCGGACACCTTTTTATTCTCAATGATTGTGAGCATATGGAACTCTTGTGTCCCGCGGGTAACCTGCCTGCGTTAAAAACTGCGATTGATTGCGGTGCCGATGCCGTCTACATTGGTTTCAAAGATGATACCAACGCCCGTCACTTTGCTGGCCTCAACTTTAACGGCAAAAAGTTAGAAAAAGCGGTGCAATACGTTCATGACCGCAATAAAAAAATTCATGTCGCGTTGAATACCTTCGCTCATCCCAATGGCTTCGAGCGCTGGACGAACGCAGTAGACAATGCAGCGGCACTGGGTGTAGACGCGCTGATTGTTGCAGACATTGCAGTGCTGGAGTACGCGGCTCGCAAATATCCCGATCTAGAACTACACCTTTCAGTGCAAGCATCAGCGACCAACGTCGCAGCCATTGATTTTTACAAACAAAACTTCAACGTAAAACGGGTAGTATTACCTCGCGTTTTATCGATTCATCAGGTCAAACAGCTTTCACGCAACATCACTAGCGATGTCGAGTTAGAAGTCTTTGCTTTTGGTAGCCTTTGCATCATGTCTGAAGGTCGCTGCTACCTATCGTCATATATGACAGGCGAGTCTCCAAACACTGTGGGAGCATGCTCTCCAGCTAAGTACGTTCGCTGGCAAGAAACAGAAAATGGTCTGGAATCCCGCCTTAACGACATTTTGATCGATCGCTACAGCGCCGGTGAAAATGCGGGCTACCCTACCTTGTGTAAAGGTCGTTTCGAAGCAGAAATCGAAGGCGAGAAAAAACGCTACCACGCACTGGAAGAACCAACCAGTTTGAACACCCTCTCTATGCTGCCAGAACTATTTGCTGCAAATGTGGCGTCTGTAAAAATTGAAGGTCGCCAACGTAGCCCAGCTTACGTAGAACAAGTCACTCGAACATGGCGAGCCGCGATTGACCGTTACCAAGCAAACCCAGAAGCTTATCAAGTCGAAGCGGCTTGGGATGCCGCATTGGCAAACGTGTCTGAAGGTACGCAGACCACACTTGGTGCTTATCACCGCAAATGGCAGTAGAGGTTAAGATGGATAATTCAATGAAATACGCGCTTGGCCCGCTGTTGTACTTCTGGCCAAAACAAGATATCGAAGCGTTTTATGAACAAGCGAAATCAAGCTCCGCGGACATCATCTATCTTGGGGAAACCGTATGTTCAAAACGTCGAGAAATGAAGCCTTCGCATTGGCTTGAAATCGCAAAAGAGCTGTCTGCATCTGGCAAGCAAGTGGTGCTATCAACAATGGCACTACTAGAAGCTCCGAGTGAAGTAAACATAATGAAGAAGTACATCGACAACGGTGACTTCGCGATTGAAGCAAATGACGTATCTGCTGTTCAATTGGCATCAGAGCATAAAGTGCCTTTCGTCGTTGGCCCTGCAATCAATACTTATAACGCACACACGCTCAACTTATTTTTGAAGCAAGGTATGATGCGTTGGTGCATGCCTGTCGAGCTATCTCGCGAATGGTTAAACGATACTTTAGTTCAGTGTGACGAGCTTGGTATTCGTAACAAGTTTGAAGTTGAGGTATTTAGCCACGGTTATTTGCCTTTAGCGTATTCCGCTCGCTGTTTCACAGCCCGAGCTGAAAACCGAGCGAAAGACGATTGCGAAACCTGCTGTATCAAATACCCTACGGGTATCCAGGTCAGCAGCCAAGAAGGGCAAGAAGTCTTTAACCTTAACGGCATTCAAACACAGTCAGGGTATTGCTACAACCTCATCAATGACTTACCTACTATGAAAGGGCTGGTTGATGTGGTCCGGTTAAGCCCTCTTGGTATCGACACTTTTTCAGAGTTAGAGCGTTTTCGCTCAAACGAATACGGCGATAATCCTGAAAAGCTCGAAAGCCGCCAATGCAATGGCTATTGGCATCAACTAGCGGGCTTAGAAGTAAAAACCATTTAATCCTTAAAGATAAAAGCGAGGCCTAGCCTCGCTTTTATCTGTTAGCTTTTGTTAGCAGGCTTGCACCCTTGGTTCGACAGAACTCTCATTAAGCAGCTTTTTCACATCTCGCCACAACATACTGATCACGACCAAACTCAATGCAATGTTAGACAATGGGAAAGCTAACCAAATACCTGTCACGCCGAAAAGTTTCGGCATAATGAATAAGAATGGCAACTGGACCAGCATGTTGCCTAGTGTTACAAACATAGCTTTGCTGCCTTTGTTTACTGATTGATAGTACGCGGCCGCCACAACTAAAAAACCATCTAAGAACAACGCAAACATGTGTAAACGAATCCCGATCACGGTGCTATCAATCAACTGTTGGTCAGCATTATTAAACACCGCAACCAGTTCGTACGGGAAAAGGTTCATCAAAACAACGAACGCCACCCCACCAAGCACAGATGTCCCCATCGCGACCTTTAATAACTTTCTGATGTTCTCCTGATTACGTGCACCGTGGTTGAAGCTCACTAAAGGCTGCATACCATTCGCAATTCCTTCTGCTATCAGATAGTAAACCGTCACGATGTACCCCAAAATGGCGTACGCTCCGATCAACATTGCACTTCCGTATTGAGCAAATAACGCGTTGTGCAGTGCCACCATCACAGAGCCGTAGGCGTACATAAAGAAACTTGATGTACCTATCATGATAATCTTTGGTGCAGCATCAACCTGAACTTTGAAGTCGCGGATACGAAGGCGTAATGTTGCTTTTGAAGTAAAGAAGTAACCAATACCGAGCACAGTGACCACTAATTGTGCAAGTGCAGTGGCAATAGCGGCTCCGGTTAACTCCCACTCCAACCAAGCAATAAATACGTAGTCTAATACAATGTTAATAACGGCACCGATGACCATCAAAATCGTTGCTAAGTTCGGGCTGTCGTCATTGCGTAATAAAAACGGAACTGCGATAGAACCCAACGTGAATACGCACGCGACAATCAGAATATGCAAATATTGCAGCGCAAGTTCAAACACTCGCCCTTCCGCACCTTGCCAGCGAATAAATTCATCCGAAAACAAGAACAATATTGTAGCAACGATCGGCATCAATGCCGCTAACAACGTCAATCCGGTCGTTAGGATTCGCTTAGCGCCTTCATGATCGTTCTCTCCTTGCTTGATCGAAGTCAGCGCGCCAGTCCCCACCCCAATCATCATTCCTATACCGAGGATCGAACCGATAATAGGCCACGCAACATTGATCCCAGCTAATCCGTCAGCGCCAACATAACGGCCAATAAAAATGCCATCAACTATTTGATACAAACCGTTTACGAGCATTGCTGCGACGGTTGGAATCGTATATTTCCAAAACTGTCTATAAATTGAGTTTTGCATGACTGTCACCAGTAGTTAGCAAAGCTAACCATTTAATTAGCAAGGCTAACTAAATGGTTAAATTAAATAAAAGAAAGATGAAACAACAAAAACTAAACCATACAGCTGAGGCCTTTGCTTCAGTTTAAAATGACTTATTACTCAATGCTTTATTCAATAAAGCTTGTAACTGTTCAGCTTCTTGCTGATTTAATTGTTGCATCATTTGGTCAGAGATATCTTTGTACACTACCTGCTCCAAAGACATTTTTTCTGCGACTTCTTCCGTAAGCAACACACGCTTAGCACGAGCATCCTCATTACATGCGATGCGTTTCACCAAACCCTTTTTTTCCAAACGCACAACCATTGTCGATGCGGAAGGCTTAGTCACTTGCAGCTCTTCTGCAAGATCGGTTATTCGCACACCCTCAGGGTAAACCTGAATCACACGTAAATAATCGAACTCATTAAAGCTTAGATGTGATAATGGATCTTCTTTGGCATAGACACGCCAAGCTTTGGCGCAAAAACGCTCTAAATCAATCAAGCTTTCTTCTAATGCCATAAAAGCCACCACCACTTAGTTAGCAAGACTAACTATTTTAAATGAGTCACTCATCAAGTTCAATCATAAAAAAAGCCGCTCTCATCGAGCGGCTCTAAATCATTCAATTTCCAGCTTCTTGGCAGCCTTTAACTTGGCCAATCTATCTTGCTGTAATTGATCGTAAATTTGCGCCAGCTCCAAGAAAGAATAGCGATGCTCAACATAATCGTAAACGTTGAACGAAATCGCGAGCTTATAAAGTGAGATGGCACTTGCGATATCACCTTCAAGCTGATTACGCTTTCCAAGGTAGAAATACGTTTCCGTCAATCGTTCAGCTAGGCGATAGTTCTCTCTCGTTCCATCCATAATTGCTTTAAGCGCGTCTTCGTCCGAGACGTCTCGTAGCATGATGGCAACAAGAACCCATCCCCACTCTTCACTACGATCTCGTAAATAACGCTGTTGAAGATTGGCTTTTGCTTGCTCTGGATTTTGCTCAGCTTCGATGATGTACAGCCATAATGAACGAAAAGGATCCGTTGGCATTTCTTGATAATGCTTGGTCATATCTTCTAAAGCGAGATCGATTCGGCCACCATAATACAGTGCAATCGCACGGTTGCGCTCAGCATAGGTATTATCAGGAGCCAACTCTATGGTCGAGTCAAACGCTTCATATGCCGCATCAAACTCTCCTACTTGGGTAAAGTATACTCCCAAAAGATTGAAGATGTCCGGCTGAGCAGGATTCAACTGCAAAGACTGGTTAAAGTCCAAACGGGCAAGATCACGCAAACCAACGCTGTCGTAGTAGCTACCGCGCTCATAATGCATTTTAGCGCGCACTTCATCACTAAGGTCGGGACGTTGTAGCAACTGCGATAGACGCGCGATTTGTACTTCTTGTTGAACACTAGGCTGAAGTGGCACCGCCATCGGTGGATATAACCACTTTTGTGCTGATTGTTGAGAAGTATTTGCACAACCGGTCAGCGCGATAGCAACACATAAAATTGCGGTTTGAAACCATTTCACTAATTGATACTCCTGTTTGGACCGCTCAAGATTTGTTTCTCTTAATGCAATATAGGCGATAACCTCGTTTGAGGTTAATACATCGAAACAAACCAAAAAAGGGGAGCGAAAATGCTCCCCTTTTATAACATGCTTTCAGGCCCTTAATCTAATAAAAGGCTGAAAGTCTCATTTTGTCTTACTCGTCTTTAGCAGCCGGTGCTTCAGCAGCAGCTTCTTCAGCTGGCTTTTCTACCGCTTCTTTCATGCTTAGACGTACACGGCCTTGGCGGTCGATTTCAAGAACTTTAACTTGAACTTCTTGACCTTCAGCTAGGTAGTCAGACACTTTCTCAACACGTTTTTCGGCGATTTGAGAGATGTGTACAAGACCATCTTTGCCTGGAAGAACCGTTACGAATGCACCGAAGTCCGCTAGACGTGCAACTTTACCTGTGTAGATACGGCCCACTTCAACTTCAGCAGTGATCTCTTCGATACGGCGGATAGCTTCTTTCGCAGCAGTGCCTTCAGTTGCCGCAATCTTGATAGTACCGTCGTCTTCGATTTCGATAGTTGTACCAGTCTCTTCAGTTAAAGCACGGATAACTGCACCACCTTTACCGATAACGTCTTTGATCTTCTCTGCGCTGATCTTCATCGTGTGAATACGCGGAGCAAATTCAGAGATGTCTTCACGAGCACCAGAGATTGCTTCATCCATTACAGATAGGATGTGCTTACGTGCGCCTTGAGCTTGGTTAAGCGCAATTTGCATGATTTCTTTAGTGATGCCTTCGATCTTGATGTCCATTTGAAGTGCAGTGATACCAGTGTTAGTACCTGCTACTTTAAAGTCCATGTCACCTAGGTGGTCTTCATCGCCAAGGATGTCAGAAAGTACAACGAAATCGTCACCTTCTTTAACAAGACCCATTGCAATACCAGCAACAGATGCTTTGATTGGTACACCTGCGTCCATAAGCGCAAGAGAAGTACCACATACTGAAGCCATTGAAGATGAACCGTTAGATTCAGTGATTTCCGATACAACACGTACTGTGTATGGGAACTCATCAACAGAAGGCATTACTGCAGCAATACCACGCTTCGCCAGTTTACCGTGGCCGATTTCACGACGCTTAGGAGAACCTACAAAACCAGTTTCACCTACACAGTATGGAGGGAAGTTGTAGTGCAGTAGGAAGTGATCTTTACGCTCACCAGTTAGCTCATCGATGATTTGAGCATCACGCTGAGTACCTAGCGTTGCAGTAACGATCGCCTGAGTTTCACCACGAGTGAATAGCGCGCTACCGTGAGTACGAGGAAGAACACCAGTACGTACATCTAGTGCACGAACCATGTCTTTTTCACGGCCATCGATACGAGGGTTACCAGCAATAATACGGCTACGTACTACTGTCTTCTCTAGATCATGGAAGATAGTGTGGATTTCTTTTGTGTCTGCTTCAGGATCTTCAGCAAGAAGAACTTCATTTACTTCCGCAGCGATCTCATGGATGCGGTCGTAACGAGCCATTTTCTCAGTAATTTGGTAAGCTTCAACAAGTTTAGCTTCTGCTAGATCAGCAATCTTATTTTTAAGCGCTGTGTTCTCTTCAGGAGCAACCCAATCCCAAGCAGGAGTTGCAACTTCTGCTTTGAATTCGTTGATAGCTTGAATAGCAACTTGTTGTTGGTCATGACCATAAACAACCGCCGCTAGCATTTCTTCTTCAGTTAGGTTGTCCGCTTCTGACTCAACCATCAGTACTGCTGACTCTGTACCTGCAACAACAAGGTCAAGCTTAGAAGTTTCTAGTTCAGTTTGGCTAGGGTTAAGTACAAGCTGACCATCGATATGACCAACACGCGCCGCACCGATAGGGCCGTTGAATGGAATGCCAGAGATAGCAAGAGCAGCAGAAGTACCGATCATTGTAACGATATCTGGCTGAACATCTGGGTTTACAGACATTACTGTCGCGATAACCTGAACTTCGTTTTTAAACGCGTCTGGGAATAGCGGACGGATTGGACGGTCGATTAGACGAGCTGTTAGCGTTTCGCCTTCAGAAGGACGACCTTCACGTTTGAAGAAGCCGCCTGGGATTTTACCCGCAGCGTAAGTACGCTCTTGGTAGTTAACCGTTAGTGGGAAGAAGTCTTGACCTGCAACGGCTTCTTTTTTACCTACAACAGATACGAATACAGACGTATCATCCATTGTGACCATAACTGCTGCTGTAGCTTGACGTGCAATAACGCCAGTTTCTAAAGTAACTGTGTGGTTACCGTACTGGAACGTTTTAACAACTGGTTTTTCGAACATTGTTATTCCTTGTTTCTAATCTTCCTTTAGTGCTTAAAGAAATCTTAGATGTGTTAATTGACACTCAAGGCATTACGAATCGCGACTAGTAAAAAGAAACTCGGAAGTTCCTTTTGAATAGTCGCGACCTTTTGGTCGACGTGGTTGACTGTAATGCTATGAGCTTTTGAGAAAACCTCTTACAAGGTTTAGCCGCCAGTATTATAACGGCATAAGTCTAATTTGGCTAAATTTAGGCAACAAAAAAGGGGCATAAAGCCCCTTTTTAGACAAACTGCTATGCAGTCGCTGATTAGCGACGTAGGCCTAGACGTTTGATTAGGTCTTGGTAGCGAGCTAGGTTTTTACCTTTTAGGTAATCTAGAAGCTTACGACGACGAGAAACCATGCGTAGAAGACCACGACGGCTGTGGTGATCGCCTTTGTGCGCTTTGAAGTGACCTTGTAGGTGGTTGATAGAAGCTGTAAGTAGAGCTACTTGAACTTCTGGTGAACCAGTGTCGCCTTCGCCTTGTGCGTATTCTGCAACGATTGCTGCTTTAGTTTCTGCATTCAGAGACATAATTCTCTCCTAATAAGAGTAGGTTTAAAGTTGTAGCAGCCAATCTCTGATTCAGCCGCTACGCGAAGCGCGGATTATAGGGAAATTTCCTATCTCGTGCAATATAAAAATACCGACACTCAGGTCGGTATTTTCAATCATTTACTTGGATGCAACGTCATCTCGGAACACGACCAATCGCTTAGGAGCGATTTTGCCATCTTCGTTCATTTCGCCAACGCCAATAAATAAGCGTTCTTCACCCATAGTAAGGCGAAGTGAGCCCTCTGTCGGAGCACCAAATACTTGAACGGGCTGCCCATGTTGGACCATATCCGCCAGTTCAGGCACCAAGTTGACTTCTGGTAAGTCTTCTACCGCTGTATCCATTGGCAAAAGTAGCGGGTCCAGTAGTTCTCGAGGCGCTCGTTCCTCGCGGTGAGCTTGCTCTAGCAACTCATTTAGTTGCTCAAGTGTTACCATATTCTCGTAAGGGTATTTAGCAACACCAGTACGACGAAGCATAGTTACGTGCGCACCACAACCTAACATTTCGCCCAGATCATCAACGATAGTACGAATATAGGTACCTTTAGAGCAGTGCACTTCCATCTCTACTTCATCGCCTTCAAAACGGTGAAGAACAATCTCATATACCGTGATCTTACGAGATTCGCGCGGAACTTCGATGCCTTTACGAGCGTATTCATACAAGGGTTTCCCTTGATATTTCAACGCTGAAAACATGGAAGGTACTTGATCAGATTCGCCACGGAACTGATCGATGCACGCTTTTAGTTTGTCTAACGTAACATCGACTGGACGCGTCTCTACAACTTCACCATCCGAGTCAGACGTATTAGTACGTTCACCCAGCTTTGCGATCACGCGGTAGCGTTTATCAGAATCAAGAAGAAACTGAGAAAATTTTGTCGCTTCACCCAAGCAAATTGGCAGCATGCCTGTCGCTAATGGGTCCAAGGCTCCAGTGTGGCCTGCTTTCTCGGCAAAGTAGATTCGCTTTACTTTTTGCAGTGCATCATTGGAAGAGATACCTGTTGGTTTGTCCAACAGTATAACGCCATTAATTGGACGACCTTTACGACGACGAGCCATTATTCTTCGTCCTCACGACCAGAATCTTTTTGCTTTTGTTTGTCTGAACTAACGACTTCAGACACTAGGTTAGACATACGCATACCTTCAACAAGCGTATTGTCATAGTGGAAGCGGATTTCTGGCGTTAAACGTAGACGAATACGCTTACCTAACATCATGCGAATGTGCACTTCGTGCTCACGTAGCGCTGCTAGACATGATTCAGGTGTTTGCTCACCCACACACAGGAAGGTCACAAATACTTTTGCGTAAGCTAGGTCACGAGAGACTTCTACGTCTGAGATCGTCACCATGCCAAGGCGAGAGTCACGAACTTCACGTTGAAGGATCATCGCTAGTTCTTTTTGCAGCTGCTGTGCAACGCGCTGCGTGCGGCTAAATTCTTTTGACATATCTTTACTCTTATATAGAAAGAATGGGGGGTTGGTCAAAGCCAGCCCCCCATGGTGTATTCAACAACCAATTACTACTTATCTTTCAAAGACAATATTAGTAATTTTAGTCAATTAGTCTAGAGTACGTTTAATTTCAACGATTTCGAAGACTTCGATTTGGTCACCAACGCGAACATCATTGTAGTTCTTAACGCCGATACCACATTCGTAGCCATTCTTAACTTCTTGAACGTCGTCTTTGAAACGACGTAGTGACTCTAGTTCACCTTCGTAAATAACAACGTTATCACGTAGTACACGGATTGGGTTGTTACGCTTGATCACACCTTCTGTAACCATACAACCAGCGATAGCGCCCAGTTTCGGTGACTTAAACACGTCACGAACTTCAGCAAGACCAATGATCTCTTGCTTGAATTCTGGAGCAAGCATACCGCCCATTGCTTGTTTCACTTCATCAATCAATTGGTAAATGATTGAGTAGTAACGTAAGTCAACAGCTGCGGCTTCAACAGCACGGCGAGCAGAAGCATCTGCACGAACGTTAAAGCCAAGGATGATTGCGTTTGAAGCTTCCGCTAGTACTACGTCAGTTTCCGTAATACCACCTACACCAGAACCAACGATGTTCACTTTAACTTCGTCAGTAGATAGCTTAACTAGTGAGTCAGCGATTGCTTCTACAGAACCTTGAACGTCTGCTTTAAGTACAACGTTAAGTTCAGCAACTTCACCAGCAGTCATGTTAGAGAACATGTTCTCTAGTTTAGATTTCTGCTGACGAGCAAGTTTCACTTCACGGAACTTACCAGCACGGTAGTTAGCTACTTCACGCGCTTTACGCTCGTCACGAACTACTGTTGCTTCATCACCTGAAGATGGTACACCTGAAAGACCTAGGATCTCTACAGGGATAGATGGGCCAGCCGAAGTAATTTCTTTACCTAGCTCATCACGCATTGCACGAACACGGCCGTATTCTTGACCACAAAGAACGATGTCGCCTTTGTTTAGTGTACCTGATTGAACAAGTACTGTTGCAACTGGACCACGACCTTTATCTAGGCGAGATTCAACAACAACACCAGATGCCATGCCCTCAGCTACAGCTGTAAGTTCAAGAACTTCAGACTGAAGAAGGATTGCTTCTAGAAGACCATCGATGTTTGTACCCTGTTTAGCAGAGATGTGAACGAACATGTTCTCACCGCCCCACTCTTCAGGAATAACGTCGTATTGAGCAAGCTCGTTCTTAACGTTATCTGGGTTCGCGTCTTCTTTATCGATCTTGTTCACAGCAACAATTAGAGGAACGCCTGCCGCTTTCGCGTGCTGAATCGCTTCTACTGTTTGTGGCATTACGCCATCGTCTGCTGCAACTACAAGAACAACGATATCTGTTGCTTGAGCACCACGAGCACGCATTGCAGTAAACGCTGCGTGTCCAGGAGTATCAAGGAACGTGATCATGCCGTTGTCTGTTTCAACGTGGTACGCACCAATGTGCTGAGTAATACCACCCGCTTCGCCAGAAGCAACGTGTGTGCGACGGATGTAGTCAAGTGTTGACGTTTTACCGTGGTCAACGTGACCCATGATAGTAACAACTGGAGCACGTGGAACTGCTTCCGCGTTAGTGTCACGGTCAGATAGTACCGCTTCTTCCAGTTCGTTCTCTTTACGAAGAACTACTTTATGGCCCATTTCTTCAGCAACAAGTTGTGCTGTTTCTTGGTCGATCACTTGGTTGATAGTCGCCATAGCGCCCATCTTCATCATTACTTTGATAACTTCTGTCGCTTTAACCGACATCTTGTTAGCGAGTTCTGATAGAACGATCGTTTCGCCAATTACAACGTCTTGCTTAGCAACCGTTGCTGACTTATCAAACCCGTGCTGCATTGAAGTCGGCTTAGCAAGTTTGCCCTTACGACCTCTACCGCCACGTTGGTTGTTACGGCCACCGCGAGCTTGGTCGTCTTTACCCGAAGCTGCTTTTTTCTTCTTACGACGACCGCCTTCTACTTTGCGATCTGCTTCATCTTCGGCTTCACGTGCGTATTGTGAAGTCGTTACATGGTAATCTGTATCTTCCATATCACCCTTTTTCTCTTCTGCAGCAGACCAACGCTCTTTATTCTTTTCAGCCAATTCGCGAGCTTCTTCAAGCTTGCGCTGACTTTCCTCTTCAGCCTTACGCTTAGCTTCTTCTTCCTGACGACGTTTAAGCTCGTCGGCCTCTTTTCGCGCTGCTTCTTGCTTAATTTTCTCTTCAGCATCACGCTTTGCTTTTTCTTCAGCATTACGTTGTGCATTCGTATCTACGTCTCGCTTCGCTTTTTCTTCAGCTTCACGTTTCGCTTTTTCTTCCGCTTCACGTTTTGCAGCTTCTTCAGCTTCACGTTTTGCAGCTTCTTCAGCTTCACGTTTTGCAGCTTCTTCTGCTGCACGTTTTGCTGCTTCTTCTGCTTCACGTTGTGCTGCTTCTTCAGCTTCACGTTTCGCTTCATCTTCAATTGTGCTGCGCTTCACGTATGTACGTTTTTTGCGCACCTCAACCTGAACATTCTTACTCTTACCACCACCCGCGTTCACACTAAGTGTACTACGAGTTTTACGCTGAAGCGTAAGGCGAGTCGGCTCTGAATCACCTGATTTATCACCGTGTTCTTTCTTTAAATGAGAGAGAAGCTTCTGCTTCTCTTCATCAGTAACATTGTCAGAGCTCGCCTTTTTAATGCCAGCGTCAGCAAGTTGTTCAATCAAGCGGTCGACTGGCGTACCAATCTCATCACTCAGTGCTTTAACTGTTAATTGTGTCATGCCGCTTCCTCCTTGCCGAAAATTATGCTTCTTCGCCGAACCAACAGATGTTACGTGCGGCCATAATTAGCTCACCTGCACGTTCTTCGGTCAGGCCTTCGATACCTTCTAAGTCGTCAATACCTTGGTCAGCAAGATCTTCCAGTGTCGCTACACCTTTCGCTGCCAATTTAAATGCCATCTCACGCTCAAGACCTTCAAGTGCAAGTAGGTCCTCAGCTGGTTCTAGACCTTCAAAAGACTCTTCTTGTGCTAGTGCGATCGTCGTTAGTGCATCTTTTGCACGTCCACGAAGCTCTTCGATTAGTTCTTCATTCAAACCATCGATTTCTAGTAGCTCGTTAACTGGCACGTATGCGATTTCTTCTAGCGTTGAGAAACCTTCTTCAACAAGAAGTTGAGCGAAGTCTTCTTCAATATCTAGGTACTTCATGAAGTTTTCAATAGATGCTTGTGATTCTTCAGCGTGTTTCTTCTGAAGATCAGCAACTGTCATAACATTCAGTTCCCAACCTGTTAGTTGAGATGCTAGACGCACGTTTTGACCGTTACGACCAATAGCTTGCGCTAGGTTGTCAGCTTCAACTGCGATGTCCATTGAGTGTGCATCCTCATCAACGATGATAGAAGCAACATCAGCTGGCGCCATTGCGTTGATAACGAATTGAGCTGGGTTATCATCCCAAAGAACGATATCGATACGCTCACCACCAAGTTCGCCAGAAACAGCTTGTACACGTGCACCACGCATACCAACACACGCACCTACAGGGTCGATACGTTTGTCATTTGTTTTGACAGCGATCTTAGCGCGAGAACCAGGATCACGTGCTGCGCCTTTCAACTCGATAATATCTTCTGCGATTTCAGGCACTTCAACACGGAACAGTTCTGCCAACATTTCTGGCTTAGAACGAGTGATGAACAATTGGAAACCACGTGCTTCAGGCGCGACTTTGTAAAGAAGGCCACGTACGCGGTCGCCTGGACGGAAGTTTTCACGAGGAAGTTGGTCATCACGCAGGATTACCGCTTCAGCGTTATTACCAAGATCAAGCACGATTGTGTCACGGTTTACTTTTTTCACGACACCAGTGATTAGATCACCTTCATTGTCGATGAACTGTTCAACGATTTGTGCGCGCTCAGCTTCACGAACTTTTTGTACGATAACTTGCTTAGCAGTTTGAGTCGTAATACGGTCAAACGTTACTGATTCGATTTCGTCTTCTACGTAGTCGCCAAGCTCGATTGAATCATCTTCGTATTGCGCTGCTTCTAGTGAGATCTCTTTTGTAGGGTTCTCAACGTCATCAACAACTAACCAACGGCGGTAAGTTACAAATTCACCGGTTTTACGGTCAATGGCAACACGTACGTCGATTTCGATTTCGTATTTTTTCTTTGTAGAAGTTGCTAGAGCAATCTCAAGAGCCTCAAAGATACGCTCACGAGGTACCGCTTTTTCGTTCGATACCGCTTCTGCTACCGCTAAAATTTCTTTACTCATTGTATTTAGCCTCTAAGCTTAAACTTTTTTAGGGAACTAAAATTTAGGGATCAGGTTAGCTTTGGAAATGTTACTTAGAGCAAACTCTTCTTGCTGACCGTCTACAGTAATTGTCACTGTTTCGCCATCAACACCGTGGATAATACCTTTCCACTTACGACGGTTTGCTACAGCCATTTTCAATACGATGCTGACCTCGTGACCAATAAATTGCTCGTAATGTGCTGCTTTAAAAAGTGGTCTTTCTAAACCTGGAGAAGACACTTCTAGGCTGTAAGCAACAGAAATTGGATCTTCAACGTCTAAAACTGCACTAACTTGGTGGCTAACTTCTGCACAGTCGTCTACGTTAATACCATTTTCATGGTCAATGTAGATACGTAACGTTGAGTGCGCGCCTGCACGAATGAATTCTAATCCAACTAACTCATAACCTGATGCCGCTACTGGCGCGTCAAGCATTTCAGTAAGTTGTCTTTCTAAACCAGTCATTTAACCACTCCAGAAACAAAAAAAGGGCTCAGAGCCCAATCAAAAAACCAAGCAGTATCTGAGCTATTTCAAAAAGCTCAGATAACAAAAAACCCCGATAGTCGGGGTTTTATGCTGCTGGACCCTGATACGTTAAGAATAGCCAACAATTGCTTTTCTTAACTCGTAGTGTGGTTAGCACTACGCAAACTTGCCAATCTACGATTTCCTTTTAAAGAAAGAGATTGGTTGCGGGGGCCGGAT
The DNA here is from genome assembly GCF_033338995.1 of Vibrio sp. Vb0304. Taxonomy (NCBI): domain Bacteria; kingdom Pseudomonadati; phylum Pseudomonadota; class Gammaproteobacteria; order Vibrionales; family Vibrionaceae; genus Vibrio; species Vibrio sp. Vb0304. The sequence goes on from NZ_JAWOTT010000004.1 coordinate 82,629, forward strand.
TTGAACCGACGACCTTCGGGTTATGAGCCCGACGAGCTACCAAGCTGCTCCACCCCGCGTCCGACTTGCTGAGCATTATACTCGCAAACAAGTGATTTACAAGTTTGTAAATACATGGTGCCGAGAGAGGGACTCGAACCCTCACACCTAAGGCACTAGCACCTCATGCTAGCGTGTCTACCAATTTCACCATCTCGGCATCAAAACCTTACAGCTTATTGAGGAATTTCATCACCCGCTGGGGCAGGAACTTCACTCGCTGCATCCTTAACTTGTTCAACAACTGGTTGACCTAACGTTGGGTCTACCCATTGTGATTCAGTCTGGTGCGTAGACATACGACCAAGTAACAAGCTAACGATAAAGAATACGGTTGCTAAAATAGCAGTTGTTCGGGTTAAGAAATTACCTGAGCCGCCAGCACCAAACACTGTGTTTGAAGCACCAGCACCGAACGAGGCTCCCATATCTGCGCCTTTACCTTGTTGAATCAACACAAGGCCAATCACACCAAGCGCTGCCAACAGGTAAATCACAAGTAGAACTGAAAACATTTTTTCCACCTATGTTCCAAATTGTTGAGCCAGCGCCGTTCAAAAGAATAAATCATTATGAACAAGGCTAGCGACCTCCTAACGGGAGGCGGAGCAATACTAGCGAAAGCCAGTAACGCTGACAAGGGAAAATTAGTAAAAAATCAATGCCAATGCGTTAAGCGCTCAAAAAAAGGGCAAAAGATGCCCTTTTCATTCAAGACATGCTTTAACGCAATGATTAACAACTTGCTTTAACAGCCTCAGCGATTTTCAATGCTGAGTGTTGAACTAGTTCACCATCTTCGCCTTCCACCATAACGCGGATCAAAGGCTCAGTGCCAGACTTACGCAGCAGTACACGCCCTTTATCACCAAGTGTCGCCTCTACTTCAGCGACAGCGTTTAATACAGCTGTAGCTTCAAGAGGGTTACTTTCTCCTGAGAAACGGACATTTTCTAAAACCTGAGGATATAATGTCATTCCTTGCGATAGTTCATATAAAGACATATCGCTGCCAATTACAGAAGCAAGTACTTGAAGTGCAGCAACAATCGCATCGCCGGTTGTGACTTTATCTAATAAGATCACATGGCCTGAGTTTTCAGCACCAATTTTCCAACCTTTTTCTAGCAGTTGCTCCATGACATAACGGTCACCAACAGCAGCACGTACAAACGGAATGCCTAGCTGCTTTAAACCATTTTCCATACCCAAGTTAGTCATTAGTGTACCAACAACACCACCCTTTAGCTCACCACGACGAAGTGCATCACGAGCGATGATATAAGCAATTTGGTCACCATCAACTTTGTTACCTAGGTGGTCGACCATAATGATGCGGTCACCATCACCATCAAATGCGAGACCAAGATGCGCTTGCTCTTCAACAACACGCTGTTGAAGAGCTCGTACGTCTGTTGCGCCCACTTTTTCATTAATGTTGATGCCGTTAGGCTCTACGCCCATAGCGATAACTTCTGCCCCAAGTTCTTTGAAAACATTTGGAGCGATGTGGTACGTTGCACCGTGCGCACAGTCTACTACGATCTTAAAGTTCGCAAGGCTCAACTCAGATGGGAAAGTACTCTTACAGAATTCGATGTAACGACCAGCTGCATCATTTAGGCGGGTTGCTTTACCAAGCTCAGCAGACTCCACACATTCAATTTCTTTATCTAACTCAGCTTCGATCGCCAATTCGATATCGTCAGGTAGCTTAGTACCCTCAGAAGAAAAGAATTTAATGCCGTTGTCGTAATATGGGTTATGTGATGCAGAAACCACAATACCAGCCTCGGCACGGAAAGTCTGAGTTAAATATGCCACAGCTGGAGTTGGCATGGGACCAGTAAATGTTGCTTTAAGTCCCGCAGCTGCAAGGCCAGCCTCTAGTGCAGATTCAAGCATATAACCTGAAATACGTGTATCTTTACCTATGATAACTTTCTTTGTGCCTTGTTTCGCTAGTACACGACCAGCAGCCCAGCCAAGCTTAAGTACGAAGTCTGGAGTGATTGGGTATTGTCCTACTTTACCGCGCACACCGTCAGTACCAAAGTAACGTCTTTCATTCGACATAAACTTTCCTTTATTATTTTTAAATATTGTTTTTCGTCATCTCAACAACTTTCATCGCTTCGATTGTCTCTTCAAAGTCATGCACGCGAATGATCTGCGCGCCTTTCATCGCGGCAATCGTAGCACAAACGACACTTGCGTTCGTACACTCTGCCGCTGGCTTGTCTAACAGTTTGAAGATCATGGATTTACGAGACATGCCAGCCAAAATAGGCAGGCCGAATTCATGAAACTTTTCAAGATGAGCAAGCATATGATAATTGTGCTCGATTGTTTTGCCAAAGCCAAACCCAGGATCGAGAATCAGTTGAGATTTATCAATCCCTGCTGCTTCACACGCCGCGATACGTTCTTCTAGAAAAGCCGACACGTCCCCCATTAAATCATCATAATGAGGGTCAACTTGCATGGTCCTAGGCTGACCTTTCATATGCATCAGACAAATTGGAAGGTTTGCTTCTGCTGCGACTTCCAGAGCACCTGGCTCTTGCAGCGAGCGGATGTCATTGATCAAATCAGCCCCAGCATCAATTGCTTGACGCATCACTTCTGCTTTACTGGTGTCAACGGAAATCCATACATCATATTTTTCACGAATGGCTTTGATTACTGGGACAACACGCCTAAGCTCTTCTTCCAAAGACACATCCGGTGCACCAGGTCTTGTTGATTCACCACCAACATCAACAATACTTACACCAGCCTTTATCATTTTATCAACTTGAGCAAGAGCAAGTTCAATTGAGTTGTATTTACCGCCATCCGAAAAGGAATCCGGTGTCACATTTAGAATGGCCATGACATGTGGACGCGAAAGGTCCAAAGATTTGTTATTTGCTGTAATCATCATCATAAACACAAAAACCCCGAGATAACTCGGGGTTTAATATTATCGATACTCTTTATTCAGAGTCTTTCTTTTCAGGCGCTTCGTTAGAAATTGTTTCAGAAGAGCTAGGCTGTTCTGCATCTTTCGCAGTCTCCGTTGCTTCTTCTTTAACTTCTTGCTTTGCTTGAGGCTTGTCGCTGTCTTCTGGTTTGCTTGCTGAGTTATCACTCCAGCCCGCAGGCTCACGAATTTCAGCTTTGCGCTCCATTAAGTCATCAATCTGGCGAGCATCAATGGTTTCATACTTCATCAGCGCATCTTTCATCGCATGCATGATATCCATGTTCTCTTGAAGAATCTTCTTCGCACGATCGTAGTTGCGGTCAATGATCTGACGAACTTCGTCATCAATCAACTTCGCTGTATCGTCAGACACATGTTTAGTCTGAGTTACACTACGTCCTAAGAACACTTCGCCTTCATCTTCTGCATACAGCAGAGGGCCAAGCTTTTCAGAGAAACCCCATTGAGTAACCATCTTACGAGCAATATCTGTTGCGCGCTCGATATCATTAGAAGCACCGGTTGATACTTTGTCAGCACCGTAGATAAGTTCTTCTGCTAAACGACCACCGTACAAGCTAGAAATCATTGATTCTAGGTGTTGGCGAGACATACTCACGCGGTCCTGCTCTGGAAGGTACATTGTTACACCCAACGCACGACCACGTGGAATGATAGACACTTTGTACACTGGATCGTGTTCAGGAACCAAGCGACCAACAATCGCGTGACCCGCTTCGTGGTATGCGGTTGACTCTTTCACTTCCTCAGACATCACCATTGAACGGCGCTCAGCACCCATCATGATTTTGTCTTTCGCCAGTTCAAACTCAACCATAGAAACGTTGCGCTTGTTACCTCGCGCAGCAAACAAGGCTGCTTCGTTAACTAAGTTTGCTAGGTCAGCACCAGAGAAGCCTGGTGTACCACGTGCGATGAGAGAAGGCTCTACATCACCCGCTAGAGGGACCTTACGCATGTGAACTTTTAGGATCTGTTCACGGCCACGTACATCTGGAAGACCAACTACTACTTGGCGGTCAAAACGACCAGGACGCAGTAACGCAGGGTCCAGCACATCCGGACGGTTAGTCGCAGCTATAACGATAATACCTTCGTTACCTTCGAAACCATCCATCTCAACGAGCATTTGGTTTAGTGTTTGTTCACGTTCATCATGACCACCACCAACACCTGCGCCACGTTGACGACCTACCGCATCGATCTCATCGATAAAGATGATACAAGGTGCAGCTTTCTTTGCTTGTTCAAACATGTCACGCACACGAGATGCACCAACACCAACGAACATTTCTACGAAATCAGAACCAGAGATAGTAAAGAATGGTACTTTCGCCTCACCGGCAATGGCTTTCGCTAGAAGCGTTTTACCCGTACCAGGAGGACCAACCATTAGAACACCCGTTGGAATCTTACCGCCCAGCTTTTGGAAGCGGCTTGGATCGCGTAGGTAGTCCACCAGCTCTTTCACGTCTTCTTTTGCTTCGTCACAACCTGCAACGTCAGCAAAAGTTGTCTTGATTTGTTCTTCGCTCATCATTCGAGCTTTGCTCTTACCAAAAGACATGGCGCCTTTACCACCGCCGCCTTGCATTTGACGCATGAAGAAAATCCATACACCAATTAGTAAGATCATTGGGAACCAAGAGATGAAGATAGTACCCAGCAAGCTTTGCTCTTCTGGAGGCGTGCCTTGTACTTTCACGTTTTGGTTAATTAGGTCATCTAGAAGCTTTTGGTCATACACTGGCATGTAAGTGACCATTTTGGCACCGCCGCCACGACGAACAAAGCTAATTTCACCGTCTTTAAAAGTTGCTTCTTGAATCTGGCCTTGGCCAACTTCCTGTACAAACGTGGTGTAATCCACGGTTCTGCCATTGCTTTCTCCAGGGCCAAAGCTCTGGAATACCGACATCAATACGACGGCGATAACAAGCCACAGAATTAAATTTTTTGCCATGTCACTCAAGGTGTAAGCCTCTCGATAACTAATTGTAATTAAAGGTAGGGTACTACAGTTCATTAACTGTAGCTATAGTGTTAACACGCTCTCAAGAGAGCAAAATGGTTAACCTTTGTAACCAGTGGCTACGACGAAGACCTCTCGAGAGCGAGCTCGCGATGAGTCTGGTTTTCTAATTTTTACGGCTTTAAACATGTCTCGGACTTCTTTCACATACTGATCGAAGCCTTCCCCTTGGAAAACCTTTACGACAAAGCTACCATTAGGCGCTAGAACTTGTCGACACATATCTAAAGCTAATTCAACTAAATACATAGCGCGAGGTTGATCAACAGAATTGTTTCCCGCGATGTTAGGCGCCATATCAGACATTACTACGTCTACCATGGAAGGTTGGATCCTTTCTAGCAAAGCTTCCAATACCGCATCATCACGAAAGTCGCCTTGTAAAAAGCTAACGCCAGCAATCGGGTCCATAGGAAGCAAGTCACACGCGATGATCTGACCACTGTCCCCTACTATCTTAGCAGCATATTGAGACCATCCGCCCGGCGCAGCCCCCAAGTCGACGACTGTCATTCCAGGCTTTAACAATTTATCTTTCGTTTGAATCTCATCGATCTTGAAATAAGCACGTGAGCGGTAGCCTTTTTTTCGGGCTTCATTCGCGTATTTATCATCAAAGTGTTCTTTCAACCAACGACCAGAACTAGCCGAATGTTTTTGTTTACTCATTTTAATCCCAACAAGGCACAAATTGGAGCTATTGTTTTAATAGGCGCTACCTATTACTCAATAAATTATAGTCTTCAGCAATAGATGGCGTTAAAATAGCTTTTTTCAACCCTTATTTTAAAGAAAATTGGCCGCGTAATGAACCTAAGCACCAAACAAAAGCAGCACCTTAAAGGCCTAGCTCACAGTTTAAAACCTGTTGTGCTAATGGGCGCAAATGGACTTACAGAAGCCGTGCTAGCAGAAATTGAAATCGCTCTTAACCATCACGAACTTATCAAAGTAAAAGTTGCTTCGGAAGATCGTGAAACAAAACAGCTAATCATCGACGCTATCGTACGTGAGACGGGCGCTGAAAAAGTTCAGACTATTGGTAAAGTGCTTGTGCTATATCGCCAGTCTGAAGAGCGTAAAATCGAAATCCCTCGTAAGTAACTCTACTTACGTTGCTGAAGAAAAAAGGTCGCCTGAGGCGACCTTTTTGCGTTTTATCAGAGTAGTAATGCTACTCCAAACGACTTAGATATATTCTACTCGGTCAATTTCGAAGTCTTTCGCGCCACCTGGAGTTTGAATAGCAACTTCATCGCCTTCCATCTTACCAATCAGGCCACGAGCAATAGGTGAGCTCACTGAAATGCGACCTGCTTTGATATCGGCTTCGTCATCACCAACGATTTGGTACGTTTTTTCTTCTTCGGTGTCGATATCAATCAAGGTTACGGTTGAACCAAAAATAACTTTACCCGTGTTCTCCATCTTCGTTACATCAATAACTTGAGCAACTGACAGTTTGTATTCAATGTCACGGATTTGTGCTTCACAAATGCCCTGCTCTTCACGAGCGGCGTGATATTCAGCATTCTCTTTTAAATCACCTAGCTCACGAGCTTCAGCAATTGCCTCTGAGATCTGAGGACGTAGTTTAAGTAGACGATCGAGTTCTGCACGTAGCTTTTGCTCGCCACGTAGTGTCATTGGAACTTTTTCCATTTTATAACCTCAAGCCCAAATGGGTCTTTGGACAAAAAAAGCCCACCCTGTCATAGGACTGGGTAGTGCGCTTAAAGATGTATTTCGTTTAGTGTAAACAAACTCCCGGACGAAATCATCTTAATTCGAAAGACAGCAAGACTATGCCTTTTCGGCATAATGATATAACTCACTTTTAGAGCGGTTCTAGGGCGAATCACCTTCTCAATTTATTGAAAAACAACACTGTTCATTACACCAAAAACCTCAAAAAAGATAAAAACTAATCAATGTCAGGCCAATGTCATTGCCAATAATTTCAATCAAAAACAGTAATTTAAATAAAAACAACGCACAATTGAACAGTGTTCATCAGTGGGATTTATATCATTTTACTAACTCATACGGAAACTTTAGCAGTAAAACATGTCCAGCGAGTTGTTAGATCAATGGCTTACAAGTGCGAACTATATCGCTCAATTAGCCAATTTTGGACCAACAACTTGTGAGAGATCACCTCTCCCCCATACAACAATGATTATGGACAGCTAACTAGGACAAATAAGATGAAAAAGACTCTAATTGCTCTTTCTGTATCTGCAGCAGCTATGGCAACTGGCGTAAACGCAGCTGAACTTTACAACCAAGACGGTACTTCTCTAGAAATGGGCGGCCGTGCTGAAGCACGTCTATCTATGAAAGATGGCGACGCTCAAGACAAATCTCGCATCCGTCTAAACTTCCTTGGTAAACAAGAAATCAATGACAACCTATACGGTGTTGGTTTCTGGGAAGGTGAATTTGAGACTGCTCAAAACGGTACTGTAGACGGCGACGACAAGAGCGATCTAGAAACTCGTCTTGCTTACGCTGGTCTTGGCGGTGCTTACGGTGAGTTCGCATACGGTAAAACTGAAGGTGCACTAGGCGTTATCACTGACTTCACAGATATCATGGCTTACCACGGTAACTCTGCAGCAGACAAACTAGCTGTATCAGACCGTACAGACAACATGATGGCTTACAAAGGCCAGTTTGAAAACCTAAGCGTAAAAGCAAGCTACCGCTTCGCTGATCGTATGGAAAACAAAAACACTGGTGAGTACTACGACAACAAACAAGACGGTTACTCTCTATCTGCAATCTACGCTCTAGCTGACACTGGTCTTGAGCTAGGTGCTGGTTACGCAGATCAAGACAAAGCTAACGAGTACATGCTAGCTGCATCTTACACAATGTCTGATCTTTACTTCGCTGGTGTATTCACTGACGGCGAGAAAATGGAAGATTCAAACAACAGTAACACAGTTGATTACACTGGTTACGAGCTAGCGGGTGCTTACACTCTAGGCCAAACAGTATTTACAACATCATACAACAATGCAGAAACTAACAACGAAACTTCTGCAAACAACTTCGCTGTTGATGCTTCTTACTACTTCAAGCCTAACTTCCGTGGTTACATTTCTTACAACTTCAACCTGATTGATGCAGGTGACAAGTTTGGTTCAACTGACACGAGCAAAACAGTTGCAACTAAGATCGATGCTGAAGACGAGCTAGCTCTAGGTCTACGTTACGACTTCTAATTCCGGTCTTTGACTAGAATATCGAATGCCCGCTTTAAGCGGGCATTTTTTATACTTAATTTTAAGCAGCGCGCCTTTCTCTCGTGTCTCATTCATGAAGACATTTGAAGCATTTCTTTAGTTACCTAGCATATTGAAAGGACTTGCGTATACTCAATCACATAACTCACCTTAGAAAGTATCATTATGCGTTTACGTTGGCCCTTGCTCATATTCTCTTCATTACTTTCTGCTTTTTCACAAGCGTACCCTCATCAAGAAGTGCTGCCTGAAGGCGCCCGCATCAGTTTAGTTGCGGAAAAACTCAGTGAAAATGCTGAGCTTGACGGTGTTCATCCTACCGAACAACTGTTCCCACCAGCGAGTACATTAAAAATCGTCACCGCATTAGCCGCAAAGCTAGAACTGGGTGATAATTTCCGGTTTCGAACCAAGCTGGAAACGTCGAACTCAGATGCAGTGATTTACTTTGTCGGCGACCCAACACTCCAAACCAACGACTTAAAATCACTCCTCACTCTAGCTAAGAAAAATGGCTTAAAACGGATTAACGGTGACCTATGGCTCGATAACAGCGCATTCACTGGTTATAACCGTGCGGTGGGCTGGCCATGGGATATCTTGGGAGTTTGCTACAGCGCTCCGGCATCGACCATCACACTCAATAACAACTGTGTACAAGCCTCTATCTATACACAAAAAGATGGTGGAACGCGGGTCTACGTACCAGAGCATCAACCTATTCGTGTCACAAGTACCGTAGAAACAGTTTCTAAAACCATTAAGAAAAGTCGTCATTGTGACTTAGGTTTAGTTGCAAATCCCGATAACAACTACAAGCTAACAGGGTGCTTGGTTGAAAGAGACAAACCATTGCCACTGAAATTTGCGGTTCAAGACCCTGAGCGTTACACCAGTCAAAGGTTGGCGACTTTGCTCAAGGAGCTCAACATTGGGGTATCAGGAAAGATTAGGGTCGGTACGGCGCCAGAAAAGCAGCGAAAGCTCATCGCAATGCATCAATCAAAGGCCTTACCAGACATTCTTGAAGATATGCTCAAAAACTCTGACAACTTGATTGCCGACACATTAACCAAAACACTTGGTGCTAAATTTTTCGTTCAGCCAGGCAGTTTTACTAACGGTACAGAAGCGATCAAGCAGATCATTTTCGCCAACACTGGTATTGATATTCGTAATGCGCGCCTAGAAGACGGCTCAGGACTTTCGCGAAATAACCGGATCTCCGCGACCAAGATGGCTGAAATGCTGCGCTATATTTGGAAGCATGAAAACGAACTCAAATTGATTGCCATCATGCCGAAATCAGGTGAATCCGGCACATTAAAGTACCGACAAAGTATGCGAAAACTTCCAATTAAAGGACAGCTGATAGCGAAAAGTGGCTCTATCTACGGTACTTACAATATGGCTGGATATGGCTTGGATAAAAATGGTCAACCTAACACCATTTTTGTTCAGTTTGTTTCAGACTACTTCCCAGAAAAACGGGACGACAACACACCTGTCATCGCCCCGATTACACATTTTGAGCAGCTTTTTTACAATGACATTGTGAACTTTAGTCAGGCAATACCTAAGAAATAGTTCACCACGTTAAAGTAAATCCACATTCCTGAAATATCGACGATAGACGCAAGAACTGGACTCACCAATACGGCTGGGTCCAACTTGCAAGCTCGTGCAATAATTGGCAACAGCCCGCCCAATGTTGTAGAAATGGTGACTTGAATGAACAGCGCAACTGCTATTGCCAGTGCGATATCGGTCAGTTCAAAGCCTCCTGTTGATTGTCCTGCACTAAATAACATAATGCGTCCAATCATCACGATAGCGATCGCTAGCGCAATAAATAGAGCGACTCGGCTCTCTTTCCACAAAACTTCTAACCATTGGCGTTTTTTTAACTCTCCAGTAGCAAGAGCACGAATCACTAAAGTTGCTGCTTGTGTTCCTGTGTTACCACCAGCAGCTGCAATCACTGGCATGTACACTGCAAGTAAAACAAGCTGACTAAGGGTGTCCTCATACTGAGCAATGATCAAGCCTGACACTATCCCTAAAAGAGCCAGTGCAATGATCCACCCAATACGCTGCTTCACGTGCCCCAAAACACTAGTCGATAAATAACCATCAGGTGTATCAACTTCAGACATATGCAGACCTAATTGGTGAGCATAATGACGTGCGCGTTTGTCATGGCCTGCTTGCTCAAGTTGAGCAATAAGACTATTCACATAGCCGACAGAGCAATGCTGTAAAATACCTACAGCCTCATCAATCGGCATAACCGTAAGCAAATGGACTTGTTGCTCTTGCTCGTACTGCAAGAATGCATTGCGAGCTGCACCAATTTCTACTTCAGAAAAGTTTGGTGTTGTTTCAATAAAAGTGTTGTTCATTACCGTCATGGCGAATCTCCCGATTGGCATTGGTAACGACCATCGACAAAGCATGAAAAGCCACTCTTGCACGCTAAAAGTCAGACAACAAATAAGATGCACAGAGAAAACCAATGCGAATGCACTGTCTATTCAGAATGTATGAAGGAAATAACGAGAAAAAAATTAGAAAAGATGCCTCACCACTTAGGTAAGGCGGAGATCGCCAATACCGAAGCGGGTTATTTCGCTCCCTTAATCTTACTCACCCAACGACTGGGAGGATGGTCGGTATTGTTCATGTAAATCTCCGATAGCGCTGCCATTATTGGCAGCGCAAGTATAGTAGCAAAGTTCATCAGGTATGGAAGTTTTACTTTGCCGTTTTTGCTAAATTTTCATACAAAAAAAGCGCCCTTCGGACGCTTTCATTTGCAGTCATTATGGATTACTGAATAGTAATACGAGCAAATTTACGTTTACCTACTTGGAACACGTAAGTACCCGCTTCTGGAGCAAATTTGCTGTCCGCAATTTTTTCACCATCAATCTTCACAGCGCCCTGCTTAACCATGCGCATCGCATCTGACGATGATGGACATAAGCCTGCTTCTTTCAACAGATTACTCACTGGGCGACCTGCGTCAAAGTCAAACTCTGGCATTTCATCAGGAATTTGGTTCTTCGCAAAACGGTTTACGAATTCTTGCTCTGCTGCATCGGCATCGGCTTCACTGTGGAAACGAGCAATAATTTCTTTTGCTAGCAATACTTTGATGTCACGAGGGTTTTTGCCCGCTTCTACATCAGCTTTGAATTGAGCAATCTCTTCCAGAGGACGGAAAGAGAGCAGCTCGTAGTAGCTCCACATTAGGTCATCAGAAATAGACATGATTTTACCAAACATTTCGCTTGGCGCTTCGCTGATACCGATGTAGTTGTTTGCTGACTTAGACATCTTCTTCTCGCCATCAAGGCCCACTAGAAGCGGCATCATCAGTACAACCTGAGGTTTTTGACCGTGAGACTTTTGCAGCTCACGACCCATTAGAAGGTTGAACTTCTGGTCTGTACCACCTAATTCAACATCCGTTTCCATTGCTACTGAGTCCCAGCCTTGTAGAAGTGGGTACATGAACTCATGAATAGCAATTGGCTGACCACCCGCGTAACGCTTTTTAAAGTCGTCACGCTCTAGCATACGAGCAACGGTTTGGTTTGCCGCAAGGCGAATCATACCTTCTGCGCCCAGTTCAGACAGCCACTCAGAGTTAAACTGAATTTTAGTCTTTGCAGGATCGAGAATTTTGAACACTTGCTCTTTGTACGTTTCAGCGTTACGCAATACGTCTTCGCGACTTAGCGGTGGACGAGTTGTGTTTTTACCTGTTGGGTCACCAACCATTGCAGTGAAGTCACCGATTAGGAACGTCACTTCATGACCTAGTTCTTGGAACAAGCGAAGCTTATTGAAAATAACCGTATGGCCTAGGTGAATGTCAGGTGCTGTTGGATCAGCGCCCAATTTAATACGTAGAGGACGGTCTTCTTTTAGTTTTGCGATTAGCTCTTCTTCTGGAATCAGCTCTTCAACACCGCGCTTAATCTCGGCTAGTGCAGCTTCAATGCTCGCCATTCTTGTTCACTCCCACAGATTTGGCAAAAATATAATAGCTGAACATATTACTTGAATAGCGATGCATTTTGAAACACGTTAGACTAGGTAGTTGTCACTTTTTCCGTTTAATTTAGCAATCAAGTACCTCATGCATTCGATTTTTGTCCGACTTCCACTCTTGCACAAAGTATTGATCGGTTTTTTTAGTGCGCTGATTATCTTCGCGCTCTTCTTTTTACCTGATCCGCAAGACCTAGACCCGCAGCAGAGCCGATTAAAAGTTGGTCAACATTATCCTGTGCCAGTTTCCCTCGAACTCAGTGCACTAAATAGTTCATCGCCTGCGGTTCCCGCCGTGCTGCGCTGGGAGACATACAAGGTAAAAAATGGCGAGAGTGCTGCCATCTTATTTAGTCGCGTAGGGCTTTCTGCTCGTCTATTACATGAACTGGTGTCATCAGACAAAGAAGTAGAAAAACAGTTAACTCGGCTTCGACCTGGTGACCGATTGCAATTTGGCTTTGACGAAAATAACGACTTGGTGCAGCTAAGAAGGACACTAAGCGCGTTCGAGACTTTTCGTATCACATTAAAAGACGGCAAGTACGTTTCTGAAGTTGATAAGAAAGAAGTCGACTTCCAGTACAACTACGCAGAAGCCACCATCAAATCAAACTTTTGGAATGCAGGAATATCTTCTGGATTAAATGGTAACCAAATCATGGAACTGGCTGGCATATTTGGTTGGGACATCGACTTTGCTTTAGATATTCGTAAAAACGATAGCTTCCGAGTACTTTACCAAGAGGAAGTGGTAGAAGGAGAAGTAATCGGCCGTGGAAAAATCATTGCTGCGATCTTTAAAAACCAAGGCGATACCTTTACCGCAATATTGGATCAGAAAAGTGGCAAGTATTACGACGAAAATGGGCGTGCAATGAAAAAAGCATTCTTACGCGCGCCGTTGGATTTCCGTCGAGTTTCGTCTAACTTCAACCCACGCCGCTTACATCCAGTGACGGGACGCGTTCGTCCTCATAGAGGCACGGACTATGCAGCACCAGTGGGCACCCCGATTTGGGCGGCTGGTGATGGTGTCGTTCAAAAATCGTCTTACAACAAATTTAATGGTAACTACGTTTTCATTAAACATAGTAATACTTACATTACCAAGTACCTGCACTTAACCAAACGTACTGTACGAGCTGGTCAACGCGTTAAGCAAGGCCAAACCATCGGTACGCTTGGCGGAACTGGCCGTGTAACTGGCCCTCACCTGCACTATGAGTTCCTTGTGAATGGTGTCCATAAAAACCCGCGCACGGTGAATTTGCCACAATCTAAATCCCTGACAGGAAAAGCGAGACAAACTTTCATGGCAAACGCGAAAGTTAGCATGGACAAGCTTGAACGCTACAGCAAACTGCTAGCAATGAAGTAAGGCAAGGTATTGAAAAGGGCAGCTTCGCTGCCCTTTTTGTTTTGTCGATATCATCACGATAAAGCTTACTGTTCGGAGTGATGCTCTCTCCCGAGCATAAGCAAACACGGTGTCAGAACTAACGTTAGCAAAGTCGCAAACGCCAAACCACCCGCGACAGCGGTCGCAAGCTGAGACCACCATTGAGTGCTTGGTGCGCCAAACTCCACTTTCTGATTAACTAAGTCGATGTTCATTTCTAACACCATTGGCAATAAGCCTAATATGGTGGTCACCGTCGTAAGTAAAACGGGTCTTAAACGCTGCACACCCGTACGCAAAATAGCCTCAGATTTTTCTAAGCCACGTTTACGCATCTGATTATAAGTATCGATTAAAACAATGTTGTTGTTTACCACGATACCAGCCAACGCAATCACTCCAATTCCCGACATAATGATGCCAAATGGCTTTTGGAAAATAAGTAACCCGGCGAAGACACCAACGGTAGAAAACAGCACTGCACTAAGGATTAAGAAAGCTTGATAAAAGCTATTAAACTGCGTAATTAAAATCAAAGCCATCACACCAAGCGCGACAATAAAAGCATTTTGCAAGAATGCTGATGAGTTTTCCTGCTCTTCATTTTGACCCCGAATCTTATATTCAATGCCTTCCGGTAAGTCGAGCTGTTCCATTCCAGCGGCAATCTTAGGTAACTCAAGCGCCAAATTGTAACCTTCCACCATATCCGCTTTAATATTGATAACTCGATGACCGTCGACCCGACGAATAGTGTCTTGCTTATGATCTGGTTTGATTTGAGCAAAATTCGTAATCGGTACCAGACCAGCTGCCGTTTTCACTCTCAGTTGATCAAATCGACCTATGTCGCGCTTATCTTGCGGATAGCGCACCAAAATATCGACTTCTTCATCCACATCATCGGGCAAATAATCGCCTATTTTCAAGCCGTTCGTAACAAACTGGACGGTATTCCCGACTAAAGTAGCATCCGCTGCAAAGCGAGAGGCGTCATCTCGCTGGATATCAATTTGCCAATCAATCCCTTCCTTATTAGTGGTATCACTCAAGTTGGTCAGTGCAGGATTACCATCAGCCCAATGTCGTACTTTTTTGGCTGCTTCATCTAACGCACTAACACTCAAATTTCGTGATGACACTTCAATCACGAGATCATGCTCGACAGGCGGTCCTGCGTCCGGGAATTTATACTCAAGTTCAACACCATAAAAGCGGTCTGTCGTCTCTTTTAGTTCCTCAATAATGGTTTTCACTTTGCGTCGATACTGCCAATCCACAGGCGTTATTTGAATCTGGCCAATCTCGTCCCCATTATCGCTCGATCCTGTGCGCGTGTAGACACTTTCAAACTCGTCATGACCGAGCATCACCTTCTCGATTTCGCGCATAACAACATCTTTTTCGTGAATTGACAAGTCACCATAAGAACGAACTTTAACGGTAAAAAAGGCAGGGTCCACTTCAGGGAAAAACTCTGCACCCAAGCCAGCTTTGTTGTAAGTGAAGCCGACACCTGCCGCTAGCAGTATCGCGCTGAGTAAGACTTTCCATGGATGACGAATCGCTACCGACAGAGTCTGGTAATAAAGCTTGGTAATGCCTGTCGCTTTTTCAAAGTTGCCGTTATGCAGCTCAACCATTTCTCGCTGAGCTTTCTGATTGACTACTTGAGGCTTGCCAATGATCCCACCGATGACAGGAACGAACAATAAAGCCATCATCAGAGAAGCGGCCAAAGTAGCAATTAAAGTAAGTGGTAAGTACTTCATGAACTCACCAGTGATGTCTGGCCAGAAAAGTAACGGAGCAAACGCAGCCAATGTGGTTGCTGTGGATGCGGTAATAGGCCAGGCCATTCGCTTTGCGGCATCTCGATAGGCTTCTTTACGTGGCGTTCCTTCTTGCATGCGCCGATCTGCAAACTCTGTCACCACAATGGCACCATCCACCAACATGCCTACTGCCATAATTAAAGCAAACAGTACGACGATATTGACCGTCAGCCCAAATACCGATAACACCAACAACCCAGTCAAGAACGATCCTGGAATAGAAATCCCCACGAGAAGCGCGGTCCTAACCCCCAATATGGCAATAATGACGATAACTACGAGGATAATTGCGGATAAGATATTGTTTTGTAGATCACTGAGCATCAATTTGACATCGTCGGATTGATCCCAAGTGTATTTAACTTGCAAATTGTCGGGCCACTCGGCGCGCTTCTGTCCCTGAGCCAGTATTTCTTTTACCAGCTCAACCGTTTCAATGATGTTTTCCCCTGCCCGTTTTTTTACGTCCAAAACGATGGCAGATTCGCCATCTAAACGAGCAAAACTTTCAGGATCGCGAAATGCACGCCGTACTGTCGCCACATCGCCAAAAGTGATCACCTCTTTGCCATTCACCTTGATCGGTAGTTCAAGCACATCTTTCAGTGAATCAAAAACCGATGGGACTTTTACCGAAAAGCGTCCATACCCAGTATCGACAAACCCCGCAGCCACAACTCGGTTATTCAAGGCAATTAAATTATAGATATCCGCTTGATCGAGACCGTAGCTTTCCATCAATAGCGGATCGACAACTATCTCCACGATGTCTTCGCGATCCCCTGCGATTTCAACTTCAAGAACCTGACGGAAACTCTCCAAACGATCACGTAGCGTTCTGGCAATCTGTACAATGGTCCGCTCTGGTACGGTGCCATATAGAACAACAGTTAAAACAGGCTCTTCAGATGCAAACGTGACTTCATTTACCGTTGGCTCATCACTGTCCTCTGGTAATTTTGGCTTTGCAAGATCAACCGCATCACGCACATCTGTCATCGCTTTATCAAGATCCACTCCGACACTAAATTCCAGCGTCACCGAAGCATGACCTTCTGATGCCACAGAGGTCATCTCTTTTACGCCTTCAATTGAACGCAGCTCTTGCTCTATTGGCCGAACTAATAAACGTTCGGCATCGACAGGAGAAATGCCTTGATGTCCAACAGAAACATAAATGATCGGAATGGTAATATCAGGGCTCGATTCCTTGGGGATTGTGACGTAAGTAATGACACCAGCAATTAATATCATCACCAACAATGTCAGCATAGTGCGAGCGCGAGATAACGCAGCATCAATCAGAGTGTACATAGGTGCTCCTTACTGCTCATTAGCCGCTTCAATAACTACGTCATCAACTTTATTGGCCAGTACTTGATCACCATCTCGCACAAAACCTTGTCCCAGCACGATAATGTCTGCACGCTCTCCTAACCCAGAGAGCCACACACCATCATCCTCGGCCTTAACGAGTTGAATTGGAACAAACTCAACATACTCATTACGCAGTGTCTTGACACCTAAGTTACCTTCTTCATCTAGTGCTAACATGGCAGCCGTAATCTTTACTGCCAACACTTCACTCAAAGGCAGCTGTACTTCTGCGCTCATACCGGCAGGAATTCTTGCGTCTTGATTATCAATTTCGATTTCAATTGGAAATGTATTAGTAGAAGCAGAAGAAACACGTCCAATGTAGCGCACACGACCTTGATGATGCTGTTGGTTAATGGTTCTTACGTCGGCTTCTAGGCCTTCCTTAAGGTATTGTATATGCCGTTCACTGACATCGGCTTCAATCACTAAAGTATCCAAATCAATGACCGTCGCAATAGGATCGCCAATCCCGACAAAATCACCTAACTCAACAAAGTGGTGATCTACGATGCCATCAAATGGCGCTTTAACCTCAGTATTTCTTAAAGCCGTTTGCACGTTACTCAAATTCGCACGTGCATCTACCAACGCTGCTTGCGCTGTCGCAAATGCAACCTCACCTTGCAGTCCACGACTTTTTAGCGATTTAGCTGCATTAAACTCTTTCTCTTTAACCAACAGCATCGCCTGGGCCCGTTTAAGTTGAATGCCAAGGTCGCGCTTATCGATGTTTGCGATCACTTGTCCCTGTTTGACCGCTTGGCCTTTCTTTATGTTAAGACTGACTATTTTACCGGCAACTTCGGCGCCAAGACGCGCTTGACGATTGGGCGCTGTTCGTCCATACAATTCAATGGTTTTACTGGTAGGTTCGGCAAGAAAAGTATCAAACATCACCTTTGCAAGTGGTGTTGTGTTCGTGGATGTTGAAGAGTTAGGATGATCATCCTGTGCTTTGAGTTGGCCGATGGTTAGCCATGCAACAAGAAGTAAGACGAGGATAAGAGATACTAGCCAAGGGCGCTCGACAATTCGGCGTCCAAAAGAAAGTCCAGACATATAAAGTCCTTTTTATTATTTCTCTGCATATCTGCGAGCGTGCGCTTTACGTGACATCCTTCTACATAAAGCACAGGCAGCCATTAGCTGCCTGTTAGGTGTTAATTACACACTGAACGATGCACCACAACCACATGTTGTCGTTGCATTTGGATTATTTACGAAGAAGCGCGCTCCTTCCAACCCTTCTGTGTAGTCAACAATACCGCCAACGAGATATTGCAGACTCATAGGGTCTACAACCAGTGTTACACCACTGTTTACGATTGTCGTATCGCCTTCGTTTACATTTTCATCAAAAGTAAAGCCGTATTGGAAGCCGCTGCAGCCGCCGCCAGTAATGTATACGCGCAGTTTCAATGCTGGGTTTTCTTCTTCAGCAATCAATGCTTTAACGCGAGATGCTGCTGCGTCAGAAAAAGATAATGGTACGTTTACTTCGCTCACGAAGACCTCTCTCACTCGTGTAATGCGTCAAGCCTGAAGCAAGACGTCAAATTTGTGCTAATTGAGACGATTATCCAATACCTGACAAACTCGTTCAAGTATTCGCCGCCGATTCTTTATAACAGATGCGGATATATAAGATTACACTGCGAAACAACACATAAATTAAGCAAAACGTTTCTAACTTGATTATAGCTAGGTACAATGCGCTCCACTTGGTCCGAGCAATCAAAAGAGGATAACCCCATGACCAAATCATCAGAGCTGTATCAAAAAGCTCAGCAAACCATCCCTGGCGGTGTCAATTCACCAGTTCGTGCATTCAACGGCGTTGGCGGCTCTCCGCTATTTATCGAACGAGCAGACGGTCCACTGATTTTTGATGCCGATGGTAAAGCGTATATTGATTACGTTGGCTCTTGGGGTCCAATGATTCTTGGCCACAACCACGCGGTTATCCGCGAAGCAGTAATTGATGCAGCGCAACGCGGTCTTAGCTTCGGTGCGCCAACAGAGCTTGAAATCGCGATGGCAGAATTAGTTTCTGAGCTTGTTCCATCAATGGAGCAAATCCGCATGGTAAGTTCTGGTACTGAAGCTACTATGAGCGCGATTCGCCTTGCACGTGGCTTCACCGGTCGCGACAAGATCATGAAATTTGAAGGTTGTTACCACGGCCACGCTGACAGCTTGCTAGTAAAAGCAGGTTCTGGAGCACTAACTCTAGGCCAACCAAGCTCTCCTGGCGTTCCTGCAGATTTTGCTAAGCACACGCTAACAGCAACATTCAACGACCTAGATTCTGTACGCGAGCTATTTGCTGCTAACAAAGGCGAAATTGCTTGTATCATCGTTGAGCCAGTAGCAGGCAACATGAACTGTATTCCACCAGTGGAAGGCTTCCACGAAGGGCTACGTGAAATCTGTGATCAAGAAGGCGCGCTACTAATTTTTGATGAAGTAATGACAGGCTTCCGTGTTGCTCTAGGCGGCGCGCAAGCACACTACAACATCAAACCCGACCTAACGACACTGGGTAAAGTGATTGGTGGCGGTATGCCAGTAGGTGCTTTCGGTGGCCGTAAAGAAGTGATGCAATACGTTGCACCTACAGGCCCAGTTTACCAAGCTGGTACCCTTTCCGGTAACCCTGTCGCAATGGCAGCAGGCTACGCATGTTTGAACCTTCTAAAAGAAGAAGGCAACGAAAAGCGCCTAGCTTCTAAAACGAAACAACTTGCTGAAGGCTTTAAGTCTCTAGCAGAAAAACACGGTATTCCGCTAGTTGTTAACCAAGTGGGCGGTATGTTCGGCTTCTTCTTCACTGACCAGGAAAAAGTAACTTGCTACGAAGACGTAACGAAGTGCGATGTAGAACGCTTCAAGCGTTTCTTCCACTTAATGCTAAAACACGGTGTCTACCTTGCGCCATCTGCGTTTGAAGCGAGCTTTACTTCACTCGCTCATGGTTCAAAAGAGATTGATGCCACACTAGAAGCGGCTGACCGCTGTTTTGCTGTTCTTGCAGAAGAAGCGAAATAATCGCTAAAAACGGCGATAACGCATTTAGAAAAGGACCGTAACGGTCCTTTTTTATTGCCAATTCAAAATAACCAATATCGCTAATACCCCAACGACAATGCCAAACCACGGTATTCGCTTAGCTTTTTTCTCAGTTTGACACTTTTTATCACCGTTGCAACAACCCATAGCTCATCTCTTGATTGATAACCGACTGATTTGTAGTCATTATAGCAAGGTACATCGCCCTGCTCTAATTCGGCATTGTCATAAGCTTGAAAGAGTTAAGAGTGCAAAGTAATAAAGGTTACACGCCATCATTGAAGGCATAAACCGTAAACGTCACCTGTAAGTTGGACTAATACCATGCCAAATAATGTAAAAATAACGTCGAGTCACCGAGTACTAATGGTTGCTTTACTCGCCGCTGCTTTTGCTTGCTACTTATTGGTTGAGCCATATATCAATTCAATTGTGATGGCTTTTATCATTTCTTTGCTCATGTTTCCGATACACGAATGGTTTGAGCAGAAAATTCCCAAGCACCCCAATATGGCGGCACTGCTGTCATGTGTCGTCTTGACGTTTATTATTGTTATCCCGCTTTTATTTGTGTTTGCCGCCATTGTTCAGCAAGGCTCTGTTTTCTCACAAAATACATATAATTGGGTTACCAATGGTGGTATCCAAGATATATTCCAACATCCTTTCGTTATCAAAGGCTTAGCGATTGTTAATGAGTACTTACCTTTTGATAAAATCGAGCCCAAAGCCATTGCTGAGAAAATTGGTCAATTTGCCACATCGTTTGGCTCTAACTTAGTCGCTATCAGCGCAAAGATTTTAGGAGACGCAACCAACTTCCTAATGAACTTCTTCCTAATGCTGTTTGTGCTGTTTTTTCTGCTTCGTGACCACGACAAAATTATCTCTGCGATTCGTCATATCCTGCCACTCTCACGTAGCCAAGAAGACCGCATATTGACAGAGATAGAGCAAGTTTCTAAATCAGCCGTAATGGGCTCATTCATGACGGCGATTGCTCAAGGTTTGGCTGGCGGCATCGGTATGTGGCTCGCCGGCTTCCCTGGGCTATTTTGGGGAACGATGATGGGCTTTGCATCATTCATTCCAGTGGTAGGAACCGCGCTAATCTGGATTCCTGCAGCAGCGTACTTGTTCTTAACAGGCGATATGACTTGGGCTATCTTTTTGACGGTGTGGAGTGTAGTTGTCGTTGGCTCTATAGATAACCTATTGCGCCCGTTGCTAATGCAAGGCAGCGCCGGCATGAATACCCTTATGATTTTCTTCTCATTACTGGGTGGTCTGCATCTGTTTGGTTTGATTGGTCTTATCTACGGCCCACTTATTTTTGCCGTGACCATGGTACTGTTTAATATCTACGAGGAAGAATTCAAAGACTTCCTTAACCAACAAGACAACAGCTAGTCACCGCTTAATCACTTCAAGCTTGGGGCAGATTGTGCGAAAATCTGCCCCAAATTATTTCTGATGAACCAAATTTATGTCTGCTTATATCGCTCCTAGCCAAATAGCTCAGCGCCAACTTGAATACTTCAACGGAAAACACGTTTTAGTCGCTGGTGAAGTTGAAGACCTATTTCCTCTTGAGTTAGTAGCTCATTGTGAGTCTGTTGAAGTGTTTACTTCCAACTATAGCTACTACCGCCAAATTCAAACCTCTGACAAAGTGAAAAGTCATTTTGGCTCTGTGTTTGATGTTGAAACAAAAGCAGACATGGTCCTTTTATACTGGCCAAAAGCAAAAGCCGAAGCAGAATACTTGCTGGCGATGTTGATGGCGAAACTGGGCATTAACACCGAAATCGTCATCGTTGGTGAAAACCGCTCCGGCATCAAGAGCATCGAGAAGATGTTCCAAGAATACGGCCCTGTGAACAAGTACGACTCTGCTCGTCGCTGCTCATTTTACTGGGGTAATTGCCTCAATGAACCCAAACCTTTCAACCAAACAGATTGGTTTAAGTCTTACACTGTTACGCTCGGTGAGCAGTCGCTAGCGGTTAAGAGCCTACCTGGCGTATTCAGCCATGGCGAATTCGACTTAGGTAGCCGATTGCTGCTTGAAACCTTACCTAAGCTTTCGGGCAAAGTGCTAGACTTTGGTTGTGGTGCAGGTGTGCTCGGTGCGTTTATGGCGAAAGCGAATCCAGAGATCGCGATTGAGATGTGTGACATTAATGCTTATGCGATCACTTCTAGCCAAGCCACATTAGAAGCGAATGGTTTATCCGGACGCGTATTTGCATCAGATATATACTCGGATACCGCAAAAGACTACCGCTTTATTATCAGCAACCCGCCATTCCACAGTGGTCTAGACACAAATTACAACGCAGCGGAAACCTTGTTGGGTCAGGCACCACAATATTTAACCAAAGACGGCGAAATGGTGATTGTCGCGAATAGCTTCTTAAAATACCCACCAATTATCGAGCGGGCGTTTAATAATTGCGAGACGCTAAATAAGACCAATAAATTTTCTATCTACTACGCGAAAAAATCATAACTTCCCCCCGCGCGGGCACAAACCTGCGCGATTTTTTCTCATAAATTCAACACTCATAAGAAAAACTGCGTCACCCTGCACGCTTTACAACTAACTTTCTTGTCAAAGAAAAAAAACTCGTTAATTTTGTTAATTCTATCTAGTTGAACATCTTATCCGTTTTTAACGAGAACCTCGGCAGCGAAGTATGTTTTAGAACTGCCCATTATGAGTTGTAATCTTATCCATGTTTAAATTCTACAAAAAACAGAAATTTAAGCGCCTTCAGAGTACACTGATGACCGCATTTCTGGTGCTCAGTATCACACCTCTTACCATTACTGCGATCTTTTTCTTGCAGTCCCACAGTAAAGATCTGCAAGAACAAAGCACCTCGCACTTACTGTCTGTTCGAGATACAAAACAGCAGCAAATCATCGACTACTTTGAGGCACGAGAAACCGAAGTCATGGGCTTTGTGCGCTCAGAGTTGGCTTACGCCAGTGGTGGCCGATTCTACGGTCTCGTCAATGCTTTTAGTCGTTTAGGCAATGATATTGAAGAGTCTCGTAAAAACGCCCAACAGCGCTACATCGAGGGCAGCGGAGACCAAATCAAAACCTCAACGTTACCCGAGTCATCCAACTATGTAGGAAGTGAACGTTACAGACTTTTGCACAAACGCTATCATTGGGCCTACTTGGAGCTCCTCAAGCGCTCTGATTTTAATGACATTTTGCTGGTCGACATCAATGGTAACGTCACCTACTCGATCAACAAAGACGATAACTACGGAACGAACTTGTTATCAGGCCCCTACAAAGACTCGGCACTTGGCAAAACTTTCAAGCGTCTCGCCGATGATGTGACTGAACGTCGAAAAGTAAACGAAGACTACACTCCTGTGATTGTGTCTGACTTCGAGCTGGAAGGGGGTAAATCAGTCGCTTGGCTAGGTGCACCAATTGTTCAGCAAGGTTATCTACACAGCTATGCCATGTTCCGCTTGCCAAATAATGGCATCACTAAGTTAGCCGCAGACGCTAATCGAGAGTCATCCATTAACACCCTGCTGGTTGGAAATGATCACCAACCTCGCACAATTAACACGAAACAAGACGACATTAAGAACAGTTTAGAAGTGATCGATAAAGCACTCTCTGGTGCGTTTGGTGTCGGCACTTACACGAACGGCTTAGGTGAAGAAATCATCGCGGCTTATGCACCGATTGAAACTCGTGGTGTGATTTGGGCGCTCGTCGTACAGTTACCAGAAAACGAAGCTTTCGCTCGTATCCATCAACTCGAAAAACTATTCGTTATCGCTATGTTGATCGCCATTATCCTTGTGGTGATAGCTTCTCACTATTTATCAAACTTTATCACTTCTCCGTTGCTGAAATTGACTTGGGTTGCCGAAAAGGTCTCTGCAGGGGATCTTGATGACACGTCTTTTAATACGGTTCGTAAAGATGAAATTGGTCGGCTTGCGTTAAGCTTTGAACGAATGCAACGCTCTATTCGAGAGAAGATTCAAACCATTAAGAAGCAAAATGAAGAACTAGAAAGCAACATACAGATCATTCAAAAACAGAATGAAGAACTGCAATTGGCCGATAAATTAAAAGATGAATTCTTAGCCACGACTTCTCATGAACTTCGTACACCGTTACACGGCATGGTCGGGATTGCTGAAACCTTAGCGTCCGGCGCCAATGGTGCGATCCCCGCTAGCCAGAAATATCAGCTTGATATCATCATTAAAAGTGGTCAGCGTCTCGCTAATCTAGTCGATGACTTGTTGGATTATCATAAAATGCGTTATGGAAGCATGGATATCCAGAAATCAGCAGTGAGTTTGGGCAGTGCAACACGATTGGTTTTAGAGCTTTCTAGCCATTTACTCGGAAGTAAAACCATCCGCATCATCAACCAAGTCCCAGCGGGTTTAAAAGCAGTGTCAGCTGACCCGCAACGCCTTGAACAAGTGCTATATAACCTGATTGGCAATGCGATTAAATACACCTCAGAAGGTAAAATTGTTATCTCCGCTAATGTGGTAGATGATCATGTACGCGTACAAGTTGTGGATACTGGACAAGGAATTCCCGCAGAACAACTTGAACATATTTTTGAACCACTCATCCAAGCAGGGCAAGACGCGAGCCGTTATCGTCAAGGTGCAGGACTTGGGCTCTCCATTAGCCGTCAATTGATCGAATTAATGGGAGGCTCGTTATACGTCAGTAGCCAACCAATGGTCGGAACTACCTTCAGTTTCACTTTACCGCTCGCCAGTGAAGAAGAAATCCAAGCAACCCAGACTCTAGCTGCGCACGGACACTTCCAAATCCCTGAAGTTAATGTAGAGAACCGCGAAGACTTATCACTTCCAGAGAACCCAGACGGCCCGTTACTGTATGTTGCTGACGATGAACCAGTAAACTTACGCGTGCTTGAAAGCTTTTTACGTTTAGAGGGCTATCGTGTGCGTACCGTCTCCGATGGGCCAGAAACGTTAGCGCTCGTCGAGCAAGAGAAGCCGGAACTTCTGTTATTGGATATCATGATGCCAGGCATGAGCGGCTACCAAGTTTGTAGTGAACTACGTGAAACCTATGATCATGCCGAGTTGCCAATCATTATGCTCACCGCACTCAGTCAAACAGAAGATCGTGTAAGAGGTTTTGAAGCAGGAGCCAACGACTATTTATCGAAACCATTTAATAAACAAGAGTTGGCGGCACGTATCCAAGCGCATTTAACGGCAAGTAAAGCAGAAATGCGCCATATGGAAAACAAAGTGCTAGAGTCTGAACTTAGACAGCGAGCAGTCGTTGAAGCAAGCTTACTTGAGACTCAAGGTCGTTTGTTGGAACAGCTAGAATCGGCTCCTGAAGCTATCATCTGTCTACGTGAAGACAAGCGTATTCGCTTTGCTAACGAAGCTGCTTGTAAGCTATTCAAGCGCAGCTTAGAACAGCTAAAGCGCTCATCTGCTGATGAGCTGATTGCCCCTAAATATCTAACCGTCAAACAACCTCATTACTGTGGAAAGATTGATATCTATATTGAAGATATTCGTCAGAACATCGAAGCAGACATTCTTAAGCTCCCTGAAGGTTCAGGGTTAGATATCATGTACATCTTTAATGTCGGCGGTGGAGCCAGTGCCGCTCGCATACATAATCTAGAAACCGCCGTAGAAGTGCTTTCAAGTTATGCATTTGATGGTGACAAAGACCAATTGCAAAAGCTAAAAGAGCTTGGCGGAGAATTTACGCGCCTTGCAGACAAAGCACTCGGTAATAAAAAGGACAAGCAAGAACTTATGCGGGAAGTTCTAGTCGACGCAATGACACATGCTTTAGAGTATTGGGAATCTGTATCGGGTGAAAGTAAATTCGCATTTGCAGAGCAAAGTGGCTTGTGGCGCGTTTATCTAGACCGAAGTACTTTACAAACACGCACCTTAGATAAATACATGCGTATAGAAACATTACCCAAAACACCACGTTGGAGAACGGTGCTAAGCTCGATAGAGTTCATTCTCGAACACTGCAAAGAACAGAGCCCCGAGAGAGCATACATAGAAGCACAACGAGATAAACTACAGCGACTATTGACCAGCTAATATTTATCAAAAAAACTAGCCCAGCGTGCATGCTGGGCTTTTTTGTTATTCGAGTATTCCCTTCCTAGAGATAAAAGAGACCGCCTCTTCCTACCCCATTACCATATTTCCAATAACGAACATTCGGTTAGACAACGCTATCTATTGTTGGTCTTCAAAACGTACGACCTTATCCATTTAACTTGTCTTAACTAGGTAAGTTCGAGCAACCGAAAAAACTTCATTCATATAATAAAAAAAGGACAACAAACGGAAGAAAACTGTCGATAAAAAAGGCCATTTTTCAGATAACAAGCGGATTTTGACGAACTATTGATAGAGATTGCGAACTTAATCACAACAGAACGGCAGATTAATTTTTAGCTGATTAATTAACACCATTTCTGCATGTGAGCGAGATCTCCGAACCTAGAAAACAAGCAGGAAACGTATATTTAAAAAGGACCAGCAGGTTAGTAATCACCAACACTTATTATTAACAAGGATATAAACTGCGACGCATATCAACGTTTATTTTTTGGCCCAATGCTGGTTAAAATTAGCCAAAATAACGTTTATAACGGAGAGCTCAGAGATTTTAACGTTTTTAACGGGAATCAAGTTTGATTATTTTATGGATAAGGTGTTTTCTTACTCCTACCTAAGGCCTACAGGCCACTCTTGGCGAAACTCAATGTTGTAATGAGTAAGGCATGTACAAGAGGTAGGTCTTAGAGAGTGTTTATCAATTGATGACATTCAATTCCATTTAGTGAAATGAAAGCAAATAGTAAGGAACAGCTATGCTTGCCAATATTAAAAAAACAGCACTAGCAACAGCAATTATTGCAACGGCTACTACAGGTTTTGCATCGGTAGCTACTGCGGCTGAACGCAGTGAACTGACTATCCACCCTAAAGAGTTTACAACTTTCGTTCGTAACTTTAACCCTTTCTTGGGTGCAACTAACCTGCACACAACAACCGACTTTATTTACGAGCCGCTCGTTGTTTTTAACGAAATGCACGGTAACACGCCTGTATTTCGTCTAGCAGAAAACTTTACCATGGCTGATGACCTGATGAGCGTAACCTTCGATATCCGTAAGGGCGTAAAATGGTCTGATGGCAAAGCGTTTACCGCTGATGATGTTGTTTATTCTTTCAACCTAGTTAAAGAGAAGCCAGAGCTAGACCAATCTGGTATCAACTCTTGGGTGACTGGCGTAGAAAAAGTTAACGACTACCAAGTTAAATTCCGTCTAAGCGAAGCAAACTCAAACGTTCCTTACGAAATTGCGAAAGTACCAGTCGTACCTAAGCACGTATGGAGCAAAGTAAAAGATCCAGCAACATTCACAAACGAAAATCCAGTAGGCAGTGGTCCATTTACTGAAATCGACACTTTCACACCGCAGCTATATATCCAGTGTGAGAACCCGAATTATTGGGATGCTGACAACCTAGATGTAGATTGTCTGCGTGTGCCACAAATCGCGAACAACGACCAATTCTTGGGCAAAATCGTTAACGGCGAAATGGACTGGACGTCTTCATTCGTACCAGACATCGACCGTACGTACGCTGCAGCAAGTCCGAATCACCACTACTGGTACCCACCAGCGGGTACTCAAGCATTTGTAGTGAACTTCAAAAACCCAGACGCTGCGAAAAACGAAGCACTAACTAACGTTGACTTCCGTCGTGCGTTCTCTATGGCGCTAGACCGTCAAACTATCATTGATATCGCTTTCTACGGCGGCGGTACAGTGAACGACTTCGCATCTGGCCTTGGCTACGCATTCGAAGCTTGGTCTGATGAAGAGACGCACAACAAGTACAAGGGCTACAACACATACAACGCGGAAGGTGCGAAAAAGCTTCTAGCTAAAGCTGGCTTCAAAGATGTAAACAAAGATGGCTTTGTGGATACACCATCTGGCAAGTCTTTCGAGCTCCTAATTCAATCACCAAACGGTTGGACTGACTTCAACAACACAGTACAACTAGCCGTTGAGCAACTAGCAGAAGTGGGCATTAAAGCTCGTGCTCGTACACCAGACTTCTCGGTATACAACCAAGCAATGCTAGAAGGTACTTACGACGTTGCTTACACCAACTACTTCCACGGTGCAGATCCACACTTGTACTGGGATAGTGGCTACAACTCGAAGCTACAAGCTGGTGACGGCATGCCTCGCTTTGCAATGCACTTCTACAAGAACGATAAGCTAGACGGTCTTCTTAACAGCTTCTACAAGACAGCAGATAAGCAAGAACAGCTAGAGATCGCTCATGGCATTCAGAAGATCATTGCTCAGGACCAAGTAACTATTCCTGTGCTATCTGGCGCGTACATGTACCAATACAACACAACTCGCTTCACTGGTTGGTGGAACGAAGAAAACCCTAAGGGCCGTCCAAACATTTGGGCAGGTATCCCAGAGCGTCTACTTCACGTACTGGACCTAAAACCAGTTAAATAAGTAGAAGTTCATTTCAAGCGGCATACATCCCGTGTGCCGCCTATAAAAATCCCTTGTTAACGAAACCAATATGTGGCGCTCGTCGTCAGGGGATTTTTCGCTCTAAATTTCGCTAGGAGCGACCTGAAACCAGAAACAGGGAAAAAATCTGGGTGAGTAAGGTGTGAGTTATGGGTTATTTTTTAAGACGTTTGTCGTTCTATCTTGTCGCGCTCTTAGTTGCAGCGACGTTAAACTTTATTATTCCGCGAGCAATGCCTGGTGACCCAGTTACCATGATGTTTGCTAATGCTTCAGTACAGGTGACTCCAGAACGAATCGCAGCAATGAAAGAACTGCTCGGTTTCGTTGATGGGCCAATTTACATTCAGTACTTCTCGTACATTAAAAACATTCTAAGTTGGGAATTGGGCACCTCAATCCAGTTCTACCCACTTTCAGTTAATTCTTTACTAGGTAGTGCATTTGGCTGGTCACTATTTCTAGCTGGTACTGCGGTTGTACTTTCTTTCTCCATCGCTTCTGTCCTTGGTATTTTTGCCGCCTGGAAGCGCGGTAGTAAGTACGATGCATTCATAACGCCTGGCACATTGATCATTCAAGCTATTCCACAAATGGTTATCGCAATGTTAGCGCTGTTTACCTTTGCGATTGGCCTGAAATGGTTCCCATCTGGCTATGCTTACACGCCAGGTACTATTCCTGATTGGACAAGCTGGGAGTTCATCAAGAACGTGGGTTACCACGCTGTACTACCTCTATTCTGTGCAACCATCGTTCAAATTGGTGGCTTCCTAGTTAACATGCGTAACAACATGATCAACCTTCTCGCCGAAGACTATATCACGATGGCTAAAGGTAAAGGGCTGAGTGAAAACCGCGTCGTCTTTAATTACGCCGCACGTAACGCACTACTTCCAAGTGTTACCGCACTGTCTATGTCTTTGGGTATGGCCATTGGTGGTCAATTGATCATCGAGATGATTTTCAACTACCCAGGTTTAGGCACCGTGCTACTTAACGCAATTCACGCTCGTGACTACCAAGTACTTCAAGGTCAGTTAATTATCATGACGATGTTCATGCTGTGCTTCAACTTAATGGCTGACATGCTGTACATGATTCTAGACCCTCGCCTACGTACGGGAGGCAAATAATCATGAAAGAACTATTCAAACTTATTTTAGGTAACGCATTCGCTCGAATCGGTCTTGGTATTGTTACCGTATTCGTATTCGTTGCGATCGCCGCTCCTTTACTTACAAAGCATGCGCCAGACAAGCGAACCGGTAACCCACACGAATACCCAAGCTTTGTTGTAAAACAGGCACAAAACAATCCTGATGGTTGGGTCGCTAAAAACCTAGCAGACGATCGTCGTACGCTGATTATGTCTAAAAAGGCCGACCACGTATTAGGTACTAGCCGAATGGGTCGCGATATCTGGTCGCAAGTGGCTTACGGTGCACGAGTATCACTGGGTGTAGGCTTTGGCGCTGGCATCATAGTGTGCTTCTTAGCAACAGTCATTGGTATATCGGCAGGTTACTTCGGCGGCAAAGTGGATGACGTATTGAGTGCCGCGATGAACATCATGTTAGTAATTCCGCAGTATCCATTGCTATTCGTGTTGGCGGCCTTTATCGGTGAAGCAGGCCCACTCACCATTGCCTTGATTATCGCTGGTACTTCTTGGGCATGGGGTGCACGTGTTGTCCGCTCTCAAACTATGGCACTACGCGAGAAAGAGTTCGTTAAAGCTGCCGAAGTATTGGGAGAGTCTTCATTCCGCATCATCTTCGTTGAGATTTTACCAAACCTTATCCCAATTGTCGGTGCGAGCTTCATTGGCTCAGTAATGCTGGCGATCAACACTGAAGCGGTCATTTCGTTCCTAGGTTTGGGTGATGCCAACACGATCAGTTGGGGCATCATGCTTTACAACGTGCAAACCTCATCAGCCATGCTGATTGGCGCATGGTGGGAAGTACTAGCACCTTGTATTGCCCTAACACTACTGGTTACTGGTCTTGCTCTGTTGAACTTTGCCGTTGACGAAATTGCGAACCCTCAACTTCGTTCTCACAAAGGCATGAAACGCTGGAAAAAACTAGCAGCAAAAGACAAGAAAGAACGTGAGCCTGAACTGGCACCACAAAATGCACTATGGAGCGGAGATAAATAATCATGACTGCACCACTAATTTCCATCCGTAACCTATGCGTAGACTACATCACAGACGCGGGCGATGTCCGCGCCTGTAACAACGTGAGCTTCGACATTGCACCAGGTAAAGTATTCGGTCTGGCTGGTGAATCTGGCTGTGGCAAATCCACTGTTGCCTTCTCACTAATGCGCC
This sequence comes from Vibrio sp. Vb0304, assembly GCF_033338995.1. Lineage (NCBI taxonomy): Bacteria > Pseudomonadati > Pseudomonadota > Gammaproteobacteria > Vibrionales > Vibrionaceae > Vibrio > Vibrio sp. Vb0304. Next base: position 113,634 of record NZ_JAWOTT010000004.1, read on the forward strand.
TTCATAAGCCGCCAGCGTTTATCACAGGTGGTGAGGTGATCTTCAACGGTGAAGATATCCTTCAGTACAGCGATGATCGCATGCAAGCGTTCCGCTGGAGTGAAATGTCGATGGTATTCCAGAGTGCGATGAACGCTTTGAACCCTGTTCTAACCATGGAAGAGCAGTTCTGTGACGTCATCATGCGTCATACCAATATGACTCGCGCTCAAGCAAAAACACGCGCTGAAGGTCTGCTGGAAATCGTTGATATCCACCCTAGCCGATTGAGTGATTACCCGCACCAGTTCTCTGGTGGTATGCGTCAACGTCTAGTAATCGCAATCGCTTTGGCTCTGAACCCAAAAATGATCATCATGGACGAACCGACTACCGCATTGGATGTAGTGGTTCAACGTGAAATTCTACAAAAAATTTACGCGCTTAAAGAAGAGTTTGGTTTCTCAATTCTGTTCATCACACATGACTTGTCATTGATGGTCGAGTTCTCGGATCGTATCGGCATCATGTACTCAGGTGAGTTGATTGAAGTCGCGCCTTCTAAGCAAATTCTGGAAAGTCCTTACCACCCTTACACCAAAGGTTTGGGTAGCTCTTTCCCTCCACTAACTGGACCAAAGACCAAATTGACTGGTATTCCAGGTAACCCGTTGAACTTGCTAGAAGTACCACAGGGCTGCCGCTTCCAAGCTCGTTGCGACCGCGTACATGAAGCATGTACACGTGTACCAACCCAATTACGTCAAATTGAACCAGGTCGCCTCTCAAATTGCCATTTGTACGGCGACACCATTGCTCAAGCTAAGGTTTAACAACAAAAAAACACTAGCTAAGAACAAAAATTACACTGGAGAGAATTATGAGCAAACAATTCGGCGAACTGCTGATTGAGGGTAAAAATGTCGTTAAGGACTTCCCTTTAAACAGTAACTCAATCAAACAATCTAAGATGCGCGCAATCAACGACGTCTCTTTCAAAATGTACAAGAGCCGCGGCTTGTCAGTGGTAGGTGAATCTGGTTCAGGTAAGTCTACTACTGCAAAAATGATTGCAAAAATGTACGCACCAACCGATGGCATCATTGAATACAAAGGTCGTGATATCCAAGACATCACCTCTCGTCACGATTTAATGACCTACCGTGAAGGTGTACAAATGGTGTGGCAAGACCCGTTTGGCTCGCTAAACCCAACGCACAATATCTTCCACCATATTGCGCGCCCGCTGCTGATTCATAAGAAAGTAGCACCGGGCAACAAGAAAGAACTGGAAGAGCGTGTGTACGACCTACTTGAACAAGTTGGTCTTATTCCACCAAAAGAAACGGCGCAAAAGTTCCCGCACCAGCTATCTGGCGGTCAGCGTCAGCGTGTCAACCTGGCTCGTAACATCGCGGTTGGAGCTGAAGTAGTCTTGGCGGATGAGCCAACATCCATGCTCGATGTATCGATCCGCGCTGGCGTTTTGAACTTGATGGAAGAGATGAAGTTTGAAAAACAAATGTCTCTGCTCTACATCACTCATGACATCGCAACAGCGCGTTACATTGCTGAAGATCTTGCGGTCATGTACGTAGGTCACATGGTTGAATGGGGCGATACTGAAGAAATCATTCACGACCCTCAACACCCATATACGCAACTGTTGGTATCTGCGGTTCCAGATCCATCGAAGTCTATTCACGAGAAACTGAAAGGCAACAAAGGGGAAATCCCACTTTGGACACCAGAATCTGTCGGCTGTCCATTTGCTGGACGTTGTGTACACGCTACCGACAAATGTCGCGAACGACTACCAGGCGTCACTCAACTGTCCGACAACCACTTTGTCCGCTGTTACTTATTTGAAGATTAATCATAACGAGGGTCAGGTTCAGCCTGACCCACTCCTGTTTTTATCGTTTCCCGGAGACATTGAATGCTGCTACTGACTAACCACATTGGTTATGAACGTCTGGGCCCAAAGAAAGCCATTATCCAGACCGAACAACCACACTTGTCTTCTTACACTGCTCAATTGATTTGTGCCACTAGCGAGCAAACCGTGGCAACTTTTGCGGTTGAAGAACAAGGTAAAGTGGCGAACTGGCATCAGGGCTATTTCTACCTCATCGACTTTTCCTCTTTCACAACGTCAGGTGACTATTTCTTGCAAGTAGAAGATACGCGCTCTTCCTCTTTCATCGTTGGCGAACACATTCTGTTGGATCAAACTTTGTCAGATGTGATCCACTATTTCAAATCGCAACGTTGCGGCGGAATCTTCGATCAACAAGATCGACAACTTCCAGTACTAAACTCCAATAAAAAGGTTGATGTACACGGCGGCTGGTACGACGCATCAGGAGACGTTAGCAAGTATTTAAGTCACCTTTCATACGCGAATTATTTGAATCCTCAACAAACCCCAATGGTGGTTTGGAACATCCTAAAAGGGGTTTCGTTGCTTGAAGGAAGCGAAGACATTACAGCTTTCACACGTACACGTCTGATTGAAGAAGCCCTGTTCGGTGCAGACTTTCTTGTGCGTATGCAAAACGAAAAAGGCTTTTTCTACATGACGGTCTTTGACAAGTGGAGCAAAGATACTGCGCAACGCGAGATTTGCGCGTACGAAACTCAACTTGGTCACAAATTTGACGACTATCAAGCAGGCTTTCGACAAGGTGGCGGTGTCGCCATTGCAGCGCTAGCGGCAGCGTCGCGTTTAAGTGTTCACGGTGAATACGATCAACAAAAATACCGCAACGCTGCCGAAAATGGTTACTGGCACTTAAAAGAGCACAATACGCAGTACCTCAATGATGGGGAAGAAAACATTATCGACGAATACTGTGCGCTACTGGCTTGTGTAGAACTGTTTAAAGCAACCAAAGAAACTCGCTACTTGGAAGAGAGCCGTTTGTGGGCGCAACGTTTAGTTGCACGCCAAATGAGCGACGAGCAGATTCAACACTTTTGGTCAGCAAACCAAGACGGCAGCCGTCCATATTTTCACGCAGCCGAAGCTGGTCTACCAGTTATTGCCCTATGCGAATATCTATCAATTGAAGACGACTCAGCACGAGCGGAATCGGTAAAACGTATCGTCAACCTAGCGTGTGAGTTTGAGATCACAATATCGAATAAAGTGATCAACCCATTCGGTTACCCTCGCCAATATGTTAAAGGCGTAAATGAGTCAAAACGCGAGGCATTTTTTGTCGCACACAACAATGAATCCGGCTATTGGTGGCAAGGCGAGAATGCTCGACTGGGCTCAATCGCGACCATGGCGTACCTTGCTCAACCGCATATAGCGTCGCAAGAAGTACAGCAACAACTTTCTGTGTTTGCTCAAGATGCATTGAACTGGGTTGTAGGCTTAAACCCATACGACATGTGCATGCTAGATGGCCATGGTCGTAACAACCCTGATTACCTCCCTCAATATGGTTTCTTCAACGCAAAAGGTGGCGTGTGTAACGGAATCACTGGCGGCTTTGAAGACGAGGAAGACATTGCATTTAACCCACCAGCACAAAAAGAAGACGTGTTACAAAACTGGCGCTGGGGCGAACAATGGCTCCCGCATGGCGCTTGGTACTTACTCGCGATAATGAGTCAAGCTCAGCATGTTTCTCAGTTGGCGACCTCTAAAAATATGAAGGAAGAATAATCATGGGAATGTATTTTGCCGGTATCGATGGTGGCGGCACGTCATGTCGAGCCAGGATTAAAGATTCACAAGGTAATTTTGTTGGCGAGGCCAAAAGCGGCAGTGCCAACATCATGCTAGGTGCTGAAATAGCAATGGCTTCGATTCTTGAATCCATCACTTCGGCTACCGAGCAAGGCGGTCTAACACAACAAGATTTCGCGTCGATGCACGTCGGCTTAGCCCTTGCTGGCGCAGAGCACAAAGCATCTTGGCAAGCCTTCATGTCTCTTCCTCATCCATTTGCCAGTATAACTCTGAATACCGATGCTTACGGTGCGTGCGTTGGTGCGCACAATGGCGAAGATGGCGCAATCATGATTGCGGGAACCGGTTCTTGTGGCATTTACCTTAAAGGATTGGAGCAACACGTTGTCGGTGGTCGTGAGTTCCCTATTTCGGATCAAGGTGGCGGCGCAGTGATGGGGCTACGCCTAGTTCAGCAAGTTTTGTTAGCTGAAGATGGCATCAGAGAAAAAACGCCCCTAGCACAACACTTTATGACGCATTTCGAAAATGAGGTCGACAACGTGGTGGCGTGGTCAAAACAGGCGCTTCCTCGTGATTATGGGCAGTTTTCTCCGGCTATTTTCCAACATGCGGAACAAGGCGATGCACTGGCCATTGAAATACTGAAGCAAACCGCAGCGGATATAGAAATGTTTCTCGTGGCATTAAACAAGCGCGGCGCAACACGTATTTGTTTAATGGGTAGCATTGCTGAACGCATTTTACGTTGGCTCTCACCACCAGTTCAGCAATGGATTGTTGAGCCACAGTTTGACGCGATTGAAGGCGCAATTATGTTTGCTGGCAAACCAGAACATAACCTTTACTCGCTCAGTGCGGCGTAGGAGTAGATATGGAATATCGTGTTGATCTCGTGGTCCTTTCTGAGCAGAAACAAAACTGCCGCTTTGGCCTCACCTTTCATAACTTGAGCGACCAAGACCTAAACAGCTGGAGCTTAACTTTCGCTTTCGATCGTTACATTCTTCCAGACAGCGTTTCAAATGGTCAACTGACTCAAATTGGTAGTTTTTGCACACTTAAGCCAGAAGGGCTGGTACTGGCTGCCAACCATCACTATTACTGTGAATTCAGTATTGGTTCGAACCCATTCCGTTATTACTCGGATGGCTTTAACGAAGCGATGATCAACTTTGTCGTTGATGGAAACCCACAGCGCGCACAAGTGGATGTCACGCCTATCGTATTAGCTTCACCATACCGTGAACGCAGTGAGATTCCGGCAAGTTTAACCCATGCACAGCCCTTGCTGCCAAAACCAAACCATATTGAGGTCAGCGATCACTATTTTAGCTTTGATCATCATGCTGGCGTCGCGGTTTATTCAAGCCTGGCCAATTCAGCTAAAGAATGGCTACTTGAAGAGCTTAAGCGCATTCACCAATTTGAGTTCGCATCAGACAATGGCAGTCAGATCATCTTCAAAGGCAACCCAACCTTGGATGAAGGCGCTTACAAACTGAAAGTAGCCGAAGAGTCAATCAAAATTGAAGCAGGATCTTCGTCTGGTTTTACCCATGCTTGTGCAACGTTATTACAACTAATCAAAGTTGGCGATCAACCTAACTCAATGGAAGTAGTTTGTTGTTCAATCAAGGACAGGCCACGTTTTCGTTACCGCGGTATGATGCTGGATTGTGCTCGTCATTTTCACTCCGTTGAGCAAGTCAAACGCTTGATCAACCAACTGGCTCATTACAAGTTCAATACGTTCCATTGGCATCTTACCGACGATGAGGGTTGGCGAATTGAAATCAAATCACTGCCTCAACTGACCGATATTGGTGCTTGGCGCGGATTGGATGAGATCAATGAACCACAGTACACGCACTTTGATGAACGTTACGGCGGCTTCTACACGCAAGAAGACATCAAAGACGTTATCGAATTTGCATCGCAACGCGGCATCACCATCATTCCTGAAATTGATGTACCTGGTCATTGCCGAGCCGCCATCAAGTCGTTACCACACCTATTGGTAGAAGCGGAAGATACCACCGAATACCGCAGTATTCAGCATTACAACGACAACGTCATTAACCCTGCTCTGCCGGGGAGTTATGAATTTATCGACAAAGTGCTAGAAGAAGTCTCTGCACTTTTTCCTGCGCCTTACGTTCATATTGGTGCCGACGAAGTACCTAACGGCGTATGGTCAAAAAGCCCAGCATGCCAAGCACTAATGGAACAACTGGGTTACAGCGACTACAAAGATTTGCAAGGACACTTCTTACGTTATGCCGAAGACAAACTTCGTAAATTGGGCAAACGCATGCTGGGCTGGGAAGAAGCTCAACACGGCGACAAAGTCAGTAAAGATACGGTGATCTACTCATGGCTAAGCGAAGAAGCGGCCTTGAACTGTGCTCGCCAAGGCTTTGATGTGGTGCTGCAACCAGCACAAACCACTTACCTAGATATGACCCAAGACTACGCACCTGAAGAACCGGGCGTGGACTGGGCAAACCCACTGCCACTAGAAAAAGCTTACAACTACGAGCCGCTCGCTGAAGTGCCTGCCGACGACCCAATACGTAAGCGCATTTGGGGCATTCAAACAGCATTATGGTGCGAAATTATCAATAACCAACCTCGCATGGACTACATGATCTTCCCTCGTTTAACTGCAATGGCAGAAGCATGTTGGACAGACAAACAACACCGAGATTGGACCGACTATTTATCACGCTTGAAAGGCCATCTACCTCTGCTTGATTTGCAGGGAGTGAATTACCGTAAACCGTGGAAGTAATACAAAACTGATGTCGAAACATCACGCTTGAAGAGTTTTTAAATTTTGGCTGCTGATGCAGCTTCGTAAAAAGGAAAGACACAAATGAAATACGGCTATTTCGATAACGAGAATCGCGAATACGTCATCACTCGCCCTGACGTACCAGCACCATGGACCAACTACCTAGGTACTGAGAAGTTCTGTACGGTTATCTCGCACAACGCGGGTGGCTACTCGTTCTACAACTCTCCAGAATACAACCGTGTTACTAAATTCCGTCCAAATGCGACATTCGATCGCCCAGGACACTACGTTTACTTGCGTGATGATGAGACAGGTGATTACTGGTCAATCTCTTGGCAACCAGTTGCGAAGAGCCTAGACGAAGCAAACTACGAAGTTCGTCACGGCTTGTCTTACTCTAAATTTAAGTGTGAGTACAACGGTATTGAAGCTGAAAAGACGCTATTCGTACCAAAAGGCGAAGACGCTGAAATCTGGGATGTAGTGATTAAAAACACCTCTGACAAACCACGTACGATCAGTGCATTCTCATTTGTTGAGTTCTCATTCAGCCACATTCAATCTGATAACCAAAACCATCAGATGTCTCTGTACTCGGCAGGTACGGCTTACAACGAAGGCGTGATAGAGTACGACCTGTACTACAACACCAACGATTTCGAAGGCTTCTACTACCTAGCTTCAACATTTGACCCAGATTCATACGACGGCCAACGTGACAGCTTCCTAGGCCTATACCGTGACGAAGCAAACCCGTTAGCGGTAGAACAAGGTAAGTGTTTCAATACAGCACAAACGTGTTACAACCACTGTGGCTCTTTGCATAAGCAATTTACTATTCAGCCGGGTGAAGAAGTTCGCTTTGCTTACATTCTAGGTATCGGTAAAGGCAACGGTGAGCGTCTACGTGCTAAGTACCAAGACCTTGCAGAAGTCGACAACGCATTTGCGGGTATCAAAACACACTGGGATGAGCGCTGTGGCAAGTTCCAAGTGAAATCACCAAACGAAGGTCTAGATACCATGATCAACGCTTGGACGTTATACCAAGCGGAAACGTGTGTGGTGTGGTCTCGCTTTGCTTCATTCATCGAGGTGGGAGGCCGTACTGGTCTTGGTTACCGCGATACAGCGCAAGATGCAATCTCAGTTCCTCACGCTAACCCAGCAATGACGCGCAAACGTATCGTTGACCTACTGCGCGGCCAAGTAAAAGCGGGCTACGGTCTACACCTATTCGATCCAGATTGGTTTGATCCAGAAAAAGCGGATGTTAAACCATCTAAATCTCCAACCGTAGTTCCAACACCTTCTGATGAAGACAAAATTCACGGCATCGAAGACACTTGTTCTGATGATCACCTATGGCTAGTTCCAACCATCTGTAAGTACGTGATGGAAACCGGTGAGCACAGCTTCTTCGACGAAGTGATCCCTTACGCCGACGGTGGCGATGCAACGGTTTATGACCACATGAAAGCCGCGCTAGACTTCTCGGCTGAATACGTAGGTCAAACCGGTATCTGTAAAGGTCTGCGTGCAGACTGGAACGACTGTCTGAACCTAGGTGGCGGCGAATCGTCAATGGTGTCGTTCCTACATTTCTGGGCACTGCAGGAGTTCATCGACCTAGCTAAATACCTAGGGAAAGAAGCCGACGTTGAAAAATACACGGTGATGGCAGCAAACGTTCGTGAAGCGTGTGAAACCCACCTTTGGGACGAAGAAGGCGGCTGGTATATCCGTGGTCTAACGAAAAACGGCGAAAAGATCGGTACAGCGCAACAAAAAGAAGGTCGTGTACACCTAGAGTCAAACACACTTGCGGTACTTTCTGGTGCGGTATCTCAAGAGCGCGGCGAAAAAGCGATGGACGCTGTCGATGAGAACCTGTTCTCTGAATACGGCCTTCACCTAAACTCACCATCTTTTGCAACACCGAATGATGATATCGGCTTCGTAACTCGTGTTTACCAAGGCGTAAAAGAGAACGGTGCGATCTTCTCGCATCCAAATCCATGGGCTTGGGTAGCTGAAGCGAAACTGGGTCGTGGTGATCGTGCAATGAAGTTCTACGATGCACTTAACCCATACAACCAGAACGACATCATCGAAAAACGTATTGCAGAACCTTACTCATACGTACAGTTCATCATGGGTCGTGACCACCAAGACCACGGTCGTGCAAACCACCCATGGTTAACAGGTACATCTGGCTGGGCTTACTTCGCTGTTACCAACTTTATCCTTGGTGTGCGTACAGGCTTCGATGGCCTAACTATCGATCCATGTATCCCAACGAACTGGCCTGGTTTCGAAGTGACTCGTCAATGGCTAGGTGCAACGTACAACATCAAAGTAGTTAACCCAGACTCAGTAAGCAAAGGCGTTAAGTCGATTACTGTGAACGGTGATGCAGTGAATGGTGCCTCTGTCCCAGTTCAAGCGGAAGGTTCAGTAAACGAAGTTATCGTTACTCTAGGTTAATCATCTTTTGGGGGAGTCCTTCTCCCCTTTTGATTTATCCGGTGCATTTATGTTTTACAAGTGCATCGGTTCGCTAGCAAAGATTTAAGACGCGGTGGGATGCCGCTCTTATCGAGGATCGAATCATGATCAAATTTGGTACAGGCGGTTGGCGTGCATTTATCGGTGAGGAGTTCACCAAAGATAATGTACGTTTGGTCGCTCAAGCAGTTGCAAACATCACGAATAACGAATCGGTTGCTGATCGCGGTTTTGTGATTGGCTATGACCGTCGTTTTCTTTCCGATAAAGCAGGTCGTTGGTTCGCTGAAGTTCTAGCAGCAAACGGCATTGTGGTTAGCTTTATCGACAAATTTGTCCCAACACCTATCGTAATGTTTAAAGCGAAAGAAATGGGCTGCGCATACTCGGCATGTATTACCGCATCACACAACCCTGCCGATTACAACGGCATTAAAGTCTTCATTGAAGGCGGTCGTGACGCAGATGAAATCATCACCCAAAAAATCGAATCACAAATAGACGCGCTCACTGCGCACGATGTAAAAAGCGTCGACTTTGAACAAGCGGTTGAAGATAAGCTGATTGAAATCATCAATCCGATGAACGAATTCGTTGACTCAATCATCGACTTTATCGACATCGAAGCGATCAAGAAGGCGAATTTACGTGTTTTGATCGACCCAATGTTTGGTGTCGCGAAAAACGCACTGCAAACCGTATTAATCAACGGCCGCTGTGACGTTGATGTGATTAACGATGGCAAAAACCCAGATTTCGGTGGGTTAATGCCTTCGCCAAGCGCTGCAACACTCTACCGTTTGATGCACCTAGTGAAAGAGCAAGGTTACGATATTGGCATCGGTACTGATGGCGATGCGGACCGTCTTGGTATTATCGACGAAAAAGGTAACTTCATTCATCCAAATGAAGTGCTACTGCTGCTTTACTACTACCTACTTGAATACAAAGGCTGGAAAGGCTCCGTGGTACGTAACATCGCAACCACCCACCTTCTCGATAAAGTCGCCGAAGATCATGGCGAGAAATGCTTTGAGGTTCCTGTAGGCTTTAAGCACATCAGCTCCCAAATGGAAGCGGATGACTCACTGATTGGCGGGGAAAGCTCTGGTGGCCTAACCATTCGCGGCCACATCAAAGGTAAAGACGGCGTATTCGCATCAAGCCTATTGGTAGAAATGATTTCAGTAACCGGCAAGAAGCTGTCTGAGTTGCTGGATGAAATCTACGGCAAGTACGGCTATGCCTACATGGCAGAAGGCGATTGCAAGTTCAAACCAGCGCAAAAAGACGTACTGTTCAACAAGATTTATGTTGAAAAGCAGTTGCCTGAGTTCGAGTTTGAAATCGAAAAAGTCAGCTATGAAGATGGTGCGAAAGTCTACTTCAAGAACGGCGGTTGGATCATCGCTCGCTTCTCTGGCACTGAGCCACTGCTACGAATTTTTGCAGAGATGCAAGATAAGGACACTGCGGAACGTGTTCTTCAACAGTTTAAAGACTTCTTGTCTTTATAACTGAACCTTGTGCCCGCTTCGAGCACTATGATGAGAGTCAACGCTGTCTGAAAAGGCGCTCATCAACAGGAGAAGAGCACTTGCCCGGCTCCACAGCCGGGCTTTTTTATTGTATGTTGGGAAGTCGTAAACGAGATAGAAAAGATACTCAGGAGCGTTAAGCAAATGCCAGGACGCCTTGCGTTTCAATTTTCACCGCGACGGACTCACCTATATTTAATGCTTGCGAAGCTGTAGCTAACAAACGGTCACCATTCGCGTTAATCACATAACGGCAGTGATCACCCATAAAATGCTGTTCCAATACGGTTACCGAACTATCTTCATCGGATTGAATTTGCACATGCTGCGGTCTTAGCAGTAAAGAGCACTCCGCCTGTACTGGAATATCTTGTTGAGCCGTGGCTTCAACCACGCCCAAGTGGGTTTCATATTCTGAATTCGAAACCCGTTTAGCAGCAAGGTAACTGCCACCACCTAAGAAATCAGCGACAAATTTACTTGAAGGCTGGTAGTAAAGCTCAGATGCTGTGCCATATTGCTCGATGACTCCATTGTTCATCACTGCCATTTTATCGGCGAAAGCAAAAGCCTCTTCACGGCTATGCGTAACAAAAATGGCAGTCACACCTTGGGCCTTAAAAATCTTACGGATCTCACTTATCAACTCATGGCGAACTTGCGTATCAATATTAGAAAACGGTTCATCAAGTAACAATAAGTCTGGGCTGTAAGCTAATGAGCGAGCAATCGCAACACGCTGCTGCTGTCCACCAGACAATTGATGAGGATAACGATCGCCATAACCTTGAAGATGCACGAGTTCTAACATCTCTTGAACTTTGGCATTTTTCTCTTTTGTCGAGCACTGCTTTAAGCCAAAGGCAATGTTTTGCTCCACCGTCAAGTGAGGAAAAAGTGCGTAATCTTGGAAAATCATCCCGATATTACGCTGTTCTGGCGGCAACCAGTTTTCCCCATCATCAATTGTGACGCAATTTAGACTCATTTCGCCTGACGTTAACGGCAATAATCCCGCAACGGCCTTTAATAGTGTTGTTTTCCCACAGCCACTGGCTCCTAGCAAACAGACAATCTGCCCTTGTTCTACCTCAAGAGACAATGATTCGAGTACAGTTTGATCGTCATATTGGCACGTTAGGTTTTTAATTGATAATGCACAGCTCATCAGTGATTTTGCTCCAGTGAACGGTTAACAACAACAAGCGGGATCAACCCAACAAGAACCAACAGAACCGCTGGCAAAGCGGCCAATTCTAAATGCTCATCCGAGGCGAAGTTATAAACGTATGTGGCTAGTGTTTCAAAGTTAAACGGACGAAGTAACAAAGCCGCATTAAGCTCTTTCATCGACTCGATAAACACTAATAAAGCCGCAATCAGTGCACCGCGCTTAACCAGCGGAAAGTGCACGCGCCACAGCATGGCATTGGGCTTACAACCCATAGTGCGCGATGCCATATCTAACGACGGAGAAATTTTATTTAAATTACTTTCGATACTACCAATCGCTACCGCGGAAAAGCGCACAACCATGGCAAATACTAGTGCGAACATGGAACCAGAAAAGATAAGTCCCGGCCTTCCCCACTCCATGGCTTTAGCAACATCGTTGACACGATGATCCATAAACAGCACAGCGACCATCACACCGATGGCTAGTACCGTTCCTGGTACTGCATAGCCCATAGAAGAAAGACGCATAAATGCCAAGCTTTCTCGTTTACCACTGACTCGATGGGTAAAGTTAACGATCAGTGCGACAGCAACACCAATAATCGCAGCAATAACAGACACAACTAAGCTATTCCATGCGTATTCACGAAACTCTGAGGTCCAACTCTGCGCAAAATAAGTGATCGCATAATCAATCAGCTGTAGTAGCGGCAAAATAAAAGCGACTGAAACCAAGCCCCAACACCAAACCAGTGCGGTCCACTTTTTCCAGCCCGTCAACTCGTAACGAAAATCTTCGTGACTGTTAAATTGGCTTTGAAAAAGCTTTTGTTTACGGCGGCTGTATCGTTCGGCACTAAGAAGCAGTACTACAATGACGAGCATCATGGCAGAAATCTTGGCTGCCGCATTAAGATTAGAGTACCCCAACCAAGTATCGTAGACCGCTGTGGTTAACGTATTCACCGCGAAGTAACTTACCGTACCAAAGTCACCGATGGTCTCCATTGCGACCAATGATAAACCTACTGCGGTAGAGGGTCTTACTAACGGCATCGAGATGCGCCAAAAGCTTTCCCATGGAGAGCACTTGAGCAAACGCGCGCTTTGCAATAAAGAGACATTTTGCTCCATAAACGCAGCCCGGCACAATAAATACACGTAAGGATACAACACCAAAGCCAACACAAAGGTCACACCAGGCAACGTACGAATGTCAGGGAACCAATACTCGCCAGGTCCCCATCCGGTTACATCACGCAAAAAGATCTGAATCGGGCCTGCAAAATCAAACCAATCAGTAAAAATATAACCAATGATATAACCTGGCATTGCAAGAGGTAGCACCAATGCCCACTGCAACCATTTTTCGGTCGGCAGTTTACACATGGCCATTATCCAAGCGCTTGGAATACCAAGAATTAAGGACAGCACCATTACGCCAACAGTTAGCGCAACCGTGTTAAAAATATAAGTCGGCATGACCGTTGCCATTAAATGAGCAAACAAATCATCCGTTTCACCAATTGCGGTGTAGAAGATCGCTAAGATCGGCAAAACCAGTAGCAGAGTTATTACCCCACTACTGGTTTTCCATAAAGAGTGTTTATCTTTCATCGCCTAATTACTGCAAGGCTGTATGAAATACAAATGCTGTTGCAAATACATCTCATATCCTTTAATCAAATGGGGGTACTGTTATACCCCCACAAGGAATTAAAGGTCAAATTTCACTTCATCTAATAGCTTAATTGCCGCTTCGTGGTTGGCTGCAATATCGTCTAGAGAAAGCTTGTCTGCTTTAAAGTCACCCCAAGATTCCACAAGCTCAGAACGCTTCACGCCTTCTTTAACTGGGTACTCGTAGTTAACTTCTGCGTACATTTGCTGCGCTTTGTCACCCGTTAGGAATTCCATTAGCTTCACAGCATTGTCTTTGTTTGGAGAGTACTTCGCCATCGCCATACCAGAGATATTCACGTGAGTGCCTGTAGTCTCTTGGTTAGGGAAGTTGATGTAAACTGCATCAGCCCAAGCTTTTTGCTCTTTGTCGTTAACCATTTTACCTAGGTAGTAGCTGTTACCTAGAGAAACATCACATAGGCCTTCTTTGATCGCTTTAACTTGTGCACGATCGTTGCCTTGTGGTTTGCGAGCAAGGTTTGCTTTCACGCCTTCTAACCACTCTTTGGTTTCTGCTTCGCCATTGTGAGCAATCATTGCTGAAACTAGAGAAACGTTGTACGGGTGCTTACCGCTACGAGTACAAATTTTACCTTTGAACTCTGGCTTAGCTAAGTCTGCGTAGTTGAAATCTGCGCCTAGTTTACCTACGCGATCACGTGATGAATAAACGCTACGAGAACGTAGAGTTAGAGCAAACCACTCATTCTCTTTATCTTGGTATTGAGCAGGTACGTTTTCTTCAATGATTTTGCTATCGACTTTCTGAACTAAACCTTTGTTTGTCAGTTCAGCTAGACGGCTGATGTCTGTCGTAAGAATAACGTCAGCAGGGCTGTACTCACCTTCTTGAGCTAGCTTTTCTGCTAAGCCTTTTTTAGCAAATTTTACGTTTACTTTGATACCAGTTTCTTTAGTGAACTCATTGAACATAGGTTCAACTAGGAAAGGTTGACGGTAAGAGTAGACGTTCACTTCTTCAGCAGCCATTGCTGTTGGAGCTAGAGTAGCGCAAGTTAGTGCTGAAAGAGTTAGCAGTTTTTTCATTGTTTAATCCTTTACCATGCTAATGATAACGTTTATCAGTTGCGTTATTATATGTATGTTCAATAAGAAGACAATGACGAATATTAAAAAACCTGCTCATCGGAGCAGGTTTTATTGTGTTAAGTGTGTAACCATTTATTACAAGCTAATGATTATTTCACCGTAACAAACTCTGGGTAAGCACCAACACCACAATCATGCATGTCCATACCTTCCATTTCTTCATCTTCTGTAACGCGAATCCCAACGGTTGCTTTCAAGATTGCCCACACAACTAGGCTGGCACCAAATACCCAAGCAAAGATAACTACGGCACCTAAAAGCTGTGCACCAAACGTTGCATCACCGTTGCTCAGTGGCACTACCATTAGGCCGAAGAAACCACACACACCGTGAACTGAGATAGCACCTACTGGATCGTCAATTTTAAGTTTATCTAGAGCAATGATACTGAATACAACTAGTGCACCCGACACCGCACCAATCGCAACCGCGTACAGTGGTGATGGCGATAGAGGGTCTGCAGTGATGGCAACCAAGCCAGCTAGCGCGCCATTGAGAATCATCGTTAAATCGGCTTTACCCCAAGTAGTTTTACAAACGAATAGCGCCGCAATTGCACCGGCAGCCGCTGCTGCGTTAGTGTTTAGAAAGATCTGACCTACCGCTGTAGCATTCTCAAAATCTGAAACCATCAACTGAGAGCCACCGTTAAATCCAAACCAGCCAAACCAAAGGATAAAAGTACCCAACGTTGCCAAAGGCATGTTAGAACCTGGAATCGGATAGATTTCACCATTTTTACCGTACTTACCCTTACGCGCGCCAAGCAGTAACACACCAGCAAGAGCAGCAGAAGCACCTGCCATATGTACGATACCAGAACCCGCAAAGTCACTAAATCCAGCTTCTGCTAGGAAGCCTCCACCCCATGTCCAGTAACCTTCCATTGGATAGATAAACGCTGTTAAAATCGCAGAGAAAATCAAGAAAGACCAAAGCTTCATGCGCTCAGCTACCGCACCAGAAACGACGGACATGGCAGTTGCAACGAAGACAACTTGGAAGAAGAAGTCAGACTCTAAAGAGTGGTCGGCCCCTTCACCTTGAGTACCAATTAACGTACCAAATGAAGGTAACCAGCCTCCTTCTCCATTATCGACATACATGATGTTATAACCGACAATCAGAAACATCGTACATGCGATGGCGTACAAACAGATGTTCTTCGTAAGAATTTCTGTTGTGTTTTTAGAGCGCACAAGGCCAGCCTCTAGCATCGCAAAGCCTGCTGCCATCCACATTACCAACGCACCGGAAATGAGGAAGAAAAAGGTGTCAAGTGCGTAACGTAACTCGGTTACTGTTGTTGCTAATTCCATAATAAGTATCTCCAATCCTTTGAATTCTTAAAGTGCTTCTGCGTCCATTTCGCCAGTTCGGATACGCACCGCTTGGTTCAGATCGTAAACAAAAATTTTACCGTCGCCGATTTTTCCGGTTTGCGCAGCTTTTGTAATTGCTTCAACAACGCGATCTACATTGTCTGCGTGAGTCGCGATTTCAATTTTCACCTTTGGTAGAAAATCGACTTGATACTCTGCACCGCGGTACAATTCCGTGTGACCTTTTTGACGACCGAACCCTTTAACTTCTGATACTGTCATCCCTTCGATACCGACATCAGCCAATGCTTCTCGTACATCGTCTAATTTAAACGGCTTAATAATGGCATTGATTATTTTCATTGAGTTATCTCCGAAGCTTTCATCCTGAAACACTTCTTATAATCCAATCTACGTGCCAAGTTTTTAAGTTATTGAATAATAAAAGCTAACCTCAATTTACATATCTATAAACAAAAAGAGCGCACCATATCGGTGCGCCCTTTTCACAAATTTAAAGCAACGGCAGAGAAGTTACCCAAAACTGTGCATTAAATGTTCAAAAAGTCTTTCCACTGTTCGATAAGTGCCATGAAATCCTCTATCCCACAACTTGCTGTACTTTCTGCATTGTAGAAGTCGAACTCACTTTCCATCTCGACATCATATTCATGGGCTAATGCGTTTTCTTGTACAAGAACTTCGTCGCCCTGAATCATCAAGCTAATTTCCGTGCCTGTTAGGTTATGCTCCTGAGAAGGCGCTAAAAATGACCGCTCAATTAGCTTTTCAACTTGTGCAATCTTCATCGGATCTTTGCCAATTTCTTCTTGCAACCAGCGCCCTACAATCTCATGTCCCATGCTACATTTTACGTAGTACTCGCCCATCAACGTGTTACGAATGAATTCAAATTCCACCGAGATTGCCTATTTCGTATCAATTTGGTGCGAGTATAGCGAATTGCTCCCATAAAAAAAGCACCTCATGTGAGGTGCTTTTGAATTGTGCATTTCTGATTATGCTGGTTCTTGGAAGATCACTTCGTCCGCTTTCTTGGTGTATTGATCCATTTTATGGAAGTTCAAGTAGCGGTACGTATCCGTTGCCGTAGCGTCGATTTGCTTCGCGTATTCTAGGTATTCTTCTTTGGTTGGAATCTTACCTAGGATTGCACCTACTGCAGCTAGCTCAGCTGACGATAGGTAAACATTCGCACCAGTACCCAGACGGTTCGGGAAGTTACGCGTTGAAGTCGACATTACTGTTGATTTATCTGCAACACGCGCTTGGTTACCCATACAAAGTGAACACCCTGGCGTTTCAATACGCACCCCTGCACGTCCGAAGATACCGTAGTAGCCTTCTTCAATCAGCTGGTCTTTATCCATCTTCGTTGGTGGCGCTACCCAAAGGCGCGTCGCTAACTGGCCATTGAACTTATCAAGCAATTTACCTGCTGCGCGGAAGTGACCGATGTTCGTCATACAAGAACCGATGAACACTTCATCAATCGCTGTGCCTTGTACTTCAGACAACAAACGAGCGTCATCTGGGTCATTCGGTGCACATAGTACTGGCTCATTGATTTCAGCCATATCGATTTCAATCACATGTGCGTATTCAGCGTCTTTATCTGCTTGCATCAACTCAGGGTTTGCTAGCCACTCTTGCATTGCAGTAATGCGGCGCTCGATAGTACGGCGATCACCGTAGCCTTCAGAGATCATCCACTTCAGCATCACGATGTTAGAGTTTAAGTACTCTTCGATCGACTCTTGAGACAATTTCACAGTACAACCTGCCGCCGAACGCTCTGCAGATGCATCAGAAAGCTCAAATGCTTGCTCAACCGTTAGCGTTTCTAAGCCTTCAATCTCAAGGATACGGCCAGAAAATTCGTTGATCTTGCCCGCTTTTTCTACCGTTAGTAGACCTTGCTGAATCGCGTAGTAAGGGATGGCATGAACAAGATCACGCAGTGTGATACCCGGTTGCATTTCACCTTTAAAACGAACCAAGATTGACTCTGGCATGTCTAGCGGCATAACGCCTGTCGCAGCTGCAAAGGCAACCAAGCCCGAGCCAGCTGGGAATGAAATACCCAGAGGGAAACGAGTATGTGAGTCACCACCCGTACCGACAGTATCCGGCAGCAGCATACGGTTTAGCCATGAGTGGATAATACCGTCACCAGGACGAAGAGATACACCACCGCGGTTCATAATAAAGTCCGGAAGTGTATGGTGAGTGTTAACGTCTACTGGTTTTGGATAAGCCGATGTGTGACAGAAAGACTGCATGACAAGATCAGCAGAGAAGCCGAGACACGCCAAGTCTTTAAGTTCATCACGAGTCATAGGGCCAGTAGTATCTTGCGAACCTACTGTCGTCATTTTCGGCTCACAGTAGGTACCAGGGCGAATGCCTTCTACGCCACACGCTTTACCAACCATTTTCTGTGCAAGCGTGTAACCCTTGCCAGAATCTGCGATTTCACCAGGTTTACGGAATACATCCGAAGGCTCAAGACCTAGCGATTGACGCGCTTTGTCTGTCAAACCACGACCGATGATCAATGGGATACGACCACCAGCACGAACTTCATCAATCAGTACTTCTGTTTTTAGCGAGAACTCAGCTAGAACCTCACCAGTTTCGTGGTTGCAAACTTTACCTTCATATGGGTAAACATCGATAACATCGCCCATGTTGAGCTTAGTTACGTCAACTTCAATTGGTAGTGCGCCAGCATCTTCCATTGTGTTAAAGAAGATAGGGGCAATTTTGCCACCAAGCACATACCCACCAGCTCGTTTGTTTGGAACGTAAGGGATATCATCACCCATAAACCAAAGCACTGAGTTGGTTGCAGATTTACGTGAAGAGCCAGTACCAACAACATCACCAACGTAAACCAATTGATGACCTTTGTCTTTTAACTCTTCAATTTGCTTGATCGGGCCAATAGTACCCGGTTGATCAGGGTTTATTCCTTCACGCTCGTTTTTAAGCATCGCCAGTGCGTGTACTGGAATATCAGGGCGAGACCAAGCGTCAGGTGCAGGTGAAAGGTCATCCGTGTTCGTTTCACCTGTTACTTTAAATACGGTTAGAGTGACTTTTTCTTCAAGCTTAGGCTTAGAAAGGAACCACTCAGCATCAGCCCATGATTGAAGTACTTTCTGTGCATGCGCATTGCCTGCTTTTGCTTTCTCTTCTACGTCATAGAAAGCATCAAACATCAGCAGCGTATGAGACAGCGCTTTTACTGCGATCTCTGCCAGTGCTTCATCATCCAATAGCTCAACTAGTGGCTCGATGTTGTAACCACCTTGCATAGTGCCTAGCAGTTCAGCCGCTTTTTCACGACTCACTAATGGTGATTTAACTTCACCTTTTGCTACTGCTGTTAGGAAACCCGCTTTTACATAAGCAGCTTCATCAACACCTGGAGGGATACGGTTTTCAAGTAGGTCAAGAATGACTTCTTCTTCACCTTGCGGGGGATTTTTCAGAAGTTCTACAAGTCCAGCAACTTGTTCTGCGTCTAGCGGTTTAGGAACAACTCCTTCAGCAGCACGCTCTTCGACGTGTTTACGGTAGGCTTCAAGCACGACTTTTTCCTCTCATTGCGGTTCCTCCTCTATTATTACTATTGTTAAAGTAAAGGAGTGAACATCCTTGGAAACTTGGCTCTCCATTGCCCTTGTTTTCATTCAATTATGATTGAGAAACAGCGCCGTAGAGGCCAAACTGTGGGCAAAATAATAGCAAATTTAACCTTAAATTAAAATCTTATCATTTTGACCAACATAGCAACTTACGACTAAAGTTCTGCTAATTTTGACCAAATATGCCAAGTTTTTGCTTTCTCATACCCGGTTAATTAAACGATGTTCCTACGATCAAATACACAGCATCCAAATCTTGCTCAGTACGACCGTATGCCAACATTATTGGTCCTATTGGTGAGTCAACACCAAAGAAGATGGAGCCAGCATTGTAAAGCGGCGCTTCGTTTAGTTTCAGATCATTATCAGACCAAACACCGCCATATTCGACCGATGCGCCCAGGTAGACTGGAGCTTCAAACAATCCGAAATCATTATCAAACCACTTATATCGGTACACCAAACTGCTGAAAAATAAGTTCTGTCCGATCAGGCTATTTCTTGGGATTCCCGATAGGCTTAAGAAGCCGCCCAACTCTCTGGGATCAAGCGGTAAAGATGAGTTTTTACTCTCTACAAAACTATATTCAGCATGTCCGACTAAAGTATGACGCTGATGACTCACTGCACCTTTAAATCGTGCAGAGATTTCATAAACGGTATCTTCAATAATTTTGTCAGTCTCTAAAAGGCTAACGCCTTGAGGACTTTGATCATGAGACACTAAATATTCGAGATCGACTAACAGTCCACGAGTCGGAAATGCGAAATCATCAAGTGTATCCAGACGATAGTTGGCAAACAGGCCACGACGTTCAAAATCCAATTTACCAGCAGAAGCCAAAGTAGAAAGCTCAATATCTCCGGTTGAGTAGCGAGCGCCAAATCGAAGTTCTTGCCACAATGTGGGTTGGATACCTATCGCTAACTCTGTTGTAAAATCATCGTAAGTGACCGGAAAAAAGTCATTTACTGACTCTAAATCTGGTGCTTGAGGCTCTGTTAAAGGTAAGTTTCGGCTCTCACTGCCATAGGAAATACGCCCAGATACAAAAAGTTCTTGGCTAGATAAAACAGGGGAATACAACTCAGCTTCAATCAGCTTATCCGTGCCCATTTCTACGTTGAACGCCAACTCCGCGCCATGAGAGTTTAAATTGGTAAAGTTGGTCGATATTCCTATGCCGTACTGGCTATCTGTATCGAAGTCATCTTCAAGAAAAAATCGGAAGTTGAGATAATTAGGCCCCCACGACTTCTCGTTAACATCAAAAACCAACAATGTCTCACCATCCACCTCTTCAAAGTGATAAGTGATGAGCTCGAACCTATCTAACGCGTAGAGGTTTTCAACGGCTTTCTCAATTTCGGCCGTTGAAATACGACGTCCGGTTTCTAGTTCAATACGATTCGTCAATAGCACATCGCTGTAGTGCGTGTTATTTACAATCACAATGTCATCAACCACACGCTGATCGCCATAAATCAAAGTTTTACGAACTTCTTGTTTGCGATCGATGTATTTTTGATAGTCCGCGTTGGACAAGCGTAACTCTTTCAGCTTGTCTTTTAACTGCTTGGTAATATCGTACCCAGCTTGAAAAGCCCAAGGCATTTTGTCGAACTCGACGGTTTCCATGGTGCCCACATTGGGACGAATATAGATATCTTGAGGTTCAAGCTCGTCCACTTGCTGTTGTGTACTACGACGAACGAGATAGTTAGAGAGTTGATCCGCGACAGTAAACAGCCCCGTAAATTCATCTTCGGTTTTGTAATCGGTGCTAATATCGACGGCAATAACGACATCAGCTCCCATGGCGCGAGCCACATCGACAGGCATGTTATTGACGACGCCGCCATCGACAAGCATATGACCATTGAGCTTATAGGGAGGAAGTGCTCCTGGTACAGACATGCTAGCCATCATGGCATCCACAAGGTAACCATTACCCAGTACGACTTCTTCTAGGGCAAGAATATCAGTCGCAACAGAACGATAAGGAATGGCAAGCTCATCAAAAGAATCGAATCGCCCTAAGTTCCCTGTAGTCTCACGCAATACTCGCAACATGTTCTGGCCTTGCACCACACCCGTTGGTGCTCGTACCTCACCGAACCTTAAGCCGAGGTCGGTATTAATTTGATAGCGGTCTTCATACTCTTTGTCACGAACTCGACGTTGGCTACGGTCAACACGATCTCGATAACCGCTGCCCCAATCGACGGTGTAGATAAAACTCTCAATTTCATCAGCACTCATCCCCGTGGCATAGAGCCCACCCACATAGGCGCCCATACTGGTACCGGTCACAATATCGACAGGGATCTGCATTTCTTCCAATGCTTTTAAAACCCCAATGTGTGCCGCCCCTTTCGCTCCGCCACCAGCGAGCACAACCGCCACCTTTGGTCGAGGTTCCAAGTCATCCGTTTTTGTTAGAGAGTTTGCGAGGGAAACAGAAGGAGTGATCATCAAAAAGGTACTAACCCAAAGCGCAAAGTTGCGAACCGATGGGCTTGATAACAGCTTTTTGAACATTCACTTCTTCCTTTATTGAATATCTGATCAAGTAGGGCGTGCTAGCAGTACTGTACTAACACGCCCTAATATGTACTAAGAATTAATCAGATAAACAAGCTAATGTTGTTGATTTGGCGATGCTACCAATCAAATATGCTATTTAACCAGTTTGATTTCTTCTCACACTGTTGCTTTATCTGACCGGTTTTATCCCAAACCGGCAGTTTGTAATCACTACGGCAGTTCATTTCTAAACCTCCATCAGATGTAGGCTTGAACCCTAATGTGGTGATTTCTCTTGGCCATGGGAGCTCTAAGCGCTCAGGAATACGCTGCTTCAAGTACTCTGCGTACACTCGTAATGCACCACTCGACCCCGTTAGATTCACGGGTTTATTATCGTCGCGGCCTAGCCAAATTGTCGTCACCTCACGACCATCAACACCGACAAACCAACTATCGCGGTTGTCATTACTGGTACCCGTTTTTCCTGCCAATGCAGCCCAACCAAACTGGCTTTGTAAGAAGCGGCCAGTGCCTTGAGCAACCCCTTGTTTCATCGCGTAGGTCGTTAGCCATGCAGCTTGTTCATCCACGGCTCTTGATGAACGAGGCAAGGATTGATACAGCACATTACCTTCCATATCCATGACTGAGCGCAGAGCGGTCAGTTTTGCACGCTTACCTGAATTCGTCAGAGTCTGATACATCTGTGCGACTTCGAATGGCGTCAAAGAAAACGAACCCAAAAACATCGAAGGCACTGGGCGAATTTCGTCTTTGTTCACGCCCAAACGCTCTAAAGTATTGGACACTTCAGGAATGCCAAGTGCCATACCTAAGCGCACGGTTGGTACGTTAAGTGATTTCGCTAAAGCAATGTAAAGTGGCACATCACCACGATATTTTCTATCGTAGTTGCGCGGCGTCCACACGTTACCTTTACTGCTCTTCAGACTTAACGGCGTGTCGTGTAGCGTCGTGCCTAGGTTGTATTTATCCGGTTGTTCTAGAGCCGTTAAGTAAATCGCTGGTTTCACTAAAGAACCAATTGGACGACTGGCATTGAGCGCTCGGTTAAAGCCTTCATAACCGACACGTTTACCACCAACCATCGCACGGATTTCACCACTATGGCGATCAACGGCCACAGCAGCGGCTTCTAACTCTTTACCACCCCGTTTAGCTAGTTCTGGGATCTTTTTCGCGATAGCTTGTTCCATTTTGCTTTGCGATACTGGGTCCAGAGACGTAAACACGCGCAGTCCGGTCTCTGCTTTAAATCGCTCCCCAACTTTTTCTTTTAATTCAATGCTCAATTGTTGGAAATAAGCTGGCTGACGGCTCGCAATACGTGGCTTGCTTTGCGTATCGAGTGGACGACTTACAGCTTGTTCATACTGCTCTGAAGTCAACATGTTTTGCTGCATTAACAGGCGCAGAACGAGATCACGACGCTCTTTCGTTCTCTCAGAGTAACGAATTGGGTTGTAGTAAGACGGTCCTTTTACCATCCCAACTAACATCGCCAGCTGATCGATTCGCAACTCCTGAATTGGCTGCCCAAAATAGTAACGCGACGCCAAGCCAAACCCGTGGATCGCTTCACCTCCACTTTGACCTAGGTACACTTCGTTGAGGTAGGCTTCTAAGATACGATCTTTGCTGTAACGGTAATCCAAAATTAGCGCGATATACGCTTCTCGAACTTTACGCCACAGTGTTTTATCACGAGTCAAAAACAGGTTTTTTGCCAATTGCTGAGTCAGCGTACTACCACCTTGAACAGTACGACCGGCCTTAATGTTCGCAACCAATGCACGTGCAATCGCCAGCGGTGACACCCCGTCATGTTGATAAAAATCCCGGTCTTCGGTCGCAAGCAGTGCATCCACTAAAATTTCAGGGAACTGATCACGACGTAAGAAAAGACGCTGTTCATCACGGTCTTTCTCCAGCATGCCCAACATCTTCGGTTCTAGGCGCAAGTAACCAAGGTCTCCTCGAGATTCTAAAGACTGAATACGTTGCAAGCCGGAATCAGAGAAATGCAGCATAATGTGACGATCCGGCTCGGGACCATCGGCAAACTCGAATGGACGGCGAATCAATTCAATCCGAGTGGAAGAAGAGGAATATTCGCCTGGGTAACGAGGTTGACTCACTTTACGGTAATTCAACACATCTAGCTCGTTGCGCAGTTCTTGGATGGTGATATTCTCACCAGGGCTTAGATTCAAGATACGGGCATAAACTACCGTTGGCAGCTCAAACAGCTGGCCTTCAAAGCGTTCTTTCACCACACTATCTAAGTAAATCCCAACAAACAGCAAAACAGCGGCAAGTGCAACGCCAGCTTTCCAGCTAAACGACCACAGAACTTTCAACCACGAACGTTTCTCGTTAGTCGGTTTTTTACTCGGCGTACGTCGAGTCTGTTTTGCGGTTCCTTTATTGGTTGTACTTTTCTTCGCTGGCGCTTTTTTCGCGCTAGGCTTCTTGCTGTCAGTCATTATTCAATTGTCTTTTTGTTTTCGTTGTTGCTACATGATTGGCAGGATCATCTGGCCAAACGTGTTTTGGGTAGCGCCCTTTCATCTCTTTTTGAACGTCTTTGTAGCTTCCGTTCCAGAAAGCCGCCAAGTCCGACGTTACTTGCAATGGACGTTGTGCCGGTGAAAGCAGTTCAAGCACCAAACGCTTGCGGCCAAGAGCCACCGTTGGGGAACCACTCTCCCCAAATACTTCTTGCATACGCACCGATAATATCGGCTCGTGGCCATATTGGTAACGGATACGCTTCTTTGAACCTGTGGGCAGTTGGTAATGCTCAGGTAACCATTCATCCAGTTGTTGATTGAGTGGCCAACCTAATCGAGCATTAAGCGCTTCGACCAAGTTTATCTTGCTCAGGTCTTTAACCGAGCTGACAGACGTCATGTATGGCTCTAACCACTCCTCTAATGAATCCAGCAAACTGGCTTCATCAAACATTGGCCATGACTGCTCAGGTAACCATTCCACCGCACAACGAATCCGAGCCAACAAGCTCTCCGCTGCCGGTGTCCAGTTTAGACTCTGTAAGCCCTGGCGGCGGACATACGTGAGTAAAGCTTGTGTCATTTTTTCTTTGCCAGGGCTTGGCAACGGCTCGCGTTCAACGACCAGCAGACCGAGTTTTGTTTGTCGCTCAGCTATTAGACGGCCTCTTTTTTCATCCCAGTCCACTACTTCTTCAGACGAAAATAGCGTATCAAAGGTCGTTCGCAATATATTGACATCCAATTCACATGCCGA
The DNA here is from genome assembly GCF_033338995.1 of Vibrio sp. Vb0304. NCBI lineage: Bacteria > Pseudomonadati > Pseudomonadota > Gammaproteobacteria > Vibrionales > Vibrionaceae > Vibrio > Vibrio sp. Vb0304. The sequence continues at coordinate 138,951 of NZ_JAWOTT010000004.1, forward strand.
ATGAATTTGACTTGAGCTAGAATGAGAACGCATTAAGTCAACGGCAACCAAATACTCACAGCCACCTAGCATGTCTTCCTGACGACATTCTGCACCATGACCATTAGCCAAAGTAAATCGCCCAAATTGATTTGTGCGCTGCTGCGCAATGCGATCTGGAAATGCCAAACTTAACACCAGCGGTAATGCATCTTCATCCACGCCTTTCAGGTCAAATACCGTATCCAATTTGTACGCTAGAGATTGAGCACGCTTGAACAACATCGACTTTTTTGGATGAGTACCAACAAGCCAACGATGCAAGCTATGAGCGATATTGGTAACATTTCTCTCTGGCTCTTCAATCAGTGCGACCGCCGCCAAAGCAGCATTTAACATCTTATCACTGTAAGATTGCGCTTTAATTAGCATCGCAGCCGCACGAGGCTCAACGCCTAGTTCATGCGCCTGTTTTCCTTCGGACGTTAATTGCCCTTTTTCCGTCAGTAGTCCCAATGACACCAATAGCTGCTTCGCTTGTTCCAATGACGCATTAGCGGGAACATCAAGCCACTTTAGATCGTGGATATCACTCGCTCCCCAAAAGGCAAGCTCCATAACTAAACTAGCTAAATCGGAATGCAAAATTTCGGGTTGGGGAACCAGCGGTTGCTGCTTGAACTGGTTTTCAGAATAAAGACGAACACAAATGCCCTCTTCTATTCGTCCCGCTCGTCCTGCACGCTGAATCGCTGAAGACTGTGCAATGCGTGTTTGCTCTAAGCGTGTTAAACCGTTTTTCAAATCAAAGCGGGCAATACGCTCTAACCCAGAATCAACCACGAGGCGAATGCCTTCAATCGTTAGTGAAGTTTCTGCAATGTTGGTCGCTAGAACGACTTTACGCTTACCTTGTTCTGCTGGCGTAATCGCTTTTTGTTGATCTGCAAAACTCAGTTGACCATAAAGTGGGCATATGTCGATATCATCCGCTAAATGAGACAACCGCTCTTCAACTTGTTTTATGGCACTAACACCCGGCAGGAAAGCCAACAAAGATCCAGATTCTTTGTTCATAAGACTTTCTATTGTTTTTGCCATACTCGTAGGTAAATGCTCGTTCACACCTAACGGCTGGTAGCGCATTGCCACATCAAAGCTCCGCCCTTCAGATTCAATGTAACTGGCTTCCGGCAACAACGATTGTAATGCTTGTTGGTCAAGCGTTGCCGACATTACCACCAGCTTGAGATCGTCTCGCAATGCCTCTTGAACTTCTAAACTGAATGCTAAAGCGGTATCGGCATGAATGCTGCGTTCATGAAACTCATCAAAGATCAGTAGATCAACCCCATCCAACTCCGGGTCCGTTTGGATCATCCTGGTCATAATCCCTTCGGTTACGATCTCCAGCTGCGTTGCAGAACTTACCTTTGCCTCGCCACGGACTCGATAACCCACGCGTTGACCTACTTGCTCTCCCAATTGCTCAGCAAGATAACGGGCAATGTTACGCGCCGCGAGTCGTCTTGGCTCAAGCATGATGATTTTTCCAGCAACCGAATGATTTAAGAGTAACTGCAAAGGGAAGTAAGTCGACTTACCGGCACCAGGCGCCGCTTTTAAGATCACTTGATGTTGATTTTTGACCGCCGTCAGCAACTCAGGCATCACGGCTTCAATCGGCAATTGTGACAAAGGAAATACCTTATGGTGTAATGGTGGCAACATTGTACATAAAAAATTTTTTGTCTAAATAAGCAAATGCATTTCACACCCGCTTTAGAGTCCGCCACTCTACTCAAACGTTATAAACGCTTTCTTGCCGATATCGAGCTCGATACTGGTGAAATCCGTACAATCCACTGCGCAAATACAGGTGCAATGACGGGTTGTGCAACGCCCGGAAACAAGGTTTGGTTTTCTACTTCCGACAACCCGAAACGAAAATATCCCAATAGTTGGGAGTTGAGTGAGACCGAACAAGGCCACCGTATTTGTATCAACACCGCGCGTGCCAATCAATTAGCCGTAGAGGCTATTGAAAATAATGTCATTTCAGAGCTTTGTGGTTATGACACACTTCAAACTGAGGTGAAATACGGCAATGAAAATAGCCGAATTGATATCTTGCTCAGCGCAGACGACAAGCCAAAGTGCTATATAGAAGTGAAAAGCGTCACTCTTCTTGATGAGACCGACTCTACTGGACAAGGATACTTCCCAGATGCGGTCACGACTCGGGGACAAAAACACCTGAGAGAGCTCACAGAAATGGCACAAAATGGAAGTAGAGCCATACTTTTATTCACTGTTTTACATTCAGGTATTGAAAAAGTATCCGCGGCGCACCATATAGACGCGAAATATTCACTATTACTCAAACAAGCACAAGACGCTGGAGTGGAAGTTCTCTGCTACAAAGCTGAACTGAGCGATACTGGAATGAAGCTGATTTCCGCTATTGATTTTATCAATTAAGAGAAAAAATGATGTCGTCTTCACATTGGCGATAACTTTGCGATTCAGTATTTGCTTGCACCGCCTCTTTTTGCTATAGATACCCGCCTTAAATTGACTGCGTAGCAGTTGACTAGGTGTAAGTAGGAGATGCTGTATGCCAGAATCAAAGAAGAAAACGATAGGCATCCTAGCCATTGCCGGCGTGGAGCCATATCAGGAAAAACCTGGTGAAGAGTACATGTCACCAGAGCAGGTTGAACACTTTACGAAAATCTTAACAGCTTGGCGCGACCAGCTAAGAGCTGAAGTGGATCGTACTGTTCACCACATGCAGGACGAAGCAGCAAACTTCCCAGATCCAGTTGACCGCGCCTCTCAAGAGGAAGAGTTCAGCCTAGAACTGCGTAACCGTGACCGCGAACGCCGTTTGATCAAGAAGATTGAAAAGACTTTGGATAAAATCAAAGAAGACGATTTTGGCTTCTGTGAGTCTTGTGGCGTAGAGATTGGCGTTCGCCGTCTTGAAGCACGTCCAACCGCTGACCTTTGTATTGACTGTAAAACACTTGCAGAAATCAAAGAGAAGCAAATGCAAGGTTAATCACCCAGCATTATGATTGTTGAAGGGAGCTCAGGCTCCCTTTTTGTTTTGGCTACCTTCGCACCCTATTTGTTTACTAAATTCGAGATACACGCATGACACGCTATGTAGGTCGATTCGCCCCATCTCCTTCTGGTCCACTGCATTTTGGTTCACTGATTGCCGCTCTTGGCAGTTATTTTCAAGCGAAAGCACAAAACGGAGCTTGGTTAGTACGTATTGAGGACTTAGACCCACCAAGAGAAATGCCAGGTGCAGCGCAACTTATCCTAGAGGCACTCAAGGCCTATCAGCTGCATTGGGATGGGAAAGTAGTATACCAGAGCGAACGTCACGACCTTTACCAAGCTCAAATAAACAAATGGCTCGAAAATGGAGAAGCCTATTATTGCCAATGTACTCGTAAGCAAATTAAAGAGCATGGCGGTTTTTATCCTGGCACTTGCCGCGATAAAAACTTGAAAGACGGCGCGATTCGCCTAAAAATGACCAAGCCTGTCGCTCATTTCCTCGACCAAAAGCGGGGAACCATTACTATTCCAGAGCAACTCGTTAATGAAGATTTCATTATTAAACGTCGAGATGGATTATTTGCTTATAATCTTGCGGTAGTATTGGACGACATCGACCAAGGCGTCACAGAAGTCGTGCGAGGTGCAGACTTAATCGAGCCGACAGGGCGTCAAATTAGCCTGTACCAAATACTTGGTCAGCCTGAAGTTAGCTACTTGCATTTACCATTGGCGATGGACAACAACGGCAATAAATTGTCGAAACAAAATCACGCGACGGCTATTGATATAGATACACCAAAACCTACTCTATTGCGCGCCATGACATTTTTAGGTTTCGAGATACCTGAAACCGTAAGGGCGACCAACATAGAAGATATTCTTCGTTGGGGCTGCGAAAACTGGCGGTTGGAACAGCTTCCAGCAGAGATCGAGATCACACCGTGATTCTCAAATGGCATTGTGTAGGCTATCATTAGCCGCAAATTAGGCCCTAGAGGCGTATAAAACTAACCAAAGCAAGATTGGATTAAACCCAGTTATTGCCAGATGCACATGAATACAAACGACTATACACCAAGCGAACCTGCCACAATTCCAGAGCTCGCTCTCAATGTAATAACTCGTGAAGAGCACAACATTTCGCGTAAGCAGATCAGTGATAATGCGCTGAAGGTACTGTACCGCCTAAATGGTGCTGGTTTCGATGCTTTTCTTGTGGGTGGCGGGGTTCGAGACTTACTGCTTGGACAAAAACCAAAAGATTTTGACATTGCGACCAACGCAACGCCGGAACAGATCAAACAGCTATTTCGTAACTGCCGTTTGATTGGTCGCCGCTTCCGCTTGGCTCATATTATGTTTGGCCGAGACATCATTGAGGTTGCGACATTCCGTGGTCACCACCAAGAGCAAAAGAATAAGAGCATTTCTCAGCAATCAAAAGAGGGTATGCTGCTGCGTGACAACGTCTACGGCACCATCGATGAAGATGCTGAGCGCCGTGATTTCACGATTAACTCGATGTACTACAACATCGCAGATTACTCGATTCACGACTACGCACGTGGTATTGAAGATTTAGAAGATCGCCTAATTCGACTGATTGGTGATCCAGAAACACGCTACCGTGAAGACCCTGTGCGCATGCTGCGTGCGGTTCGTTTCGCGGTAAAACTAGACTTTGATATTGAAGAAGACACCGCAGCGCCAATCGAACACATGGCACCGTTGCTCGGTGACATTCCGTCAGCGCGTCTTTTTGAAGAGTCACTCAAATTATTGCAATCCGGTCATGGCTTAGAAACCTACCACCTACTGCGTGAGTACAACCTATTCCAGCAACTATTCCCGACGATTGCAGCGCACTTTACAGAAGATTACTCCTCTCACACTGAGCAGATGTTGGATCTTGTCCTAGATTCTACCGACATGCGCATCGAAGATGGGAAACGCATCAATCCAGCATTTATGTTTGCTGCAATGCTGTGGTACCCACTGTGTGCGAAAGCCGATGAACTGATGGAAGAGCGCAACTTAGGCCATTACGACGCCATTATGGAAGCGAGCAACATCATTCTTGACGAGCAAGTTCGCACAATTGCCATTCCAAGACGCCACACCGCAACCATTCGCGAGATTTGGCAGTTACAGCTTCGTCTTCCACGACGTAACGGTAAACGTGCATTCCGTCTTATGGAGCTCAATAAATTTAGAGCTGGCTTTGATTTTCTTGAAATGCGCGGTGAAATTGAAGGTGGTGACACTCAGAAGCTTGCCAAGTGGTGGGAAACTTTTCAAAATGCAGGCCGAGAAATGCGTCAAGCAATGGCTGCCGACTTAGACGGTCAATCACCGAAAACAGGCCAGCGCCGCCGTAAAACTTATCGCAAGAAAAAGAGTAAGCCCAAATCATGATTACAGCGTACATTGCGGTAGGCAGTAACTTGGCGGATCCTGTCAGCCAAGCGAAGCAAGCGATTGAAGCATTAAAAACGCTGCCTAAATCAGAGTTTGTTCAAGCTTCTTCGCTATACAGCAGCACGCCAATGGGGCCACAAAACCAACCGGATTACATCAATGCGGTTGTGTCTATTAACACCAGTTTGACGCCTATTGAATTGCTCAATTGCACACAAGCTATAGAGCAAGAACAAGGGCGTGTCCGTAAAGACGAACGCTGGGGACCAAGAACCTTGGACCTCGACATTGTGCTTTATGGCAATGAGGTGATTAATTCCGAGAGGCTGATCGTTCCTCATTATGGAATGAAAGAGCGTGAATTCGTACTCTACCCTCTTGCGGAAATTGCACCAAGTTTACAACTCCCTGATGGGACCGAGGTCTCTGAACTACTGGAACAAGTAGATAGAAACGGCCTCAGTATCTGGCAGTCATAGCCAACTCCTAGTAAGGATAAAACCATGAAAAAAATGACCATCAACGACCTAATCAAGTGGAAGCAAGAAGGTCGTAAATTTGCTACTTCAACCGCTTATGATGCGAGCTTTGCCCAACTGTTTGAAAGCCAAGAAATGCCAGTACTTCTTGTTGGTGATTCTCTAGGTATGGTTTTGCAAGGTCACAACGATACTCTGCCAGTAACGGTCGATGATATCGCTTACCATACTCGTTGCGTACGTGCTGGTAGCCCAAATTGTTTGTTGATGGCAGACATGCCATTCATGAGCTACACCACGCCAGAGCAAGCTTGCGAAAATGCGGCTAAACTGATGCGTGCTGGTGCCAATATGGTAAAAATTGAAGGTGGTGACTGGCTTGTCGACACGGTGAAAATGCTCACTGAACGATCAGTTCCAGTTTGTGCTCATCTTGGTTTAACTCCTCAAGCTGTTAATATTTTTGGTGGTTACAAAATCCAAGGTCGCGATCAAGAAAAAGCAGACCGCATGGTAAAAGACGCATTAGCGCTGCAAGAAGCAGGCGCTCAAATCGTCTTACTAGAATGCGTACCAGCTGAGCTTGCTGAACGTATTACGCAAGTGCTTGACGTTCCTGTTATCGGTATTGGTGCAGGTAACGTAACAGATGGTCAAATTCTCGTAATGCATGATATGTTTGGTATTTCTGCCAACTACATGCCGAAATTCTCCAAAAACTTTCTTGCTGAAACAGGTGATATGCGCAAAGCCGTTACTAAATACATTGAAGATGTAGCCAACGGTGTATTCCCAGACGACGCTCATACCATTGCCTAGAGGATAAATGCATGCAAACTTTTGCGGAAATCTCAGCAGTTCGTGAACACCTTAAAACCTTTAAACGTGAAGGTCGTAAAGTGGCGTTTGTCCCTACCATGGGCAACCTTCACGAAGGCCACTTAACTTTAGTGCGTAAAGCACGCGAATACGCTGATATCGTTGTCGTAAGCATCTTTGTTAATCCGATGCAGTTTGATCGTGCAGACGATTTAAATAATTACCCACGCACGCTAGAGGAAGACTTAAGCAAGTTAACCTCTGAAGGGGTCGATGTGGTATTTACGCCAACACCAGAAGTTATCTACCCTGAAGGTCTGGATAAGCAAACCTTCGTCGATGTCCCTGGCCTATCAACAATTCTCGAAGGCGCGTCTCGACCAGGTCATTTCCGTGGCGTGACGACGATAGTGAATAAGCTGTTTAACATCGTACAACCGGATGTCGCGTGCTTCGGCGAGAAGGACTTCCAACAACTTGCTGTTATCCGCAAGATGGTTGATGACCTAGCAATGGACATTGAAATCATCGGTGTACCAACCGTACGTGAAATGGACGGTTTAGCAATGAGTTCACGCAATGGCTTGCTTACGCTGGACGAGCGTCAACGTGCGCCTGTACTTGCTCGTACAATGCGTTGGATCAGCAGTGCCATTCGCGGTGGCCGCGATGACTACGCATCGATCATCGAAGATGCAAGCGACCAACTTCGAGCTGCAGGTCTGCACCCTGATGAGATCTTCATTCGTGATGCTCGTACATTACAAGTGATCACACCAGAAACGACACAAGCTGTCATTCTGATGTCTGCGTTCCTAGGCAAAGCTCGTCTTATCGATAACCAAACGGTAGATATGGTTGTCGAAGCGAAGGAAGAAGCTGAATCTAACAATACAAACTCAGAGAGCGCAGAGTAAGCTCTGAGTCATAAAAGTAAAAAGGTCGACTCTTAGTCGACCTTTTTTATACTCTACGTATAGACGCAATCTAACCCTTCAGGGCGAGTTTTAAACCGCTTGTGCAGCCACATCCACGCTGGAATATCACGTTTTATCATTTTCTCAAGCTCTTGGTTCAAGATGCTTGCCGCTTTAACCGCATTACGTCTCTCGAAACGCTCGCTAATGTCTTTTCCAATGTACAGCGTGTAATGGTGATTTTTACTCACTGTAACGCCAGATATAACCGCGCACTTTGTTGCATCAATGAGAACACTAGACCCAACGGTACTCGCCGCTTGTTCAACAGCAAAAAACGGCGCAAAAACAGAATGGCTAACGCCATAATCATGGTCGGACAAATACCAAAGTCGATGACCCTTTTTCAGAACTTTGAGCATTGATTTCACGTCTTTTCGATCAATCATTTGATGTCCAAAACGAGTTCGACCTCGATGTTGAATAAACTCATAAGCAGGATTCGAATTTGGGCGATAAACGCCATAACCTTGGGCAAACTGGCTAAAAATACGAGCGGTTATCTCCAAGTTTAAATGGTGACTGCACACCACCAACACACCACGTCCATTCTTTTCCTCAGCGAGTAAACGATCTTTTCCAACAATAGAGGTTATCCGACGTATCCGCCAATCTGGCCAAAACCAAGCGATACCGGTTTCGATGATCGCCATTCCAGTATATTGAAAGTTTTTTCGTACTACGTCCTTACATTGCCAATCCGTAAAATCAGGGAAACACAGCTGGAGATTACGCAGAGCGATCTTGTATCGGCGCTTCATTACATGCATCGCAATACAGCCGATGCTTCTACCTAAGATTCGCAATACTACGTATGGCAGTACATTAACAAGAATCGCTAAAGATCCAAATGCCAGCCATACAGACCAATATTTGGGCTTAAGTAACTGATAGGAGAAAGGCGGCGGCGGGACAATATTCATAGGATCACTCATTTATTACAAATGATTGAAACCTACCATGATAAAAACCGAAAAATTGTATGGGTATGTATTGTTATGCATGCGAAAGAGCAGCGTGAATCGCCGCTCTTTGCTTTATGAGAATGGCTTAGCTTCTTAGCCCAATCCCTTTGGTTACTAGATAATGCGCAATGGCATACAGTGCAACAACAAACACTGCAAGTACACTAAATGAAGTGATAATGCCTACATCCGAGACACCTAAAAAGCCGTAACGGAACGCATTCACCATGTAGACGATTGGGTTGATCTTAGAAACGCCTTGCCAAAATTCAGGCAGAAGACTAATCGAATAAAAGACACCTCCCAAGTAAGTTAGAGGAGTCAATACAAACGTAGGGATGATCGAAATATCATCAAATGTTTTTGCGTAAACCGCATTGATCAAGCCACCGAGAGCAAATACCACCGACGTCATGAAGACAGTCGCGACAATAATGCCCCAGTGCTCCACTTGCAAATCAACGAACAAAAGTGACACACAAGTAACAATTGCACCGACCAACAAACCTCGAGTCACGCCGCCCATCACATAGCCAGCAATAATCACATAGTTTGGTACCGGTGCCACCAGCAGTTCTTCAATATTCTTCTGTAGCTTTGCACTAAAGAATGAAGACGCAACATTCGAGTATGAGTTGGTGATCACCGACATCATGATCAAACCTGGAACAATGTACTCCATGTAACTAAAGCCGCTCATCTCACCAATTCGAGAGCCAATAAGATTGCCGAAAATGATGAAGTACAACGTCATCGTAATGGCTGGCGGCACTAAGGTTTGCACCCAAATACGTGTAAAACGAGTGACTTCTTTGCTCAGCAAGCTGCGAAATGCCGTCCAATATAAACCGTACATTTAATTACTCCCCTCTCTTACAATGCTGACAAACAACTCTTCAAGTCGGTTGGCTTTGTTACGCATTGAGAGAACTTTAATGCCATGCTCTGTTAACTGACTGAATACCGAATTCAATCCTTGGCTTTTATCTAGTTCTATCTCTAAAGAGCCATCAACAATACTTTGTCGATTAACACCTTCAAGCTCAGGCACCTCGACTTCTGACTCAATATCCAAGATAAATGTCTCGACGCTTAGCTTACCTAGTAACGCCTTCATGGTGGTATTTTCAATCAGCTCACCACGATTAATAATGCCGATATTTCGACACAGCATCTCCGCTTCTTCTAGGTAGTGTGTCGTTAAAATAATCGTAATTCCTTGCTCTTGGTTGATCTCTTTCAGAAACCCCCACATTGAGCGGCGTAGTTCAATATCCACTCCAGCCGTTGGTTCATCTAAAATGAGTAATTGCGGCTCGTGCATCAAAGCTCTTGCGATCATTAAACGACGCTTCATCCCACCGGATAGGTTACGAGCACGCTCTTGGCGTTTTTCCCATAAATCCAATTTTTTCAGGTATTTTTCTGCTCTTTCTTTGGCTAACACTTTAGACACACCGTAATAGCCAGCTTGCTGCATCACAATTTGCTCAACGGTTTCAAACTGGTTGAAGTTGAACTCTTGTGGCACCAAGCCTAAATTCTGCTTGGCCAATTCGAGGTCGGTATCAATGTCATAACCGAAAACTTTCGTCGTTCCGGAGGTTTTATTCACTAAGGAGGAAATGATGCCAATCGTGGTCGATTTTCCTGCACCATTGGGACCCAGAAGCGCGTAGAAGTCACCCTTTTTCACTTGGAGACTTATACCTTTTAACGCCTCAAAGCCACCTGCATACGTCTTGCGCAGTTGTTCAATTTCTAATGCGTACATAAGGTCTTGATTGCCGTTTGTTTGTGATTACTAATACCGACTCATATTTAGCAGCGGTTTACTACAAAATCGCCTTGGGTATCGTATTGGAGGTCCATCAGTTTATCGTTGAATAACGATGATTACAAATAAACCTTTCGATAATATTGGAAATATAACCCTTACCTCGTAAAGGTTATCTCTGAGTAAGACAAAATAGAGCATAAAAAAACGCAACAGGACACTGTTGCGTTTTTAACTGTCAGAATGATTACGCCGTTATGCGCTGATACTGGTCTGCCTCAACATGTGCCACCGCCGCATTCAATGCTTCGTAACGGAATTGGTACATATTTTCATCAGGCACAAGGTCAATCACATGGAATTTCTCTAGCTGTTCTCGTGTTCGCTCATTCGGGCATAATAAATACACGGCACAATTGGCATCGAGAGCATCCTTAATCGCATTCTCTAACGCCAAACCGACGGTCACATCAATCATTGGTACATCCGTAAGATCGAGAATCATCACGTCATAGTCCGAAATACTAGAGTGCTGACGTGAAATGGCTTTAGAAACACTAAAGATCATCGGACCGGAAAGATAAAAGAACAGCACTTTACCATTAGCACGATCCAACAAACCACGCTCGCTGTCAGTCAGCGGCACATCATCTTCATCCGCGTCGCTGATCGCTTTTACTTGTCGCGCCTGCTCTCGGCTCAAACGCTCGATGATGATAATGTTCGAGATAAAGACGCCTAAACCCACCGCAACGATAAGATCAACGAATACTGTAAGCAACATAACGCCATACATCACCGCCATTCCGGAAAAGCTTACCTTATGTGCCCTCTGAATAAAGCTCCAGTCTAGGATGTTAAAGCCAACATACACCGCAATGCCTGCTAACACAGCCATCGGGATTGGCTCTGTTAATCCGCCAGCAACCAGTACAACCAACGCCAACATTAGTGCACGAATCACACCAGATAATGGCGAACGAGCCCCAACTTGGATATTCGTTACCGTCCCCATGGTAGCCCCCGCCCCCGGCAGCGCACCAAACAAGCCTGAGATCATGTTAGCTAACCCTTGACCTCGCAGCTCTTTATCTGAGTCGTGTTCTTTACGAGTTAATGAGTCACCGATAACCGCCGTTAACAAAGTATCAATACAACCTAATGTGCCGAGCACTAATGCATCAATGACCATCTCGACAAACATATCTGTGTCAATATAAGGGGCGACGAGAGAAGGTAACCCAGCAGGAATTTCACCGATACGACGAATATCTTCTGTATCAAAGAGAATCACAGACAATAAAGTCACCGCGACCAATGCCACGAGCTGTGCAGGAACGTATTTACGATATTGCTTAGGGAAGAAAAAAAGAATCCCCAAAGTCAGTAGTCCCAAAAACAACTCACTGAACTTAAGGTTAGAAATGGTCTCCGGCAAAGCAGATAACGTTCCGAGTACTCCCCCTGAAGGCGCAGCATGCCCCATCAAAGGCGATAACTGCAGAATGATAAGAATCACACCAATGCCAGACATAAACCCGGAAATAACGCTATAAGGCATTAAGGTAACGTATTTACCCAGTTTTAACGTCCCCAATAGGATTTGGAACGCGCCAGCCATCATGACAACCGTGAAAGTCATAGCCATGCCCGTTTCTGGGTATTTCGCCATCATACTGGTTAATACTGCGGTCATGATTACCGTCATTGGCCCTGTCGGTTCTGATATTAACGTATTAGAACCACCAAATAACGAGGCAAACAAACCGACCATTATTGCCCCCCAAAGGCCGGCCTCAGCACCGGCTCCGGATGCAACACCAAACGCTAACGCCAGAGGGAGAGAGATAATCGCCGTGGTTACCCCGCCAAATACATCCCCTTTGAAATTGATATCTTCAAAACGACTACCGAACACTGCTGATTTTCCCTGCATTCAATTTTAAAAAGTAAAATATCACTACTTTAACGAGCTAGGCGAAAATTTAAACCATAAATAGATTAAGGCTAAATTCACACCACAAATAGTTTCACCAGATTTTACTTTTTTCTTAATGAAAACTAGTCAGATGAGTCCTATCTGACGAATATTTAACGAGATCGAAATTGTAACATTGTGTATAGTTACAACACTGATCGCTTGCATGTGCACACAAACAGCGGCAGCGATTTTGTCTTTTAAGGGAAGTAGTTTGCAAAATGCCGGAAATAAAACAGTTATTTGAAAACAATTCGAAATGGTCTCAAGAGATCAAATCTGATCGACCTGAATACTTCGCAAAACTCGCTGAGGGGCAAAAGCCTGATTTTCTTTGGATTGGCTGCTCTGATAGCCGCGTCCCTGCCGAGCGACTAACCGGACTATACTCAGGTGAACTCTTTGTTCATCGGAATGTTGCAAACCAAGTTATCCATACTGATCTCAACTGTCTATCCGTCGTCCAGTACGCCGTAGACGTTCTTAAGGTTAAACACATCATTGTCTGTGGACACTATGGATGTGGTGGCGTAAATGCAGCCATTGATAACCCTAAGCTAGGTCTTATTAATAATTGGCTGTTACATATCAGAGATATCTATTTCAAACACCGCACTTACCTAGATCAAATGCCGCAACAAGATCGAGCGGATAAACTAGGCGAGCTTAATGTTGCAGAGCAAGTGTACAACTTGGGTAACTCAACCATCCTGCAAAACGCTTGGGAGCGTGGACAAGATGTTGAAATTCATGGTGTGGTATACGGAATTGAAGATGGTCGCTTAGAGTACTTAGGCATTCGTTCTAACTCTAAGGAAACCGTAGAAGCGTCTTACCAGAAAGCTCTTTCGACGATTCTAAATACAGATAACAAGCTGCTTTGTCGCTAAGTCATATCTAAAAGTTGAACAAAAAACGCCCATCTTAGATGGGCGTTTTTTTTTATATTTTTAATGCTGCTCTCAATGATTATTCTTGAGGTACAACTTTACCGATGTATGGTAAGTGGCGGTATTTCTGCGCGTAATCAATACCCACACCAACGACAAACTCATCTGGGATTTCGAAACCAATCCAATCCACAGGAACATTCACTTCACGACGAGATGGTTTATCTAGGAGCGTACAAATCGCGATAGACTTCGGCTCACGTAGCGAAAGAATCTCACGGATTTTATTTAGTGTGTTACCAGTGTCGATGATGTCTTCAACAAGCAGAATGTCTTTACCTTTGATGTCATCATCCAAATCTTTCAAGATACGAACGTCACGTGAGCTTTCCATCGTATTGCCGTAGCTTGACGCAGTCATAAAATCAACCTGGTGAGTTAGTTCGATAGCACGTGCCAAGTCTGCCATAAATACAAATGAGCCACGCAATAAGCCTACCAACACAAGATCTTCACTACCTTGATAACGCTCTGTAATTTGTTTGCCTAATTCACGAACTCGCTCCTGAACTTCTTGCTCAGAAATCATGACTTCTATTGTATGTTTCATACTGTGCTCAATCTAAATTTGTGGGTTGAGGTAAGTCGCACGCAAACGATCACCTAATCTTACGGCGTGTAGTGTATCACCACGTTCATTGGGTTGAAAGTCACATCCTGTTGCCAAAAAATCTTGGAAGAAGGTCTTAGTTTTATAAAGTTCATAGCTAAATTTATCAATAATAATGACATTACTGTATATAAATTGTTCTACAGATGTTGACCTTGTGCATATGCACCATTACACTCATCACTGCTTTAAGCAACTATTAAAATAATCAATTAGGGGGTTACCCCCAATATCAACTCAAATGGCAAGGAAAATGGATATGGACTCAATTGCAAAGAGACCTAGAACTAGGCTTTCTCCAATTAAGCGTAAGCAACAGTTAATGGAAATCGCATTGGAAGTATTTGCGCACCGCGGCATCGGTCGTGGTGGTCACGCAGATATCGCAGAAATTGCTCAAGTTTCTGTGGCGACTGTTTTTAACTACTTCCCTACACGCGAAGACTTGGTGGATGAAGTTCTCAATCACGTCGTACGTCAGTTCTCAAACTTCCTATCGGATAACATAGACCTAGACTTACATGCACGTGAAAACATCGCCAATATTACTAATGCGATGATCGAGCTTGTCAGCCAAGACTGTCACTGGCTAAAAGTATGGTTCGAGTGGAGTGCTTCAACACGTGATGAAGTATGGCCATTGTTTGTTTCAACTAACCGTACTAACCAGTTGCTGGTACAAAACATGTTCATTAAAGCAATTGAACGCGGTGAGGTGTGTGACCAGCACGATTCAGAACACTTGGCAAACCTGTTCCACGGTATTTGTTACTCACTGTTTGTCCAAGCGAACCGCGCTAAAGGTGAAGCGGAGCTGAAACATCTAGTGAATTCATACTTAGATATGCTTTGCATTTACAACCGTGAACACTAAAGCTTAGCTCGTAATATATGTCAGCCCACCGTTTGGTGGGCTTTTTATTGTCTGCTAAGCACACATTTATATTCCTATATAACAAGCATAAAAAAACCGCTGCAATGCAGCGGCTTCTATCATTCAGTCAGAAAAAGCTTACTTCTTCTTAACTGCTTTTTTGTTTGGCAGGTCAGTGATTGAACCTTCAAATACTTCAGCAGCTAGACCTACAGACTCGTGTAGAGTTGGGTGAGCGTGGATAGTCAGAGCGATATCTTCTGCATCACAGCCCATCTCAATTGCAAGGCCGATTTCACCAAGTAGTTCACCACCGTTAGTACCAACGATAGCACCACCGATTACGCGGTGAGTTTCTTTGTCGAAGATTAGCTTAGTCATACCGTCTGCACAGTCAGATGCGATTGCACGACCTGATGCTGCCCATGGGAATGTTGCTACTTCGTACTTGATGCCTTCTTCTTTCGCTTCTTTTTCAGTCTTACCAACCCAAGCCACTTCTGGCTCAGTGTACGCAATTGAAGGGATAACTTTAGGGTCGAAGTAGTGCTTCTTACCAGAGATAACTTCAGCAGCTACGTGACCTTCATGCACACCTTTGTGAGCAAGCATTGGTTGACCAACGATATCACCGATCGCGAAGATGTGAGGAACGTTAGTACGCATTTGCTTATCAACGTTGATGAAGCCGCGCTCGTCAATTTCTAGACCCGCTTTTTCACCGTCGATTAGCTTACCATTTGGTACACGACCGATAGCAACTAGAACCGCATCGTAACGCTCAGCTTCAGCTGGCGCTTTCTTGCCTTCCATTGAAACGTAGATACCGTCTTCTTTTGCTTCAACTGCTGTTACTTTCGTTTCTAGCATTAGCTTGAACTTGTCTTTGATACGCTTAGTAAATACTTTCACGATATCTTTGTCTGCTGCAGGAATTACCTGGTCAAACATTTCAACAACTTCAACTTTAGAACCTAGAGAGTGGTAAACCGTACCCATTTCTAGACCGATGATACCACCGCCCATGATAAGCAGTTTTTCTGGCACTTCTTTTAGTTCAAGAGCGTCAGTAGAGTCCCAAATACGTGGGTCTTCATGCGGGATAAATGGCAGTTTGATTGGACGAGAACCAGCCGCAACGATTGCGTTGTCAAAGTTAACAACTGTTGGCTCACCTTCGCCTTCTACAAGGATAGAGTTAGGGCCAGTGAACTTACCGTAACCGTTAACTACTGTTACGTTACGCATCTTAGCCATACCGCTTAGGCCGCCAGTTAGTTGGTTAACAACTTTTTCTTTCCAGATGCGGATTTTGCTGATGTCTGTTTGAGGCTCACCGAACACAACGCCGTGGTCAGCCATCGCTTTCGCTTCTTCAATTACTTTAGAAACGTGAAGCAGTGCTTTAGATGGGATACAACCCACGTTCAGACATACACCGCCAAGCGTGCTGTAACGTTCAACTAGTACAGTTTCAAGACCTAAGTCCGCACAACGGAATGCAGCGGAGTAACCAGCAGGACCAGAACCAAGTACAACAACTTGGGCTTTAATTTCTTTGCTCATTTTGACCTCTTGTAGTCATTATCCCTAACAGGCTGAGTGGGTATCGATTTTTTATGTTTAAGAGAGATTTGTTTTAAACAGTTATTTTCAGACCGCTAACAGTTTACAGAGATGTTAATGGTGTGAAAAGTAAATCAATTTAGCCTGTGAGCTAGACAACAATTCGATTGTGAAAACCCTGAACGAAGCAAGGCTGATAACCAAATTGTCGGTAATTATGATTAGCAGAGGCGGCTAAGTTGCCGCCTCTCATTCATCTAATTTCTATTACAGAACTAGACGACGAATGTCAGATAGACATGAGTTTAGGTAAGTGATGAAGCGCGCACCTTCAGCACCATCGATCACACGGTGGTCGTATGATAGAGACAGTGGAAGTTGTAGACGCGGTTCGAACTCTTTACCGTTCCATACCGGTTTCATTTCTGACTTAGACACACCTAGGATACCAACTTCGGGTGCGTTTACGATTGGAGTAAACGCTGTACCGCCGATACCGCCTAGGCTAGAGATAGTGAAACAGCCACCTTGCATGTCAGCCGCAGTTAGCTTACCAGCACGTGCTTTCTTAGAAACCGCCATTAGCTCTTCAGATAGCTCGTAGATGCCTTTCTTGTTCACGTCTTTAAATACAGGAACAACTAGACCGTTTGGTGTATCTACCGCGATACCAACATTCACGTATTTCTTCAGAATTAGGCTCTCACCGTCTTCTGATAGAGAAGAGTTGAACGCTGGGAACGCTTCAAGCGCTTTAGCTACCGCTTTCATGATGAACACAAGTGGTGTGATCTTCATGCCAGTGTCTTTCTTCGCTTCAATCGCGTTTTGCTCTTTACGGAATGCTTCAAGAGCCGTGATGTCTGCGTTATCCCACTGTGTAACGTGCGGGATCATTACCCAGTTACGGTGTAGGTTTGCGCCAGAGATCTTCTTAATGCGAGATAGCGGTTGAACTTCTGTCTCACCAAACTTGCTGAAGTCCACTTTTGGCCATGGTAGTAGACCAAGAGCCGCGCCGTCGCCTTTGCCAGATGCTGCTGCACCTGCGCCAGACTCAAGACGCTTAAGTGCATCTTTCACGTAAGCTTGAACGTCTTCTTTTAGGATACGGCTCTTACGACCAGAACCTTTAACCTTAGAAAGATTAACGCCAAATTCACGCGCTAGACGACGAACAACTGGAGACGCGTGAGCGTACTCATCGTTTTCTTTGAAATCGCCAGTCGCTGCTGGAGCTGCTGCCGCTGGAGCTTCTGCTTTAGGAGCTGGAGCTGCAGGTGCTGCCGCTTGAGCTGGAGCTGCTGCAGGAGCAGGTGCTGCGCCCGCCACTTCGAATACCATGATTAGTGAGCCAGTAGACACTTTGTCGCCAGCTGCAATCTTGATTTCTTTAACTGTGCCAGCGAATGGTGCAGGAACTTCCATAGAAGCTTTGTCACCTTCAACAGTGATTAGAGATTGCTCTTCTTCCACTGTGTCGCCAACCGCAACCATGATCTCAGTAACTTCAACTTCGTCGCCGCCGATATCTGGAACGTTCACTTCTTTTGCCGCAGACGCTGCTGGAGCTGCTGCCGCAGGAGCTTCAGCTGCCGCTGGTGCTGCTGGAGCGCCTGAACCTGCTGTTTCGAATACCATGATAAGTGAGCCAGTCGATACTTTATCGCCTGCTGCAACTTTGATCTCTTTTAGAGTACCTGCGAATGGCGCTGGAACTTCCATAGAAGCTTTGTCGCCTTCAACAGTTAGAAGAGATTGCTCTTCTTCGATGCTGTCGCCAACGGCAACCATGATTTCGGTAACTTCTACTTCATCACCACCGATGTCTGGTACGTGAACTTCTTTTAGTTCTGCCGCTGCTGCTGGAGCTGGAGCTGCTGCTGGAGCTGCTTCTGCCGCAGGAGCAGGTGCAGCGTCAGCTGCACCCTCGGCTTCGAAAATCATGATTAGAGAACCAGTAGAAACCTTGTCGCCTTCTGCAACTTTGATTTCTTTAACGATACCCGCTTGAGAAGCAGGAACTTCCATAGAAGCTTTATCGCCTTCAACTGTGATCAGAGACTGCTCTTCTTCAACCTTGTCGCCAACGCTTACAAGAATCTCAGTAACTTCAACCTCATCCGCACCGATGTCTGGTACATTAATTTCGATTGCCATTTCTTATCTACCTTCTTAATTAAGCGTATAGCGGGTTTGTTTTCTCTGTGTCGATGTCGAATTTCTTAATTGCTTCTGCAACTACAGATTTATCAACTTCGCCACGTTTCGCTAGTTCAGTTAGCGCTGCTACTACTACGTAACCTGCGTTCACTTCGAAGTGACGACGTAGGTTTTCACGGCTGTCTGAACGACCGAAGCCATCAGTACCAAGAACTTTGAAAGACTCAGCAGGAATGTATGCACGAACCTGCTCTGCGTAGTTCTTCATGTAGTCAGTTGCTGCGATAGCAGGTTCAGTACCCATTACTGTTTGGATGTAAGGTACTTTCGCTTCCGCTTCTGGGTGAAGCATGTTGAAACGCTCTGCATCTTGGCCATCGCGAGTTAGTTCGTTGAATGACGTTACAGAGTAAACATCAGAAGCAACACCGTAATCTTCGCTTAGGATTTGAGCTGCTTTACGTACTTCATTCATGATAGTACCAGAGCTCATTAGCTGAACTTTCGCTTTGTCGCCCGTGTAAGTTTCTAGCTTGTAGATACCTTTACGGATGCCTTCTTCAGCGCCTTCTGGCATTGCTGGCATTGCGTAGTTTTCGTTCATTAGCGTTAGGTAGTAGAACACGTTTTCTTGTTCTGGACCGTACATGCGACGGATACCGTCTTGCATGATTACAGCTACTTCGTACGCGAACGTTGGGTCGTAAGAAATACAGTTAGGAACCGTACCCGCCAAAATGTGCGAGTGGCCGTCTTCGTGCTGTAGACCTTCACCGTTCAACGTTGTACGACCCGCAGTTGCACCTAGTAGGAAACCACGTGCTTGTTGGTCACCAGCCATCCACGCCATGTCGCCAACACGTTGGAAGCCGAACATTGAGTAGTAGATGTAGAACGGAATCATTGGTAGGTCGTTTGTCGAGTATGAAGTCGCAGCAGCAACCCATGAAGACATAGCACCTAGCTCGTTGATACCTTCTTGTAGAACCTGACCTGAAGTCGCTTCTTTGTAGTAAGAAACAACGCCACGGTCTTCTGGTGTGTATGTTTGGCCGTGCGGGTTGTAGATACCGATTTGACGGAACAGACCTTCCATACCGAATGTACGTGCTTCGTCAGCAATGATAGGAACGATGTTCTTACCAATGTTCTTGTTCTTAAGTAGAACGTTTAGTGCACGTACGAATGCCATAGTAGAAGAGATATCACGCTTCTGTTCTTCTAGTAGTGGCTTGAATTCTTCTAGCTCAGGAACGATGAATTCTTGAGTGAATTTTGGTAGACGCTGTGGCGTGTAGCCGTGTAGCGCTTTACGACGAGCGTGTAGGTATTCGTACTCTTTTGAACCTTCTTCAAGTTTCAGGTACGGAAGTTCTTTCACTGCTTCGTCAGTTAGGATGTCTTGAAGACCTAGACGATCACGTAGGTGTAGTACGTGAGTCATGTCCATCTTCTTAACTTGGTGCGCGATGTTCTTACCTTCAGCCGCTTCACCCATGCCGTAACCTTTAACAGTCTTAGCTAGGATTACTGTTGGACGACCTTTAGTTTCTGCCGCGTTTTTGTATGCCGCGTATAGCTTAGAAGACTCGTGACCACCACGCTTAAGTGCGAAGATTTCGTCATCAGTCATGTCAGCAACAAGTGCAGCTGTCTCTGGGTACTTACCAAAGAAGTGCTCACGTACGTACGCGCCATCTTTTGATTTGAATGTTTGGTAGTCGCCGTCGATCGTTTCATTCATAAGCTGTAGAAGCTTACCAGTCGTATCTTTAGCTAGTAGTGAATCCCAGTTGTTACCCCAGATTACTTTCACTACGTTCCAACCAGCACCTTTGAACAGACCTTCAAGTTCTTGAATGATCTTACCGTTACCCATTACAGGGCCATCTAGACGCTGTAGGTTACAGTTGATTAGGAAGCATAGGTTATCTAGTTTCTCACGCGCAGCAAAAGAGATAGCACCACGTGATTCTGGCTCATCCATCTCACCGTCACCTAGGAACGCGTAAACGCGCTGCTCTGAAGTATCTTTAAGACCACGGCCTTCTAGGTACTTAAGGAAACGAGCTTGGTAGATAGAAGCGATTGGACCTAGGCCCATCGATACTGTCGGGAACTGCCAGAATTCAGGCATCAGTTTAGGGTGCGGGTATGAAGGAATACCTTTGCCGTCTACTTCTTGACGGAAGTTGTCTAGCTGCTCTTCAGTTAGACGACCTTCAACGAATGCACGTGAGTAGATACCTGGTGAAATGTGACCTTGGTAGTAAACTAGGTCGCCACCATCCTTCTCGTTTGGTGCACGGAAGAAGTGGTTGAAACATGTCTCGTAGAACGCAGCAGAAGACTGGAAAGACGCCATGTGGCCGCCTAGCTCTAGGTCTTTCTTAGATGCACGTAGAACGATCATGATAGCGTTCCAACGAATAATTGAGCGAATACGACGCTCAAGTGTTGTGTCACCTGGGTATGCTGGTTCTTGGTCTGCAGGAATCGTGTTGATGTAGTTAGTTGTGATACCTGTTGGCATATCAACACCGTCTAGACGTGCTTTATCTAGAACTTGCTCTAATAGGAATTGAGCACGCTCTAGACCTTCTTCACGTACAACTGACTCAAGCGCTTGTAGCCATTCTTGAGTTTCCAGTGCATCTACGTCATGCTTCATATCAGACATGGCGATCTATCCTTCTGTTGGTTGGATCTACTTATTTAAGTAACGCTCTTACGAGTCATTACCCTGCTGAATTCGACGTAGAGAACGCTCTCGTCGAGACTCTTCTCGAGTCAAATCCAACAATGTTTCTTCGATGTAAGCCAAGTGCGAGTGGGACATTTCTCGCGCCTTTTCAGGCTGACCAGAAACAATCGCATCCACGATATTGGCTCGGTGTTTACTGACTTTCTCGACCGCTTCTGGGCGGCGACGTAGTAATTTAAAATTTTGTAGAATATTTTGCTCAAGCAAAGGTGCTAAGCTTCGAACAATGTGCAACAAAACCACGTTGTGCGCGGCTTCTGTCAAAGCGATCAAAAATTGCATCACTTCCGCAGATTCAGCTTCGATATCGTTGTTTGCTTGCTCTTGGCTAATGCGTTCAAGGCAACCTTGAATACGCGCAAAATCTTCTTCGGTACCACGTAAAGCTGCAAAGTAAGCTGAAATTCCTTCCATTGCATGACGAGACTCAAGCACATCAAGCTGGGTTTCAGAATGACTAGACAACAAATTCAACAAGGGATCTGAAAAGCTCTTCCAGATATTCTCACTTACGAATGTTCCGCCACCTTGGCGACGAGTCAACAAACGCTTCGCTTCCAAGCGTTGAATGGCTTCTCGGACTGAAGGACGAGACACATCGAACTGTTTTGCCAGTTCACGCTCTGGAGGCAGTTGTTGCCCCGGAGACAATGTTCCTTCCACTATCAACCTTTCTAACTCTTGTTCTATAACATCAGAGAGTTTTGGCTGACGAATCCTTTGATAAGCCATAATTTATTGTTCTTCTACTCTTGCAGGTAATTGGTAATACCAATTTTAAGTTGGTGCAGAAATTAACATAATTAAAACGCCACTGTCCAGCCGAAAATTGACCTAAATCATAGAACGAGCTTACTTCCAACACTCTGATAACAATCGACTGTTAAAACAGCAATAGAATTGGTATGACCAATTACATAAAGCATACAAATGGGAAGTCGACGTGCTAGCAGTTTTGGAAAAGAAATACAGAAAATGACAAAATTATCAGTCTATTTATTCACCAAAACGGCATATGCGAGCGTAAAAATGTAGTTAACTTTTAACAATCATTAATATTTCTGGTATCAAAAAAAGGCATACCTGATCGTATGCCTTATTTATTTCGCTTTTTTGAATTTACACTTTCGCTACAAATCAACGCTGTATAAGCAGTCTATATTTCACCCAATCAAAGCTTAGACCAGGATCGCTTTTTCTCAAGGGCGCAATATATTGATGACCGGTAATTCGTGGCGGGGTGATTTGAGGATAAGACTGCATAATCACCTCAGTGATCTCTGCAAGTGATTGATATTGCGCTTCTGTGTAGGCAGTAAATTCTGTCCCTTCAAGCTCGATACCAATGGAATAGTCATTACAACGCTCCCTGCCCGCGAAACTGGATTGACCGGCATGCCATGCTCTATCAAGAAAAGAAACAAATTGAACAACCTCGCCGTTTCTTTTAATCAAGCAATGTGCAGAAACGCCCATTTTGTGAATAACTTCAAAAAATGGATGTTCATTTGGGTCTAGCTTGCCAGTGAAGAAGTCCTCTATATATGGTCCACCAAACTGCCCAGGAGGCAAACTGATGTTGTGTACCACCAGCAGAGAGATGTCGTTTATATCAGAGCGGGCATCAAAAAATGGTGACGGAACATGCTTTGCCTGTGTCAGCCAGCCATTCTCGATAATTGGGCGCATATCAACCTCTCTACTTTGCAAATTAACTGCTGAAATTATTGACACCGGAGAGTATCATTCGTTGCCATCTCCCTTTCAAGACAAGATTTGCGATGAAGAACACACACAACATTCAAGAACGCCTAGAATACCTTAAACAACAACTCCCTTTAGAGATCACTCGCTCTGTCGCTGATACCTTAAAAGAAGATCTAGGTGGCAGTGTCGACGCAGATAACGACATTACTGCATCTTTGATCCCTGCCGATGCGGTTAATGCCGCAACGATTATTACTCGTGAGCATGGTGTGTTCTGTGGTCAAGCATGGGCTGATGAAGTTTTTAAACAGCTCGGTGGCAAGGTCAGCATTGAATGGCACGTAAAGGACGGAGATAAAGTCGAACCTAACCAAACCCTTTGCACGCTGACAGGCCCTGCTCGTGACTTGTTAACTGGTGAGCGTAACGCAATGAATTTCATCCAAACGTTGTCTGGCTGCGCAACAGTTACCGCAGAGTACGCTGAAAAAATCGCGCATACTGAGTGTCGTCTACTAGACACACGCAAAACCATTCCTGGTCTGCGTAGCGCACTAAAATACGCCGTGACGTGTGGTGGTGGCTTTAACCATCGCATCGGCGTGTTCGACGCTTACCTCATTAAAGAAAACCACATTATTGCTTGTGGTGGCATCACTCAAGCCATCCAAAAAGCGAAAGAGCTTAACCCAGGCAAACCAGTAGAAGTAGAAACGGAAAGCTTAGAAGAGTTGAAACAAGCGATAGAGGCTGGTGCCGACATCATCATGCTCGATAACTTCACAAAAGAAATGATGCGTGAAGCCGTAGCGATTAACGCAGGTCGTGCCGCTTTAGAAAACTCCGGCAACATTACGCTAGAGACCATCGCAGAATACGCAGAAACCGGTGTCGATTACATTTCGGTAGGCGCGTTGACTAAGCATTTAAAAGCGATGGATCTTTCGATGCGCTTCAAATAATAAAAGCAACACAATCTCAATTACTTCAACTAACTCAGTGAGTTGTGAGTAACTCATCATTTAAAAGGGCCAATTGGCCCTTTCTTTTTATCCACTAAAAAATAGTACTACTCGCAAAACTCTGCATGCGATATGCAACTTTTCACCAAAGAGTTTTATCTCACTCGAGAGCCCATCCCTTCCCCATTTTCAACCCACCTTAACTCTCCATAATCTTTCGCCAATGCAAGAGCATTATTAATTTTTAAGAAAGGGTTAAAAATGAAAAACAGTAAACATAAAGAACAACAGGGTTTTACTCTGATTGAATTAATGATTGTGGTGGCCGTTATTGGTGTTTTAGCAGCGATTGCTATCCCTCAATACCAAAACTATGTGGCCAAGTCAGAGTTGGGGGCTGGACTAGCAACAATAACCTCAGTACGAACTAATGTTGAAGATTACATTGTTACAAATGGTAGTTTTCCTGATGGTACAACTGCTGGCCAGCTAACAACTGACTTAGGAGTGATTCAGCCAAACAATGGTGCAATAACTTTTGATGACGCCAATAGCAACATCCTGTTAACTTTTGCCGGTTCTGGAAATAGCCCTGACGTAAATAATGCAAAAATAGCACTAAACAGAGCGGCTGGTGGTACATGGACATGTAAAGCCACCCTAGATGCTAAACTACTTCCAAAATCATGTTCTAAGGATGCTAATTTATAGAATATGTTAACCAACCTATCCACGGCTCTTCGCCAAAAAGGGTTACTGACGTTTTCCCAAGAAGAATCGTTAATAGAGCAAGTCAAAGCTTCTGGCATTTCGATGCCGGAAGCTTTACTCAGTTCTGGATTCTTCACGTCAAGCGAACTCGCTGAGCACTTAAGTTCTCTCTTTGGTTTAAATCAGCCCGAGTTATCTCAGTACGAGTATGCTTCGCTTTGTCAGCAACTTGGCCTTAGGGAATTAATCACACGGCATAACGCACTCCCACTCCAGCGTACGTCTTCAACGTTATTACTCGCCGTTGCCGACCCCACCAACCAACAAGCAGAAGATGATTTTCGCTTTGCCACTGGTTTACAGGTTGAATTGGTCTTGGGGGATTTTAGTCAACTCAGCGCGGCAATTCGACGCTTGTATGGTCGTTCATTGAGTCATGAGAAGTCCGGGTTAAAAGAGATCAACCAAGAAGAGTTAGCCAATCTGGTTGACGTGGGCGCAGATGAAATCGACAACATTGAAGACTTGAGCCAAGATGAGTCTCCTGTTAGCCGTTACATCAACCAAATTCTATTGGACGCTGTGCGCAAAGGCGCATCCGATATCCACTTTGAGCCTTATGAAAAGATGTACCGCGTGCGCCTACGCTGTGATGGCATCTTAATTGAAACACAGCAGCCACCAAGCCACTTAAGTCGCCGCTTATCCGCTCGTATCAAAATCCTCTCTAAGCTTGATATTGCAGAGCGACGTTTACCACAAGATGGGCGTATTAAGCTCAAGTTGAATCAAGACACCGCAATTGATATGCGTGTATCCACGCTGCCTACTCTATTTGGAGAGAAAATTGTACTACGACTGCTCGACAGCAGCTCTGCGTCATTGGATATCGACAAGCTTGGTTATAGCGAACAACAAAAACAATTGTACTTGGATGCGCTGCGTCGCCCACAAGGCATGATTCTGATGACAGGCCCAACAGGGAGCGGTAAAACCGTTTCTCTATACACTGGGCTAAGTATCCTCAATAAGCCAGAAATCAATATTTCCACGGCAGAAGACCCAGTAGAAATTAACTTATCGGGCATTAACCAAGTTCAGGTTCAGCCTAAGATTGGTTTTGGTTTTGCCGAAGCCCTGCGCTCTTTCTTACGTCAAGACCCGGATGTGGTAATGGTCGGTGAGATTCGTGACTTAGACACCGCCGAAATCGCTATAAAAGCATCGCAAACCGGTCACTTAGTACTTTCAACCTTACATACCAATTCTGCTGCTGAAACGGTTATTCGTTTATCAAACATGGGCGTAGAAAGCTTTAACTTGGCCTCATCTCTTAGTTTGATTATTGCCCAGCGCTTGGCCCGTAAACTGTGCTCGCACTGTAAACAATCACAAGAGCTTACCGTTCAGCTACAACACCTTGGAATTCAAGCAAGCGACAACATTTTTAAAGCCAATCCCGATGGATGTAATGAGTGTACCCATGGTTATTCCGGCCGAACGGGGATTTATGAAGTGATGCGCTTTGATGAATTTCTTTCCGAAGCGCTTATTAAAGGCGCCTCGGTACATGAACTAGAAAAACTCGCCATCGCAAATGGTATGAGCACGTTACAAATGTCGGGCATAGAAAAACTCAAACAAGGGATCACAAGTTTTAGTGAACTACAGCGCGTACTTTATTTTTAATCCTTTAATCAGCAGTCACATCCATGAAAAGCACTACACCACAACTTAAAAACTTCCGCTGGAAAGGCATCAACAGTTCAGGCAAAAAGACGTCTGGACAAACCCTCGCGATGACGGAAATTGAAGTACGCGAGCGTCTAGACGCACAGCACATCAAGATCAAGAAGTTAAAGAAAAGCAGTATCTCGTTTCTCACTAAACTCAGCCATCGCGTGAAAGGCAGAGACATCACGGTGTTTACCCGTCAGATTTCGACGATGTTGATAACCGGTGTACCCTTAGTTCAAGCTTTAAAATTGGTCTCAGAAAATCACAAAAAAGCAGAGATGAAATCCATTTTGATGAGCGTGACACGCGCCGTTGAAGCGGGGACGCCCATGTCAAAAGCCATGCGCACTGCAAGTGAACACTTTGACCCACTCTATACCGATCTTATCGCCACAGGTGAGCAATCCGGTAACTTAGCAGAAGTGTTCGAGCGCTTAGCCACCTACCGAGAAAAAAATGAACAACTCCGTGCGAAAGTGATCAAAGCACTGATTTACCCAGCTATGGTAGTGCTAGTCGCGTTAGGTGTGTCGTTTATCATGCTCACCAAAGTCATTCCCGAGTTTGAAAAAATGTTTGTTGGTTTTGGTGCTGATTTACCTTGGTTTACCAGGCAAGTATTAGATCTTTCCGTCTGGACACAAAACTGGAGTCCGTTTATCGCACTAGGCTCCATGAGTTTATTCATCTCGGCGAGAATCCTCTCTAAACGTTCAGATTCTTTTCGCTTAATGCTCAACCGCTCTGTGCTTAAATTTCCTGTTCTGGGCCCTGTATTATCAAAAGCCGCTATCGCCAAATTTAGTCGAACACTCGCCACAAGCTTTACAGCGGGTATTCCAATTCTAACCAGTTTAAAAACCACATCAAAAACCTCAGGAAACTTACATTATCAGCTCGCCATAGAAGAAGTGTACCGTGATACCGCCGCAGGTATGCCAATGTATGTAGCCATGCGCAACTGTAATGTGTTCCCTGAATTGGTGTTACAAATGGTTATGATTGGTGAAGAGTCTGGTCGACTTGACGATATGCTCAATAAAGTTGCAACAATCTACGAGTTTGAAGTCGACAACACCGTCGACAACCTTAGTAAAATTCTAGAGCCACTAATTATCGTATTTTTAGGTATCGTTGTTGGCGGATTAGTGACAGCAATGTACTTGCCAATCTTTAACTTAATGAGTGTATTGGGCTAGAATGAGCTGTTAATTCCTTTAAAACAGCATCTTGCTGATTTCACTCATCGCTCAAGAGACAAATATGGAAGTATTCCAGTACTACCCTTGGCTATTCGTTGTGTTTGCCACCATCTTCGGTCTGATCGTGGGTAGCTTCCTCAATGTGGTTATTTATCGACTACCTAAAATCATGGAACTAGAATGGCGACGCGAATGTGCAGAGTCATTTCCTGAATACAAAATAGAACCTCCTAAAGAAGTGCTGACCTTGAGCGTCCCACGCTCCTCCTGTCAGAAGTGCGCAACGCCGATACGTATTCGAGACAACATCCCTGTGATTAGCTGGCTGCTTTTAAAAGGCAAATGCCACAACTGTCAGACAGCCATTAGCGCACGCTATCCACTGATTGAACTGCTCACTGCGTTCTGCTCAGGCTTTGTCGCTTACCACTTTGGTTTTAGTTACTTTACCGTTGCCCTACTCTTTTTCACTTTTATCTTAATCGCCGCAACATTTATCGATCTCGATACTATGTTGTTACCTGACCAATTAACATTACCATTAACTTGGGCTGGCATTGCCTTAGCATTAGTCGAAATAAGTCCTGTTACTCTACAAGATTCTGTCATTGGTGCTATTGCTGGTTACCTATGTCTCTGGTCCGTTTACTGGGGCTTTAAGCTACTTACTGGTAAAGAAGGAATGGGATATGGTGATTTTAAACTACTAGCAGCACTAGGGGCTTGGCTGGGCTGGCAGTCACTGCCGATGATCATTCTACTTTCTTCTGTGGTTGGCATCGCATTTGGCATCATTCAACTACGCTTGCAAAAACAGGGAATTGAAAAAGCTTTTCCTTTCGGTCCTTACTTAGCAATTGCTGGTTGGATAAGCTTAATTTGGGGCGACCAGATTTTAAACTGGTACTTTACTTCAGTTCTAGGAGTGTAAATGGCTTTGGTTATTGGTTTAACAGGTGGTATCGCTAGTGGAAAAACAACCGTCGCGAATCTGTTCAAACAACAATTTAAAATCGATATCGTCGATGCCGACATTGTAGCAAGAGAAGTTGTCGAGCCAGGTACTCCCGGCCTAAACGCGATTATTGAACACTTTGGTCACGATATCGTTCGTGAAGACCAAACTTTAGATCGCGCAAAGCTGAGAGAAAAAATCTTTTCGAATTCAGATGAAAAAGCATGGCTCAACGCACTGTTGCACCCGATAATTCGTGAAAAGATGATCGAAGATTTGCAGCAAGTCACTTCAGAGTATGCGTTACTTGTGGTGCCGTTGCTCGTAGAAAACAAGCTAGATAGTTTGTGTGATCGCGTTCTTGTCGTCGATGTAGAACCGAATACACAGATATCTCGCACGATGAAACGAGACAATGTGAGTGAAGATCAAGTTCGCGCCATCCTTGCCTCTCAAGCATCAAAAGAGCAAAGGCTCGCGCTTGCAGACGATGTGGTTAAGAATAATCCAAGTGACCCTGATCTTTTGCTTCAAATCACAGATTTGCACGAAAAGTACCTAGCCATGTGTAAGAAAAATCTGCGAAAATAGGAACGAAACTCACAAAGGCTTATGTCGATGACCACGCACAAATTTGAACATCCGTTAAATGAGAAAACTCGTATTTATCTAAGAGTGGAGTCTCTGCTGCGTCAGGCTCACTTGGCCTCTGGGTTTAGCGAAAATCATCAGTATCAACTGTTTTTCCGTGCGTTATTCGATATGGTTGAGATCTTCGAACAAATCCAACTGAAAAGTGAACTGGCTAAAGATCTTGAGAAGCAGCGGCTGTCGTACCGCCATTGGCTCAATGTTGATGGTGTCGATCAAGACGCATTAAATACCCTACTAAAAGAGATAGATGTCGTTCATAGCCAACTAATGGGTGCTGAACGTTTTGGCCAAGCATTAAAAGAAGATCGCTTCCTAAGCTCTATCCGTCAACGCTTTAATCTACCGGGTGGTTCATGCTGTTTTGATCTGCCAGCATTACACTACTGGCTTCATCTACCTATTGAACGTAAAAAGCGTGATGCACAACAGTGGCAAGCAAGCTTAAAGCCCTTATCTGATGCGCTTTCGTTATGGTTAAAGCTCACTAGAGAGACCGGACATTTCAAAGCTCAAATCGGTCGTGCAGGTTTCTTCCAAAGTGACGCTGATGAAGCCAACATTCTAAGACTTCACATCCCAATGGAATATGGCGTGTATCCTATGATTTCAGGCCATAAAAACCGCTTTGCGATCAAGTTCATGTCGTTTGAAAACGGTCAAGCGTGCACACAAGATATTGAATTTGAACTTGCTGTGTGCAGCTAAGACGACACTACGCCTCGCCTCCATAATCTAAAATTCAACGCTTTATTGCGCTTATATTTGATAAAATTTCGTAGCAGCAATAGCGCGTTGAATAAGCCATCTTTAATTCGTTTAGGTATACTACCCTTTAACACCAATTAGTAATGGGACGCTCAACTATGTCTAAAGTTACCATCGTTCAATGTCCACAATGTGGCGCCGACGTAGAATGGGGAGAACAAAGTCCTCATCGCCCTTTCTGCAGTAAACAATGCCAAATGATTGATTTTGGTGAATGGGCAGATGAAGAAAACACCATCCCAGGCGCACCCGATATGTCCGATAGTGATGGCTGGTCTGAAGACCAGTATTAAATTGAGACCTAGGGTAAAGGAATACCCTAGGTTCCTTCTTGGGGAATCTGAATCACGCTCCTTCGTCGCTGTCCAGAATGACGAATTTGAACCTCAGTGCTATATAATCTTTGACCATCATTTTCCGTCATTCCGAGGAGCCATAGCGACATCAGGAATCTACTCACAGTAAGGATGAAGCTAACAACTTAAACACTTGCATGCTCGACTAGTAGATTCTGAATCACGCTCCTTCGTCGCTGTCCAGAATGACGAATTTTAACCACGGTACTCTATAATCTTTGACCATCATTTCCTGTCATTCCGAGGAGCCATAGCGGCATCAGGAATCTACTCATAGCAAGGATGAAGCTAACAACGTAAACAATTGCATGCTCGACTAGTAGATTCTGAATCACGCTCCTTCGTCGCTGTCCAGAATGACGAATTTTAACCACGGTACTC
>NZ_JAWOTT010000004.1:169877-187365 GCF_033338995.1 Vibrio sp. Vb0304
TGTAATCTTTGACCATCATTTCCTGTAATTCCGAGGAGCCATAGCGACATCAGGAATCTATTCACAACAAGACAGAGGCGTGGAGTGTACGTCAGTGCATGAGCATCGACAGTGCAGGTCGGGCGAAAAGAAACGAGCAAGCTAATTACACAAATAAAAAAACGGAGCCCTAAAAGGACTCCGTTTAAGATGAGAACGCTAGTTATAGCATTACTTCTTAGCAAGTTTCTCTTTGATACGAGCAGACTTACCAGAACGCTCACGTAGGTAGTACAACTTGGCACGACGTACTGCACCACGGCGTTTAACTTCGATGCTATCAACGATTGGAGAGTGTGTTTGGAACGTACGCTCAACACCTTCACCGTTAGAGATCTTACGTACAGTGAAAGCAGAGTGTAGACCACGGTTACGGATTGCGATTACAACGCCTTCGAAAGCCTGTAGACGCTCACGGTCACCTTCTTTTACCTTAACTTGAACTACAACAGTGTCACCTGGTGCAAATTTAGGTAGGTCTGATTTCATTTGCTCTTCTTCAAGAGCTTTGATGATGTTACTCATTTTTTAAATTCCTAGAATAAACTGATACTAAATAAATTAGGTTACTTTGCGTTATGTTCTTTAATGGCTTTATGCTCATTAACAAACTCAGCAAGTAATTGTTCCTGTTCGTCAGTCAGAGCTAGGTTTTCCAGGAGCTCTGGTCTTCTTAGCCAAGTACGGCCCAACGACTGCTTGAGTCGCCATTGACGAATGTCCTTGTGATTGCCTGACATCAGTACAGCTGGTACCTCTTTGTCATCCAATACTTCTGGACGCGTATAGTGAGGGCAATCTAACAAGCCATTTGCAAAAGAGTCTTCTTCTGCTGACGCGAAATCCCCTAGTACACCCGGAACAAACCGAGAGACAGAGTCGATTAACGTCATGGCTGGTATCTCACCACCCGTCATCACAAAATCACCAATCGACCATTCTTCGTCGACTTCAGATTGAATGATGCGCTCATCTACCCCTTCATAACGACCACAAATCAGAAGCAAGTTCTCATTCGTTGCCAGTTCTTCCACTCCTTTCTGGTCGAGCTTGCGACCTTGAGGAGAAAGGTAGATGACTTTCGTCTTGCCCGGTGAGGCTGCTTTCGCGGTATGAATGGCATCGCGCAAAGGCTGAACCATCATTAACATACCAGGGCCACCACCGTAAGGTCGGTCATCGACTGTGCGATGTTTGTCGTGAGTGAAATCTCTAGGATTCCAAGTCTCAATCGACAAAAGACCTTTTTTAACCGCTTGACCTGTTACTCCAAAATCAGTAACAGAACGGAACATTTCTGGAAAAAGGCTAATAACGCCAACCCACATGTTTATCTCGCTCTGTAATTATGGAGATTAGAATCCAGGATCCCAGTCAACTTCGATCCGTTGAGCTTCGCGATCAACATTAATGATCACTTGCTCTTCAAGGAACGGGATTAATCGTTCCTTCTGCCCGAAAGCATCTTTAAGATTTGCTTTAACAACCAGAACATCGTTTGAGCCAGTTTCTAGCATGTCAGTAACGACACCTAGATCGTAACCTTTAGTAGTTACAACTTGCATCCCAAACAATTCGCGCCAGTAGAACTCATCTTCTGACAATTCAGGAAGTACCGCAGGGTCAATAGCAATTTCAAAGTTCGTCATTAGATGCGCGTCTTCACGAACATCCATGCCTTCCAGCTTAGCCACCATACCTTTGTTATGGCGCTTCCAGCTTTCTACTTTGTACTCAACCCACTTACCCTTTTGGTTAATGTACCAAGGGCTGTAATCGAAAATGCTTTCAGCATTGTCTGTGTAGGAAAAAACTTTAAGCCAACCACGAATGCCGTAAGTAGCACCAAACTTGCCTACAACAATCTTTTCGTTGCTCATTGTTTCTTTACCTTTCATCGACATAAACTAGTTTCTACTTTTCAAGTAAAAAATTAAGCCGCTTTTTGAGCGTCTTTAACTAGCTTAGCAACACGGTCAGATACTGACGCGCCTTGACCAACCCAGTGGTTAACGCGGTCTAGGTCTAGACGTAGACCTTCTTCTTGACCTTTAGCAGTTGGGTTGAAGAAACCAACTTTCTCGATGAAACGGCCAGTTGCAGCGTTGCGGCTGTCCGCTACTACGATTTGATAAAATGGACGCTTTTTAGCGCCGTGACGTGCCAAACGAATGGTTACCATGTCGTCCTCTTTGCTTTCTCAAAAATAAAATTAACCCCAAAAACCATTCAAGAAATTAAACAGTTTGGGGTCTCGTGCCAAAATAAAGCTCCGGAATTTTACTCTTCTCCCGGAGCAATGCAAGGAGTTTAGTTACTTTTTCACCAACATAAATTGAATTTAAAGTTTGTGACGTACCTAACACCCTGAATCTATGCGTAATCGATTAATTAACGACCAAATGGGTTGAAGCCACCGCCACCACCCATGCCGCCCATCATGCCTTGCATGTTGCGCATCATGCCTTTCATGCCACCTTTTTGCATCTTTTTCATCATTTTCTGCATTTGGGTGAACTGTTTTAGTAAGCGGTTTACATCTTGAACCTGCACACCAGAACCAGCCGCGATACGCTTCTTGCGCGAGCCCTTGATAATTTCTGGGCGTTGACGTTCTTTCATTGTCATGGAGCTGATGATCGCTTCCATCTGTTTGAACATCTTGTCATCGACTTTATCTTTCACATTGTCTGGTAGCTGGGACATTCCTGGAAGCTTATCCATCATCCCCATCATGCCGCCCATGTTTTGCATCTGGCCTAGCTGTTCACGGAAATCTTCAAGGTCGAAGCCTTTCTTCTCTTTGAACTTCTTCGCTAACTTTTCTGCCTTTTCTTGGTCAACGTTGCGTTGTAGGTCTTCAATCAAAGACAGAACGTCACCCATGCCAAGAATACGTGAAGCAACACGATCTGGGTGGAACGGTTCTAGCGCGTCAGTTTTTTCACCGACACCCAAGAATTTGATTGGTTTGCCCGTGACATGGCGTACTGAAAGTGCCGCACCACCACGAGCATCACCATCAACCTTAGTTAGAACTACACCGGTAAGAGGTAGCGCATCGCCAAAGGCTTTTGCTGTATTTGCTGCGTCTTGACCCGTCATGGCGTCAACAACAAATAGCGTTTCTACTGGGTTGATAGCTGCGTGAAGATCTTTGATCTCCCCCATCATCTCTTCATCAATTGCCAAACGACCTGCGGTATCGACAATAAGTACGTCGTAGAACTTTTTCTTCGCATGGTCAATCGCTGCATTGGCGATATCAATAGGCTTTTGGTCTGGTGATGATGGGAAGAAGTCAACACCGATGTCTGATGCCAGTGTTTCAAGCTGCTTGATTGCCGCAGGACGGTAAACGTCGGCAGACACAACCAAGACTTTCTTCTTGTCACGTTCTTTTAGAAGCTTAGATAACTTACCAACCGATGTGGTTTTACCCGCACCTTGTAGACCAGCCATAAGAAGCACAGCAGGTGGTTGAGCAGCAAGGTTTAGCGCCTCATTCGACTCACCCATTACGGCTTCAAGTTCTGTTTGAACGATCTTGATAAATTCCTGACCTGGAGTCAGAGATTTAGAAACTTCTACGCCCACCGCTTTTTCTTTAACGCGGTTCACAAATTCACGAACGACCGGAAGCGCAACGTCAGCTTCAAGTAGAGCCATTCGGACTTCACGTAGGGTTTCTTTAATGTTGTCTTCGGTCAGACGACCTTTACCACTGATATTTTTCAGCGTTTTGGATAATCGATCCGTTAAATTCTCAAACATCTTTGTCTCTTCGCTAAAATGGCGATTAATTAGTGTGAGTATACATTAGCCAAGGTCTGAGTCATACCCGTACCGCTGTCCTATTCTTGTCTCTATTTATATATGGTGCGGTAACTTATTAATTTCAATATCTCATCTCTCACGATTGATGTCGGATATAACGTAGCCCCAAAGTGTAATGCAAGGTATAATTTCTCCATCGTGCACAATAATATTTAGGATTCATGGATAGCTTAATAGCCATCGCGGCCGCCATACTTTATGTCTTGGCGATTGCGACCATCATACCCGGACTCTCACAACAGTCAGGAATCAAAGCAAAAACAGTGTTTGCTAGTGCTGCCTGTGCGCTTGTTTTTCATGCGTGGATTTTGAGTGATCTGATCTTTGATGGTTCAGGTCAAAACCTGAGTATTCTCAACGTGGCTTCTTTGATCAGTTTTATTATTTCTCTGGTCATGAGCCTTGCTATGTTGAAAAACCGACTGTGGTTTTTATTGCCTGTCGTTTATAGCTTTGCTGCCATCAATTTATCTGCTGCCACATTTTTGCCAAGCACGTTTATAAAGCACCTAGAGAATGACCCTAAGCTACTCATTCATATTTCATTTGCGCTCTTCTCATACGCGACTTTAACTATCGGGGCACTATATGCGCTTCAGTTGGCTTGGCTGGATCACAAACTGAAAGCAAAAAAATCTTTGGCGATTAACCCAAACCTGCCGCCTCTATTAATGGTGGAGCGTCAACTCTTCAAAATTATTTTGATCGGTAACTTATTGTTAACTGCCACGCTCATTACTGGCTTTGTCTTTGTGCAGGATATGTTTGCCCAAGGTAAGGCACATAAGGGCATTCTTTCTTTCATCGCTTGGGTGGTGTACTCAATACTGCTTTGGGGTCACTATCAAAAAGGCTGGCGTGGTAGAAAAGTCACATGGTTCGCTGTTGCAGGAGCAACACTGTTAACTCTGGCATATTTTGGCAGTCGCTTTGTAAAAGAAATCATCTTGAATTAAGGAGCTCTAGGGCTCCTATCCTTTATATTTTAGGCTAGATAAAATACAGTACGCCTTAACTCTTTGACTTAACGGACTTACTCAACCGTTATATAACCCAATACTTACAAGGAACAGCAACGTT
Organism: Vibrio sp. Vb0304; assembly: GCF_033338995.1. NCBI lineage: Bacteria > Pseudomonadati > Pseudomonadota > Gammaproteobacteria > Vibrionales > Vibrionaceae > Vibrio > Vibrio sp. Vb0304. The sequence goes on from NZ_JAWOTT010000004.1 coordinate 174,834, forward strand.
TTGGACGACATCTCTACGGGTATCTTGTTTGCGCTACTCGCGTGTCTTATCGTCATATCAGGTTACTTTTCCGGTTCAGAAACAGGGATGATGTCTCTGAATCGTTATCGCTTAAAACACTTAGCCAAAAACGGGCATAAGGGTGCTAAGCGAGTCGAAAGACTATTAGACCGTCCAGATCGTTTGATTGGTCTTATTCTTATCGGCAACAACCTCGTTAATATTCTCGCGTCCGCGATCGCGACCATTATTGGTATGCGTTTGTATGGTGATTTAGGTGTCGCTATCGCAACCGGTGCACTAACTATGGTTGTATTGGTTTTTGCCGAGGTTACCCCTAAAACAATTGCAGCGCTTTACCCTGAACGTGTGTCCTACGCGAGCAGTATATTATTGACCATACTGATGAAGTTACTGTCGCCTTTAGTGATGCTTGTTAACTTTATTACGAATGGCTTTATCCGCTTACTTGGTGTAAGAGCGGATCACTCAGCAGAAGATCATCTTAGCTCCGATGAGCTGCGTACGGTGGTAAATGAAGCTGGCGGTTTGATCCCTCGCCGACACCAAGACATGCTAGTGTCTATTTTAGATCTTGAGCACGTCACCGTGAACGACATTATGGTCCCACGCAATGAAATTACCGGTATTGATATTAACGACGACTGGAAATCCATTGTTCGCCAGCTAACACACTCACCACATGGACGCATAGTTTTCTATCGTGACCAAATTGATGAAGTGGTTGGCATGCTGCGCTTGCGTGAAGCTTATCGTCTGATGTTGGAAAAGAACGAATTCAACAAAGAAACGCTATTACGTGCTGCTGATGAGGTCTATTACATCCCAGAAGGCACACCACTGAACGTGCAAATGTTGAAATTCCAACGCAACAAGCAACGTATCGGTCTGATCGTGGATGAGTACGGTGATATCATCGGTCTAATCACTCTTGAAGATATTCTGGAAGAGATCATTGGTGAGTTCACGACGTCAATTTCTCCAAGCCTCTCTGATGAAATCAGTCCTCAAGGTGACGGAAGCTTTCTTATTGAAGGCAGCACCAATATTCGAGATATTAACAAAGGCCTGAAATGGGATTTACCAACGGATGGCCCAAGAACGTTAAACGGTCTTATTTTGGAGCACCTGGAAGATATTCCAGAGAGCCATTTAAGCGTGAGAGTAGCGGGTCACCCAATGGAACTTGTTGAGATTGAAGAGAACCGAATCAAGCTCGTTCGTGTTTATCCGAAGAAGAAAAAATCGACATCCAAATAACCAAAAGAAAAGCCTGACTCATGTCAGGCTTTTTTACTTATTGGGGCAATATGCTTCTCTTAATGAGCACCTAGTCAATGCGCAACTCTTTTAACATCGACTCAGGCAAAGCAAGTTCATCATTTTTGTTCACCGAAACACCAGCATCCAAAATGTTCTTTGCGATCTGTTGTGCTTCTTTTAAAGAGTGCATTGCTGCCGTGCCGCATTGGTATTCGTTAAGTTCAGGGATCTTATTCTGACTTTCTACCTTCAGCACATCTTCCATTGCTGCAATCCAAGCATCTGCGACTTGCTGCTCTGATGGTGTGCCAATCAGGCTCATGTAAAAACCTGTGCGGCAACCCATAGGCGAAATATCGATGATCTCAACAGAATCATCGTTTAGGTGATTACGCATAAAGCCTGCATAAAGGTGCTCTAGGGTGTGAATACCTTTTTCAGAAAGAATGTCTTTGTTTGGCGCAGTAAAGCGTAAGTCGAAAACAGTAATCGTATCCCCTTTTGGGGTCTGCATGGTTTTCGCCACTCGTACAGCGGGTGCATTCATACGAGTGTGGTCCACGGTAAAACTATCGAGTAAAGGCATTACATCTCTCCTGATTGTAACTCCAGTACCTTTCGGTAATGGATAAATGTCATTCATCCCTACAGCACATGAACTGACTGTGGGCTAAAAGAACCAGCTGCTGTTGTCTTCTAATTCCTGACGACATTGCTTCAGCTGCCAGCCATAAGTTTTCGCTGTTTGTTCAACACGTCGAGCGACTTTGATTAAACTAGGCTTTCGATTATAAGTACCTCGCTTATACCCACCTCGCCCTTCATGATAAGCCAGATACTGGTTATAGGGATCCCATAATGAAATCCCTAGCTGACGCCGTGTTTCATGAGTATACCAACCGACAAACATCATAGAATCATCGAAGTTGGTACGAGAGCCACCCTGACCTGTGGCATCTTGGAAGTCTTCCCAAGCAGGGTCTTGAGCTTGAGCGTAACCATACGCACTGCTGACTCGTCCCCAAGGAATAAACCCTAGCAAATAATCTTTAGGTGGTTTTGCATCGTGCCGAAAGCTGCTTTCTTGTTTAATGATGGCCATAGCGACATGAATAGGGGTCCCCCATTCATCTTCCATATCTTTGGCATCATCGTACCAACCGGATTTCTCTCGGAATATCTCGCATAAGTTATTCTGCTGCTTTGGCGGTGCCGTAGCACAACCTGCAAGTAACACGCTTCCAAGTACCGCTACTACTGACGACTTAATGTTCAACCGCACCAATCCTTAGTTAGTCATTACTGCTTCAGGTAAGCAAAGTAATCTTCCAAAAAATCATCAAAAGAAAGCGTGTCACTCTGCTCTGCTTGCTTTTGTTTTTCCACGGACGACGCTACTTCCGTTTCCATCGTATCTTGTGAGTAGTACTGATAACCGTGAGCTAGGTTTTCATCACGGTACTTCATACCAAGAGTACAACCAACTTTACCTAGCCCACCCAGCTCTTTCGTTAGCTCTAATAGTTGACCAGAGATCGTTAGTTCTGGGTTATCAATCCATGTCTCGAGTTGATTACACACATCTTGGTATGCACTGCCACCAGCGGTCATATCCATTTGCTGTGCTATTTGACGTAACTCGACGAAAACTCGGTGTGCCCAATCTTGTAGAGATAGACGTTCACCTTGACAACCAATTTGCAGCATTAGACCTTTTTCACGGCCAGAAACAATGACTTTATTCCAGTTATCGCGCCAACACTCTAATTCACAGTTATCCATAGGGTCTGAGTCTGACAAGGCCGCCCAGGTAAGGAAGAGATCCAAGAATCGTACTTGATCTTCATTTAAGCCCACTGCGCTGAATGGGTTAACGTCTAGAGAACGAACTTCAATGTATTCGACACCACCGCGTCGTAACGCATCTGAAGGCTTCTCACCACTTTTCGATACACGTTTTGGACGAATCGGAGCGTACAGTTCATTCTCAATTTGTAAGATATTGGAATTAAGCTGGCGGTATTCACCATCCACTTTTACCCCAATTTTCGCAAACTCTTCTGATGGGTGGCGAATCGCATCACTCAAACCATCGAGGTATTGGTCAATGCTGTTAAAACCAATTTTCAGCACACTTTGAGCACTATTGGTATAGCCAAGATCGCTCAAACGCAAAGACGTCGACTTCGGCAAATATAATGTCCCGCCAATCTTCTCGAATGGCAGATCGGTTTCACGACCTTGAATAAAAGAGCCACATAACGCTGGTGATGCACCAAAGAAGTAGGGAATCATCCAGCCAAAGCGGTAGTAATTACGGATCAACGCAAAGTACGCATCAGACTTAGCATCTTGGCGGGCTTGTTCATCTTGCTCGCCATAGAGCGCATCCCAAAATGTTTCAGGAAACGAGAAGTTAAAGTGGACACCTGAAATAATTTGCATCAGGCTGCCATAACGACGCTTTAGGCCTTCTCGGTACAACGTTTTCATTTTCGCTGCATTCGAAGAGCCATACTGGGCTAACTGAATATCATCCTCTGAGCCTACGTAGCAAGGCATTGATAGTGGCCACATTTTCTCTTCACCCATTTTGGTTTGAGTGAAATGATGGATATCTTTCAGCTGTGCCATCAGTTCTGGAATTTCATGTGACACAGGCGTAATGAACTCTAACAATGATTCCGAAAAATCCGTTGTGATCCATTGATTTGTGAACGCAGAGCCTAACCCTTCAGGATGAGGAGTTGTAGCTAGATGTCCATCCTGACGATAGCGCAAAGTTTCTCGCTCAACACCGCGTCCAAACTGCTTAAATACTTCGGGGTTTGATGCAACTTTTTTTAGTCGCGCAGCAAAATCAGTCAAAATGAGGTTCGCTTATATTGGGAGCAGGACACTTGTTACATAACACAAGTGTAAGCTAAGTTATTGATAGTTAATGCATCTAGATAAATAACCCACGAAAAGTTGCTTATCTAGATGAATAGCGGAGAAACGTTTCTCCGCTATTAAATGTGTACTCTATCGAATGATTTCAAGCTCTTCTACGTCTTTCCCCAACTTTTCTAATTGAGGACGCAACGATTTAGCATCACCAACGACGATAATTTGATAGTCATTTGGATCAAACCATTTCTGAGCCAGCGCATTCAACGTCTGCTTATCGACTTTTTCTACGATAGCGTTTCTTTGCTGCAAGTAATCATGATCGAGGTTGTACTTAAGAATATCACTGATGAGCTCCGCTTTTTGTGTTGGTGTTTCATATTTCAGTGCATCTTTTTGACCGACCGCTTGACGCATAAATTTCATCTCTTCATCAGTAATACCTGACTGCGAGTATTCATTTAGCTCATTTTCCATCTCAATGATCGAAGCAACCGTTGCATCCGCTCGTACTTGCGCGGTGAAAACCACCGAGCCTGTTTCTGGATTACCAGAGAAGTAGCCGTAAGCACCGTATGTGTAACCCTTGTCTTCACGTAGATTTTGGTTAATGCGGCTATTGAAGTTCCCAGCTAAGTTGAAGTTTGCCAGTTGGCTTAGGTAAAAATCGCCCGTTGCGTCGTAAGGCATACCTTGACGAACCATCATGACCACACTTTGCGGCGCTCCTGGTTTATCAACAAGATGGATCTTTTGCTCACCTAATGCAGCAATGCTTTGCGGTGCATACAATGGCGCAGCTTCATCTTGCCAGTTTTTCCAGAACGTCAGTTGCTGCTCAATTTCCTGTCTATTGATGTCACCAACAACGACGATTTGCGCACTTTGTGGCGTGTAATGCTTCGAGTAGAATTCACGGACATCATCCAACGTTAATGCACTGACACCTGCTTGCGTGCCGTCTTTTGGTCGAGCAAAAACCGAATCCCCATAGAGCACCTGGCGACTCGCTTGTGACGCCATCCAACTTGGATTTTGGTGCTCATATACCAGGCCTTCTAGCGCTTGCATTTTTACACGCTCGAAATCATCTTGATTAAATGCAGGAGACAGCAACATCTCTTCGACAATTTTTAACGTCGGCTCTAAGTTCTTTTCTAGAGCAGAAACACTGATGTTTGTTGTATAACCTGTGGCATTAACAGAGATAACACTACCCAGTTTATCAAGCTCAGCTTGAATCTCTTCGACACTGCGTTTCGTTGTGCCTTCTTGCAACATCGCAGCGGTCAATTGGGCAAGACCTTCTTTACCCTTTTCAACAAAACGTGTCCCTGCAGGTAAACTAAATTGCATCATCACCGTCGGCGTTTCATCGCTAACTGCACCAAGCAGCTCTGAGCCATTCTTGAAATGTAACTCGTACAGCTCTGGCATCGTCGCTTTCACTGGTTCTCCTACTGGCGGTTGCACTGAGCGATCGAAGTTATCGGTCGCACGACGATACGCCAATTGGTCATCGGAAATCTTCTCATATTCTGGCAGCGTACGCTTTGGTGTCACAAAGGTCGCAGGTTTTACGACAAGGTCTGTTTTTCCTTTTGGGACCACGCTTAGGGTCACTTTGTTCTTACCTTGGATAAAGTCCGTATACGCTTTTTCTACCGAAGTCGGCGTAACTGCACGGATTTGTTCAAGCTGTTGCTCAAGACGATCAGGATCGCCGAAAAATGTCTCGTTGGAAGCCAACTGAGTCACTTTACCTTTAACGCTTTCTAGCGCAAAAATAGCATCCGCTTCCGCTTTACCCTTCAACTGCTCAAGGCGATCTTTTGTCACGCCTTTTTCCGCAAACTGATTCAGTGATTGTAAAAGCTCGTCGTACAGTTTTGATAGGTCGCCTTTGTCTCCAGAATCACCCATTGCGTAAACGTAAAAGTTACACGCCAGTTCAGCACAATCATGGAATGAACCAGCATCGACCGCTTTTTGAGTCTTCACTAGGTCTTGATAGAGCACGCTGTTGGTACCGCCACCCAATACTTCTGATAATGTATCGAGAGACGCTTGGCTTTCTTCGCCATTGTAGGTTGTTGGCCACGCGATCATCACCATAGGTTGTTGAATACGATCTTCTAGAGTGATGTATTTATCTTCTTGCAGTTTTGCAGGTTGTTTCGGCGCATTTTCAACCTCAGGACCACGAGGAATCGAACCGAAGTACTTATTTACCCACTCTAGAGTTTGTTCAACGTCTAAGTCACCACCGATCGTGATAGTCGCATTGTTTGGGCCATACCAACGCAAGAAAAACGCTTTGAGATCGTTCACATCAACACGATCAAGATCTTCAACATAACCAATGGTTTGCCACGAATACGGATGACCTTCAGGATATAGCGCTTCGGACATGCGCTCCCAAATTAAGCCATAAGGACGATTATCGTAACGCTGAGCTCGCTCATTTTTTACAGTAGAACGCTGAATTTCAAATTTGCGTTGAGAAACCGCATCCAACAAAAAGCCCATACGGTCAGACTCTAACCACAGCATTTTCTCGAGCTGGTTAGCAGGGACAGTTTCAAAGTAGTTAGTACGATCGCGGTTTGTTGTACCATTTAACGTGCCGCCAGCCTCTGTGATGATCCTGAAGTGCTCTTGGTCACCAACGTTCTCTGAACCTTGGAACATCATGTGCTCAAAGAAATGCGCAAAACCAGACTTACCCACTTCTTCACGAGCTGAACCAACATGGTAAGTCACATCCACATGGACCAATGGGTCAGAATCTTCAGGAGCTAAGATCACCGTTAAACCATTATCGAGTTTATACTTTTGGTATGGAATCTTAACTTTGCCTTCTTCAGCTTTCGATGACTCAACGAAAGTTACCCCTTTCGGCAGTGATGAAACTGGCGTATTTGATGCACAGCCCGTGATCACCAACAGTGAACACGCGCCAACCCAAAACATCTTCATGTACTTTCCTTAAAATAATCCGAGATAGATGGCCGCAAGTAAGCTATACCTAGCAGCCTTTCCTAAAAATATTAAAATCACGCAAGGCAGAAACTTCATTCTTAGCCACCCTGCGGCTAAACACAGCGGGTCTCCTATTACAGGTAACCAGCTAAAAAATAATCCCCAATAGCCATACTTAGAGAGCCACTTTAATGCGGTATGACCGTGCTTTTCCTCTTGTGCTTTGTTGGGAATCCACAAGCCAAGCCAATAATTTGTTAAGCCACCAAGCGTATTACCGATAGTAGCGACCATAACAATTGAAGAAACGGAGTATTGATTTAATGAGAGAGTGGCAACTAAGCCCGCCTCAGAACCACCAGGCAACAACGTGGCACTGAGAAAACCGGTCATGAAAAGCACCCATAATGCTGAATCTGAAAACCAAAGCGCTAAACTTTCAAAACTCGTGTTAAATGCTTCTAGCATGTCATATCAAGCAACACCTTGCCTCTGGTTCTTCCTGATTCGACCTGCTGGTGAGCACCAATGACATCACTCATAGGATAAACCTGTTGAATTTCAGTCTTCAGTAAGCCAACGCCGACCATGTACAACAAGGTATCTAACTGCGCAGGGTCTGGTTCAACCAACATGCCACTAGCCTCAAAGCCTAGGAGTTTGGCTTTTTCACAAATCAGCTCAGCAGTTATGGTTGGAACGGTGATGACTCTCGCATTGTCTTTCAGGCATTTAAGCGCATCTAACGCAGCATCTCCGCCTACTAAATCAATCAAAACATCAACATCTTCAACACGTTCTGACACTGGTGCAAATTGATAGTTCACTGCATGAGCACCGAGCGTCGCAAGGTAATCTAAATTTCGTTCACTGCAGGTTGTAAAGACTTCCGCTTTCGTCGCGATCGCAATTTGTACCGCGAGGTGTCCAACACCACCGGCTCCAGCGAGGATAAGTACGCGATCATTTTCCGTCACATTAGCCTTACTGAGAGCTTGTGCCGCAGTTTGTCCCGCCAACGGTAATGCAGCAGCTGCTTCTAAAGTGACAGAGCTAGGAACATGACTTAACTCAGTTTCTGGAACACATATGTATTGGCTGTAACCACCGCCTCGAACTGGGAAACCAATAAATCCAGACACCTCATCACCTTCATTAAAACGTGATGCCCCCTCTCCACAAGACATCACTTTTCCTGAGATGTCGTAACCTGGCACCCAAGGTAAATTATTCTTATTCTGCGCTGCTGCCCAACCGAGCCCAGCTCGAATTTTGACATCAATAGGATTTACGCCTGAAAAAGCGACTTTTACTAAGACTTCACCAGGCTGTGGTGATGGTGTAGAAGCATGTTGAATCGCGAGTACGTTGGCATCACCAAACTCAGTGATAACGATCTGTTTGTGTTCCATAAACCATTCCCTGCAAGAAAACAAAAAGGGATGCGAAAGCATCCCTTTGACTATAAACCATTTTGTTAACCTAAGTTAATCGTGATTTTGTAAATTGGTTGATCATTCCATTTTCAATAATGTCTAACCAACAAGTGCTAACAATATACCAGCCGCAACGGCTGAACCCAGCACACCAGCAACGTTTGGTCCCATCGCATGCATTAACAAAAAGTTTTGCGGGTTAGCTTGTAAACCAACTTTGTTTACGACTCGCGCGGCCATTGGTACCGCAGAAACGCCAGCCGCACCAATAAGTGGGTTGATGTCTTCTTTCGAGAACTTGTTAAGCAGTTTCGCCATCAGGACGCCCGCACCAGTACCGATACTAAATGCAACTGCGCCTAACCCCAAGATACCTAACGTTTCTAGGTTCAAGAACTGCTCAGCTTGCAGCTTAGAACCAACACCAAGACCTAAAAAGATAGTCACTATGTTGATCAATTCATTTTGAGCAGTTTTCGATAAACGATCGACCACACCAGCTTCACGCATCAAGTTACCCAAACAGAACATACCAACCAATGGCGTAGCTGAAGGTAAGAACAGAATCGTCATCAGTAATACAGCAAGCGGGAAGATGACTTTCTCCCATTTACCAACATGACGAAGCTGAGCCATCTTGATTTGACGCTCTTCCTTGGTTGTCAGTGCTTTCATGATTGGTGGCTGGATGATCGGCACCAATGCCATATAGCTGTATGCCGCGACTGCAATCGCACCTAGCAGATCTGGAGAGAGCTTACTCGCTAAGAAAATCGCTGTTGGCCCATCAGCACCACCGATGATCGCGATAGACGAAGCATCTGCCATGGAGAACTCCATGCCAGGTACATAGTTGAGCAAAATAGCGCCAAACAGTGTTGCAAAAATACCAAACTGCGCAGCCGCACCTAACCACAACGTTTTTGGGTTTGCGATCAAAGCACCAAAGTCAGTCATCGCGCCCACACCCATGAAGATCAATAGCGGGAACACACCCGATTCAATCCCAATGTAGTAAACGTAGTAGAGCAAGCCACCAGGCTCAGTAAAGCCAGCATTTGGAATATTCGCCAAAATAGCACCGAAACCAATCGGCAATAACAGTAAAGGTTCAAATCCTTTTTTAATTGCCAAAAACAGCAAGGTACAACCAACCAGCATCATACAGATTTGGCCGAACTCGAAGTTAGCGATCCCTGTTTCTGCCCAAAGGGTTAACAATCCGTCCATGATACTCCCTTACGCCAGGCTCAACAGAGGCGCACCTACTGTGACAGCATCGCCTTCTTTAACGTTCAGCTCTTGAACCACACCACCACGCGCCGCTCGTACTTCAGTTTCCATTTTCATCGCTTCAAGGATGAGCAATACATCGCCTTCAGCTACCTCAGCACCAGGTTGAACATTCACTTTGAAGATGTTACCTGCAAGAGGAGCAGGTACCGCTTCTGCTGAAGCATTAGAAGGTGCGCTAGGTGTAGCCGATTTTGCCGGTGCATTAGAAGGAGCAACAGATGTCAGTTCACCTTGAGGGCCAACTTCCACCTCATACACCTGCCCGTCAACACGTACACTATAAGTTTCTACACCACCAGTTGCTGGTTGAGCTACAGGTACAGCAGGCTTCTCAGCTTCTAGCGTTGGTGCAGGCTCAAATGCTTCTGGGTTTTCACGATTCTTAAGGAACTTAAGCCCAACTTGAGGGAAAAGTGCATAAGTGAGTACGTCATCAACACGCTCACTTGCTAGCTTAATGCCTTCTGATTTCGCTTTCTCCATCAGATCAACCGTAAGCGTCTCCATTTCAGGCTCAAGTAAATCGGCAGGACGACAGGTAATTGGCTCTTTACCATCAAGCACTTTCGCTTGCAGTTCTGCATTTAACTCGGCTGGCGCTTGACCGTACTCACCTTTCAATAGGCCAGCGGTTTCCTTGGTAATACTCTTATAGCGCTCGCCAGTAAGAACGTTAATCACCGCTTGCGTACCGACGATCTGTGAAGTTGGAGTCACCAATGGAATGAAACCAAGATCTTCACGTACACGAGGGATCTCTTCTAATACTTCATCAATGCGATCCGCAGCGCCCTGCTCTTTCAACTGGCCTTCCATATTGGTCAACATACCACCAGGCACTTGAGCAATCAGGATGCGTGAATCGACTCCTTTTAACTGGCCTTCCCACTTCGCATACTTCTTACGTACCTCACGGAAATATGCGGCGATAGGTTCCAGTTGCTCGAGTTTCAAATTGGTATCTCGCTCGGTGCCTTCTAGCATAGCGACTACCGTTTCAGTCGGTGTATGACCGTAAGTACAACTCATTGAAGAAATCGCAGTATCGAGAATATCAATACCGGCTTCTACTGCTTTTACCGCTGTTGCTGTAGACAGCCCCGTTGTTGCATGACAATGAAGTGCCAATGGCACATCACAAGACGCTTTGATACGCGTGATAAGCTCTTCCGCTTCATAAGGCTTAAGTAAGCCAGACATATCTTTAATACACAGCGAATGACAACCTAAATCCTCTAGGCGTTTTGCCAAGTCAACCCAAGTGTCTGCGTTATGCACTGGGCTCGTAGTGTAAGACAACGTACCTTGAGCATGCGCACCAACATCAACCGTTGCTTTAACGGCTTTCTGGAAGTTTCGCACGTCATTCATTGCATCAAAAATACGGAATACATCCATGCCGTTAGCATGCGCGCGTTCAACAAACTTCTCTACTACGTCGTCGGCATAATGGCGGTATCCTAAAAGGTTTTGACCACGCAGTAGCATTTGCATTGGTGTATTAGGCATCGCTTTTTTTAGTTCACGTAAACGCTCCCAAGGGTCTTCCCCTAAGAATCGAATACAAGAATCAAATGTTGCACCACCCCAAGTCTCTAGAGACCAGTAACCAACCTTATCCAACTCAGCTGCGATAGGCAGCATATCCTCAATACGCATACGCGTAGCAAATAGTGATTGATGGGCATCACGAAGGACCACATCAGTAATAGCTAGTGGTTTAGACATGCTCTTAAACTCCTTTTTAATCCTAGTTCGGCTACTTCGCGAATGAGGCGCGATGTTTATGAATCGCAGCCGAGATCGCCGCCACTACTTGTGGACTAACAGCTGAAGAGGTTGATTGAATATTAGTGTTTGTTTTTGGTGCTGCGATCGGCTCTGGTACTTCTTCTGGTACCAATTTCGACATTAACCGAACGAGATAAACAAGAATAGTGAGGAAAATAAATACGACCGCCATCCCCGTTAGCATCAGGGTGGCCGCATCTACTAGCAGGCTTCCTATATTAGTCATGTTGCTTCCTTTCTTTGTCATCCTGACAACGTGCAGGACTTTAATAGTGTCAAATCCCGACCCATGGATTATCTCGATTGGTTAAATTTTGTCAATTTTGTTTAAGGAAGGTTTGTAGTAATCCTGATAAATGATTATTTATTCACTACCCAGATCACAGTTCATGACAAAATAATCACTTCAAATCGCTACCACCTTATGAACAGAGTAAAGGAGGACATAAATAAAAACTGCGATTTAGATTTCAAAATCAAATCGGTACTCACGCAGTAAAAACCAACAAAAACAAAAAGATGAATAAAATTAACAATTAATAAACAAATAACAAACAAAGTAACTACATAAGAGTAATTGAAATGAAAAATGGAAGTCAGTGTATAGGAGGGATAATCAGGATGATTTCACACGATGCGACAGAAGCTTGATAGCAAATTGCTTAGATACGCACATATTCGCTTTTAAAAAAGAGGAACATAGGCTCTAGTGATCCTACGCCATATTTCAGATGTCTAGATACAAAAAAGCCTCGCAATTGCGAGGCTGTTTCAATGAGTGGCGCGTCCTGGAGGATTCGAACCTCCGACCGCCTGGTTCGTAGCCAGGTACTCTATCCAGCTGAGCTAAGGAC
>NZ_JAWOTT010000004.1:187465-270247 GCF_033338995.1 Vibrio sp. Vb0304
GCGTCCTGGAGGATTCGAACCTCCGACCGCCTGGTTCGTAGCCAGGTACTCTATCCAGCTGAGCTAAGGACGCGCAGATCTTCTTGCTAAGAAGTTGTGAAGTAAATCACATTCATTTCTTACGAAACAAAAAAAAGGCCATCGGGCCAGTCAATGAATGGCGGTGAAGGAGGGATTCGAACCCTCGATACGGGATAAACCGTATACTCCCTTAGCAGGGGAGCGCCTTCAGCCTCTCGGCCACCTCACCGTTTTCATTGTTATATCTCAAAAGAGATATGGCGCGTCCTGGAGGATTCGAACCTCCGACCGCCTGGTTCGTAGCCAGGTACTCTATCCAGCTGAGCTAAGGACGCACTTTTTGTTGATAAATCAACGTTGCAAGAATGGCGGTGAAGGAGGGATTCGAACCCTCGATACGGGATAAACCGTATACTCCCTTAGCAGGGGAGCGCCTTCAGCCTCTCGGCCACCTCACCGTCTTGCGGAGGCACATATTACGTTTTACCGAAAATATGTCAAACACTTTCTTTGAAAAAATCTACGAAACTGGCTTAACCGTTGCTGATTTAATCAAAGTGACTATTAAACGAACTTTATCACTCTATTATGATGAAAAAAGAGAGTCTTCTCTGAAAAAAAGACATTTATTTTCAAATAACTTTCTGAAGTTCGAATCAACATTATTGATGAATTCACAGCCATACTCAACACAATAGTTTCTGCAAATTTTCAAAAACAGTAAAAACTAAAAAGGCCAACCCTTCGGTTAGCCTTTTTCATTCAAACTAAGCTCTGTAAACAGGAGCGACTTAGTAGTTACCTGAAGCAACGTTGCCATTGCCTTTTTCAGCTTGAATGCGCATGTAGATTTCTTCACGGTGAACTGAAACCTCTTTCGGAGCGTTAACGCCGATACGCACTTGGTTACCTTTAACACCTAGTACAGTTACAGTCACTTCATCACCAATCATCAGTGTTTCGCCTACGCGGCGAGTCAAAATTAGCATTCTTTGCTCCTTGAGTAATCTCTAAATTTTCTTGCTACAAAGCTATTATCCAACAAAAGTTATATTTTCGTAAACTACCTTGTTAGCGAAAATCAGCCTAAAAAGGCATGTTTTTGTTGAATGTTTAATGCTTCACTAGACGTAATGTAAGCATCATGCAGAATGTTTGCTGCTGTATCCACACATTCGGGTGCTAAAACTAGCATCATAGTGAGTGCATTCGTTGCGCTGAAATTGATCTCAATATCTCGCTTTGCCAACAAATCGCATGCGTGCTCTACCATTCCATTGGCCTCAAGCCCCACTGCGGTCAACAGGCTTACCACTTCACTATTACGGATTTTGTCGCTGAACACCAGATCGAACTTGGCACATGCATCTTGTTTTATCATGATGCCTGCCCGTTCTGTTTCCTCGATCACATTCCAAATGTCGATACCCAACATCTGACATTGTTTTGTAGCACTAGATAAATGTTCTTTATCGACTTCGATTATGGCAAGGTCACGTTGAATGGCTATACCAGAGACGGCTTGATTGCCTAACTCCCCCTTTACCAGACTGCCTTCATTAACATCAAATGTCGAAAGCACGCGCAGTGGCACATTATTCTTCCATGCAAATTGCACTGAAGGTAAATGTAATACTTTCGCGCCTCGGCTTGCCATCGCTTCCATGGAAGGAAAATCGATAACCGCCAATTTTCGCGCGTTTTTCACTACACGTGGGTCACAAGTATAAATACCATCAACGTCGGTAAAGATTTGACACTCATCAGCGCGCAATGCGCCTGCCAGTGCCACAGCGCTCGTATCTGAGCCACCTCGACCTAATGTGGTGATATCCCCGTTCTCATTCACACCTTGAAAGCCTGCAACAATCACGATTTGGTCTTGCTCAAGCAATCCCAGAATTGTCTTAGTATCAATGTGTTTAATCGTTGCGTCATTGTGTTGATTATCCGTCACAATATTCGCCTGTGCTCCGGTAAGCGAGCGTGCAGCATGACCCAATTTATTGAGTGTCATTGCTAACAGTGCCATTGACACTTGCTCACCAGCAGAGAGCAAAACATCAAGTTCTCGAGCTGTAGGCACGCTATCTATCTGTTTAGCGAGGTCCATCAGTCTGTTTGTTTCGCCTGACATTGCAGACACGACAACAACAACTTGATTGCCATCATTTTTCGCCTTAATGATGTGTTCAGCAACTTGGTGGATTCTTTCAATTGAACCCACGGAGGTTCCGCCAAACTTTTGCACGATAAGGGGCTTTTTCACCAGTCTTCACCTTCCCAAGACCGAAGTCTCTTTAGAACTGCTTACATCGTCAGTATTTCCTTTTAGAAAAATTATATAAGCAGTAGTTACAACAAAAACCAAATAGCCTAAATGACTCGGTTAACTTTTGGTCAATTAAACCACTTGGCTGCTAAAAAAAATTACGCTCAATCAAAGAAACTTGATTGAGCGTAATTTTAGTAGTTAAAAGCTTATAAGCGCTCTTCTAACCAAGGCTGAACTGTTTTAATTGCCTCTGGTAGTGCGGCTACATCAGTACCACCAGCTTGAGCCATGTCAGGACGACCACCGCCCTTACCACCGACTTGCTCAGCAATCATCTTAACTAGATCACCAGCTTTTACTTTACCAGTTAGATCTTTAGTCACACCAGCAATCAGGCCAACCTTGTCACCTGTTACGTTGGCAAGCAGTACGACACCAGACCCCATTTGGTTCTTGATGTCATCAACCATAGTACGTAGGTTCTTGCTGTCAGCACCTTCAAGAGCTGCGACTAGAACTTTTGTACCATTGACTTCAACCGCTTTGCCCATGATGTTAGCGCTTTCTGCTGCCGCCATCTTATCTTTTAGCTTCTGCACTTCTTTCTCTAGCGCTTTTGCTTTCTGTGCAGATTCTGCCAGTTTCTCTTCATACTTCGCGTTTTGAGCTTCAATCGCGTCTAATGCAGCCTCGCCTGTTACCGCCTCAATACGTCGAATACCTGCAGCAATGCCGCTTTCTGAAGTGATTTTGAATAGGCCAATATCACCTGTGCTTGATGCGTGAATACCACCGCAAAGCTCTGTCGAGAAGTCACCCATAGACAGTACGCGTACTTCGTCATCGTACTTCTCGCCGAATAGAGCCATTGCGCCTTTCTTCTTAGCTGACTCAATGTCCATCACGTTGGTTTCAATCGTGTGGTTGCGACGAATTTGCGCGTTAACTAGACGCTCAACTTCTTTCAGTTCTGCTGCAGTTACGGCTTCTAGATGCGAGAAGTCGAAACGTAGGTTGTCTGCCTTCACCAATGAGCCTTTCTGCGTTACGTGCTCACCTAAAACTTGGCGTAGTGCTGCGTGTAGCAAGTGCGTTGCTGAGTGGTTTAGAGAGATAGCTGCGCGACGCTCTGCGTCAACGATAGTTGCTACTTCATCACCTTTCGCTAGAACGCCTTCTGCCATTACACCGTGGTGCGCGATTGCGTTACCTAGTTTTTGAGTGTCCTCAACGTGGAATACACCAGACTCAGTACGGATTTCACCAGCGTCACCACATTGACCACCTGACTCTGCGTAGAATGGTGTCTCACCAAGCACGATGATTGCTTTGTCGCCTGCAGATAGAGATTCTACTTCGTTGCCTTCAACGAACATCGCCGCTACAGAGCTAGAGCCTTTAGTACCTGTGTAACCACAGAATTCTGTTTGCGTATCAACTTTGATTGCTGCGTTGTAGTCAGTACCGAAGTTACCCGCTTCACGCGCACGTTGACGCTGCTCTTCCATCGCTTTCTCGAAACCTTCTTCGTCGATTGCGAACTCACGCTCACGTGCTACGTCGTTAGTTAAGTCAGCTGGGAAGCCGTAAGTATCGTAAAGTTTAAATACGGTTTCGCCGTCTAGTACTTTACCGTCTAGGTTATCTAGTGCTTCGTTTAGAATCGCCATACCGCGCTCAAGTGTACGACCAAAGTTTTCTTCTTCGATACGCAGTACTTTTTCAACCACAGCTTGTTGACGCTTCAGCTCTTCACCAGCCGTACCCATGATGTCAGCTAGAACGCCAACCAACTTGTGGAAGAATGCACCTTGTGCGCCCAGCTTGTTACCGTGACGAACTGCACGACGGATGATACGGCGTAATACGTAACCTCGACCTTCGTTTGAAGGCATAACGCCATCCACGATCAGGAATGAACATGAACGGATGTGGTCAGCGATAACGCGTAGTGATTGGTTTGATAGGTCTTCGTAACCGATCACTTCTGCTGCTGCTTTGATAAGAGCTTGGAATACATCAATTTCGTAGTTTGAGTGAACGCCCTGCATGATTGCAGAGATACGCTCGATACCCATACCAGTATCTACCGATGGTTTTGGTAGCGGTTCCATAGTGCCGTCTGCGTGACGGTTGAACTGCATGAATACGTTGTTCCAGATCTCGATGAAACGGTCACCATCTTCTTCAGGCGTGCCAGGACGGCCACCCCAGATGTGCTCACCGTGATCGTAGAAGATTTCAGTACATGGACCACAAGGGCCAGTGTCGCCCATTTGCCAGAAGTTATCAGACTCATACGGCTTGCCGCCTTCTTTATCACCAATGCGAACAATACGATCAGCGGGCACGCCAACTTTCTTGTTCCAGATGTCAAACGCTTCGTCATCGGTTTCGTAAACAGTTACCAATAAACGATCCGCTGGCAGTTTAAGAACTTCGGTTAGGAATTCCCAAGCAAAGGAGATCGCATCTTCTTTGAAGTAATCGCCAAAGCTGAAGTTGCCTAACATTTCAAAGAATGTGTGGTGACGAGCAGTGAAGCCAACATTTTCTAGGTCGTTATGTTTACCACCTGCACGTACGCAACGCTGAGCCGTAGTCGCTCGAGTGTAGGCTCGTTTTTCTAAGCCTAAGAAACAATCTTTAAATTGGTTCATACCTGCGTTTGTGAACAGCAGGGTTGGGTCGTTATGTGGAACTAACGATGAACTTTCTACGATTTGGTGTCCTTTGCTCTCAAAGAACTTGAGGAACGCGTTACGAACCTCATCAGTGCTCATGTACATGCAGCTCTTCCTGAAAATAGTCGAGTTAGAATTTTGCCGTATTGTAGATCATGCAAACAGCTGAGACTAGTTTTCTTGAGGAAAAGAGGGAGTAGGAGAAAAAATTTGAAGCAAAACAAAAATCAGTGCGGACGACTGACCGTTAATCTTCATCCTCAAAGCTCAGCGCGTAGCTGATTTGGTCAAAACTGTAGCCGCGATACTGCAGAAAACGAACTTGTTTTGCGTACTCTTTTTGGTCTTTGGCTTTAATACCTTTGAATTTCTTTTCTGCCGCCTGTTTAGCCAGTTCAAACCAATCTTGCGGCTCTTCAGCCATAGCTTGCTCAATCACCGATTCCGCAACACGCTTCTGGTTTAACTCTTGACGAATTCGACGCTCTCCATGTCCTTTGTATACATGCTGTCTAATTTGACTCTTCGCGTAACGTAAATCATCTAAATAGTTATGGTCTAGGCAAAAATTAATTGCGATGTCGATGTCTGATTCTTCATAGCCCTTCATCGATAATTTTTGGTAAAGCTCATACTGACCATGATCGCGACGGCTAAGCAATTGTATAGCAGCCTCTTTGCTCGATAATGTTGGCGCCTGGCGTTTTTGGTACATGATGATCCTAAAAGTATTTTTGCTGTACAGGCTCTCAATGGCCTTTGTGATAATTCGATTTTTGATTTCAATAGATACAACAAAGCCCCGCATTGCAGGGCTTTGTCATTTATTAATCTATGAGAGATTAAAACTCTTCAGCTTGCTCTGGCGCTTCACCAGCTTCAGGCGCTTCCGCAAGTGCTGGCGCTAGCAACATTTCACGCAGTTTTGTATCGATAGTTTTAGCCACTTCAGGGTGCTCACGCAGGTAGTTACATGCATTCGCTTTACCTTGACCAATCTTATCGCCATTGTAGCTATACCAAGCACCGGCTTTTTCAACTAACTTGTGCTTCACACCTAGATCGACAAGTTCACCTTCGCGGTTAAAGCCTTGGCCGTACATGATTTGTGTGTTTGCTTCTTTAAATGGTGCTGCAATCTTATTCTTAACAACTTTGATGCGCGTTTCGTTACCTACGACTTCGTCACCTTCTTTGATTGCGCCAGTACGACGGATATCTAGACGAACAGAAGCGTAGAACTTAAGTGCGTTACCACCTGTTGTTGTTTCTGGGTTACCAAACATCACACCAATCTTCATACGGATTTGGTTGATGAAGATACACATACAGTTAGACTGCTTTAGGTTACCCGTTAGCTTACGCATTGCTTGAGAAAGCATACGTGCTTGCAGACCCATGTGGCTATCGCCCATTTCGCCTTCGATTTCTGCTTTCGGTGTTAGTGCTGCGACAGAGTCGACAACCATAACATCGATAGCACCAGAACGTGCAAGTGCGTCACAGATCTCTAGCGCTTGCTCACCTGTGTCTGGCTGAGAAACTAGCAATGCATCGATATCAACGCCAAGTTTCTTCGCGTATACAGGATCTAGAGCGTGCTCTGCATCGATAAACGCACACGTTTTGCCTTCACGTTGCGCAGCAGCAATAAGCTCAAGCGTTAATGTTGTTTTACCTGAAGATTCTGGGCCGTAGATTTCTACGATACGACCCATTGGTAGACCACCAGCACCCAAAGCGATATCAAGAGAAAGAGAACCCGTTGAGATGGTTTCTACGTCCATTGCGCGGTTATCACCAAGGCGCATGATAGAGCCTTTACCGAATTGCTTTTCAATTTGACCTAGCGCAGCGGCGAGCGCTTTCTGTTTGTTCTCATCCATTACTTTCTCCGATTTATTCATCTTCTTTGGGCGACGAATAGTAATTCATTTTTCTTAAGCAGAAGAACTGCTCAGCAATGAAAGTTATTATACTGTTGATTCATACAGTGTCCATACCTGTATGAAAAAAATTTGGCTGACCTAAAGTCATGATTTGCTCTAGCCCTTATCAATGCTGGGCTAAAACAAGTTAAGAAATTCTAGAGCAGATGTTGATACAATTGAGTCAACGCGTGCTCGACCGCTTTTTTGCGAACTTCTGCACGGTCACCAGAGAAATGCATGGTTTCTACTTGCTGCCAACTTTGGTTATCAGCAAAAGCAAAGCAGACCATACCGACTGGTTTCTCTTCACTGCCACCACCCGGCCCTGCAATACCACTGATGGATACACCGATGGTGGCATTTGAGTTTTTAATTGCACCCTGTACCATTTCAATCACAACTGGCTCACTCACTGCACCATGCGCTTCTAACGTTGAAGCTTGCACACCAAGCATCTCCATTTTCGCTTCATTACTGTAGGTGACAAACGCACGGTCAAGCCACGCTGAACTACCAGCAATGTCAGTAATGGCGGTTGCAACACCACCACCAGTGCATGATTCTGCGGTCGTTAAAACATGCCCGTGTTTAGCCAATAATGCGCCTAAATCGGCACTCAATTTTGTTGTTTTTTCCATAGCCAAAATGCCCTTTGTCTCTTTTTACTTGATAGGGATTCACGTATCCTAAGCCGCTACGGAAATAAACAAAAGAACTTACCTGTGAAAGCTGAACAAAAACACACTCCGATGATGCAGCAATACCTCAAGCTAAAAGCTGAGAACCCAGAGATTTTGCTGTTCTACCGCATGGGCGATTTCTACGAACTCTTTTACGATGATGCCAAGCGAGCTTCTCAGCTTCTTGATATTTCATTGACCAAACGTGGTGCGTCTGCAGGTGAACCTATCCCAATGGCGGGTGTGCCATTTCACGCCGTAGAGGGCTACCTGGCAAAACTTGTTCAGCTTGGTGAGTCTGTGGCGATCTGTGAACAGATTGGCGATCCGGCCACCAGCAAGGGCCCGGTAGAACGTAAAGTTGTGCGTATCGTGACACCAGGTACTGTGACGGATGAAGCGCTGCTTTCTGAGCGTGTCGATAACTTAATCGCAGCAATTTACCATCACAACGGTAAGTTCGGTTATGCGACGCTGGATGTCACCTCTGGTCGCTTCCAACTGACAGAACCAGAAACTGAAGAAGCGATGACAGCCGAGCTTCAACGCACTGCACCACGTGAGCTACTGTTCCCAGAAGATTTTGAACCTGTACATTTAATGGCGAGCCGCAATGGTAACCGTCGTCGCCCAGTCTGGGAGTTTGAGCTTGATACGGCTAAGCAACAACTCAATCAACAATTTGGCACAAAAGATCTGGTTGGTTTTGGTGTAGAACATGCGTCCTTAGGGCTGTGTGCTGCTGGTTGTTTGATCCAGTACGTAAAAGATACTCAACGTACGGCTTTACCTCATATTCGCTCTTTAACGTTTGATCATCAGGATCAATCCGTCATCCTTGATGCTGCTACCCGACGTAATCTGGAAATTACTCAAAATCTAGCAGGCGGAACCGATAACACGCTCGCTGCAGTACTCGACCATTGTGCAACTCCGATGGGCAGCCGAATGCTGAAGCGTTGGTTGCATCAGCCTATGCGTTGCATTGAAACGTTAAACAATCGCCTTGATGCGATTGGTGAGATTAAAGAACAAGCTCTGTTTGCCGATCTTCAACCAACGTTAAAGCAAATTGGTGATATTGAACGTATCTTAGCGCGCCTTGCATTACGCTCTGCTCGCCCTCGCGATATGGCTAGACTTCGCAATGCCATGCAACAGCTACCAGAGCTAGAATCTGTCACCGCTTCTTTGACCCATCCGTACCTAACGAAATTGGCGAAGTATGCAGCTCCGATTGACGAAGTATGTGACCTGTTAGAGCGCGCGATTAAAGAAAATCCGCCGGTTGTTATTCGTGATGGTGGCGTCATCGCTGAAGGCTACAATGCGGAGCTCGATGAATGGCGAAAATTGGCAGACGGTGCAACAGAATATCTTGAGCAGCTTGAGCGAGATGAGCGTGAACGACACGGTATCGATACGCTTAAAGTAGGCTACAACAACGTTCATGGCTTCTTTATCCAAGTAAGCCGTGGCCAGAGCCATTTGGTTCCACCGCATTATGTACGTCGCCAAACACTCAAAAACGCTGAACGCTACATCATCCCAGAGCTTAAGGAACACGAAGACAAAGTACTTAACTCGAAATCTAAAGCGTTAGCACTTGAGAAACAGTTGTGGGAAGAACTGTTTGATCTATTGATGCCAAACCTTGAGAAGCTGCAAAACCTAGCTTCTGCCCTGTCTCAACTGGATGTATTACAAAACCTAGCAGAGCGTGCAGATTCGTTAGATTACTGCCGCCCAACGCTTGTGAAAGACGCAGGAATTCACATTCAAGCTGGTCGTCATCCAGTCGTAGAACAAGTAACAACAGAGCCGTTCATCGCGAACCCAATTGAGCTTAACCCAGCCCGTAAGATGTTGATCATCACCGGTCCAAACATGGGTGGTAAATCAACCTACATGCGTCAAACTGCGCTGATTGCATTGATGGCACATATCGGCTCTTATGTACCGGCAGAATCCGCACAGATTGGTTCTTTAGATCGTATATTTACTCGTATTGGTGCGTCAGATGATCTTGCATCTGGCCGCTCGACCTTCATGGTAGAAATGACCGAAACAGCCAATATTCTTCACAACGCAACTAAGAACAGTTTGGTGCTAATGGATGAAATCGGACGCGGTACTAGTACTTACGACGGTCTCTCTTTAGCTTGGGCAAGTGCGGAATGGCTCGCAACACAAATTGGTGCGATGACCCTATTTGCAACTCACTACTTCGAATTAACAGAGTTACCGAACCAACTGCCAAGCTTAGCGAACGTTCACTTGGATGCCGTAGAACATGGAGACAGCATTGCCTTTATGCACGCAGTTCAAGAAGGCGCGGCAAGTAAGTCTTACGGCTTGGCTGTTGCGGGCTTAGCTGGCGTACCAAAAACGGTCATCAAAAATGCGCGTAACAAGCTATCTCAGCTAGAGCAACTGGGGCAAAACAGTGACACACCGCGTCCAAGTGCAGTAGATGTGGCTAACCAGTTGAGCCTGATTCCAGAGCCTAGCGAGGTCGAACAAGCTCTGTCAGGTATTGATCCTGACGACTTAACGCCACGCCAAGCTCTTGAAGAGCTGTATCGCTTGAAAAGGATGCTGTAAATAGACTCACACCAAGGAGCAAAAAAGAAAAAAGGCTATGGGGAACCATAGCCTTTTGCGTATCTAGTGGAATACGGATTATTTAATCATCTTCTACGTTAAACAAGTTTTCCATATTCAAACCTTGTTTGATTAGGACTTCACGAAGACGACGTAAACCTTCCACTTGTATTTGACGTACTCGCTCACGTGTCAGACCAATCTCTCGACCAACTTCTTCCAGCGTCGAAGGCTCGTAGCCTAGTAGGCCGAAGCGACGTGCAAGCACTTCTTTCTGTTTCGGATTCAACTCTTCTAACCAATGAATCAACGATGATTTGATGTCGTCATCTTGAGTCGAAACTTCTGGATCAGAGTTGTTTGCATCAGGAATAATATCCAGCAGCGCTTTCTCACCGTCACCACCGATTGGCGTGTCGACAGAGCTAATACGCTCATTAAGGCGTAACATTTTGCTTACGTCTTCGACTGGAATATCTAATTGAGCAGCAATTTCTTCTGCGGTCGGTTCGTGATCGAGCTTTTGAGAAAGTTCACGCGCAGTACGCAGATAAATGTTCAGCTCTTTCACTACGTGGATAGGTAGACGGATCGTGCGAGTTTGGTTCATCAACGCTCGCTCTATCGTTTGTCGGATCCACCACGTTGCGTAAGTAGAGAAACGGAAACCACGTTCTGGGTCGAATTTTTCGACCGCTCGGATCAAGCCGAGGTTACCTTCTTCAATCAGATCGAGTAGTGCTAGACCACGGTTACTGTATCGACGAGAAATCTTAACAACCAAACGTAGGTTACTTTCGATCATACGTTTGCGTGCCGCTTCGTCGCCACGTAGGGCGCGTCTTGCGTAAAGCACTTCTTCTTCGGCAGTAAGTAAAGGTGAGAAGCCAATTTCGCCCAAATACAACTGAGTTGCATCTAAGCTTTTACTGCTCGCGTCAAATTCTTCACGCGCAGTCGCTTTGCTTTCTGTGGATGATGATCTTTCGAGTTCGTTATCAATGGTCTTCACTGACGCATTGTCAAATGCAAACTCTTCAACTTTGGTTACTGTGTTGCTGATACTCATAACGCCTCCCCCTGGCGAGTTAGCAAGACATGACAACTCAATATGTCGCTAAATGATGTCGCAAGTTGTTTTTCAAAGTTTTAAGGCAAATAGCGTTTTGGATTCACTGATTTACCTTGATAGCGAATTTCAAAGTGTAGTTTGACCGACTTTGCACCTGAACTACCCATGGTGGCGATTTTTTGTCCGCTTTTTACGCTTTGTCCTTCTGTGACCAGCAGTTTGTCATTATGTGCGTATGCGCTTAAATAATTGTCGTTATGCTTTACTATAATTAAGTTGCCATAACCTCGTAGCGCATTGCCTGAATAAACGACTGTGCCGGCTGCGGTTGAAACGATAGGTTGACCACGCTGTCCTGCGATGTCGATACCTTTATTTCCCTGTTCTCCCGCCGAAAAGTTCTTGATTACTCTCCCTTTTGTTGGCCACAACCACTTTGAGACTTTATCACTCTTTGCTGTGGTAGTTGGCGCTTTTTGCTTCACTTTTTGGTTATCTTTTGAACCAACATACTCCTTTGTTTTCGATTGTTCAACCTTCTTTGGAGGCTGTTTTTGTACGACTTTAGGCTTAGTCTCTGTAGGTTTTTGACTAGAGTTTTTACTCGAAGGTTTAGGTTTAGAGGCTGTTGATGTTTTCGTCACTGGAGCTGGGGGGGTCGTAACAACAGGAGCCACAACGGGTTCAACTTTTTGACCATATTTAGGGGCGACATATTTCGGAGCCCAAAGTTTTAGCCTCTGTCCTGGGTAGATAGTGTAAGGCTGAGTTAACTCATTGTAACGAACAAGATCATTTACATCTTTATCTGTGACATAAGCTATGAAGTAAAGCGTATCGCCTTTTTTTACCTCATAATAACTCCCTCTGTAACTCCCTCTTTCAAGGCTTGAATAGTCTTTTTTTAGGCTAGAGACAGGTGCAGGGGAATGCGCTGCACAACCAACTAGTCCTGCAGCAAACACAAAGCTAATACCAATATGACGTAGTAACTTATTCACCTATCCCTAACCCTTAAGCTAAATCACCCGCAACCAGAGGTACGAACCGAACCATTTCTACAACGGTAGAGAGATATTCGTCTCCCTTACGCTCTATTTTTAATAACTGTTGTTCCGTATCTCCAACAGGAATGACCATTTTGCCGCCATCTCTTAATTGTGAGAGAAGAGCTTGGGGAATCACTTCAGCGGCAGCGGTAACAATGATAGCATCGAAAGGACCTCTCGCTTCCCAGCCCTGCCACCCATCAGCATGCTTAGTTGAAACATTGTAAATATCCAATTGCTTCAGGCGACGCTTTGCTTCCCATTGCAACGATTTAATTCGCTCAACGGAGTATACATGATCAACAATTTGCGCCAGTACCGCAGTTTGATAACCCGATCCCGTTCCGATTTCCAGAACACGACTCGCCGACTCTAGCTCAAGCAACTCGGTCATACGAGCAACGATATAAGGCTGAGAAATAGTTTGTCCCTGACCAATTGGTAACGCATTGTTATCATAGGCTTGGTGCATCATCGCTTGAGAAACAAAGCTTTCTCGTGGCAAGCGTTGGATAGCATCCAGAACTCTTTGGTCTTTGATGCCACTGGAGATAAGAAACGCTATCAACCTGTCAGCATGTGGGTTACTCATTACTTCTCTTCCTTTAACCAACTATCCATAGCACGCAGCGACTCGTGAGCGGTGAGATCAACTTGCAGAGGCGTCATTGAAACTCGGCCATGCTCAATTGCATAAAAGTCCGTGCCCTCTCCTGCATCTTGCTCCTTTCCTGGTGGCCCTAACCAATAAATGTCATGGCCTCTCGGATCTTTCTGCTTGATCATATTCTCTGCGTGATGACGTGCACCTAAACGCGTAACTTCAATTTCACCTAAATTCTCTGATGGTAAGTCAGGCACGTTTACGTTCAGTAGACGATTCGTTGGAATCGGCGACGCTAAATGCTGTTGTACAATTTGACGTGCAATTTTAGCGGCGGATTCGAAATGTCGCTTACCCACTAGTGAAAAAGCCACCGACTGAACGCCAAGGAAATGACCTTCCATGGCGGCTGCTACTGTTCCAGAATAAAGAACATCATCACCCAAATTAGCGCCATGGTTGATTCCTGACAGAACAAGATCAGGCAAATCATCTTTCATTAGCTCATTCAGCGCGAAATGCACACAATCCGTGGGCGTGCCTTGCACTGAGTAGATATTTGGGGCAATTTCAGTCACGCGTAATGGTTGTTCTAATGTGAGTGAATTCGAAGCACCTGAACGATTTCGATCAGGTGCGACAATGGTCACTTCGGCGATATCTCTCAACTCATCAGCGAGGGCATGAATCCCTTGTGCATGAACACCATCATCATTGCTGATTAAGACTCTTAAGGGCTTCGGGTTTCGTGAATCCTGTTCCATTAGTATTCTCTTTCTACTTCAACCTCATTAACTAACTCACGAACAATAGAGGTCGCAAAAGATCCCGCATCCAGTGAGAAAGTCAGCGTAATGTTGTTACCTTCAACCGTCCAAGCTAAATCTTTTGGCTTCAGCGCAATATCGCGACGATCGTGGCGCATGCGATTACCACGAATCAGCGCCATGAGGTCAGGCTCTTCGTCTAAAAACGGTTGCTCTAATGCCAGAGCCTCGGCTTGAGTAGGCAGTGCATTATCGCCAGCAAGCGCAGCGGTAATTGCCGCTTCACCTTGTGCAAATTGCACTTGCAAATCAGTGATGTTGTTTGCATCAATCAACTGAGTGCCAGAATTCGTCTGTGCAATGTCACCATCAATGAACTTATCAAACACACCATTCTCTAGACGAGCTGAAACGATGCGGTTGAAAATCCACGAACGAGCCGCTGATAAATACATGCTGCGCTTGTTTTGATTGCGGGTACGAACGTTTTCGCGTCCCCATCGACGTGCTTCTTCAAGGTTGTTACCATCGTTACCAAAACGCTGACTACCAAAGTAGTTTGGCACGCCAACTTGTTTCACTTTTTCAAGACGTTGCTCTACATCCGCTATATCTGTCACTTCAGACAAAGTAACCACGAACTCGTTCCCTACTAGGTCACCAGGACGCAGTTTTTTATTGTGACGATCTGTTGCAAGGATTTCGATACTTGGGTATTGAGCCAAAAACGCTGAAAAATCTGGCGTTTCACCTTTCGGTAAATGGACACTTAACCACTGTTCCGTCACCGCATGACGGTCTTTAAGACCCGCCCAGCTAACGTCTTTCGACTTAACACCACAGGCTTTTGCTAACTCGTTAGCAACGAAGCTGGTGTTCTCGCCCGTTTTACGGATACGAACCATTAAGTGCTCGCCTTCGCCCGTAAAGGCAAAACCTAAATCTTCGCGAACCTGAAAATGCTCTGGCTGCGCTTTGATTTTTGCCGATGCAATTGGCTTACCTGTTAGGTAAGCCAATGAAGATAAAATGTCTGACATGATGTGTTTCCGCTGATATCACAGCTTAGAGGAGCAAATTGCTAGTTATTGCTTAAACAGAAGTACAACGGCTTCCGTTGCAATGCCTTCTTTGCGTCCAGTAAAACCGAGACGTTCTGTCGTCGTCGCTTTTACGTTAATGTTACTAATATCGGTTTCTAGGTCTTCGGCAATCGCCGCACACATTGCGTCAATGTGTGGTGCCATTTTAGGCGCTTGTGCCATGATGGTTACATCAGCATTGCCAAGACGGTAGCCTTGCTCTTTGACTCGACGGTAAACGTCTTTCAGTAGTTCACGACTGTTTGCGCCTTTCCATTTATCATCCGTATCTGGGAAATGACGACCAATATCGCCGGCAGCAATCGCGCCCAACAGAGCATCCGTTAACGCATGCAACGCTACATCGCCGTCTGAGTGTGCAATCAAACCTTGCTCATAAGGGATTGCTACACCACCAATAATGACAGGGCCTTCACCACCGAATTTATGTACATCGAAACCATGACCAATTCGAATCATTTTCTATCCTTTCTTTATTCGCCGCGCTCACGGCTTAGATAAAACTCGGCTAACGCAAGGTCTTCTGGCTGAGTGATTTTTATATTGTTCGCATTCCCTTGAACTAAGGCTGGCTTCTCGCCTAACCACTCCAAAGCCGAGGCTTCATCAGTAATAGTTACACCCTGTTCTAATGCGTCAGCCAGTGCTTGAGTAAGCTGCTGAGTTTTAAACATTTGTGGAGTAAGTGCATGCCACAATGCTTCTCTATCTACCGTATGTTCGATATCTTGTACTGCGTTTGCTCGCTTCATTGTATCTCTCACAGGAGATGCGAGAATGCCACCCGTTGAGCGGGCGCAGCAAACATCAATCAAACGGTCAATGTCGGATGTTAATACACATGGCCTTGCAGCATCGTGGACTAACACCCACTCGCTTTCCAGATGCTCATTGACATAGTTTAGCCCTGATAACACAGAGTCTGCTCTTTCTTTACCACCAGCTACACGAATCACATCTGGGTGCTTAGCAATGGACAATTCTGGGTAATATGGGTCGCCGTCAGTAATGGCAACGACCACCTTAGAAATATTTGGGTGAGAAAGCAGTTTCTCTACGGTATGTTCCAGTACCGCCTTACCTTCGATCAATAAATATTGCTTAGGGCGATCTGCCTTCATTCTGCTACCCACACCAGCAGCAGGCACAATTGCGATATGCGATGAGTTCATATCCAACATTTTAATGGTTTTCCTCACCTATAATGCGGTAAAAAGTCTCGCCATCTTTAACTAAACCGAGCTCATGACGCGCACGTTCTTCAATCGCATCAAGACCTTGCCTTAAATCATCAATCTCAGCGAACATTTCATTGTTGCGAGCTTGTAGCTTGCTGTTCACTTGTTGCTGAACTTCAATTTCATCTTTTACTGTGTAGTAGTCAGACACTCCGTTTTTACCAAACCATAGAGTGTATTGAAGCAAGCCAAACAGTAGCGTAAGGGCTATAACAAAGATTCGCATATCGCTGCTAACATTCTGTACCGGAAGGAATTAGATAAGGTGACATATATAGCATAAATGCGAGGTTGCCTCTAGGGGAGAAAGGGAGACTCACACGCTCCTTACAAGAAATAAGCAGCAAAATGAAACAAGCTCATGGGAAGCGAACCTTACCCATGACCAAAGTAAGACCCCAAAATACAAATCTATAAATACAAAAAAACGCCGTAGCGAGGGTTTCAAAAAGCTATTTAGCGAAACTTTACTCAATAAGAATTAAGCTTGACCTTTTACTTCTTTGAGACCACTTCCTTGAAACATGGAGGAGTGCGCTCACTTAGCGCTTCCGTTGTATAAAAAAACGCCCCGCAAGTGTGAGGCGTTTTCAAAAGCTTTAAGTTAAGCCGTTAACTCAGTTAAGAATTAAGCTTGATCTTTAACTTCTTTAAGACCGCTTCCTTGAAACATGGAGGAGCGCGCTCACTTAGCGCTTCCGTTATATAAAAAAACACCCCGCCAAAGCAGGGTGTTTTAAAAGCTTTAAGTTAAGCTGCTAATTCAGTGAAGAATTAAGCTTGACCTTTAACTTCTTTAAGACCGTTGAAAGGAGCGCGCTCACCTAGAGCTTCCTCGATACGGATTAGCTGGTTGTACTTAGCAACACGGTCAGAACGGCTCATAGAACCAGTTTTGATTTGACCTGCTGCTGTACCTACCGCTAGGTCAGCGATAGTTGCATCTTCAGTTTCGCCAGAACGGTGAGAGATTACTGCTGTGTAACCTGCGTCTTTAGCCATCTTGATTGCAGCTAGAGTCTCAGTTAGAGAACCGATTTGGTTGAACTTGATAAGGATAGAGTTAGCTACGCCTTTCTCGATACCTTCAGCAAGGATCTTAGTGTTAGTAACGAATAGATCGTCACCTACTAGTTGAAGCTTGTCACCTAGTAGTTCTGTTTGGTGCTTGAAGCCATCCCAGTCAGACTCGTCTAGACCGTCTTCGATAGAAACGATTGGGAATTGGTTAGCTAGCTCAGCTAGGTAGTGGTTGAACTCTTCAGAAGTGAAAGTTTTACCTTCGCCTTTCATGTTGTAGATGCCAGCTTCTTTGTCGAAGAACTCAGATGCAGCACAGTCCATAGCTAGAGTTACGTCTTTACCTAGTTCGTAACCAGCAGCTGCAACAGCTTCTGCGATAACTTCTAGAGCTTCAGCGTTAGATTTAAGGTTAGGAGCGAAACCACCTTCATCACCAACTGCAGTGCTGTAGCCTTTAGACTTAAGAACTTTAGCTAGGTTGTGGAATACTTCTGCACCGATACGTAGACCTTCTTTAAGAGTCTTAGCGCCAACTGGTTGGATCATGAACTCTTGGATGTCAACGTTGTTGTCTGCGTGCTCACCACCGTTGATGATGTTCATCATTGGTAGAGGCATAGAGAACTGACCTGCAGTGCCGTTTAGCTCAGCGATGTGCTCGTATAGAGGCATGCCTTTCGCAGCAGCAGCAGCTTTAGCGTTTGCTAGAGAAACAGCTAGGATAGCGTTAGCACCGAATTTAGATTTGTTTTCAGTGCCGTCTAGTTCGATCATTACTGCGTCGATTGCAGCTTGGTCTTTAGCGTCTTTGCCAACTAGAGCTTCAGCGATTGGGCCGTTTACAGCTTCAACTGCTTTAAGAACACCTTTACCTAGGAAACGTGCTTTGTCACCGTCACGTAGCTCAAGAGCTTCGCGAGAACCAGTAGATGCGCCAGATGGAGCTGCCGCCATACCTACGAAACCGCCTTCTAGGTGTACTTCAGCTTCTACAGTTGGGTTACCACGTGAGTCGATGATTTCACGACCTAGAACTTTAACGATCTTAGACATTAATGTTTCCTCTCGTTTCAAATATAAATGTCAATCTTAAAGGGCAGCAGCACAACCTTCGCCGCCGCCCGTATCCTTTTACTTCTCGAATTCGCCGCGTGCGTTTTGGCCCGCAGCCTTAACAAAACCTGCAAACAATGGATGTCCATCGCGAGGAGTCGAGGTGAATTCTGGGTGGAACTGAGCCGCTACAAACCATGGGTGAGCTGGGTTCTCAATCATTTCCACTAACTTCTTGTCCGCAGATAGACCTGATACTTTTAGGCCTGCTTTTTCGATTTGCGGACGAAGCACGTTATTCACTTCGTAACGGTGACGGTGACGTTCATGGATCGTCGCGCTACCGTACAGTTCACGAGCTTTAGTCCCTTTCTCTAGGTGACACAGCTGTGAACCAAGACGCATCGTACCGCCTAGGTCAGACTTTTCAGTACGCTCTTCTACGCTACCTGATTCGTCTACCCACTCTGTGATCAAACCTACCACAGGGTACTTAGTCTCTTTGTTAAATTCTGTTGAATGTGCACCTTCCATACCCGCAACGTTACGCGCGTATTCGATTAGTGCAACTTGCATACCCAAACAAATACCTAGGTAAGGCACGTTATTTTCACGTGCATATTGAGCCGCACGGATCTTGCCTTCAATACCACGATCGCCGAAGCCACCTGGTACTAGGATTGCGTCCAAACCTTCTAGAAGTTCAACGCCTTTTGTTTCGATATCTTGTGAGTCTACATACTTAATTGTGACGCTTAGACGGTTTTTCAAGCCAGCGTGTTTAAGCGCTTCGTTCACAGATTTGTATGCATCTGGTAATTCAATGTATTTACCAACCATACCGATGGTTACTTCACCAGTAGGATTTGCTTCTTCGTAGATAACCTGTTCCCATTCAGAAAGGTCTGCTTCAGGAGCAGTAATACCAAAGCGAGCACACACAAGGTCATCTAGCCCTTGAGATTTAATCAACTGAGGGATCTTGTAGATAGAGTCTACATCCTTCATTGAAATTACTGCTTTTTCTGGAACATTACAGAACAGTGCGATTTTTTTACGCTCATTCGCAGGAATAACGCGATCGCTACGGCAAACTAGGATGTCTGGCTGAATACCGATAGATAGAAGTTCTTTTACAGAGTGTTGCGTCGGCTTAGTTTTCACTTCGCCCGCTGCCGCTAGGTAAGGAACAAGTGTTAGGTGCATGAACATTGCGCGCTCACGGCCTAGCTCAACAGCTAGCTGACGAATCGCTTCCATAAATGGTAGTGATTCGATATCACCAACAGTACCGCCAACTTCAACAATAGCCACATCATGGCCTTCAGAACCTGCAATAACGCGATCTTTGATTGCGTTAGTGATATGAGGGATAACTTGAATAGTTGCGCCTAGGTAGTCACCACGACGTTCTTTACGAAGTACGTCGGCATAAACACGACCTGCAGTGAAGTTGTTACGCTTGGTCATCTTGGTACGGATGAAACGCTCGTAGTGACCAAGGTCAAGGTCAGTCTCTGCGCCATCTTCTGTAACGAACACTTCACCGTGCTGAGTAGGGCTCATTGTGCCCGGGTCAACGTTGATGTAAGGGTCAAGCTTCATCATAGTCACTTTAAGACCACGAGCTTCTAGAATAGCCGCAAGAGATGCTGCTGCAATACCTTTACCTAGAGAGGATACAACCCCGCCAGTAACAAAAATGTAATTTGTCGTCATGTTTAACCTGAAATTGGTTGAATGAGGGAAATGGAGTGCTTCTGGACGGGAGATAAATATACCAGAAGCTCCTTACCGCCACAACGTGAAATCTATCACACCGTAATTTTTTATTTTTTGCTTCAAATCAAAGTGAGCAAAGACAAACCAAAGTCCGTTTTCGTGTAACCAAACAAGCTGACCTTATATTATGTATTCTGCCAGTTTACCTCTGCCTCGATTCTTCTTGTTTTACTTCATCCCAAAAATGGTCAAGTTCTGATAAAGAACAATCTGTAAGTACTTTGCCTGACTGCTGAACCTTGCCTTCAACTTGTTTAAAACGTCGCGCAAACTTTACGTTTGCTTTTCCTAGCGCGACTTCTGGGTTTTTATCAAGGTGGCGAGCCAAATTGACAGTCGCAAATAGCAAATCACCGAGTTCCAACTCAACTTTCTCTTCATCGGGCTGAACTTGCAGTGCCTCTTCCATGACTTCGTCAATTTCTTCTCGTACTTTATCGACAACCGGGCCAAGTGAATCCCAATCAAACCCAAATTTTGCACATTTTTTCTGAATTTTTGTAGCACGAGAAAGTGCCGGTAAAGAGTTTGGTATTGAGTCTAGGATACTTTCTTCCGCTTTGCCTACTAGGGCTTTTTCTTTTGCTTTTTCCGCTTCCCAGTTCGCGTTAATTTCCTCGTCAGATTCAAACTCAACATCTGAAAAAACATGCGGGTGGCGACGAGTCAGTTTTTCGTTCACGGTTTCGACGACATCCGAAAAGTCGAACAGCTCTTGCTCTTTCGCTAGCTGACTGTAAAAAATCACCTGAAACAACAAATCCCCTAGCTCTTCTTTTAGATTGGGCCAATCTCGATTTTGAATCGCGTCCACCACCTCGTAGGTTTCTTCTATTGTATGCGGAACGATGGTGTCAAAGGTTTGTTTTAAGTCCCAAGGGCAACCGTTTTCGGGGTCACGCAGCTTCGCCATGATTTGTTCTAACTGTTCAATTGGATGACTCATTTTTTGTTCCTTTAAACCTTTCTATTAAAGAAAAAGGTGAGCAGCCAAAACCACTCACCTTCTACATTATATTTTCTCAGCAGCTTTCACTAAGTAATTGTTACTTTGACAAGGCAACAAGTTTTCGCGACTCCTGAGCATAGCCTACTATGTGATGCCCCTGAGCCGGCACGTCGGAATAAGTGCAGCTAACGCAGATAAAAAGCCAAATATGACGCAAGTGTAACTCTGTAAATAGTTGAAGTTGTAGCTAGGCGACAAACAAACGAGACTCCTGAGCATGGTTCACCATGTGATGGAGCGAGTGCGTGCAGTCAACAACGCTACAACGATAACTATGACGAGAGTTTTAGCCGAGGCGTTTCACCGTCATGACATCCTTGATCTGTTCCACACGTTTCGAAACCCGCGAAAGCACCTCAATATTGGTGACTTCTAGGTCAAAGTCCATGATGGCAAGTTGACGTCTGTAGTCGACTCGGTTCTTCATACTGGTCACTTTGATCTTTTCGTTGGCGAACAGTGTCGTAATGTCTTTGAGTAGACCACCTCGCTCCATCGCTTCAACACGCACGGTGAGGATGTATGACCCCACAAAGCCGCTGCCCCAGACTGTATCGATGATGCGCTCTGGCGCATGATGGCGCAGTTCTTCTAGCTGTTCACAGTCACTACGGTGTACTGAAATCCCACGACCTTGCGTTATGTAACCAGAGATATCGTCACCTGGAATTGGCTGACAGCAACGTGCTAGATGTGTCATTAGGTTATCGACGCCTTCTACTACAACTGCGTCTTTTTTCGGTCGGCTTTGCGCGGGTGATTTATGCTCAGCTTCTTGCAGTTTTTCCAGTGCTTGTTGATCTTCTTCCTCTGCCGTTGGCTTGTTAACTAACGCGTTGATATGGTTAATTATTTGGTTGATACGCAAATCACCGCTACCTACACCAACATACAATTCATCTGGTGTTTTGACGTTAAACCGCTTGAGGGCGTAATGCTCTGCATCTTTTAACGTTGCGCCAATTTTGGCTAACTCATGCTCAAGGATTTCACGACCTGCTTCAAGGTTCTTCTCACGGCTTTGTTTTCGGAACCAGGCGTTAATTTTGGCACGCGCACGACCAGAATGAACGAAGCCTAATGATGGGTTTAACCAGTCACGTGATGGGTTAGGTTCTTTCTGAGTGATAATCTCGACTTGGTCACCCATATGTAATTTATGCGTGAATGGCACAATACGACCTCCGACTTTGGCACCGATACAACGGTGTCCCACTTCGGAGTGAATGTGATAGGCAAAATCTAGCGGCGTTGCCCCCATTGGCAAATCGACAACATCACCACGTGGTGTAAAGGCATAAACACGGTCATCAAAGACTTGGCTACGCAGCTCATCGAGCATTTCGCCAGAGTCAGACATTTCTTCTTGCCAATCCAGTAGCTTACGCAGCCACGTGATCTTCTCATCATAACCGCTTCGGCTGCTTGCCCCTTCTTTATATTTCCAGTGCGCGGCAACACCCAGCTCCGACTCTTCATGCATTTGCTTGGTACGAATCTGGATCTCGATGGTTTTGCCTTCTGGCCCTAGAATTACGGTATGGATCGATTGATAACCGTTTGGTTTAGGGTTAGCAACGTAGTCATCAAACTCGCTCGGTAGGTGCTTGTATTTGGTGTGAACTACACCCAAAGCCGCGTAACAGTCTTGCAGTTTGTCTGCGATGATACGTACTGCTCGAACATCAAATAGCTCATCGAATGCCAAACTCTTCTTCTGCATTTTTCGCCAAATGCTGTAGATGTGCTTAGGTCGACCACTCACTTCGGCATTGATGCCCGACACTTCCATTTCGTGCGTGAGGTCTTCAACAAAGTCTTTGATGTACTGTTCACGAACGATGCGTCGCTCAGAAAGCTGCTTGGCAATTTGTTTGTAAGTTTCCGGCTGTTGGTAGCGGAAAGCGTAATCTTCAATTTCCCATTTCAGCTGACCGATGCCTAATCGGTTTGCTAGCGGCGCATAGATGTTGGCACACTCTTTTGCCGCCGCACGTCGAACTTCATCAGGCGCTTTTTTAACTTCAATAAGGTTACAAATTCGCTCCGCAAGCTTGATAACCACGCAGCGGAAGTCATCCACCATGGCAAGCAGCATGCGGCGTACGTTATCTACCTGAGATGACGCTGCACTGCCTTCCATGTTGACGTTGAGTTGGCCAATAGCAGCCATTTCTTCAACGCCGTCGATTAATTTTATGATTTCTTTGCTGTATTTCTCTTCCAGAATTTCTCTGTTAAAAGCACCACTTGAAACCAAAGGAAACAGTTGAGCAGCCACTAAAGTGGCTTGATCCATAGACAAGGTGATCAAAATTTCGATCATTTCTCGTCCACGCCACAACAACAGCTCCGCTTGCTCGTTATCAGCTAATACCGTCTGGCAATCTCGATATACTTCGATTAAGCGTGAGGCTGTGTTTTTCTCTTGTCCTAGGCTAGCCACCCAGTTTTCGAGTTCAAACTGTTCATCTTGGTTTAAATGCGCGCTTCTTACCGCAACCATCTCATCATCCTAATTATTATATTCGTGTGGTTTGACTAACACCGTCCAGGTTAGTTCTTTTTACCGCGCGTACACGCTGGCTTTATGACCACCCACCACAAATAAGGGGTCAAAGTCCTAAAGTTAGGACTTTTCAAACAATGCCATCGATTCTAGATGACTGGTATGAGGGAACATATCCAGCATACCTAATTTAGTTAATTTATAGCCTTGCTCTATCAAGCTTTGACTATCCCTAGCAAGGGTAGCAGGATTACAAGAAACATAAACTACACGCTGTGCGCCAAGCTCAGAAACTTGATCGATGATCCCACTCGCTCCCGCGCGTGCCGGGTCTAATAATACTTTATCAAACCGCTCTGCGGCCCAGGCTTGGCCTTCAAAATCTTGCTCAAGGTTAGCGTGATAAAATTGCGCGTTATTGATTTGGTTCAAAGATGCATTGTTTGTGGCTTTTTCTACCATCTCTGCAACACCCTCTACTCCAACCACGTACTTAGCTAATTTCGCAACTGGTAAACTAAAGTTGCCTAAACCACAGAACAAATCTAACACTCGGTCACTCTTTTGTGGGTCTAACCACTCAACCGCTTGTTTGACCATTTGTTGGTTTACACCTTGGTTTACTTGAATAAAGTTATTTGGTGCAAAAGGGATTTTCACTCCAACTTCTTGATAAAAAGGCATATCGCCTTCGATAAGGTCTAATTGTTCTGTCGATGGCATTAAGTACAACGATGCGCCATGACGTTTTGCCAACTCCGTTAGAGATTGAGTTTCACTCGTTGTCAGAGCGCTCAAGTGGCGCAGCGTAATACACGGCCCATTATCACCAAGTACCAGCTCTACATGACCCAATTGTTCAGGCTTTTTGAACGCTTTTAGGGCTGAGTAAATCTCTGGCAGCAAAACATTCAGTTCCGGTGCCAGCACTGGGCAATCGGTTACTTGCGCAATTTGCTTACTCTGCTTTTTACGGAAACCAAAATGTAGCTGACGGTTTTTTTTATCAACAAACAAGCTCACTCTCGCACGGCGACGGTAGGCCTGCGAATCTCCCAATAACGGGGCATCTAGTTCAATGTCACTGCCTGAAAATTTTCGCATTAGCTGACGCAACGTTTGCTGTTTGTACGTCAATTGTTGGTCATAATCTAAGTGCTGCAAATCACAACCACCGCACTCATGATAATGTGGGCAAAATGGCTCCACACGAGCTTCACTCGGCTTAAGGATTTTAATCAACTTACCGCGAGCGTATTTGCTCTTTTCTTCCACCAATTGAGTGACCACCTCCTCACCCGGCAGTGCTCCATCGATAAACAATGGCTTCTTTTTGAGGTAAGCAATGCCTGCGCCGTGGTGATCTAAACGCTCTACTTGCACTGCTTGGTGCCGAGTATTGAGTTGGGTTTTCTTTTTCGGTTGAAAGATGCGTGCCATGCTCTGTGCCTGATTTATGTGTAATTGCTCTTCGGCTTCACTATTCTTGATTGCAGCCGTTGTGTGATTCGAGTGACTTGATTATGCTTACCGTTTATTCGGTGACGTCACTTCTTTGCTCAAGGCTTTATCGTGCGCTTGAGAAATAATGCGTTATTTTCCCATATCCAGACTCCGATGTAATTAGATAACATGACCAGATATGGCTTACGAGCACGTGTAATTACACTAACTCTCGCTCCCACTCTCATTATTGGTTTATTACTGAGCGGCTTTTTCTCATTTAACCGCTACCAAGACCTTGAGAAACAAGTTATCACCACTGGTAACAGCATTATTGAGCCGCTGGCGATTGCCAGTGAAACTCATCTACTATCAGAAAGCCGAGAGGCGGTACGTCGCTTGATAAGCTACGCGCACCGCAAAAACTCCAAACTGGTTCGTAGTATCGCGGTATTTGATGAACATCATGAGCTCTTTGTAACCTCTAACTTTCATCCTAATTTTGAAGCCTTGATGTTTCCCAAAGATAAACCGATCCCGCAACTGGGTAATTCGGAAATCTACGAAAACTCACTGATATTGCGTGTCCCCATTTTGTCAGAAGGTCACTACTTAGCGGAGTTGTCGAACGAAAGCCAAGGCACAAAAGCGATTGGTTACATCGCCGTCGAGTTAGATCTCTCCTCCTTGAGGCTGCAACAGTATCAAGAAGTCTTCTCTGCGTTTTTAGTTCTGGTTCTCGGTCTTGGCTTAGCAAGTGTGTTTGCTTCACGTCTAATGCACGATGTGACCCAACCTATCACCCACATGAAGAATGTCGTTGACCGCATTCGCCGTGGTCATCTGGATGTGCGTATCGAAGGCAAAATGCACGGTGAGTTAGACCAGCTAAAAAATGGCATCAACGCCATGGCGGTATCGTTATCAGAATATCACGTAGAGATGCAGCACAGTATAGACCAAGCCACGTCCGACTTACGTGAAACGCTTGAGCAGCTAGAAATTCAGAACGTTGAGCTGGATATCGCGAAGAAACGCGCGCAAGAAGCGGCCAGGGTTAAGTCAGAGTTCTTGGCGAACATGTCGCACGAGCTGCGTACTCCGCTCAATGGGGTGATTGGCTTTACTCGTCAAATGCTTAAAACGCAGCTTTCTAACAGCCAAACGGATTACCTACAGACGATTGAGAAATCGGCGAACAACTTGCTGAATATCATCAATGACATTCTCGACTTCTCGAAACTTGAAGCGGGTAAGCTGGCGCTGGAAAACATTCCTTTTGATTTCCGAGAAAGTTTAGAAGAGGTAATTAACCTACAAGCCACAAGTGCACATGAGAAAGGGTTAGAAATCACCCTAAAAGTGGACCCTAAAATTCCACCAGGTTTAGTTGGGGATCCACTACGTATCCAGCAAATTTTGACGAACTTAGTAGGTAACTCAATCAAGTTTACCGAGCGAGGCAACATTGATGTTAGCGTAGAAATGCGCTCTCAATCAGGAGACTCCGTCGAACTGCAATTCATGGTCCGTGATACCGGCATTGGTATCTCTGAGCGTCAGCAAGCGCAGTTGTTCCAAGCCTTTAGCCAAGCAGATGCAAGTATTTCACGTCGTTACGGCGGTACTGGCCTTGGTCTGGTCATCACTCAGAAACTGGTGAGCCAGATGGGCGGCGAAATCAGTTTAACCAGCCGTCTACACCAAGGTTCAACCTTCTGGTTTACGGTGCGCTTGCACTCAACCGAGATGCCAATGAGCGAACTGATTGAAGTGGAACTTCTGACTGGGAAGCAGTTACTGCTGATTGAACCAAACATGCAAGCCGCATCCGTAACCCAACAGATTCTAAGTCAGGAGGGTATTTTAGTAACCTACCGCTCTTCGCTACCAAACAACGAAGAACAATATGATTATGTATTGTTGAATTTAGCGGCCAACCAGACTCACGATGCGGAAGTTATTACACCTTGGATAGAACAAGCGAAACGTATGGCTCCGAGTGTTCTCCTAGGGACACCGAGTACCGAATTGGCGCTTGCGGACCAAATAATGACAGAGCATCACGTCCAGTGCCTGACGAAGCCATTGTCTCGCCGTAAGTTGCTACAAAGCCTGATTAGCGAACATGTAGAATCGCCACCGGTATTAAGCGCTCCAATTACGCCAAGCGAAGGGGACCGTTTACCTCTCACTGTACTAGCAGTGGATGACAACCCTGCAAACTTGAAGCTGATCTCTGCACTGCTCCGCGAACGAGTAGAAACCGTCACCGCCTGTAGCAATGGCCAGCAAGCGGTGAACCTGGCGACAGAGAAAAAGTACGATTTAATCTTCATGGATATCCAAATGCCACAAATGGATGGGGTGACCGCTTGTAAGCACATTAAAGAGTTGGAGCTAAATAAAGACACGCCAGTGATTGCGGTAACGGCGCATGCCATGGCAGGGGAACGAGACCGCTTGCTCTCGGCAGGAATGGATGACTACTTGACCAAACCTATTGAAGAGCATGTGCTACAACAGGTTTTGGTTCACTGGAACCCCAATGCTTGTACAGAGAGCATTGGCAAAGTCGCCCCTTCATACGTTGATGAACCTGAAGGAAGCGCACCACAATCCGTTTCTTCACCTCAACAGGATGTGATTATTGATTGGCAAGCGGCCTTGAAACAGAGCGCGAATAAAGAGGATCTCGCCAAAGATATGCTGCGCATGTTGATTGAGTTCATCCCTGAAGTAGAAGCGGTTGTTGACCAAGCTCTAGAGCAAGAAGATATCTCTCGTGATGACCTAATTCATGTCATCCATAAGCTGCACGGCAGTAGTTCATATTGTGGCGTTCCAAGACTGAAGTCACTCTGTGCGACGCTTGAGCAAGCACTGCGCTCAGGGATCAGTCTTGAGGAAGTTGAGCCTGAAATGTTCGAGCTGCAAGATGAAATGATTAAAGTCACAACGACTGCAAAATTATACCTTGAACAGTAATCTGCTCGAGAGACAAGAAAGCCAGAGCATCTGCTCTGGCTTTTTAGTATTTTGTTTAAGACTTACAAGCTAGGATTCAAAAATGACCGTCGCCACAGCGTAATGACGCTCATCGGAAATGGACAGGTGAATGTGGTTAACACCCATCGCATCCGCTATTTGCTTGGCTGTGCCCGTCAATGCGAGTACTGGTTTTCCAAGCTCATCGTTCGAGATGGAAAAGTCGTGAAACGTGACCCCTTTTGCGATCCCTGTCCCCAATGCTTTTGAGGCAGCTTCTTTAACAGCAAAGCGCTTAGCAAGATAACGACCTTGCAGCTTAAGCTGTGAGAATTTGGTCATTTCTTCTTCTGAAAGAATCCGCTGAGCAAAAGGTTCACCACTACGAGCTAACGCTTTTTCAATACGCTCAATTTCTGCAATGTCGGTCCCTAACCCTATAATCGCCATCTAGATAGCCCTATGACTGGCGAGCCTCAATCATCAGTGCTTTCATGTCAGCAACCGCTTTATTTAAACCATCAAATACCGCGCGACCAATGATTGAGTGACCAATGTTGAGTTCGTAAATTTCTGGTAATGCAGCAATTGGTGCGACATTGTGATAAGTCAGGCCATGCCCGGCATTAACAATAATACCTAGGTCATGTGCATAACTCGCACCAGCAGCAATCTTCTTCAGTTCAGCTTGCTGTTCGTCTTCTGTCGTCGCATCTGCATAGTGGCCAGTATGTAGCTCAATAAACGGAGCGCCACACTTTTTCGCAGCTTCAATCTGTTGACGGTCAGCATCAATAAAGAGCGAAACTTTAATGCCGGCATCTGTCAACTTTTTCGTCGCAGCTTTAATTTTTTCAAGCTGCCCTACTACATCTAAGCCACCTTCCGTCGTCAGTTCTTCACGCTTTTCAGGCACTAGACACACAAACTCTGGTTTAGTTTGCAGCGCAATCTCAACCATTTCGTCCGTCACTGCCATCTCTAGATTCATACGCGTTTGAATGGTTTCACGCAGAATACGTACATCACGATCCAAAATATGGCGACGGTCTTCACGTAAGTGGATAGTGATACCGTCCGCGCCTGCACGCTCTGCAATTTCAGCAGCGTGAACAGGATCCGGGTATTTTGTACCACGTGCATTACGTAGAGTGGCAATATGGTCGATATTGACGCCTAAATAAATTGAGCTCATTTTCCGTTACTCCGTGCTCTGGGGGTCTGAATGAAAAATTCACGACTTTTTAAAGGTTTGCCGCCAAGATACGGCTTTAAGGCTATACGTGTAAAGCGTTTTGCCGCTTTTAGCTGCTCTTTAGTGACGAACCGCCGCTCACTGATAGCAATCAGTTCATTCCCTAAAAACGTTAGGTTATCGCGCCTAACCGAAGCAATAAACCCTTTCTGTTCCCGGTAACGATAGGTCATTTCTGGGTCGACGGGCTCGCCGGTACCTGCACAATGCAAAAAATCCACGCCATACCCCATCGCAGACAACAAGGCTAACTCAAAACGACGCAGTGCAGGCTCAGGGTTCTCGTTGTGCGCCAACTCGGTTAACGCATGCAAATAATCATGAAATAGTGCTGGCATCGGCACTTCAGCCATCAAAATACGGCCAATCAGTTCATTGACGTACATGGCTGAGTAGAGATTAATGCCCGTTAACGGCAAACCTAGGCTTATCGGCTCGGCTTGACGCAAAGTTTTCATTGAGCCTTTCCCCGACCATTTAAGTAATAGCGGGGTAAAAGGTTGCAATGCGCCTTTTAAGTTCGAACGCTTACTGCGCGCGCCTTTGGCCATTAAAGTCATTCGGCCATATTCCTCACTAAATACATCAAGGATTAAGCTCGATTCACTGTAAGGGCGTCGGTGCAATACAAAACAGCGCTGTAAACCTTCGGAAGACAGATTACTCATCTAAGTCATTGTGCCTAAAAAGTGTGAAATAAAAAATAAGGAGCCGAGCGGCTCCTTATTTTAATCGATACTGATTTTTCATCGATGTTGGAGCGAAGCACCTTCGCAGCCAAGATTATAAATCGTCTATATAACCCAACGATCGCAACGCTCGTTCGTCGTCTGCCCAGCCAGATTTCACTTTTACCCAGGTTTCTAGGTAAACTTTACGACCGAACAATTCTTCCATATCCAAACGCGCTTCGCGACCAATGGTTTTAATCTTCTCGCCGCCTTTGCCAATCACCATTTTCTTCTGACCATTACGCTCAACAAGAATCAAGGCATTGATGTGGAAACCGTCGGTTTCGGGGTTGTAATCAAAACGTTCAATTTCAACCGTTACTGAGTATGGCAGCTCTTCACCAGTAAAGCGCATCAGCTTTTCACGCACAATCTCAGACGCCATAAAACGCTGAGAACGGTCAGTCACGTATTCTTCTGGGAAGTGATGCGTTGCTTTAGGTAAGTGATTACGCACGTGCTTACGCAGTACATCAATGTTCTTACCTTGCTTGGCAGAGATTGGCACAACATCCACGAAGTCCATCTTCTTCGACATCTCCGCCATGTGTAGCATCACGTCGTTACGATCTTGTACGTTGTCGACTTTGTTTACACAAAGCACAACTGGGAAGTTCGATTTTTGAAGTTTGGTCAGCACCATCTCATCGTCTTTAGTCCAATGCGTACCATCGACTAAGAAGAACACAAGGTTTACATCACTCAATGACGAGTTAGCTGCACGGTTCATCAAACGGTTGATCGCACGCTTTTCTTCAATGTGAAGTCCAGGCGTGTCGACGTAAATCGCTTGGTAATCGCCGTCCGTATCCACACCCATAATACGGTGGCGTGTCGTTTGCGGCTTACGAGAGGTGATCGAAATCTTCTGACCCAAAATCTTGTTCAAAAGTGTCGACTTACCTACGTTTGGACGACCAACAATAGCAATAAAGCCACAGTGTTGGTTTTCTGGCGAGCTTGGCTCACCTTGTGATGCGAAAAACGCATCGATATCGAATTCGTTATCAGCCATTTGTTAATTGCTCAAGTGCTGTTTCAGCAGCCGCTTGTTC
The DNA here is from genome assembly GCF_033338995.1 of Vibrio sp. Vb0304. NCBI lineage: Bacteria > Pseudomonadati > Pseudomonadota > Gammaproteobacteria > Vibrionales > Vibrionaceae > Vibrio > Vibrio sp. Vb0304. The sequence goes on from NZ_JAWOTT010000004.1 coordinate 218,342, forward strand.
TGCCTTGCGGCGGCTGGTGCCTTTACCGATTACAGGCTTATCCACACCTGCTACTTCGCACTCAACCGTGAACTCTTGGTTGTGCGCTTCACCTTTAATATTAGTCACTGTGTAGACAGGCAGCGGTTTTCTTCTGCCTTGTAGGAACTCTTGTAGGCGAGTTTTCGGATCTTTCTGTGAAACGCCTGGTTTAATGGCTTCAAGGCGTGACTGATACCAACTCAGTACAATGCCTCGCACAACTTCAAGATCACTGTCTAGGTAAATTGCGCCAATAATGGCTTCAACCGCATCGGCTAAAATAGAGTCTCGGCGAAAACCGCCACTCTTCAATTCACCTGGACCTAATTTTAAATAATCTCCTAGATCGAATTCACGACCCAGTTCCGCCAATGTATGTCCGCGAACCAAAGTAGCACGCATGCGGCTCATGTCACCTTCGTTCACTTTTGGGAAACGATGGTACAGATCATCAGCGATGACAAAACTTAAAATTGAATCGCCCAGAAACTCAAGACGTTCATTGTGCTTACTGTTGGCGCTGCGGTGCGTCAGCGCCAAATTGATAAGCCCGGCATCTTGAAACTGGTAGCCGAGCTTTCTCTCTAGTTTATCAATTGGAGAATTCATACTCTCTCGATATTTGAATGGTTAGTGAATGCCACCGATGCGGTTAAAACGCACACCAGTTGGAATCCATGAAGGTAGAACACTATCTGCGCCACGATCAAACTCGAAGCTGATCCAGATCGCGACAGCTTTACCGACTAAGTTTGCTTCTGGAACAAAGCCCCAGTAACGGCTGTCAGCACTGTTGTCACGGTTATCACCCATCACAAAATACTGACCTTGTGGTACAACCCACTCTGTCGTTCCGCTGCGTGGGAAATATTGCTCCACGCGGTTACGCACAAGAGGGTTAACCAAAATATTGTGCTCAACGTTACCCAATTTTTCATCCAGTTGGATCATTGGAATACCGTTCGAGCTAAACTGACTTTCTTCAACATTGCTCAGTTTAACTGGCTTACATGCCGATTCGCCTTGGCTTTGCACGCAAAGCTGCTTATCACTTGAATAACGCACGATATCACCAGGTAAACCAACTACACGCTTAATGTAGTCCACACTTGGTTGTGGTGGGTATTTGAATACCACGATATCACCACGCTCAGGCTTACCAGTTTCCACTAGCTGAGTACGCCATACTGGGTCTTTTAGACCGTACGCGTACTTCTCAACTAAAATGAAATCGCCAACCAGCAAGGTAGGCATCATTGAGCCTGATGGGATTTGAAATGGTTCGTAGATAAAAGAACGTAATACTAAAACGAACGCGATCACAGGGAAAATAGAGACGCTATTTTCAACCCACCAAGGCTGACGCTCAACTTTTTGCAAGGTCACTGCATCCAAACCATTAGACGTCTGAGCTTGAATCTCAGCCAGTTTTTCCTGACGCTTTTTCGCGAAAACCAGCTTTTCCAATAGCCAAACCACGCCAGTTACCAAAGTCGCAATAACCAACATCAGTGAGAATGTATTCGCCATTAAATTCCCTTATCTAAAAATACGAAAGTGAAAGAGCCGAAACCCTTTCACTTATTTTAATATCTAACGTCTTAAGACCGACAAGTGTGAGACAAAGTTCAACTTTAGTCTTTACCTACGTGAAGGATGGCTAGGAACGCTTCTTGAGGCAGCTCAACGTTACCGATCTGCTTCATGCGTTTCTTACCTTCTTTCTGTTTCTTCAGAAGTTTCTTCTTACGACTTACGTCACCGCCGTAACATTTCGCAATAACGTTCTTACGCAACTGTTTTACCGTTGAACGAGCGATAATGTGGTTACCAATTGCCGCTTGGATTGCGATATCAAACATTTGGCGAGGGATGAATTCTTTCATCTTCTCTACCAACTGACGACCGCGAGTCTGAGACTGATCTTTGTGTGTGATCATCGCCAATGCATCAACAGTGTCACCGTTAAGAAGAACGTCTACACGTACCATGTTCGAAGCTTCAAAACGCTGGAAGTTGTAATCCAAAGATGCGTAACCGCGTGATGTTGATTTCAGACGATCGAAGAAATCCAGTACCACTTCAGCCATTGGAATATCGTAAGTCACAGCGACTTGGTTACCGTGGTAAACCATATCAACTTGACTGCCTCGCTTTTCAACACACAGTGTGATTACGTTACCTAGGTACTCTGAAGGCACAAGGATGTTACAACGCGCAATCGGTTCACGAATTTCTTCAATATCATTGATCGCTGGTAGTTTTGCTGGGCTATCAACATACAGCAGATCGCCATCCGTCTTCTCAACTTCGTAAACTACCGTTGGTGCTGTGGTAATAAGATCCAAGTCGTATTCACGCTCTAGACGCTCTTGGATGATTTCCATGTGCAACATGCCAAGGAAACCACAACGGAAACCAAAGCCAAGTGCCGCAGAGTTTTCTGGCTCGTAGAATAGCGATGCGTCGTTAAGGCTTAGTTTGCCTAGTGCGTCACGGAAGTTTTCGTAATCGTCGGAAGATACAGGGAACAGACCTGCGTAAACCTGAGGTTTAACTTTCTTAAAGCCTGGTAGCGGTTTATCACAACCATTCTTCGCTAGAGTCAGCGTATCACCAACAGGGGCACCAAGAATGTCTTTGATGCCACAAACAACCCAACCTACTTCACCAGTACGAAGGGTATCGGTATCTACTTGTTTTGGCGTAAAGATACCAAGGCGGTCTACACCCCAAACTTGGCCCGTACTCATCACTTTGATCTTATCGTTCTTCTTCAGTTCGCCGTTTTTAATACGCACTAGAGAAACAACGCCAAGGTAGTTATCAAACCATGAGTCAATGATCAGCGCTTGTAGTGGCGCATCTGGATCACCTTCCGGTGCTGGAATCGCTGACACAATGTTCTCTAGAACGTCATCAACACCAATGCCTGTCTTCGCAGAACAGCGGGTTGCTTCCATTGCATCGATACCAACGATTTCTTCAATTTCTTCCGCTACACGCTCAGGATCGGCTGCTGGTAGGTCAATCTTGTTCAAGATTGGCACAACCTCTAGATCCATTTCGATCGCGGTGTAACAGTTAGCCAGTGTTTGAGCTTCAACACCTTGACCCGCATCCACAACCAATAGCGCACCTTCACAAGCCGCTAGAGAACGTGATACTTCATATGCAAAGTCAACGTGCCCCGGAGTATCGATGAAGTTCAGCTGATACGTCTCACCGTCTTTAGCGGTGTAGTTTAGCGTCACACTCTGAGATTTGATGGTGATGCCACGCTCACGTTCAAGATCCATAGAATCCAGAACCTGTGCGGCCATTTCACGATCGGTTAACCCGCCACAAACTTGGATTAGACGGTCTGATAGGGTCGACTTACCATGGTCGATGTGGGCGATAATCGAAAAGTTACGAATGTGCTTCATAGATTTAGGGTGACTAACTCTTTACAAATAGGGACAGTAAGAAACGCCATCTACTGACGGCATTTCAATCAAGTTGGCAGATTCTACCGAATTTCGTTAACGGGCGCACGTAATTTAAAGTACATACCCAAATAACCTTTAGTGGAGGGGGACAGCACTTACTGGATTGGCTCTCCAAGTACCCGAACGAGGGTAACTTGGCGCTTGGATTCATCTTCTAACGGACGAGAAACACGTTTTGCGATCCACATTCCACCAGCGGCAAACAATACCGATGCCAATATGATGATGCCTTCCCCGCCGGCTGTCAGCGGCGCTAATAGGAAGTGACCAAACATCGCACCGATAATCAAACCAAACAATGGCAGTAAATAAACCGCCATTGCTGATTTTATTAGGCTCGACTCAGGAAAACCAATCTCGACGACTTGACCTATTTTCACCGATTTATCCGTGCGCAGGTGCCAAGATAAACTCTTGTTACCAATGGCTTTAGTAACAACGCCCGTTCCACAGCTTTTCTGTGAAGAGCAACTACTGCAACTGGTCTGCTGTTCGCAACTTAAATCAATTTCGTATTGCTTGCCGCGACGATGCACGTCTGTCACGGTAGCCAACGCGGTCATCATTGTTATTTACTCTTTGTTACATTAAATGTGACTGATTGGGCGATACGCTGTGCTGTGGTCGGTGGAATGTCTCCTACAACAGAGATTTCATGTTGACCGCTCACAAAACTGTGTAGCGTTCTTCTGCCTTGGCGAACCAACTGCCCTTTTAACGAATGCTCATCCTTGTTTGCTACGTAAACAGAGAAGCTAAACAGACCATCAGAATACAGCTGGCTCTCCACCATTTGGTTAGTAACGGCCATACGATAGCGGTTGAGCTCGTTCGGCTCGAAACCCTCAGGGATCCAACCAACCTGCCAATTACTGGTCCCAATATCGCCTTTTGGCATGGTGAGAACAGCAGGTAATTGAACATCTTGCAGGCCACTCATTAACTCTGCGATTTTTGGGTTTACCGTGTAAGAAATAGTGCGATATTGTTCAAGCATTTCACCATCGCGGTCCACAAGGTCGGCACGCAACGGCAATTTACTCTTTTCATCGATCCATAGTACGTATGAATAGCGCAGACCGTCTTTAGGAACAATACGCAGCACTTGTGTTGCCACACCAGCTTCACGAGCTCTACCCACTTTTACATAGTCGTAATACAAGTTTAGCTCATCGATATTGGTGTTGAGCATAGGCATAGTCGGAGCGACCATTTTACCTGACTCGATGGTGAACGGTTCTAAACCCGTTTCGATATAACTTACTTCAGTTCCGCGACGAATCACTTCACGCACAGGGCCACTTAAGTAGACAAGATGAGCATATTGATCGTCACCATGCGTGGCATGACGATACAGCAACGGCTCAATGCTGTTCTTTTTGATAAGGATATAAGAGAGTTCGTAACTTAAATTCTTACTCGCCTCGCTCATTTGATGCAATAAAGCCTCCGCTGGCTTGTCACCAGCAAAGGCTTGAGAAGACATCATACTGAACAGAGCGCAAGCGCTGATCAGAAATTTTTTCATTCAATATCCGGATTCAGATTTGCATCTTGTTGAGATGCATCACTGTTAATTCGTAACTGCAATTCGTAGTCTCGCAGCATAGCATGAACACGCTTGCGCTGCTCTTGCATATTTGCCTCGCCTACAGAACGTTCTACAGACTCACGAGTCAAACTCACTGGTTCTGCGCTGCCAGCAAACGGAACCGTCTGCAATACAGGTAATTGATCTGCTTGCGGCGACATTGAATCGCTACCACCGTACTGCTGTACACCTAAAATAACAACAAGCGATACACATGCAGCAACAGCAACTTGACCAAACTGCGTCAACCAACCTGGCAAGTGACGTTTTGCTTTTTGCGGTTCTGGTTGCGACTCTTTTGGCGTATCCGCAATTGAGATAACATTTGCACTGTGCGAATCAAACGCACGGTGTGCAGGTTCATCTTCTAACGCTAACGCCACGCTTTCAGCAATATTCCACTCAGGTTTTGCTGGCGCTTCGCCTCGCATCACATCACCAATCAGGTGATAGTTCTGCCAAGCATCACGGCTCTCTTGGTTTTGCTCTAACTCTTGAATTAAAGCCTTATCAACCAATTCTCCATCCATGAGAGCTGAAAGTTTTTCTTTGTCAGCCATTATTTTCACCATAGTTATTACTTGTACTAGCGTTGCAAAAGAGGTCTGATTTTCTTTTCCACCGCCTCACGAGCACGGAAGATACGCGATCGTACCGTTCCTACCGGGCAATCCATCACTTCTGCAATTTCTTCATAACTCAAGCCATCGAGCTCTCGTAATGTCATTGCGGTTTTTAAATCTTCAGGTAAAGCTTCGATTGCACTGAACACCACCCGTTGCAATTCTTTGGACAACGTTAAGTTCTCAGGGTTCGATATTTCTTTAAGTGCACTACCTGTTTCGTAAAATTCAGCATCTTCAGCATCGACATCTGTCGCTGGAGGTCTACGCCCTTGAGCAACAATGTGATTTTTCGCAGTATTCACTGCAATGCGATACAGCCACGTATAAAACGCACTTTCCCCACGAAAGCTAGGGATAGCTCGGTAAGCTTTAATAAACGCTTCTTGTGCTACATCTGGTACATCGCCAGGATTACTAACGTATCTGGAAATAAGATTACATACCTTATTCTGGTACTTTGTTACCAACAGGTTGAATGCTTGCTTATCGCCATTCTGAACTCGCTCAATCAATACTTGATCGGTCAGCTGCTCGTTCATTCGAGCGGATACTCCTATTTGTTATGCCCCTACTCTTCTCAGATATGGGTACTAATTATGCAAAACGTAGTATTGACACCACTGCTTACTTGAGCACTATTGTGACCCTAACGTGAATGAGAAAGTTCCATGGTTTCTCAAGTTTTTTGTCATTGTTTTTTCACAATGTGATGTCTGTACCCAAATGACCACCGCTGCCTGACTTTAGTCTAAGTTTGACAAGCGAGCATCTTGGAGGGAAATGGGTATAATGAATGATCTCTGTCCCAGATTGTGCTGGGTCGGGCATGGAAAAGCAATGGCATTGACAAACTATTACTTTTCATTTGCATGGCTAATGGCTATCTGAACACCGCGTTACAAATTATAACTTAGGAAGCATGCTCATGCTCTGCATGAAAAAGAAGAGTGGCTCAGTCACCGCCGTAACACGGACGTCGATAGGTCTCCCAACTTAGCCCTTAGCGACAGATGTCGCGATAATGGAATGCACATGGTGTGCAAATAATACACAAGGTAACTTTGTTACCTTAGCTTGGGATTATAAAAGTTATATGAACACAAATCGTGAACATGAGTGTGATGTATTAGTGGTAGGGAGTGGCGCGGCAGGTTTGTCGTTGGCTTTGCGCGTTGCTAACCACTGTAAGGTGATGGTGCTGAGTAAAGGACCACGCAGCGAAGGGGCAACCTACTATGCTCAAGGCGGTATCGCTGCCGTATTTGATGAGTCAGACACCATTGATTCACACGTTGAAGACACGCAAATCGCCGGGGATGGTATTTGCGATGAGGAGACCGTAAGGTTCATTGCTGAGCATTCAAAAGAGTGTGTACAGTGGTTGATTGACGGTGGTGTCCCATTTGATCGTGAAGAAGATGACTCTGACGATGAACCTCGCTACCACTTAACTCGTGAAGGTGGTCATAGCCGTCGTCGTATTCTTCACGCGGCAGATGCGACAGGTATGGCGATGCAAACCTCCCTGCAAGATAACGCTCATAACCATCCAAACATTCATGTTCTCGAACGTCACAATGCTCTGGACTTAATCACCGAAGACAAAATTGGCGGTGATAAAAACAAAGTTATCGGTGCTTATATTTGGAACCGCAACGAAGAGCATGTCGAAACCGTGCGAGCCAAATTTGTGGTTCTCGCTACAGGTGGTGCTTCAAAGGTTTATCAATACACCTCTAACCCAGATGTGTCGTCTGGTGATGGTATTGCGATTGCTTGGCGTGCAGGGTGTCGTGTGGCGAATATGGAATTTAACCAGTTCCACCCTACGTGTTTATATCACCCAGAAGCACGTAACTTCTTGCTGACTGAAGCGTTGCGTGGCGAAGGTGCTTACCTGCGTCGTCCAGATGGCTCTCGCTTTATGCCGGATTTCGATGAACGTAAAGAGCTTGCTCCGCGTGACGTCGTGGCTCGTGCTATCGACTTCGAAATGAAGCGTTTAGGTGCCGACTGTATGTATCTCGACATCAGCCATAAGCCTGCTGACTTTATTACGAAACACTTCCCAACCATTTATTCACGTTTGATGGACTTGGGCATTGACATGACTAAAGAGCCAATCCCAATCGTACCTGCTGCACACTACACTTGTGGCGGTGTCATGGTGGATAGAAATGGCTGCACCGATCTGAAAAATTTGTATGCGATTGGTGAAGTTAGCTACACCGGGCTGCATGGTGCTAACCGCATGGCATCAAACTCACTTCTCGAATGCGTGGTTTATGCTTGGTCTGCGGCAAAAGATATTCTAAAACATCACACTAACGTTGAGCTACCTTCACAGGTGCCATGTTGGGATGAAAGCAAAGTAACCAATAGTGATGAAGAAGTGATCATTCAGCACAACTGGCACGAGCTTCGTCTGTTTATGTGGGACTACATGGGCATTGTGCGAACTGACAAGCGTTTAGAGCGCGCCTTACGCCGTATCCAACTGTTGCAACAAGAAACACACGAGTACTACAGCAATTTCCGAGTGTCGAACAACTTATTAGAACTGCGTAACCTTTTACAAGTAGCAGAGTTGATGGTTCGTTGTGCGATGCAGCGTAAAGAGAGTCGAGGTTTGCACTACACGCTTGACTATCCGAACCAACTGGAAAACAGCGGCCCAACGATTTTGGTTCCAGCTAAACAGCTTTAACTTTACCAAGTAAACTATTACATCAGCAGGGAGCATTAGCTCCCTGTTTCATTTCCCATTGGCGTAATACCAAAGATAGTTGACGATACTGCTCATCGTCACAGCTATCACGCCAAATCGTAACAACACGGCCAGATTGCAATTGGAATGTTATCTTGAATGGTGATGCCGATGTATCGACTCGCTGTAAATGACCCTTTTCGGACTCAATATCTTCCGAGCATTCGCCACACTCAAGGGCATCAAACCTAACCGAGCCATCGCAGTGCACATACCAATGCCCATGACTTGTAGGTTGAACAAGGCCTTGGCTTGAGAGAGCCTTAACAATCAGTAATAACAAATAAGTCGATAATACGAGCGGAATGCTAGAGAAGATAACAGCCCAAGTCATCAATAAGAAAAGTACAACATTGAGGACTCGGGCAGTCAGAGAGGGAGAAGCAGTAAAATTAACGAACTTTGCTGAGGTTATGGGCGACAATTTTATCAACCATTGCTGCATGACCTAAATTTTCGCTACGGCCATGCCCCATTACCCAAGTAAACAGATCAGGATCATCGCATTCAAGTAAAGAAACAAAGTCACGCTGCTCTTGTTCACTCAGAGTATCAAAGCACTCTTCAAAAAACGGCATAATTACTACGTCAAGCTCAAGCATGCCTCGACGACAAGCCCATTTAATACGCGCTTTTTCTTCCGGAGTGTACATTCACTATTCCTTCATAGATGTCTTGTTGTTAGTGCGGAGTGTAACAAGGGATGTGCTACGTCACTAGTGTGCGGGTCACAATACGATAGTGAAAGCAGACAAATGTTGATTCGTAAATCGCTCCCCTAGTATCTCAAGGTTATTTGGGTATAACATAGCGGAAAAATATCTTCAAAAGGCATTGTAATTATGGAATGGCAAACTCGTTTTTCAGCATTACCTCTCTCAACTCAAGACGCGCTTCCAGAGTTATCTATCTCACTGCTGGATAACTTCGGCATGATCACCATGATCGGTGATGATAAAAAATCATACTTACAAGGTCAGGTTACCTGCGATGTTGTTTCTTTAGAACAAGACCAATCAACACTGGGCGCACATTGTGATGCAAAAGGCAAAGTGTGGAGCGTGTTCCGCCTTTTCCATCATCATGATGGCTACGGCATGATCCAACCAAAATCGGCGATTGACGTAGAACTTAATGAAATAAAGAAATACGCCATTTTCTCTAAAGTAACGATTGAAGCTTCTGATGACGTTATCTTAGGTGTTGCTGGCGTCAAAGCCGACGAATTCATTTCAACAATGAGCAAGACAACTGGCAGCGTTCGCGCAGTTGACGGTGGCACAGCAGTGCAAGTTGCACAAGATCGCTGGTTACTGATATTAAGTGCGCCAGAAGCACAGCAAATCGTTGAAACTACCGACGCTGTCTTTACGACAAATGAGCTTTGGAATCGTTTCGATATTGAGGCAGGTTTACCATTTGTCTCTGCATCCGCGCAGAATGCTCACATTCCACAAGCACTCAACGTGCAAGCTTTAGGAGGCATAAGCTTCACAAAGGGCTGCTACACGGGACAAGAAACGGTAGCACGAGCGAAGTATCGCGGTACCAATAAACGTGCGATGTATATCGTAAAAGGTGCAACTTCTGCTCCATTCAGTGACGAACCAATTGAGCTCGAACGCAGCGTAGGTGAAAACTGGCGTTCAGTAGGTGCTTTATTAAATCACTACCAGTTCAGTGACAATCACGCGATTGGCCTGATCGTACTGCCTAATAATCTCGATGAAGACACTCGTCTTCGTTTAGTTGCGCAACCAGAATGTGAATGGACAATCGAATCACTGCCTTACAGTCTTGATGATGAGTAATACAATCAATACTCCTTTGATGCAATTTCTCACAGACCAACACATTCCGTTTCGTCTGTTACCGCATCAAAGACCATCAACCACCATTGAGGATGCCGCGCACCAACGCGGCATTCGCCCTTCTCAAATGGTGAAAGCAATCTTGCTACGAGACATGGGTAATCAATATGCACTCGCCTGTGCACCAGGTGATCGTAGCGTTGATCCCAAAAAAGTGCGCTCGTTACTGAAATGTCGCCGGATGACTTGTGTTGATCAAGCCGATGTTGAGTCCATCACTGGTTACAAAGTTGGTACTGTCACTCCTCTGTTACTCAAACGTCATATGCCAATCGTGTTCGACCCCAGCTTACTAGAAGAACAGGAAGTCACGATCAGCAGTGGCGATCGAATGGCTGGGCTGGCGCTTTCTATTCAAGATCTTATCCAATTGTGCCAGCCGACCGTAGCTGAGATCTGTCGTTAATCGTCTAAAAACAATGTAATGACACGTAGTGTTTCTATCACTGCGTGATCTCGCTCATATCTACAAAAATAGACATGAGAATTTTTAATCACATATAAAACATAAATAGTCACAAAGATAAAACTCGTATATGCTGAATTTGTTGGTTAAGCACTTAACCAATATAAAGTGAGTCAGCTAGCTGAGTGACAGCATTCATGCAGTTAGTTATCCACTTTTGTGTAATGCATCTGTGACTATTCGCCCGCTGAAGCGGGCTTTTTTTTACGTGGAACTTTTTCTCTTTCATTTCCTCTAATCGTTAGAACGTAAAGTGTGTTACGCGAAGCACGACCTTAATAGAAACAACTAGCAAACAACCGTTTTCGTTCTATTCTTAATTCTGTAACAAAACTATTGCTTAATGCGTCACGTAAAAAGGAGTGTATTGGCGTAAGGGTTCCTTTAGAGAGGTTATTTTTGGGGTAATCCTCACGCTATTTAAGAGATGACACTGTCAAATTGTCTAAGACAACACAATTCTCTGACGCAACACCCTACATCTGTATTTAATACTATTGCTGTCACAATAATTTTCGCGTCCAGAACGTAGAATACCTAGGCTAGGTTAGATAAAAGGAAAGTAAATATGAGACTGTTTAAGCGCTATACACCAAGTATGATTGCTAAACATATAAGTCGTCTTTTTAAAGGAAGAATTTATATTTACGGGGTCGGTAGATTCGAGTTTGATAACGGTAAGTTAATACTGCCGGAGAAAGCAGAGCAACGCCATTTCCGAGCGGTCAAAGAGATCAATCAAGAAATAATGAAACTCCGATGCGCATATGCTTAGCAAGATGTTGATAAAACAAAGGCTGGATTAACCAGCCTTTTGTGTATTTGAAGTTCGCTTTGCACTTACTGACGCGCTAGATCCGGCAAGTGTCCCTTTAAACCAAGCGCGCGCTTCATGATCTCATCTTTCGCTCCCGGCAGTTGCCCCGCTAAACTTAAGCCAATGCCACGAACGAGCTTCTTAGCTGGGTTCTCGCCAGAGAACAAATCTCGAAACCCTTGCATAGTAGCGATCATCTTTGCCGCTTCCGCTTTTCGCCAACGCTCGTAGCTTCTTAGGTTGCGTTTACTACCGATATCTTGTCCCTGCTTCCAAAGTGCTAACACCTCTTGAGCAAGACTGGCCGCATCTAATAAACCTAAATTCACACCCTGCCCCGCTAATGGATGAATGGTATGAGCTGCATCACCAACCAGCGCGACTCGCTCGACAACAAAATCTCGCGCATAGCGCATTTTCAAAGGAAACGCAGCACGCTCTCCCACTACTTCACATAGACCAAGTCGAGCATCAAACTCACTCGTCAACGCTTTATTGAAATCATGTTCACTCATTGCCACTAACTGCTCTGCTCGATTTGGCTCCGTGGACCAAACAATAGAGCACATATCTGGTTGCGACATTGGCAAAAATGCCAACGGTCCGTGAGGAGTAAATATCTGGCGCGCAATGCTGTTGTGTGGCATGGCAGTTTTGACATTCGCGACCAAAGCATGATGACCATAGTCCCAATGCGTTAATGGAATATCCATTTGATGGCGAAGCCACGAATTCGCCCCATCGGCTCCGACCACTAATTTAGCGGTCATGGCTTGGCCATTATCGAGCGTCAGCCAGCTTTCTTGCTCACCGACCGCGAGAGTCGCGCAACGTGCAGGCATAAACATAGTGACGTTATCGAGCTTTTGGACTTGTTCAAGCAGTGCAAGTTGAATCACACGATTCTCAACAATATGCCCTAAATCAGGTTGTGCCATACTTTGTGCATTAAATTCAATGCTGGCAAAGCTATCTTGTTCCCATACTTCCATGCCATGGTAAGGCGAAGCTCGGCGCTGTTCTATGCCCTGCCAAGCACCAAGTTTACGCAAAATCGTCTCACTAGAGCGGCTCAACGCAGACACACGAACATCGGGTAATTCTTTCAACGAATCATCTGGCACTTTACCTTCAATAATGGCGACACGCAGATCACTGTCTTTGAACGCGGCAGCAAGTGCCAACCCAACCATCCCTCCGCCGATGATGGCGATATCTACACTTTGCATCATTGCTTTTTATTACCTAATTCAGTGCGGCCGTTCATCGTTTTACCAAGCCAAGAGTATGGCGTAGTAGCGGCTGCTTAAAAATAGAAAGGTTATCCATCGCTGCTAAGGCAGTATTTCGGCCAATTCGCATCGCGGGTAAATCATTTGAAAAAACATGCACCAAGGCACTGGTTAGCCAAATAGTTTCGCTTCGATCTGCTTCTCTACGTTGACTAAAGCGCATCAGGCCTTGATAAAGACCCACATCCTCACTTTGCTGCACAATTTCTTCTGCTAGTGAGACTACATCGCGAATACCGAGATTAAAGCCTTGTCCAGCTATCGGGTGCAGCGTTTGCGCCGCATTTCCAACAATCGCAAAGCGATGTGAAATATTTTGCTTTCGATGACGAAGAAGTAATGGGTAACTTGCACGACGCCCCACTTTTTTCATCGCGCCTAAACGCCAACCAAAATCGTTCTGTAAATGCTGGAGAAATGCTTGATCAGATAACTCAAGAACGGCTTGGGCTTCTTCAGGGTGCAAACACCAAACTAAGGACATTCGATTGTCACTCATTGGCAATAAAGCAACAGGGCCATTTTCAGTAAAACGTTCAAAGGCTCTACCTTGATGAGGTTCTTGAGTCACAATATTGGCAATGACAGCCACTTGTTCAAAATCTTGCTCAGAAATTTCTAGACCAATTTTCTGACAACAGGTCGAAACAGCACCATCTGCAGCTACCAACAGTTTTGCTTCAAGTTGCTCACCACTTTTCAACGTCACATGGGTACAGTTTTGCTCGCGCTCGATATCGGTAACGGAGTCAGGACAAAACAGCGTAATTGATTCGCTGCTGTCTAATAATTCTTGATATACACGCCCAACATCGGCTAATTCTACAACATACCCTAGAGCTTCAACCCCAACCTCTTGCTTGGTAATCTCCGTCATCCCAGCATGAGAACGGTCAGAAACGTGGATATGTTCAATGGGGGTGACAAACGGTTCTACTGACGTCCAGAGCTGTAGTTGACGCAACAGATTGACAGTACCGTAAGACAATGCGATTGAGCGAGAGTCAAAACCAGGATGCATATCTGATTGTGCTTTAAAAGGCTCAACGACTGCAATGCGGAGCTTTCCCTGAGACAAATGGTCAATCGCCAATGCTAACGTTGCACCAGCCATGGCACCACCAGCAATGACTACATCATATTGCTTCATACTAACCTCTGGACAGTCTACGATTAGTGAATAGTAGGTTTTTTGTCGCTGCTTTCAGGACGAACACCAAATTCAGCATGAATCGTTAGTACGCAAGCTTTGATGTGCTCAATCACTTGCTCTAGCAATTGCGCTTGTTCACCAAGATCGTCATCTTCATCGATGCCTAATTTGGCAATCTCTTCTAAGTCAGCCAGTGCTTCTTTAGCGTCATCAGATGCTTTATTAAGAGCAACGCCTGCTAGACCTAGCCCAGAAATAAAGTGGTTTACAAAGTCGGACACACTGTCGGCTAATACGAATAAGCCTTCTTCGCCCGGCTCATCTGGCAATAATAAAGACAGCTCCATCGACGTGCCAGTTAGTTCATTGACAGTAACAGTGAATACGCTTTGAGCAAAAGCTAGCGCGGTAGAAGGCCAACCCATACCATCATTGGTGTAGTCAAACAGAATAGGCTGCCAAGTTTGATCATTGATCGCCAATCCACCACTTAACATGCCGACAAATAAGCCATGTAATTCCGCAGGTGTTACTGCTAGGCTTGCAGATTGCAGTTCAGCAGCAATAGATTGGTATTCAGGAAGGGTGATTTCACTCATAACTTGGCTCATTCTTGCGTAATAATGTATTGGTATATCCTACCATCAAGGTTAGTGGTCTGAAACGGCTATCAAATTCAATTTTGGACAGCATTTGTTCAATTTGCCCAATTCCTGTGTGATCTCGTCATCATTTCTCTTTCTGTGATGGGAAATGCTTGAATCTTAATAGCGGTTTTCCTATAGTTTGCTCCTCGGTAGTTGTATGAAGCAACACCTTAGATAGCGCGAATATAGAGTTTATTCATCATGAGCAATCAAGCGATCGACGTTGAAATATTAGGCAAACTTACACGAGTGAATTGTCCGACAGGACAAGAAGAGTCTCTTGTTGCAGCGGCAAAAGATCTGGATCGCCGATTGAAAGAAATGAGCGAACGTACTAAGGTAACCAATGAAATCCAACTGCTGACCTTTGCTGCATTGAATATTTGCTATGAGTTGCACACCAAGTCATACGAATCCAATGGTCAACAGCAAGAAATTACTGAGCGAATGGAAAAGCTCACCGCGTCTTTAGAGAACGCACTAAGCAAAGTTACGCAAGGACAGCAGTAAATACAAAATTTACCCTGGGGTGTGCGTCAGCAGGATTTAAGTCCCTGAGCCGATAAGCAATACCTAAGGGTTAGTATTTGGTAACTATTGAGCAAGCTCGGCATGCACCGAGAAGCCTACGGTTGTCATTGCTGATCCGCCTTGAACCAGCTGGTTCAAGGGCCACAATCCTCAACGGCACCCTGGGGTATTCTCTCTATGTCAGACCTCTCTCGACAAGACTTCCGCAAACTGATTCGTGAAAAGCGCAACGCTCTGTGCAGTGATACACAATACCAAGCGGGAATCGACCTTATTACTCAATTTTCCCAACTTCCTGAAATCGAGCAGGCGCAACATATTGCCACCTACCTTTCTGCAGACGGTGAGCTTGATACTAAACCGCTCATTGAATGGTTATGGCAACAGGGAAAATCGGTTTATCTGCCCGTCATCCATCCCTTTTCTAAAGGTCAGTTACTGTTTCTTCAGTATATAAGTGATGAACAGCTCGTCTACAACAAGTACGGCATCTTAGAGCCCAAGCTCGATATCAGACACCTCAAACCCGTTCGCCAGCTTGATTTAATCTGCACGCCTTTAGTTGGGTTCGACAGCATCGGACACCGCTTAGGCATGGGCGGAGGGTACTACGATCGTACTCTGTCACGTTGGTTTATAACTGGAGAGGGTGCTAAACCTGTCGGTATCGCTCATGACTGCCAACATGTAGAACGCTTACCAATTGAAAGCTGGGACATTCCATTGCCTAAGATCGTGACCCCAAGCCAAATATGGCAATGGGAAAGTGACAAGTAAGCCGCTATAATCACGCCCGCAAACGTTAACGAACATCTATTCAGGAGATTGGCATGACTCAAGATGAAATGAAAAAAGCGGCTGGTTGGGCAGCACTAAAATATGTTGAGAAAGGCAGCATTGTCGGTGTTGGTACTGGCTCTACCGTGAATCACTTCATCGATGCACTAGGCACTATCAAAGATGATATTAAAGGTGCAGTGTCTAGCTCTGTCGCTTCAACTGAGCGCCTTAAAGAGCTTGGTATTGAAGTATACGAGTGTAACGATGTAATGAAGCTGGATGTGTATGTTGATGGCGCAGATGAGATCAACCCAGCACGTGAAATGATCAAAGGCGGCGGCGCGGCTCTGACTCGTGAGAAAATTGTCGCAGCAATCTCTGATAAGTTCGTATGTATCGTTGACGGCACTAAAGCAGTTGACGTACTTGGCCAGTTCCCATTGCCTGTTGAAGTAATCCCAATGGCACGCTCTTACGTGGCTCGTGAATTGGTAAAACTAGGTGGTGATCCAGCTTACCGTGAAGGCGTTGTGACTGACAACGGCAACGTGATTCTGGATGTGCACAATATGCAAATTACCAACCCGAAAGAAATGGAAGACAAAATAAACGGCATCGCTGGTGTGGTGACTGTGGGTCTTTTCGCTCATCGTGGTGCAGACGTAGTGATCACTGGCACACCAGAAGGTGCAAAAATTGAAGAATAAATAACAGCCCAAAATGAACCTATCTGGTTCACTTTTCTGTTATTTCATTACATACGGTGCTGAAAGGCACCGTTTTTTATTCCTTTCTATAAGAAAATTATCTCTTATTCCGTAATTTTCTTACCCAAAGCAATTTTTTTTTGTTACTTTATTGAACAGAAGACGCACAGGGAAACGTTTGTCTTCCTACAAAACTGTTAATTATCCCCTTTTTAATAGTTTTGTCCAATGTGCGCCACATTAGCCCACCTTTCCATTTTAAGGACGAGAAAAAATGGCCAAAGTTTCACTGGAAAAAGAAAAGATTAAGATCCTCTTGTTAGAGGGACTCCACCCTTCTTCAGTTGAAGTTCTTCAAGCAGCTGGTTATACCAACATTGAATACCATAAAGGTTCCCTTCCGGAAGAAGAACTAATTGAAGCGGTAAAAGACGTGCACTTCATTGGTATCCGCTCCCGTACGAACCTATCCGAAGAGGTAATCAATGCGGCGAACAAGCTGGTTGCAATTGGCTGTTTTTGTATTGGTACTAACCAAGTAAACCTAGATGCAGCAGCAAAACGCGGTATTCCTGTCTTTAATGCACCATTCTCTAACACTCGAAGCGTGGCAGAGCTTGTACTTGGGCAAATCCTTTTACTAGTGCGTGGTATTCCTGAAAAGAATGCACTTGCACATCGCGGTATTTGGAAGAAAAGTGCAGACAACTCTTACGAAGCTCGTGGTAAGTGCCTTGGCATTATCGGATACGGTCACATTGGTACGCAGCTTGGTATTATTGCCGAAAACTTAGGTATGCGCGTTTACTACTACGATATTGAGAACAAACTGTCCCTTGGTAATGCGACGCAAGTACATACCATGAGTGAACTATTGAACAAATGTGATGTGATTTCTTTGCACGTTCCCGAAACACCGGAAACGAAAAACATGATGGGTGAAGCTGAATTTGCTCGAATGAAACCAGGTTCCATCTTTATCAACGCGGCACGTGGCACCGTTGTGGATATTCCTGCACTTTGCCATAGCTTAGAAGCTGGTCACCTTGCCGGCGCTGCAATTGATGTATTCCCAACTGAACCAAAAACAAATGCTGACCCGTTCGAGTCTCCTTTACAAAAATTCGATAACGTCATTCTCACTCCACACGTTGGTGGTTCAACGCAAGAAGCACAAGAGAATATCGGCTTAGAAGTGGCGGGCAAACTGGCTAAGTACTCTGATAACGGATCGACACTTTCAAGCGTAAACTTCCCTGAAGTGTCATTGCCAGAACACAGTGGTGAGTGCTCTCGTCTGCTTCATATCCACAAGAACCGTCCTGGTATCCTAACTCAGATCAACACCATCTTTGCTGAAGAAGGCATTAACATTGCCGCGCAGTACCTACAAACAGCCGCTGAAATAGGCTACGTAGTGATCGACGTTGAAACTGAACGAGCAGAAGAAGCTCTAACAAAGCTCAAAAACATTGAAGGCACAATCCGTGCTCGTATCCTTCACTAAACAGTGAAACAGAAACGACAAAGGCAGGGGTTATGACTCCCTGCCTTTTGCTTTTTACTGTTTGCTAAGCCTTACTTTAGCTTATAAATGACATCGACTTGATCGCGAATGATCATAGTTGAATCTTGGTAGCTATTCGCTCCTTCTTTACTATCCATCGCCATTGAACGCATTAACACAGGCTGAACGTGCATCTGTCTGTAATTGATCTGCCATACATCGCCCAACTTTTTCTCAAAACCAGTCGCTAATGACCCTGCTTTTTCTCTTGCGTCCTTAATCGCAGCCATTCGTGCCTTTTGCTGATACTCGACTTGGTTGCTTACCTTAAGTTGAATATTATCAACCTGATTAATTCCCGCTTCTAACGCCATATCTAGGTATTGGTTAAGGTTTTTCAGATCCGTCACCGTGACATCAATACTGCGAGATGCTCGATACCCAACAAGTTCTGCTTTTCCTGATTTAGGGTAATGGTACTGAGGAGCAAGGTATAAATTCGAGCTAGTAATATTGTCTTTTGACAAGCTGGCATCCGACAAGCTTTTTAGAAACTCTTCAACGGTTTTATCTACGGACAATTTCGCTTGTTCGGCCGTCATTGTCGTATCGACTACTTTTACAGAAAACGTAGCCATATCAGGTGTGGCCGTCACTTCGCCATACCCCGTTGTCGTAACATGAGCAAACTCTGGCGTATTCGCCAAAACTGAAGCACTGGTAAGGCTGAGTGCTGAAGCCAGCAAAAATGAATACAATTTCATTCAATAAATCCATCCATACAAAATTAAGTACTTAATCTCAGATTCCAACATCACTATCATGGCTGAGAAAGCGTGTGGTTTCATAATAGAAACTTCCGCCGATTATCCAAGCACCCATAGTGACTTCTAACACAACTTTGACTATGTAACATTGGCGTAATTTTTAAACAAAACACACTAAGTTAACGATATGCAGCTCTGACAAACTTATTGAGGTAGATGCTGCTGCGCATACCCCACTATTGCGTGTGAGATTTCTTGTAATACCCCAGTTTCTAACTGCCAGTGGTGCCAATAAATCCGATGGGACATTAAAAAACCTGGAGTCACATCAACCAACACACCTCTGTCTAATTCGTCGGTAATTTGCAAGCGGGGGATCAAGCAATAAGCAACACCAGCTAACGCCACTTTTAGAAACGCTTCAGAACTACTGATGTTGTGATGAATAACGCTGTCAGGATTGACGTTAAAATGCTCGGTAAGAAATGTTTTATGTAGATCATCATATTGGTCATATGAAACGGCCGGTGCTTTTGCCAATGTCTGATTATTTACGCCTTTAGAAAAATAACGCTGATAGAACTCTGGGCTCGCGACACAAACATAATCGATGCGACCTAAATAGTCTGCTCTGCATCCGGGGATTGGCTGGGACTCCAAGCTGATCGCTCCTGTCACTTCGCCACTTTTGAGTTTTTCAATAGAGCGGTATTCACCATAGATAGTCAGTTTTAGTTCAACTTGACGCTGCTTCATAACATTTTGCAGCGCTGGCAGTAGCCATGTTGCAAGGCTATCTGCATTAGTCGCTAAAGAGAGTTGCACAGGTCGCGTACTGGTATCATTCTTTAGTTCGGGGAGAATTTCATGCTCTAGCAAGCGTACTCGCCGATAAAGACCCAACAATTTTTTACCAATTGGCGTTGGCTTAGGTGGCTGGCTTCGAATTAAAACAGGCTGCGCGAGAAACTTCTCTAACTGCTTGATACGTTGAGAAATGGCGGATTGAGAAACAAATAAATGCTCAGCAGCACGCTCAAAGCTACCCTGATAAACTATAGCGTCTAATGCCTCAATCCATTTGTAATCTAACCCTCGCATACCTTCCCTCTCACTCCAGATCAAACGCCTCCCGTTAAATTAGTCTATCTAATGTAAGATTAAAATCATTAATTACACTTATTTAGATAAACACTTTATCTTTCCCCTTTCTGTAAATGTATTTGTTATTTTGAAGTGAGGTGAAGTGTGAGCTTGTGGGTTCTATTGCAAGGTTTTGGTTTAGGAGCATCAATGATCATTCCGATCGGGGCGCAAAATGCGTATGTTTTGAATCAAGGCATAAAGCGTAACCACCACCTAACAACCGCCACTATTTGTAGCGTGCTAGATATGATTTTCATCTCTCTAGGTATCTTTGGTGGTGGTGCAATTCTGTCTCAAAATGAAATCTTACTGACGTCGGTGACACTTGGTGGTATTGCTTTCTTGAGCTTCTATGGACTGCTCTCGCTAAAAAGTGCTTTTAAGCCAGAGAGTGAATCGGAATCAAAAGGGGAGATCGTAGCTCGAGGTCGTCGAACGGTTATTCTAGGTGCGTTAGCTGTCACTGTGCTTAATCCGCACTTATATTTAGATACAGTCGTTATTCTAGGTTCGATCGGTGGACAATTTGAAGGCCATGATCGCATTGCTTTTGCACTAGGTACGATTATGGCTTCCTTTGTTTGGTTCTACACTTTATCGATAGGAGCAGCCAAACTAGGTCCAACACTCTCTCAACCAAAAGTGAAAAAAAACATCGACATTGCAATCGCAATGATGATGTTCACAATAGCGTATATCTTAGCGAGTGAGCTTATTGATAAGTATTGGTAATCACCAGGTAGTAAGGCAGCAAAGACATGGAGTCACTAAAACATATTTATAACAACAATAGAGAGCGATTCAACGCGCTCTCTATTCCTTTTCGGGAATGGCAGCACGAAGCCATCTTAGACTTTGAGACAGATATACGCATTGCGAGAGAGCTTGGTTGGACGGGTACGCATACCAAAAGCCTCTTTTTAACACTCAAAGGACAAGGTTACGCGGTTTATCTGACAGATAAGGACTCGCGCCTCGATGCCAAGCAGATTAAAGCGATTACAGGTAAACGTCCCTCTATTTGTAATGATGATGAAATGGTCGAAGTGTTAGGTTGCGTACCCGGCGCGGTTTGCCCAATAGGCTTACCGGAATACATCACTATCATTGTTGATACCAATCTCTATCAACATCAAGAGTTGCTCTATACGCCTGGCTTACCTGAGTTCACATTTGGATTTGCAGGTAAACATCTAAAACGCCTCTTACTTGCTGGTCATCACACCCTTTACGAAATATAAAAAAGCGAGGCCTATTGGCCTCGCTTTTGAATATCGACTGCTTTTGATTAAGCGTCGACTTTGTTCAGGTGAACATCCATTTGTGGGAATGGAATCTCGATACCATTTTCATCCAATGCTTCTTTAATACCTTGCATTGCATCAAAGTATACGCCCCAGTAATCTGCAGTTTTCACCCATGGACGAACCACAAAGTTAACTGAAGAGTCTGCTAACGTAAGTACACCAATTGTGATATCTGGGTCTTTCAAGATACGTGGATCTTTCTCTAGCGTCTCACGAATCACTTTCTTCGTTAGTTTAAGGTCTGCTTTGTATGAAACACCAATCACTAGGTCGACACGTCGTGTCGCATGGCGAGAGTAGTTAGTAATGGCACCGCCGATAACTGAAGAGTTAGGCACAACAACCATTTTGTTGTCTGGTGTTTTTAGAACGGTTTGGAAGATTTGAATTGCTTCAACACTACCCGCTACACCACCGATTTCTACGTAGTCGCCTGATTTGAATGGACGGAACGCAACAATAAGTACGCCTGCTGCAAAGTTTGATAGTGAACCTTGTAGTGCAAGACCAACAGCAAGACCTGCCGCACCAATCACAGCAACAACAGAAGCGGTTTGAACTCCTAATCGACCAAGAGCCGCGATTAGCACGATTACAAATAGCAAGTAACGAACAAGACCGTGAATAAATTCAACGACGGCCTTATCCATGTTTTTCTTTTCTAGTACTTTAGAAACACTACCAGCGACTGCCTTAACGATAAGATTACCGATAAACAGAATAAGCACCGCAGAGATAATGTTCACACCGTACTGAACCAGTAGATCTGAATTGTTTGTCAGCCAAGTTTCAGCCTGAGTTAGACCATCCGTTAAAGTGGTATCGATACCCACCGATTCACCTGCCATAATTCTTATCCTCAAAAATAAAGAGATATAAATCCAATTGCCGTTAATTTATGAACCTTGTTTTTTAAAGGCTCTTTTCTAAAACAACATCCCTATTGCTCCACTGAACAGTGTCAGATTTTTGGCACAATATCCCAACTCTGACTTTTTTCAAAGTCAGAGTTTCGCAAAGATATGCAAAACAAGACTTTATCAGAGCTTTCTGACACTGACTTGTTACAGGTTACGCAATGCACTCTGATTTCGCCACTCTTAAGACTGATATTCCCATGTTTTCTTTAAAAAAAACGTTAAAGGTGAGATATCTCACTAGCAAATACAACCTAACGCATAAAAATATCGGGAGAAAGCAGAGGGGAAGAAAATGATAGACATAAAAAAACCCGCTCAAAGAGCGGGTTTTTAAGTAACTTAATCAGTAACGATTATAGTACGTCAACTGCGTTAAGGTCAGCAAATGCTTGCTCTAGACGAGTAACCATTGAAGCTTGGCCTGCACGTAGCCATACGCGTGGATCGTAGTACTTCTTGTTTGGTGCATCTTCACCAGTTGGGTTACCGATCTGGCCTTGTAGGTAATCGTGGTTTTCAGCTTCGAACTTACGGATACCATCCCAAGTAGCCCACTGTGTATCAGTATCGATGTTCATTTTGATTACACCGTAGCCGATAGATTCACGAATTTCTTCTAGAGAAGAACCTGAACCGCCGTGGAATACGAAGTTTAGAGAGTTCGCTGGAAGACCGAATTTCTCAGAAACGTGCGCTTGAGAATCACGTAGGATAGTTGGAGTTAGTACAACGTTACCTGGCTTGTATACGCCGTGTACGTTACCGAAAGATGCTGCGATAGTGAAACGGTGGCTGATTGCGCTTAGTTTCTCGTATGCGTATGCAACGTCTTCTGGAGAAGTGTATAGCTCAGACGCATCCATATCAGAGTTGTCAACGCCGTCTTCTTCACCACCAGTACAACCTAGTTCGATTTCTAGAGTCATGTTCATTTTAGCCATGCGCTCTAGGTACTTAGCAGAAATTTCGATGTTCTCTTCTAGAGACTCTTCAGAAAGGTCGATCATGTGAGAAGAGAATAGTGGCTTACCAGTTTGCGCGAAGTACTCTTCACCAGCGTCTAGTAGACCGTCGATCCAAGGAAGTAGTTTCTTAGCTGCGTGGTCAGTGTGTAGGATTACTGGAACACCGTAAGCTTCAGCTACAGCGTGAACGTATTTCGCACCAGCAACAGCACCTAGGATTTGAGCTTCTTGACCTTCAAGTTTTAGACCTTTACCAGCAAAGAAAGCAGCGCCACCGTTAGAGAACTGAACGATAACTGGAGCTTTAACTTTTGCAGCTGCTTCAAGTACTGCGTTTACAGAGTCAGTACCCACACAGTTTACTGCTGGAAGTGCAAAGCTGTTTTCTTTTGCAACTTCAAATACTTTCTGAACGTCATCGCCAGAGATAACACCTGGTTTTACGAAGTCGAAGATCTTAGACATGGATGTAATCCTATTTATCTGTCGTTTTTAAACAAAACTTGTTAAGTTGAAAATCTTGCAAACGTTTGCTCACAACTGAGGCTATTCTAGCAGAGTTCCTCACACGTTGCAGCAAACAAGAAAGCGGGAGAATCACTCCCCCGCTTTGCTTTAATTACTTAGCGCGTGCTTCTAGCATTTCTACTGCTGGAAGAACTTTACCTTCTACGAACTCAAGGAAAGCGCCACCGCCAGTAGAGATGTAAGATACATCCGCTTTGATACCGAACTTGTCGATAGCTGCTAGCGTGTCACCACCGCCTGCAACAGAGAAGCCTTCAGAAGCTGCGATAGCTTCAGAGATACCTTTAGTACCTGCTTCGAAGTTCTTGAATTCGAATACGCCTACTGGACCATTCCATAGGATAGTCTTAGCGTTTTTAAGGATTTCAGCTAGTTCAGCTGTTGAATCTGGACCAAGGTCGAAGATCATGTCGTCGTCTTGTACTTCAGAAACGTGCTTAATTTCAGCTTCTGCGTTCTCGTCGAATGCTTTCGCACATGCAACGTCAGTTGCTACTGGAATTGCACACTCGTCCATTAGCTTCTTAGCTGTTTCAACTAGGTCTGCTTCGTATAGAGACTTACCAACGTTGTGGCCAGCAGCTGCGATGAATGTGTTAGCAATACCACCACCAACAACGAGTTGGTCAGCGATTTTAGATAGAGACTCAAGAACCGTTAGCTTAGTAGAAACTTTTGAACCACCTACGATAGCAACCATTGGACGAGCTGGCTTGTCCATTGCTTTGCCTAGCGCTTCTAGTTCGTTCGCTAGTAGAGGACCAGCACATGCTACGTCTGCGTGCATACCAACGCCGTGAGTAGATGCTTGAGCACGGTGAGCCGTACCGAATGCGTCCATTACGAATACGTCACATAGTGCTGCGTATTTCTTAGATAGCTCTTCGTCGTTTTTCTTTTCGCCTTTGTTGAAGCGAACGTTTTCAAGAACAACAAGTTCACCCGCATTTAGCTCTAGGCCATCTAGGTAGTCTTTTGCTAGCTTCACTTCGCAATCTAGTGCGTCGTTTAGGTAGTTAACAACTGGTTGTAGAGAGAACTCTTCAGCGTATTCACCTTCAGTTGGGCGACCTAGGTGAGACGTAACCATTACTTTAGCGCCTGCTTCTAGGCAGTGCTTAATAGTTGGAAGAGATGCGATGATACGTGCATCCGAAGTTACTTTACCGTCTTTTACTGGCACGTTTAGGTCAGCACGGATAAATACACGTTTACCTGCAAGATCCAGGTCAGTCATCTTGATTACAGACATGATGTGTCCTCTCAAATATTTAATAATTAAAGTTTTTGAAAACTCGGCAACCCTGCCAAGCCTGTTAATTCTTCAAACTGGTTATAGATATGGAGATATTATGGATTTATTTCAAGGCTTGAAATAAAAATTCTCCATCACTTCTTCGTCATTACTGTTCCACTTGCGAAGAAGCTTGCATTGCTAAGGCAGTATCCAGCATCCGGTTAGCAAAGCCCCATTCGTTGTCGCACCAAACGAGCATTTTTACGAGTTGCCCGTTACTCACTCTAGTCTGGCTTCCATCCACAATCGCACTATGGGGGTCGTGGTTAAAGTCGATGGAAACGAGTGGCGATTCAGTATAGTCAACAATGTTACGTAATGTACACTGAGATGCGTTAACAATGGTTTGATTTACGTCATTAACTTTCACATTTGTACTAATTGTGACACTTAAATCCATTGCAGTGACGTTAACCGTTGGAACACGAACAGAAATTGCTTCGAATTTGTTGGAAAATTTCGGGAAGATTCTTTCAATCCCCTTATGCAACTTAGTGTCCACCGGAATAATAGATTGGCTTGCAGCGCGGGTACGGCGTAAGTCGTTATGATACGCATCAATTACTTGTTGATCGTTCATGGACGAATGAATTGTGGTAATGGTGCCAGACTCTATGCCGAAGGCTTCGTCTAATACTTTAATGATGGGAACGATACAGTTGGTGGTGCAAGAGCCATTGGAGACAACACGGTGCTCGTCTTTCAGAGTTTCGTGGTTCACGCCATAGATAATCGTATTATCTAGGTCGTTTGCGCCCGGGTGCGAAAACAGTACTTTCTTAGCGCCAGCTTCTATATGCGCTTGCCCATCCGCTTGCGAACCAAATACGCCAGTGCAATCCAAGACGATATCAACTTCTAAATCACGCCAAGGAAGTAATTCGATTTCGGAGAGATGGAGAATGCGAATGGAATCATATTCACCGCTGTCATGATGAACATGCAAATGTTCTTGGTCATGGGAAATTTTTTTACCAAAGCGACCATGACTGGTGTCATATTGCAGTAGGTGTGCCATCGCCTCTGGCTGTGCTAGTTCGTTTACCGCCACAACCTTGATCTGCTGGTGTTTTCCGCTTTCATACACCGCTCGCAGAACATTACGACCTATACGTCCAAATCCATTGATCGCAACCTTTAGCATTTATCCTTCGCCCTACCAAAAATTTCGTGTCACAGATACTACCTGATCAGGCTGACAAACGCACCTGTTGAATCACAGTAAAGCAGGATTAAAAAAGGTCGAGACTATGCTCGACCTTATTACAACGATAGATAATTAAAATGCGACGTCTAAACCTAACCAGTAGCGACGACCATCTTCAATATATCCGTATTCTTCGTAACTGATTTCCTCGTCCAGCAAGTTATAGATAGCGCCTTTAATACGAGTATTGTCGGTTAACTGGTATGTCACACCGGCGTCCACAAAGGTATAAGCTGGTTCTACGATACTGTTTCTTGATGGGCCAGTAACCGGATCCATTTCTTTACCTCGGTACGTGACTTTCGCCCAGCTCTCTAGATCCGTTGTCGTTTGCCAAGTCACATCCACATTAAACAGATGCTTTGGTAACTGCTGCAGCGGCATGCCTTTGTATTCACCTGTTTTTTGCTCTGAGTCGGTAAATGTGTAGCTCGAGCTAAGGTAAATGGTTTCCGTTAACGGCGATGCTAAGGTCGCTTCAATACCTTGTGTGACGGCTTCATCCACGTTAATACGGTACGTTGGATCTGCTCCCCATTGGTTTGGACCATCAGTACAGATAGTGTCTGGACAAACAACACGTGTGATCTTGTCTTTGAATTCGTTATGGAACGCTGTCAAAGAGACATCTAAGCCAGAATCACCTTGATACAAGACGCTGATTTCTTTGTTTAGCGACGTTTCAGGGTCAAGATCTGGGTTACCGTAGATATTACCGCCACCACTGACTTGCGCCCAGCCAGGAGTAATTTCACGTAATTGTGGAGAACGGAAACCTGTTGCCACACCGCCTTTCACCGTCCAAGACGGATCAACTCGCCATACACCGTAAACACGTGGACTAAAGTGCGCGCCATAGTTTTCGTCATGATCTAGACGACCACCAAGCGTAACGCTAAACGGATCAGCTATTCTCCATTCATCTTCAATGAAAACAGCCCACTGCGTATTCGATGTTTCAGTCTTCGATGACGCTTTGTTGGAGGTGAAATCCTCAAGCTCTGCATGAGTGGCGTCCACACCCGTCGTCAACGTATGGTTTCCGATACCAGTCACCAAGCTCGATTTGAACGTGGTGTTGGTGATCGTCATCTCACGAGATTTGTTCTCGCTCTCTTCTCGCTGTAAGTAAGTATCTGAAATGCCAATCGAATCCCAATCACCGTTGTGGCTTACCGTTACGTAATTACGACGATATTCATTCAGTGAATCTTCACACCCTCCACGACACCCAGTGGTCGGCACTGAAAGGCCCACATTGCCACGACGACTTTGTGCCGACGTGCCTCCTTCTAATTGTACCGAGTGGCGCTCATTAATCTGGTAAGTCAGTTTTGAAGAGATACTCTGCATATCTTTATCTTCATAACCGTATTCGATGTCATCTTCTTCTCTGGTTGTGTACTGACCATATACTTGGAGAGATAAATTTTCAGCCAACGGACCATTAACGAAAAAGTTCGCGCTCTGCTCTCCACCTGAGCGGCTATTCTCTTGTAGTACCGTGCCCAGTTGAACATTACCCGTCCACTCTAACGCATCTTTTCGTGTGATGACGTTAATCACACCACCAATCGCATCAGAACCGTAAAGCGTCGACATTGGGCCGCGAATAACTTCGATTCGCTCAATCGCTTGAAGAGGAGGTAACCAACCTTGTTCGATACCTGGGCCGTCACTATTTGGACGAGTTTCACGCGTGCTTTGACGTTTACCATCGACCAGTATCAAAGTGTATTTAGAACCCATACCACGGATACTAATGTCGGTAGTATCACCACCACCTGTCACGACAACACCTGGCACACTTTTTAGTGCATCAGTCACATCGCGGTAATAACGGGAGTCCAACTCCTCACGTGAAATCACACTAATACTTGCAGGCGCGTCCGCTTGAGATTGCTCGTAGCTTGATGCAGTTACAACCACTGTTTCCATTTTAGAAACTGCATCATTGGCAAAAACATGAGGGACACTGACGAAGGCTAAAATACCAGTTGCGGTAATAACTGGCAGTCTAAGAGTAGACATCTACATCTCCATAATTGATAATGATTATTATTTTCGAAAGTGAATTATTCACAAATAGAATGAGATGCATAGTGAGAGTTATGGAACGGTTCTTTCCATTTATGGAACTCGTACATAACGCAGTAAGGAGTAAAAGAAATATGCACGACTTAGCATCAATTAGAGCCTTTGATGCGCTCAATCAGCATAAAAGTTTGACAGCCGCTGCTAAAGCCCTTAATCAGCCAAAATCAACGCTAAGTCGTCGCTTGGCACAATTAGAAGAAGACTTCGGTCAGGCTCTAACCGCCAGACAAGGTAATCGATTAGTTCTGACAAGAGCTGGAGAAATCTTTGCCCACTACAGCCGCCAGATTCTTGAGTTAAGTGAAGAGAGTTATGATGCACTTCAAGGTTTAACGAACCAAGTTTCAGGGCCACTGCATATTGTTTGTCACACTGCCTTAGTTAGAAGCTGGCTCGGCGGCGTACTCAATCGTTTTCTTGCTGATAATCCCGATGTTAGAGTTCAACTTACCAGTGACTTTTCTGAGGCGCATCACGACCCAGATTTGTTCATCTGGCTCGGTGAACGTAAAGAGCTAGACTGGCGAAAAGAAGTGCTGGGGGTATTTCGCTATACGCCTTTTGCCTCTCCAAATTATCTAAAACAACATGGGCCTATACCGCACCCCAAAGAACTTGAAGCACATCCATGGATCGATTTTGGTTCAGTGCAAGAAAATGGATTGATGCTAGCACACCCTCAACACGGTGAGTTCTTTTTAGAGCCCTTTGTTAGTCGCTTATACAGCGACAACATAGCAATGCAAATAGACAGTATCGCGAATGGTCATGGTATTGGACTGCTGCCGACTTGGACAGCATGCGGCTATGAGAAACATCACCCAGGGCGAATCACACCTTGCTTAGAAGGTTGGCTTTCTGAGCCTATTTCCATTAACTGCTATACACCAGCAGGACGACCACCACTGCGCTTATCCGTACTTTTAGACTGCATTCACCAAAGCATTCCACAAGGTTGGAAAACCTGACAAAAATAAAAAGGCCATCATAATGATGGCCTTTCTAACTTTAGCGTTTAACAATCGTCGTTTACGTTCGACTGTTTAGACGGTCCTGCAATTACGCTAGCAATTCTTTTGCTGTGTTCACTACGTTTTCAGTCGTGAAGCCAAACATCTCGAATAGCTGACCAGCAGGTGCAGATTCACCGAATGTTGTCATACCGATGATGCGACCGTCGAAGCCTACGTACTTGTACCAGAAATCCGCAATGCCCGCTTCAATAGCGATACGTGCCGTTACGTCTGATGGCAGTACAGATTCACGGTAAGCAGCGTCTTGTTTGTCGAATGCGTCTGTTGATGGCATTGAAACAACGCGTACTTTCTTGCCTTCTGAAGTTAGTTGCTCAGCGGCTTTCACTGCAAGCTCAACCTCAGAACCTGTTGCGATAAGGATTAGCTCAGGCTTACCTTCGCTATCTTTCAGGATGTAAGCACCTTTCGCGATGTCTGCGACTTGTTCAGCAGTACGCTCTTGTTGCGCTAGGTTTTGACGAGAGAAGATAAGTGCAGTTGGTGCATCTTTACGTTCAATCGCTAGTTTCCATGCAACTGCAGACTCAACTTGGTCACATGGGCGCCATGTGCTCATGTTTGGAGTTACACGTAGAGACGCCATTTGCTCAACAGGTTGGTGAGTTGGGCCATCTTCGCCAAGACCGATCGAATCATGCGTGTAAACTTGGATGTTCTGAATTTTCATCAGCGCAGCCATACGCATTGCGTTACGAGCGTATTCCATGAACATTAGGAATGTTGCGCCGTAAGGAACGAAACCACCGTGCAATGCGATACCGTTGATGATAGCAGTCATACCGAATTCGCGTACACCGTAGTGGATGTAGTTGCCAGAGAAGTCCTCCGTTTCTAGAGACTTAGAACCAGACCACATGGTCAGGTTAGAAGGCGCTAGGTCAGCAGAACCACCCATAAACTCAGGAAGCATTTGACCAAACGCTTCTAGTGCATTTTGCGATGCTTTACGTGATGCAATGTTCGCTGGGTTTGCTTGAAGATCGGCAATGATTTGGTTCGCTTTTTCTTCCCATTGTGCAGGAAGTTCGCCGTTTAGACGACGTTTAAGCTCTGCCGCTTCAGCAGGGTAAGCTGCAGCGTATGCTTCGAATTTTTCATTCCAAGCTGCTTCTTTCGCGGCGCCCGCTTCTTTTGCATCCCACTCAGCGTAAACATCTGCCGGGATCTCAAATGGGCCGTACTCCCAACCTAGGTATTCGCGAGCCGCTTGGATTTCATCGTGACCTAGTGGTGCACCGTGACAGTCGTGCGAACCAGACTTGTTAGGAGAACCGAAACCGATAATTGTTTTGGTACAGATAAGCGTAGGACGTGGGTCCGCTTTTGCTGCTTCAATTGCTGCGTTGATCGCGTCTGAGTCGTGACCATCGACTGCTGGGATTACATGCCAGCCGTACGCTTCAAAACGCTTAGGTGTATCGTCAGAGAACCAGCCTTCAACATGACCGTCGATAGAAATGCCGTTGTCATCCCAGAACGCGATCAGTTTGCCTAGACCTAACGTCCCAGCAAGAGAGCATGCTTCATGCGAGATGCCTTCCATTAGACAGCCGTCACCCATGAACACATACGTAAAGTGGTCAACGATATCGTGACCTTCTTTGTTGAACTGTGCCGCTAGTGCTTTCTCTGCGATCGCCATACCAACAGCGTTAGTGATGCCTTGACCTAGAGGACCCGTTGTTGTCTCGATACCAGGCGCGTAGCCGTACTCTGGGTGACCTGGGGTTTTTGAGTGCAATTGACGGAAGTTTTTCAGATCGTCAATAGATAGCTCGTAACCGCTTAAGTGCAGTAGAGAGTAAATAAGCATTGACCCATGACCGTTTGACAGCACAAAGCGATCGCGGTCGGCCCACTCTGGGTTTGAAGGGTTATGGTTTAGGTGAGAGCGCCAAAGAACTTCAGCGATATCAGCCATACCCATTGGTGCGCCTGGGTGGCCTGAGTTAGCTTGTTGAACACCATCCATGCTTAGAGCACGAATTGCATTGGCAAGATGTTTACGAGACGACATGTCTGCTCCTGAGTACATTAAGCGAAACGAAAAGTAGGTCATAATTCTCTCAAAGCCCTGTTGGGTGTGCAAACGTTTTCCAGTCCAAAACCTCACAAATATTGCACCTTTCGCGCCAAATCGTTCGAAGTTCTTAAAATTATCAATAAATCAGGCAAACGTTTGGTTATAACAAAAACCAAAAAAGAGCTTGTAATTCGAGCAATCAAATTTAGAATAGACGTCTAGATGTAGATACACCTACAAAAATTAGTATTAATTTGCGCTGGAGAGTTTATCATTCCCCAGTTTTAAACCAGATATAGTGGAGCTAACATGGCTAAGCACCTGTTTACTTCTGAGTCAGTATCAGAAGGTCATCCAGATAAAATTGCAGACCAGATTTCTGATGCGGTTCTTGACGCGATTCTAGAGCAAGATCCAAAGGCTCGTGTTGCATGTGAGACTTACGTTAAAACCGGTATGGTAATGGTGGGTGGTGAAATCACGACTTCAGCATGGGTAGACATCGAAGAGTTAACTCGTGAAACCGTTCGTGAAATCGGCTACGTACATTCAGATATGGGCTT
Source organism: Vibrio sp. Vb0304 (assembly GCF_033338995.1). Lineage (NCBI taxonomy): Bacteria > Pseudomonadati > Pseudomonadota > Gammaproteobacteria > Vibrionales > Vibrionaceae > Vibrio > Vibrio sp. Vb0304. Next base: position 250,466 of record NZ_JAWOTT010000004.1, read on the forward strand.
TGACGCAGATTCTTGTGCGGTACTAAACACAATCGGTAAACAGTCGCCAGATATCAACCAAGGTGTTGATAAAGCTGACCCTAAAGAACAAGGTGCAGGCGACCAAGGCATCATGTTTGGTTACGCTTGTAACGAAACTGAAGTACTAATGCCAGCGCCAATTACTTACTCTCACCGTCTTGTTCAAAAGCAAGCAGAAGTTCGTAAAAACGGCACACTACCTTGGTTGCGTCCTGATGCAAAATCTCAGGTAACATTCCAATACGATCAAGGTAACATCGTTGGTATCGACGCGGTTGTTCTTTCAACTCAACACTGTGACTCAATCTCAACTTCAGACCTGCGTGAAGCGGTAATGGAAGAGATCATTAAGCCAGTGCTACCTTCTGAGTGGATCAACAAAGAAACAAACTTCTTCATTAACCCAACCGGTCGCTTCGTAATCGGTGGTCCTATGGGTGACTGTGGCCTAACTGGTCGTAAGATCATCGTAGATACCTACGGCGGCGCAGCTCGTCACGGTGGCGGTGCGTTTTCTGGTAAAGATCCATCAAAAGTTGACCGTAGTGCAGCATACGCAGCACGCTACGTAGCGAAAAACATCGTAGCGGCAGGCATGGCTGACCGTTGTGAGATCCAACTTTCTTACGCAATCGGTGTTGCTGATCCAACGTCTATCATGGTGGAAACGTTCGGTACTGAGAAAGTATCTCACGACATCATCATTGAAGCGGTTCGTCAATTCTTCGACCTACGTCCATACGGTCTACAAGAAATGCTTAACCTTCTTCAACCTATCTACAAGAAGACAGCGGCTTACGGTCACTTCGGTCGTGAAGAATTCCCGTGGGAAGCGACAGACAAAGCTGCACTTCTACGCGATTTCGCTGGCATCAAATAATCAAGCCAAGCAAGAATCAATCAAGCCCTCGCCTATGGCGGGGGCTTTTTATTTTCAGCAACTTTTATCCAGCCATTTCGGCTCATACCGCCCTGCCCCACAAAGCAGTCCTGTTTCTCCCTCATTTTTATACCGAATAAATTTTAAGCAATTATTTGTAAATTATCCCATCTCCGCCAATAGTTAAAATATTGTTAACTCCAATTTAAATAGAGACGTCGGATGCTGGCGACTGTGGAAGCAACACTTAAGTAAAGACATGAGTCAGGCATCTTTATGGCCGATACCAAACTAAGCCAATGCTCAGATGTAAACTTGAAAAAGTCGCTTCAAGTTTGACTGAACAAAAACCGCTGTCAGTTGGTATAAGCGGATAATGTGGGAATAAATCAAGGAGGAGTTATGCCTCGAACTGTTAATCCATCGGACTTCCACAACAAACGAAAGGAAGTGCCAGACAACGAATACGCCAGAACCATACCGTGCAATACGGTCAATCTTTCTGCACCTTTTCATTGGCTCGCATTAGGTCTGCATGATTTCGTGCGAATGCCGCTTATTAGTGCTTTCTATGGCATCTGTTTTATGGCTGCTGCGATAGGCATTGTTTTGCTCGTACAGTGGCAAGGCACACACTTAGTCGTCATGCCCAGTTTGATTGTTTACATGTTAATCGGTCCGTTTCTCGCGCTGGGCTTGTATGATGCCAGTTGGGAGAGAGAGCGCGGACACAAAGCAAGCTTGTTCCATTCAATGAAAGCGATCGGTCGTAACTCAACATCTCAATGGGCGTTCGCCGTGTTACTCGCAGTGTGTATGATATTTTGGATGCGCATTGCCGCTCTACTTCATGCACTCTACCCTTCTGTTCAAGGGGCACCTTTAAGTGAGTTCCTACCCTTCCTTGTCATCGGCTCTTTAGTTGGCTTTGTTTTGGCTTGTGTGGTGTTTAGCATTTCAGCCTTTTCTATTCCTCTCATGATGGAGCGTCGTGTAGACATGATGACCGCTGTATTTACCAGCTTTAATGCAGTGAAATCCAACATTCCAGCAATGATTGTTTGGGCAGCGATCATCTGTGGCGGTATTCTTATCGGCTTTGCGACCTACGGGATCGGAATGTTGTTTACCATGCCAATTCTAGGCTACGGTACATGGCACGCTTACCATGCCACCATCAAGAAAAAACACACACCATAATTAACTGATGCTATGATCTGGCCCTCGCAAATGCGGGGGCTTTTTTATTTAATTTATCGAGGTGAATTGTGGATATAGAACTCAGCTATAAAGCCAAGCAAGTGATGGCGGGCTGTATCGCGATGGCGGAACAAGCTTTCAAACGTTCTTTCCCGATTCCAACAATCACCTTCGACGTCCGTGGGAAAGCGGCAGGAAAAGCCTACCTTCAATTAAATCAAGTACGCCTAAACCCTGTTTTATTTCGCGAAAACACCCAAGCATTCTTAGATGAAGTCATTCCTCATGAAGTAGCACACCTGATTACTTATCAGGTTTACGGGCGAGTAAGGCCTCACGGTAAAGAATGGAAAGGCGTCATGGAAGCCGTATTTAACGTACCAGCCAAAACCACTCACAGCTTTGAAGTAAAATCCGTTCAAGGTAAAACCTTTGAGTATCGTTGTGGTTGTATGACCTACCCTCTATCGATTCGCCGTCATAATAAAGTGCTGCGCAAAGAGGCGACGTACTCTTGTCAAAAATGTCGCCAACCACTTAACTTCACCGGCATTCAATTATCGTAGCCCTTACCTCATAGTGTTACTTGCGTTCCCAAAATAAAAATCGAGTTGATCAAAACCTTCCCTTCGCCACTTATTGTTAACTTACTCATCACTAAAGCTATTTTATGAGTGTTATCATGAATAAAGTCATACTTTATAAAGACTTTTATCATGAAATACTTACTCTCTCTGTTGCTTATCGCGCTTTCTAGCACTGCGATTGCCGCGCCACCGAGCTCATTCTCTGCTGCCAAACGTGAGGCGGTCAAAATTTATCAAGACCATCCAACAAGCTTCTACTGTGGCTGTAACATTCAATGGCAAGGCAAGAAAGGCTTACCCGATTTAGCCTCTTGCGGCTACCAAGTCCGTAAACAAGAAAAACGGGCTGCACGAATCGAATGGGAGCACGTTGTTCCTGCGTGGCAATTTGGCCACCAGCGTCAATGCTGGCAAGATGGCGGACGTAAAAACTGTAAGAAAAAAGACGAAACTTTTCGTTTGATGGAAGCAGACTTGCACAACCTAACTCCTGCTATTGGTGAAGTAAACGGTGACCGTTCGAACTACAACTTCAGCCAATGGAACGGTATGGATGGCGTAAGTTATGGTCGCTGTGAGATGCAAGTGAACTTTAAGCAGCGTAAAGTCATGCCACCAGACCGTGCGCGTGGCTCAATTGCTCGCACCTATCTATACATGAGCAAAGAGTACGGTTTCAAACTGTCGAAGCAGCAAACGCAATTAATGAGTGCTTGGAACAAAACCTATCCTGTCGATAAATGGGAATGTGAGCGTGACGAGCGCATTGCAAAAGTACAGGGCAATCACAACCCATTTGTTCAAGAAGCCTGCCGCGCACTGTAACCTCCGACCTCGAAGCGTTTCAATTACTGATATTGAAACGCTTCTTGCCCCTTGTTTTTTCGGTGCAAAGCATCCATGTTAGGGTTTAAGTTTATTCTCTTGCTGGAAATCTCATGCGTACCCCTCGAATTTATCATCCAGAAACCATTCATCAACTTGGCTCACTTGCTTTAAGTGACGACGCAGCAGGCCATATCGGTCGTGTTTTGCGCATGAAAGAAGGCCAAGACGTTCTCCTTTTTGACGGCAGTGGCGCAGAGTTCCCAGCGGTTATCAGTGACGTCAGCAAGAAATCAGTTTTGGTTAACATCACCGAGCGCTTAGAAAACAATATTGAATCCCCTCTAGATCTGCACCTTGGTCAAGTCATTTCACGTGGCGATAAGATGGAGTTCACCATCCAAAAGTCTGTTGAACTTGGCGTCAATACCATCACTCCTCTGATTTCTGAACGTTGTGGCGTCAAGCTTGACCAAAAGCGTTTTGAGAAAAAACTCGCGCAATGGCAGAAAATCGCCATCAGTGCCTGTGAGCAATGTGGGCGTAATGTCGTGCCCGAAATTCGTCCAATTATGAGCTTGGAAGAGTGGTGTAAAGAAGAGTACGATGGTTTAAAGCTTAACCTTCACCCTCGTGCTAAATACTCAATCAACACTTTGCCAACCCCGGTTGAAAAAGTGCGCCTACTGATCGGTCCTGAAGGCGGTTTATCGTCTGAAGAAATCGAGATGACTCGAGAATACCAATTTGAAGAAACGCTACTCGGCCCTCGCGTTCTGCGTACCGAAACAGCGGCTCTGACAGCAATTACAGCCTTACAAGTTCGTTTCGGCGATCTTGGTTAAACGGAGAAAAATAATGATCAAACTCGGTATCGTAATGGACCCAATCTCGTCCATTAACATCAAAAAAGACTCTAGCTTTGCCATGATGCTTGAAGCGCAACGACGCGGCTATGAAATCCACTACATGGAAATGAATGATCTGCATCTCGATCAAGGCGTTGCCATTGCAGATACTAAAGTGGTAGAACTAAAAGAAGATCCAAACGGTTGGTACGAGTTCAAATCAGAGCAAACTATCGAACTGTCTGAGCTAGACGCGGTGCTAATGCGTAAAGATCCTCCGTTTGATACTGAATACATCTACGCGACTTACATCCTTGAGCGTGCAGAAGAACAAGGTGCACTGATCGTTAACAAGCCTCAAAGCTTACGTGATTGTAACGAAAAGCTGTTTACAGCATGGTTCCCAGAGCTGACACCTACAACGATCGTGACGCGAAAAGCAGAGAAAATTAAAGAATTTCGTGAAAAACATGGTGATGTCATCCTGAAACCGCTTGATGGTATGGGTGGCGCGTCCATCTTCCGTGTAAAAGAAAACGATCCAAACGTCTCTGTAATCATCGAGACATTGACTAACCACGGTCAAAACTACGCAATGGCACAAACCTTCGTGCCAGACATCAGCAACGGTGACAAACGTATCCTAGTGGTAGATGGCGAACCTATGCCTTACTGTCTAGCACGCATTCCTGCTAAAGGCGAAACGCGCGGCAACCTAGCCGCTGGTGGTACTGGTGAAGCTCGTCCGCTAAGCGAAACCGACCTCAAAATTGCGCAAACCGTTGCCCCGACACTGAAAGAAAAAGGCCTTATCTTTGTTGGCCTTGACGTAATTGGCGACAAGCTAACAGAAATCAACGTCACCAGCCCAACCTGTATTCGCGAAATTGAAGCAGCTTTTGATATCTCAATCACAGGCAAGCTGATGGATGCGATTGAGCGTCGAGTAAAAGGCGAATAACTCAAACTGTATTACAGTTAATAGAGAGCGTAGTACATTAACTTAAGCAAACTCATGCACATACCTAGATGATAAACTGTATGATGTTTGCTTAAGGGCATTTACGAGAGTTAAGGGTCAGTATGAGTATGAATCTCACAAATCACTTTTTGGTTGCCATGCCTGGGATGAAAGATCCGTACTTTCAAAACAGCGTGATCTACGTTTGTGAGCACAACGAAGACGGCGCTATGGGGCTGATGATCAATGCTCCTGTTGATATCACCGTCGGCAACATGCTCAAGCAGGTGGAAGTTCAGCCAGTACACCCGCGCCTATTTGAAGCCAGTCTAGATAGACCAGTTTACAATGGCGGCCCAATCTCGGAAGATCGTGGCTTTATTTTGCATAAACCCAAAGATTACTACGAGTCCAGCGTCCAAATGACCGATGACCTCGCGGTAACCACTTCGCGTGATATTCTGTCGGTGTTAGGAACAGAAGCAGAACCAAGTGATTACTTAGTGGCACTTGGCTACTCCGGTTGGAGTGCAGGCCAATTAGAAAGTGAGCTGGTCGAAAACTCTTGGCTCACCATTGAAGCGACGCCTGAAATTATCTTTAATACACCAATCAACGAGCGTTGGAAGAAAGCGGTCGAAAAGCTGGGCATCGACCCAAGTCACCTTTCAGCAGACTCTGGACATGCTTAGTCCAAATATACAGTTACATTAGATAGAGACACCTTATGTCACGCACAATTATGGCTTTTGACTTTGGAACCAAAAGCATTGGTAGCGCTATTGGCCAAGAAATTACTGGTACAGCTTCCCCATTAAAAGCCTTTAAAGCCAATGACGGTATTCCAAACTGGGACGATATCGAAAAGCAAATCAAAGAGTGGCAACCAGATTTGCTAGTGGTCGGTTTACCGACCGATCTGCATGGTAAAGACCTTGAGACCATAACCCCTCGTGCACGAAAATTTGCTAAGCGTCTGCAAGGCCGATACGGATTGCCAGTTGAACTGCATGATGAGCGTTTATCTACAGCAGAAGCTCGTGCGGAGTTGTTCAGCATGGGCGGCTACAAAGCCCTATCGAAAGGTAATGTTGACTGCCAGTCAGCAGTGGTGATTCTAGAAAGCTGGTTTGAAGCCCTTTGGGGTGAGTAAACACTTCAAGCACAATGAAAAAAGGTTGGCTCCTGCCAACCTTTTTTGTTTCTGGATTGGATTAATCCATATCGATCTTAACGTTCGCCAAACTGCCCGTAGAGAATGCTTCACCACGCTGCGTTTTCAACATCAAGCGCAGATCATTCGCCGAGTCGGCACTATGTAGTGCATCCTCTTCGCTGATCTTACCTTGCATCACTAACTTATAAAGAGATTGATCGAACGTCAGCATACCAAACTCATTTGAGCGAGCCATGGTTGACTTCAACTCATGTAAATCTCCGCGACGAATCAAATCCGACACACGTGGGCTATTTAGCAAGATCTCAAATACACCATGACGTCCCTGCCCATTTTTATCTCGGATCAGCTGCTGACCAACCACGCCTTTTAGGTTCATCGACAAATCGAACAAGAATTGTTCTTTTTGATCTTTCGGTACCAAGTGAAGAATGCGCTCTAAAGCTTGGTTTGCATTGTTGGCGTGCAACGTTGCCATACACAGGTGACCCGTTTCGGCGAAGGTCATCGCGTATTCCATTGTTTCACGGCTACGGATCTCACCAATCAAAATCATATCTGGTGCTTGGCGCAGCGAGTTTTTAAGCGCAACTTCATAGCTTTCCGTATCTAACCCAACTTCGCGTTGAGTCACGATACAGCGCTTGTGTTCATGCACGAATTCGATCGGATCTTCGACCGTCAAAATGTGCCCGGTTTTATTGCTGTTTCGATAGCCTGTCATCGCCGCCATGGTGGTCGATTTACCCGATCCAGTAGCACCGACCACCAGCACCAAACCACGCTTAGCTATCGCCAAATCTTGCAACACTAACGGTAACTTTAACTGCTCAAAAGTAGGAATATTGGTTTCAATACGACGAATCACTGCGCCTGGTAACTCGCGTTGAAAAAAGGCACTCACACGGAAGCGACCACAATCTCTCACAATGGCAAAATTCGACTCGCGACTTTTACGAAATTCCTGACGCCGATCTGGTTCCATAGCGCTGTCGAGTAATGCAGCCACATCGCTCTCGGTAAGTTTTTCCCCTTGCGGACGCAATTCGCCATCCACACGAAATAGAATTGGCGCTCCAACCGTGATGTAAAGATCCGACGCTTTCAGCGCCAGCATGCCTTCGAGAAATTTATCTAGATCCATCTTCCGTATTCACCATTATCTGTATGAACGTTACGAGAATTGCTGCACTTCTAATCCGATCTTACTATCGACCTCTTCACGAGCAACCATGCCTTGCGCCATTAACTGACGAGCATTTTGCTCCATGGTTTGCATGCCGTGAGCCGCACCTGTTTGAATGATCGAATACATCTGCGCGACTTTGTCTTCGCGGATCAAGTTGCGAATCGCAGGCGTTGCCATCATAATTTCATGGCATGCAATACGGCCACCACCATTACGCTTCAGAAGCTTTTGCGCGATAACCGAACGAAGGGACTCAGATAGCATCGAGCGAACCATATCTTTATCACTACCAGGAAACACATCGATAATACGGTCAATGGTTTTTGCCGCCGAGCTGGTGTGCAACGTCCCGAAAACAAGGTGACCGGTTTCAGCCGCTGTCAGCGCTAGACTGATGGTTTCTTTGTCACGCATCTCACCAACCAGAATAACGTCTGGGTCTTCGCGCAATGCACTACGCAAAGCATTTTGGAAACTATGGGTGTCACGGTGAACTTCACGCTGGTTGATCAAACATTTATTGTTGTTGTGAACAAATTCAATCGGATCTTCAATTGTGAGTACATGCTTGTTGTGATTACGGTTAATGTAGTCAACAATGGCTGCTAAGGTCGTCGATTTACCTGAACCTGTTGGGCCAGTGACTAGAACTAAGCCTTTTTCAGCGTTCGCAATTTTTTTGAAGATCTCTGGCGCTTCTAGCTCTTCCAGAGTTGGAATGCTACTTGGAATGGTACGAAATACTGCCGCACAACCGCGAGATTGGTTGAAAGCGTTGACACGGAAACGGCCAACGTTATGCAACTCAAAAGAGAAATCGACTTCGAGTTTTTCTTCGAACTCACTGCGTTGGGCATCGTTCATGATTTCGAAAACCAAACGATGCACTTCTTGGTGTGTAAACGCTGGAATGCCTAGTTTTCTCACATCCCCATCAATACGAACCATTGGTGGGACACCTGCAGAAAGATGTAGATCCGAGGCATTATGTTTTACACTAAAATCCAGTAACTCAGTGATATCCATTTAAAATCCTTAAGTCTAAAGTACAGCTATGAGTAGTATTCAACAAAATATTGAACATATCACCTCTCAAATTCGATATGACGAGCAAAAATGTGGTCGAACTCCAGAGTCAGTGCAACTTCTAGCGGTAAGCAAAACTAAACCTGTCGAGGCAATTCTCGAAGCCTACCAAGCGGGACAAACCGCCTTTGGTGAAAACTACGTTCAAGAGGGCGTCAGTAAAGTTCAGCACTTTGCCGAGCATTATCCAGATAATCGAATCGAATGGCACTTCATTGGCCCGATTCAATCCAATAAATCGCGACTTGTTGCTGAACATTTCGATTGGGTTCACACCATCGATCGAACCAAGATAGCTCAACGCCTGAATGATCAGCGGCCAAGCGAACTTAAACCGCTACAAGTTCTGATTCAGGTTAACACCAGTGGTGAGGCATCTAAATCTGGCGTCACTGAAGCGGAAGTATTCGAGCTGGCGGAGTTGATTTCTCGCCTACCCAACCTCACTTTAAGAGGGTTGATGTCGATTCCTGCCAACGTGTCTGACTACGAATCACAACTCCGTGAATTTCAGAAGTTGGCTACGTTGAAGCAAACACTCGAAGCACAGTTCCCAGAAATCGATACATTATCAATGGGAATGAGTGGTGATATGACCGCTGCAATCGAAGCTGGTAGTACAATGGTTCGTATTGGAACCGCTATTTTCGGCGCACGAGACTACAGCTAAATCAACAAAACGCTCACTCGCGACATAAGTTATGTCGTCAATCGTTAGAGCGTAAATGCGCAATCATCTTACTCGCCAATAGGAGCAGTAAGTAACAGCGGCGCCATTATACACCTGGGCGCACAACAAATTCTAAATATCATGATGGAAATCAGACAAATGGAACATAAAAAAATCGCCTTCATTGGTGCTGGCAACATGGTGAGAGCCATTGTTTCAGGCTTGGTTGCTAACGGATACCCAGCGCAAAACATTACCGCGACAGCTCCTTCAGAGGCTCGCCGCCTTCTGCTAGAACAAGATTTTGGCATCCGTACCACCAGCGATAACATCCAAGCTGCGACCGAGGCGGATGTGGTGGTATTGTCTGTAAAACCGCAAATGATGGCTGATGTCTGTAAACCACTGCAATCGATCGATTTCACTAATAAACTGGTGATTTCTATTGCCGCAGGCATCAACTGTTCACGATTGGATGATATGCTAGCCACCAAATTGAACTTGGTTCGTGTTATGCCAAATACGCCATCACAACTTGGGTTGGGTATGAGTGGTTTATTCGCACCAACTCATGTAACCGAGCACGACAAAGCTTTTGCCGCAGAGTTAATGGAATCGGTCGGTAAAGTATGCTGGGTTGAGCAAGAGTCTGGCATCAATAATGTGATTGCCGCAGCGGGCAGTGCTCCAGCATACTTCTTCCTGTTTATGGAAGCGATGCAAGCAGAAGCGATTGAGCAAGGCTTTGATAAAGAGACCGCTCGACTATTGGTTCAGCAAGCGGCACTGGGCGCGGCCAGTATGGTGGTTAGCAACCCAGAAACTGAGCTATCAACCCTGCGTGAGAACGTAACATCGAAAGGTGGGACAACGGCAGAAGCACTGCGTACATTCAACGAACATCAACTTTCAGATATTGTCGCTAAAGCCATGCAAGCTGCTGTGGCTCGCGCGGAAGAAATGGAAAAACTGTTTTAATTATTTGGATGAACTCCGTTTAGTATCATCCATCACTTGTTAAGGGTACCTTATGAATTCAATGAGTTTTCTCATCTCAACCCTATTTGACCTGTACATCATGGTCGTAATTTTGCGAATTTGGTTGCAAGCTGCGCGCGCAGACTTCTACAACCCATTCTCGCAATTCATAGTAAAAGCGACTCAGCCGGTCATTGGTCCATTGCGCCGCGTTATCCCTTCCGTGGGGAATATTGACCTAGCAACCGTGTTGTTTGCCTACGTGTTGTGTGTGCTTAAATTTGTCGTGCTTATCCTAATAGCTTCGAACGGTTCCGTCTCTTTCAGCGCTGACTTCTTATTCTTGGGCTTATTATCATTAATCAAAGCCGCAGGTGGCCTATTGTTCTGGGTACTATTGATCCGTGCAATTTTGAGCTGGGTAAGCCAAGGCCGCAGCCCTATCGAGTACGTATTCCATCAACTGACCGAGCCAATGTGCGCTCCAATCCGTCGTATTCTTCCGGCTATTGGTGGTCTTGATTTAAGCGTACTGGTGTTATTTATCGGCTTGCAGTTCGCGAACTTCTTAATGGGCGATATCATTGGTCCAATTTGGTTCCAGCTATAATGTCAGCTGCAGTTTGGCAAGATGGTGAGGACATCATCCTGAAGCTCTATATTCAACCTAAAGCTAGCCGCGATAAAATCGTTGGCTTGCATGGTGAAGAGCTAAAAATCGCCATTACTGCTCCACCTGTCGATGGCAAAGCTAATGCACACCTAACTAAGTTCTTAGCCAAGCAGTTTAAAATCGCTAAGGGCTTGGTTCACATAGAAAAAGGTGAATTAGGACGGCACAAACAAATTCGGATAGAATCGCCTACCCAGATACCGACAGAAATTAAAGCCATCATATGATGGCTTTTTATTTACGATTTTGTACCACACTTACTAATACCAACGACTGAGTACGCATTTTTTACCCCCTGACCAAGGTAAAATTGCAGCTATGGTTGTTTTATAACAAGTGCTTTGAGGAAGTAACAATGAGCAAATGGATTACCGCATTACTGATTAGCCTGTTGTCGTTACCAAGCTTCGCCGATCAGTTTAAAAATATGAAAGATATCGAAGTACACTATGTAGCGTTTAACTCAACATTCCTAACACCCAAAGTCGCACGTAGCTACGATATCAAACGTAATGGATACCTCGCTGTGGTTAATATTAGCGTGTTAGATAGAGCTTCATTGGGTAAGCCAGCATTAGAAGCAAAAATTGCTGGACGCGCGAAGAACCTTATCGGCCAAACTCAGACCTTGACCTTTCGTGAAGTCAAAGAAGGCAATGCGATATACTATTTAGCCGAACTGCCAATTACCCACGAAGAAACTTTTACTTTCGATATTGACGTAAAAGCTGGAAACAAAGGCTCAGGTAAGCTTAAATTCACCCAGAAGTTTTATGTTGAAGAGTAATTGGGTTGTGATGTTCCAAAAGCTTTTGGATCTAAGCAGGCTAAAAACCACTTATTAGTTAAAGAATATCTAGAGGAGAACGATTTGTTCTCCTCTATCACTATTAAAAGAGATTCCCATGAAAAAAATTGTGCTAGCAACTGGTAACCAAGGCAAAGTTCGTGAAATGGCAGATTTGTTGTCTGACTTCGGCTTTGAAGTATTAGCGCAAAGTGAATTCAATGTATCGGAAGTAGCTGAAACGGGTACAACTTTCATTGAAAACGCAATCATTAAAGCTCGCCATGCCGCACAAGAAACAGGGCTTCCTGCCATTGCAGACGACTCTGGATTAGAAGTCGATTTCTTAAAAGGCGCTCCGGGCATTTACTCTGCACGTTACGCAGGCGAGAGCGCATCTGATCAAGAGAATCTAGAAAAATTGCTAGCGGCAATGGAAGGCGTACCAGAAGCAGAGCGTACAGCACGTTTCCACTGCGTATTAGTCCTCATGCGTCACGAGAACGACCCAACGCCTATCGTCTGTCACGGTAAATGGGAAGGCCGAATTCTAACTGAAGCACACGGTGAAAATGGCTTTGGCTACGACCCAATCTTCTTTGTTCCTGAAGACAACTGTGCGTCAGCCGAACTTGAACCTGCACGTAAGAAACAACTGTCTCACCGCGGTAAAGCGCTCAAGTCGTTGTTTGCTCAACTGTCTGAGCAAGTGTCTCAGTAATCACGAGCGAATTAGACCATGTTAACGCCCCCAGCACTCAGCTTGTATGTACACATCCCTTGGTGTGTGCAAAAGTGCCCGTATTGCGACTTTAACTCTCACGCGCTCAAAACCGAGATTCCAGAAGAAGAGTACATCAGTGCCCTTTTAGAAGATTTGGATACCGACATTGAGAAATACCGACTTAACGAAGCGCCACGTCCACTGCATTCAATCTTCATTGGTGGTGGTACGCCGAGTTTGATTTCGGCAGAAGGCATCGAGCGTCTACTTAAGGGCATTGAAGCGCGTATTCCGTTCAAGCCTGAAATCGAAATAACCATGGAAGCGAACCCAGGCACCATCGAAGCAGAGCGTTTTGTTGGCTACCGTAAAGCCGGGGTAACGCGTATCTCTATCGGCGTGCAAAGCTTTGAGCAACAAAAGCTTGAGCGTTTGGGGCGTATTCACGGCCAAGACGAAGCCGTCAACGCTGCTCAGCTGGCGCACCAAATCGGTTTGAACAGCTTTAACCTCGATCTCATGCACGGCTTACCTGATCAAAGCATCGAACAAGCCTTGGCAGATTTGGACAAAGCGATTGAGTTGGCACCGCCGCACTTGTCTTGGTATCAGCTGACCATCGAACCAAACACCATGTTCTACTACAAGCCACCAACGCTACCTGACGATGATGACTTGTGGGATATTTTCGAGCTCGGACACCAAAAACTTGCAGCCGCGGGTTATGTGCAATATGAAATCTCCGGTTACAGCAAGCCGGGCTATCAGTGTCAGCACAACCTCAACTACTGGCGCTTTGGTGATTACCTTGGTATCGGTTGTGGCTCTCATGGCAAACTCAGTTTTACCGACGGACGTATTATTCGAACGACAAAGGTAAAACACCCGCGAGGCTATTTAGCGGCTTATCAAAATATGGTCAAACCTTATCTGCATACAGAACATGTCGTCGCGGATGAAGATCGTCCATTCGAGTTTTTTATGAACCGATTCCGCTTAATCGAAGCCTGTCCGAAGCAAGATTATGTGGACACCACGGGCTTACCGCTTAGTACGATTCAAGAAACCATCGACTGGGCGATAGAAATGGGCTACCTGAGTGAAACGCCTACCCATTGGCAAATTACTGAAAAAGGGAAGCTCTTCCTTAATGATTTGCTCGAAGCCTTTATGGCCGAAGAAAGCGAAGAGTAACGCAACCCCAAAACAAAAAAAGCCTCTCAATTGAGAGGCTTTTTATTTAGAAACTGTGCCGTCCTAAATAAGGTTGACACATTTCCAACATTAGAAAATTGAACGGCCAATTCGCTCTGAGAGCAGCTCAAGCGCCTTAGTACCCGCAAGCGAGTTACCTGAAGGATCAAGCTCTGGAGACCATACTGAAATAGTCATTTCACCAGGTACTACCGCGATAATGCCACCACCAACACCAGACTTACCAGGCATACCAACGCGATAAGCAAACTCGCCCGCGCCATCATACAAGCCACACGTTGCTAACAGTGCATTAAGTTGTTTGGTTTGCACAGGAGAAACTACAGGCTTACCCGTTTGTACCGATGTGCCCTTGTTTGCTAAATAGCTAAACGTTTTAGCCAAATCGACGCAACTCATCTTCAGCGCACAAGCGTGGAAGTAGTTTTGTAGTACTGGAATCACCTCATTTTCGAAGTTGCCAAACGAGCGCATGAGATATGCAATCGCCGCATTACGATCACCATGCATCATTTCGGATGCCGCAACGACTTTGTCATACACAATATGGGTATCACCAGAAAGCTGACGCACAAATTCCAACAGGCGCTGACGAGGTGCAGATAAGCGAGTTTGTAACAAATCTGCCACTACTATCGCTCCAGCATTTATAAATGGATTACGAGGAATACCTTGCTCCATTTCTAGCTGGATTAGCGAATTAAATGCCTGCCCCGAAGGCTCTTTTCCCACTCGAGACCAAATTTCTTCTTGCTTGTACAAGCACATCGCTAACGTCAAGCTCAATGCTTTTGAAATAGATTGGATAGAGAAAGGTTCATCGGCATCACCCGCCTTAATAACCTCACCTTCGTTGGTGTATACCGCAATACCTAACTTGTTGCTAGGTACTTTTGCCAGAGCAGGAATGTAATCAGCCACTTTACCTTGGCCGATTAAAGGGCGTACTTCCGCCAAAATATCTGTCAAAATTTCCACTGTCGGTTTCATTCTCTACCTTCTATTTACAAGAGAACTCGTTGAGCTCAGAGGTAAAAAAAGCCAACGTGTCGTTGGCTTTTCCATAGGGTTCGTTCGACTCAAGTCGATTATGGTTTTACTGCCACAATAATATTGCGGTTGATAGATTGATCAACACGGTGAAGATAACCGATGTAAGGCTCTTCTGAAAGTACCTTCCAACCTTGCTCTTCAAATAATGCCGCGACATCTTTCCATTTCAATGTGAATTCATTGAAAGACAACACCACTGAACCTTGCTTTTTCAATACCACTTTCCATGCAGGCAGAGCCTCTTTTAAAAGCTCTAGTGGACTACGGTTCAGTTTGCTGTCCTTGGCATTTTTGCTGCCGTGCTGCACGCCATAAGGCAGATCAGACACCATCACATCAACTGAGTTCTTTTTCACGACTTGATCAGCGATACGAGTATCAGCCGAATACAGCTTCATAAACTGAAGATTGCCTTGGTTGTAATCTTCTTTATTTGCTGCAGCTTCAACCACGAAACCATCCGCCACTTTCTTGCCACCCGCAGTGCGCTTTTCTTTGCTCACTTTGTGCTTAAAGCGGCCATTCTTCATGAACTTAACAATAAAGGTCTGGATCTCTTGCACCCACTTGGCGTTGATCTCAACCCCTACCACGTTCAAACCGTGGATCAAGCCTTCAAATAAGGTTGTACCTTTACCACACATTGGATCCATTAAGGTCAGTTGTTCACTTCCCGTATTGGACGCACTAATGCCGATATTCACCATCAAACGGGTAAACTGTTCGTTTGTTTTCCCGGTGTAGCGCAAAATCTGGCTCATACTTTCCGGGAAAGTGTTAAATACGGGCGCTTGAACTGGTCGAAGTAAACCATCTTCGCGCACTTCAAATAGCGCATAGTAAATCGAAGAGGCTGCGATTCTTCGCGCCTGCTCATCGGTTAGCGCTTCCTGACAAGAAAACACCAACGCAGCAGGTAAGCCAACGTCTTTACTACCAATTTCTGTCACATCCACGCCTTGTGAAGCTAAAATTGCTTTTAGCTCAGAACAGGCAATGGTCATTGCGCTATCAAAGTAAATTCGGTTATGACCCGGATTCGCTAATATCGCGTAATGGTACATCCCATGAACTCCTCTGGTTACGCAATACGCTTATATTTGATATCCCAAACACCGTGACCAAGACGGTGACCACGAGCTTCAAACTTCGTTAGCGGGCGATCGTCTGGACGAGGAACGAAATCACCATCTTTAGCAATGTTTTCGAAACCTGGCGCTTGGTTCATCACTTCAATCATGTGCTCTGCGTAGTTTTCCCAGTCGGTCGCCATGTGGAAAATACCTTCATTAGGGATAAGCTTCTCACGCACCATTTCCGCAAAACCTAATTGAACAATACGACGCTTGTGGTGACGCTTCTTATGCCAAGGGTCTGGGAAGAACAATTGCAGTGTCGATAAGCTGCCATTTGGGATCATGTGTTCGAATACTTCTACCGCATCGTGACACATTACACGCAGGTTAGTAATTCCCGCTTCGCGAGCATCGGCAAGACAAGCACCAACGCCTGGGCTATGAACTTCGATACCGATGAAGTTTTTCTCTGGCGCGTTCTTTGCCATTTCAACCAATGAAGCACCCATACCAAAACCGATCTCAAGCACTACTGGGTTATCGTTGCCAAACACCTCTTTCCAATCGAGAAGTTCAGCTTTGAAGTCAATACCCATCGTAGGCCAGCATTCATTCATCGCGCTCTCTTGACCTTTAGTCAAACGCCCTTCACGGCGTACAAAGCTGCGGATTTTGCGGATCAGCTTTCCGTCTTCGTTGTATTCGTTAGTGGTTACTTCACTCATTGATTTTGCCTGCACATTGATTAATCAAAGCGGGGATTATCCAAAGAATTTACTTAGGTGCAAGTATTTGTTGAGCTCTTGGTCTATGGCAACCCAAAAGCAACGACACACCTCTTTATATCCCTACTGTTTATCCGTTGTACTTCTTGCCCATTATGTGGTGCAATTTTGCACCTAACCAATAATAGAATACAGAGCAAGTCGTGACACCTTTCGCCAGTGCCATCCTAGAATGGTATGACGCATATGGAAGAAAAGATCTTCCGTGGCAACAAAATAAGACCGCATACAGTGTCTGGTTGTCTGAAATTATGCTTCAGCAAACTCAGGTCACTACGGTTATTCCGTATTACCAACGTTTCTTGGAACGCTTTCCAACCGTGATCGATCTTGCCAATGCTGAGCAAGATGAAGTCCTACACCTTTGGACTGGCTTAGGGTATTACGCCCGAGCCCGTAACCTTCACAAAGCAGCACAAGAGGTCGCCTCTACATACAATGGTGAGTTTCCTCTTGATATAGAGAAAATGAACGCCCTACCGGGGATTGGTCGCTCTACTGCTGCCGCCATTTTATCGTCTGTGTATAAACAACCACACGCGATTCTTGATGGTAACGTGAAGCGCACTCTATCCCGCTGTTTCGCAGTCGAAGGATGGCCAGGACAAAAAAAGGTTGAAAACCAGCTGTGGGAAATTGCCGAAACGCATACCCCACAAACGGATGTAGATAAGTATAACCAGGCAATGATGGACATGGGCGCAATGGTCTGCACACGCAGCAAACCCAAATGTAGCCTCTGCCCTGTTGCTGATCTGTGTGTGGCAAAGCAACAAGGTAATGTGCTCGACTACCCGGGCAAAAAACCGAAGAAAGATAAACCAATCAAGCAAACTCGTTTCGTGATGCTTCACCACAACACCGAAAATGGTCATGAGGTGTGGTTGGAGCAAAGACCACAAACAGGCATTTGGGGTGGCTTATTCTGCTTCCCACAAACCGAACATGTGGATGCAGAAAGCGACATTGAATTGCTACTGGATCAACGCGGCATTCAAGCCAGCAATATCAAACAGCAGCAAACACTGATTACCTTTCGTCATACCTTTAGCCATTACCACCTAGATATCACGCCAATTTTGATTGATTTATCAAAGCAACCGGACGTGATAATGGAAGGCAACAAAGGTCTTTGGTATAACTTATCTAAACCTGAAGAAGTCGGTTTAGCCGCGCCAGTAAAACTATTGCTGGAAACGCTACCCCACGAACTTCGTTAATTGAATACAAGGAGTCATTATGAGCCGCACTGTATTTTGTGCTCGACTAAAGAAAGAAGGCGAAGGTCTAGACTTTCAACTTTACCCTGGTGAACTAGGTAAACGCATTTTCGACAACATCTCGAAAGAAGCGTGGGCTCAGTGGCAACACAAACAAACCATGTTGATCAACGAGAAGAAACTCAACATGATGGATCCAGAACACCGCAAACTGATCGAAACAGAAATGGTAAATTTCCTCTTTGAAGGAAAAGACGTTCATATCGAAGGTTACACACCGCCGAGCGAATAAAGTCGCTTGAGTTAAACAATGACATCACAACCATTTGTGGTGTCATTTTTCTATTACCTTCAATAACTCTGATACTTATGAAAAAAATTGTCTTTATTGCTGCCGCACTTTTAATGGCAGGCTGTAGCCGTGAATTCGTCGAAAAGATTTATGACGTCAACTACGAGCCAACAAACCGTTTTGCCAATAACTTAGCTGAGCTACCAGGACAATTTGAAAAAGATACTGCGGCGCTAGATGCCTTAATCAATAGCTTTTCAGGCAATATTCAAAAGCGCTGGGGTAAAAAAGAAATCAAGTACGCTGGCAAGAGTAATTACGTTAAGTACATCGATAACTACCTTAGCCGCGCCGAGGTCGACTTTCGCAAAGGCGTGATCACGATAGAGACCGTATCACCGACCGAGCCCCAAAAACACCTAAAAGACGCGATTGTCACCACCTTATTAACACCAGACGATCCCGCGCACGTCGACTTATTCTCCTCTAAAGGTATCACGTTAGAGGGGCAACCATTCCTGTATAAACAAGTGGTCGACCAAGACAATAAGCCAATTCAATGGTCTTGGCGGGCAAACCGATTTGCGGAATACCTCATCGCAAATAAAATAAAAACCAAAAATGTAGATTTCAAGAAAGCGTATTACGTCGAAATTCCCATGGTTGAAGACCACTTTTCAACTCGCAGCTACCAATACGCCGATATCGTGCGTCGAGCTTCCAAGAAATACGACATTCCAGAAGACTTGATATACGCCATTATTAAAACCGAGAGCAGTTTCAACCCATACGCGGTAAGTTGGGCAAATGCGTATGGCCTAATGCAAGTTGTACCTAAAACAGCGGGACGAGATGTGTTCAAACTCGTGAAAAAGCGCTCGGGCCAACCAAGCCCTGAATATTTGTTTAATCCAGAAAACAACATAGATACCGGTACTGCGTATTTCTATATCTTAAAAAATCGTTATTTAAGAGAAGTCCGCCACCCTACCTCTCTCGAGTACAGCATGATTTCAGCTTACAATGGCGGTACTGGAGGAGTTTTAAACACATTTCATCGCAGTGATCGCAAACGCGCAATGCAAGATCTTAATTCATTGCAACCCAACCAAGTTTATTGGGCGTTAACCAAGAAACACCCGAACGCAGAAGCGCGTCGCTACCTAGAAAAAGTTACAAATTTCAAAAAGGAATTTAACTCGAAGCAAACTTTGTAGTGACAGTTGAATAAAAAGCGTTCGAACAACCACTTTTTTGAAATTATTTAAAAAAAGTGGTTGACGCAACGCGGGAAAATCCGTTTAATAGCGCTCCGTTGCCCGGATAGCTCAGTCGGTAGAGCAGAGGATTGAAAATCCTCGTGTCGGTGGTTCGATTCCGCCTCCGGGCACCACAATTTGATTTGTTGGTGTCTTAACGAAATGTTATAACACGGACAAAAGCACAAAAAATAAAGTGTGCCGACTTAGCTCAGTAGGTAGAGCAACTGACTTGTAATCAGTAGGTCACCAGTTCGATTCCGGTAGTCGGCACCA
>NZ_JAWOTT010000005.1:0-251985 GCF_033338995.1 Vibrio sp. Vb0304
TGCAGACCAAACCTTGGCGGAAGATTTCACGCCATACAGCATCAATCTGAATACCGCTTTCAGCGATGTGGATAACGCCGATGGTGAGTTAACGTTTAGCGTCTCAGGTAACAGTAATGTCAATGTCTCAATAGAAAATGGCATCGCGACCATTAGCCCAACGGCAGACTGGAACGGCTCAGAAGCGTTAACCTTTACGGCTACTGATCCAAGCGGTGAAAGCGTCAGCCAAACGGTAAACTTTATGGTTGCGCCTGTGGCAGATATTGAATCTGACCGCGCGACGGTTGTGGAAGACACGCCGACCATCATTAACGTCCTAGGTAACGACACGTTTGAAGGCGACGACAAAGTGGTGTCGCTCGATAGCAATAACGGTCCAGCCAACGGCACGGTCTCGGGCAACCCGGACGGCAGCGTCACTTACACGCCAAACGACAACTTCCACGGTACAGACAGCTTCACGTACATCGTTACCTCCGGTGGGGTATCGGAATTCACCACGGTGAACGTCGATGTGACGCCAGTGAATGACGCGCCAGTGGCAAAAGATGATACCGCTGTCACTGACGAAGACACGCCAGTGACGATTGATGTTCTGCCAAACGACACCGATGTGGATGGCGATAAGCTGTCTATCCAATCGGCGTCTGTGCCGAGTGAGCAAGGGACAGTCGAGATTGTTGACGGCAAACTGGTCTTCACGCCGGCTGAGAACTTCCATGGTGACGCTGAAATCACTTACACCATCACCGATGGTGCACTGACTGACCAAGCGACGGTCAACGTCACCGTGAATGCGGTGAACGACACGCCTGTGGTTGAGAGCAACATCGCAGACCAAACCTTGGCAGAAGACTTTACGCTATACAGCATCGATCTAAATTCCGCATTCAGTGATGTGGATAACGCCGATGGTGAGTTAACGTTTAGTGTCTCTGGCAACAGCAACATTCAAGTGGCGATCGTCAATGGCATTGCTACGTTCACTCCAACGGCAGACTGGAACGGCTCAGAAGCGCTGACGTTTACGGCTACCGATCCAAGCGGCGAGAGCGTTAGCCAAACGGTGAACTTCACAGTAGCGCCAGTGGCGGATATCGTGGCAGATAAAGCGACGGTTGTGGAAGATACGCCAACCATCATTAAGGTCTTAGATAACGACACGTTCGAAGGCGACGACAAAGTGGTGTCGCTGGATACCAATAACGGTCCAGCTAACGGCACGGTCTCGGTCAACTCGGACGGCAGCGTCACTTACACGCCAAACGACAACTACCACGGGGCAGACAGCTTTACCTACATCGTCACCTCCGGTGGGGTATCGGAGTCCACCACGGTGAACGTCGATGTGACGCCAGTGAATGATGCGCCAGTGGCAAAAGATGATACCGCTGTTACTGATGAAGACACGCCAGTGACGATTGATGTCCTGCCAAACGACACCGATATTGATGGCGATAAGCTGTCGATTGACTCGGCATCTGTGCCGAGTGAGCAAGGGACAGTCGAGATTGTTGACGGCAAACTGGTGTTCACACCGGCTGAGAACTTCAATGGTGACGCCGAAATCACTTACACCGTGACCGATGGTTCACTGACTGACCAAGCGACGGTCAACGTCACCGTGAATGCGGTGAACGACACGCCTGTGTTTGAAAGCAGCATTACAGACCAAACCTTGGCGGAGGACTTTACGCCATACAGCATCGATCTGAATACGGCCTTCAGTGATGTGGATAACGTTGATAGTGAGTTAACGTTTAGCGTCTCAGGCAACAGTAATGTCAATGTCTCAATAGAAAATGGCATCGCGACCATTAGCCCAACGGCAGACTGGAACGGCTCAGAAGCGTTAACCTTTACGGCTACTGATCCAAGCGGTGAAAGCGTCAGCCAAACGGTGAACTTCACAGTTGCGCCTGTGGCGGACATCGTGGCAGACAACGCGACGGTTGTGGAAGACACGCCGACCATCATTAACGTCCTAGGTAACGACACGTTTGAAGGCAGCGACAAAGTGGTGTCGCTGGATACCAATAACGGTCCAGCCAACGGCACGGTCTCGGTCAACCCGGACGGCAGCGTCACTTACACGCCAAACGACAACTACCACGGTACAGACAGCTTCACGTACATCGTCACGTCGGGTGGGGTATCGGAGTCCACCACGGTGAACGTCGATGTCACGCCAGTCAACGATGCGCCAGTGGCAAAAGATGATACCGCTGTTACTGATGAAGACACGCCAGTGACGATTGATGTCCTGCCAAACGACACCGATATTGATGGTGATACGCTGTCTATCCAATCAGCGTCCGTACCTGAAACACAAGGTACAGTCGAAATTATTGATGGAAAACTGGTGTTCACACCGGCTGAGAACTTCCATGGTGACGCCGAAATTACTTACACCGTCACCGATGGTGCACTGACTGACCAAGCAACGGTCAACGTCACCGTGAATGCGGTGAACGACACGCCTGTGGTTGAAAGCAGCATTGCAGACCAAGCCTTGGCGGAAGACTTTACGCCATACAGCATCGATCTAAATACCGCTTTCAGCGATGTGGATAACGTGGATGGCGAGTTAACGTTTAGCGTCTCTGGCAACAGCAACGTGTTGGTGTCGATTGAAAATGGCATCGCGACCATTAGCCCAACGGCAGACTGGAACGGCTCTGAAGCGTTGACCTTTACGGCGACCGATCCAAGCGGCGAAAGCGTTAGCCAAACGGTGAACTTCATAGTATCGCCTGTGGCGGACATCGTGGCAGACAACGCGACGGTTGTGGAAGACACGCCGACCATCATCAAGGTCTTAGGTAACGACACGTTTGAAGGCGACGACAAAGTGGTGTCGCTGGATACCAATAACGCCCCAGCCAACGGCACGGTCTCGGTCAACCCGGATGGCAGCGTCACTTACACGCCAAACGACAACTTCCACGGTACAGATAGCTTCACCTACATCGTCACCTCCGGTGGGGTATCGGAGTCCACCACGGTGAACGTCGATGTGACGCCAGTCAATGACGCGCCAGTGGCAAACGATGACGCGGCCACAACACAAGAAGATACCGCTGTCACGATTGATGTCCTGCCAAACGACACCGATATTGATGGTGATACGCTGTCTATCCAATCGGCGTCCGTACCTGAAACACAAGGTACAGTCGAAATTATTGATGGAAAACTGGTGTTCACACCGGCTGAGAACTTCCATGGTGACGCCGAAATCACTTACACCGTCACCGATGGTGTACTGACTGACCAAGCAACGGTCAACGTCACCGTGAATGCGGTGAACGACACGCCTGTGGTTGAAAGCAGCATCGCAGACCAAACCTTGGCGGAAGACTTTACGCCATACAGCATCGATCTGAATACGGCCTTCAGTGATGTGGATAACGTGGATGGCGAGTTAACGTTTAGCGTCTCTGGCAATAACAACATCCAAATTTCTATTGTGAATGGCGTTGCCACCATCACTCCGACTGCGGATTGGAATGGCAAAGAGACAATTACGTTCACAGCTAAAGACCCAAGCGGCGAGAGCGTCAGTCAAACGGTGAACTTCACAGTAGCGCCTGTGGCAGACATCGTGGCAGACAACGCGACGGTTGTGGAAGATACGCCAACCATCATTAAGGTCTTAGATAACGACACGTTCGAAGGCGACGACAAAGTGGTGTCGCTGGATACCAATAACGGACCAGCTAACGGCACGGTCTCGGTCAACCCGGATGGCAGTGTAACCTACACGCCAAACGACAACTACCACGGGACAGACAGCTTTACCTACATCGTTACCTCCGGTGGGGTATCGGAATTCACCACGGTGAACGTCGATGTGACGCCAGTCAATGACAAGCCTGACAGTGAGGACTTTACGCATGTGACTGACAAGCCTGTGACGCAAGTTGTATTTGATACTGATACGAAACCTTTAGGTGATGGCGACTCTCAAGATCATATCGCGGATGTTGAAGACGACTTAAAAGGCAACGATCTACATGTCCGAATTACTGAACTGCCAACCTCAGGTACGTTGTTCTTTAAAGATAGTGATGGTGAGTTGCACGAAATTAAAGAAGTAAGCGATACGCTTTATGACAAAGACAGCCTTTACTATGAAGCTGATAATGTTGGCTTCTTATTAGGTATCAAAGATCGTCCAAATACGCCTAATGGCTCGGAATCTACAACAGATTTCAATAACTGGGGATTAAGTGAGGATGGTGGTTCATCACATTCCCGTACTGAGCATTTAGCAAATGGAGCTTCTATCACCATTTCTTCTGATAGCGGTGAGCTTGCGCAGTACAACCGCCAGGTGTCACACATCGGCAATGGTATCGCTGACAATGATGGGCAGGGTATTGAGAAAGGTGAATCGATTACGATCGATTTGTCTAATAATCCTGTGGGCAGCGTAAACCTTGGCTTAGATGGATTAGGTGGATTGTTTGATTACGGTGATGACAACGCAGCACTTATTACGGTTACATACTTAGATTCAAATAATGTCCAACAGACTCAAACGTTCGAGTTTTTGAAGCCTGAAGGCAACTTCATGCTATTCCAAGAAACAAGCGTTGGTTATGGGAAAGATCTAGCTCTTCCTGAAGGTTCGGTCATTACTCAGTTAGATTTTTCTACGAAAAATGAAGGTAACTGGGAGTTACGTTATGTAGAAGGTGTTCCTGCCGAAGACAGCTTTGGATATGTGGCAGTCGACTCTGAAAATGGCGTTAGCGATCCATCTACAGTCAATATCGTTAACGAAATGTTAGATGGTAATGTTGCGGAAAACGGGCCAAGTCTGTCTGTGGTCGGTGATAGTGTGACCGAGGGTGACAATATCACGTTCTCGGTTGTTTTAGATGAAGTCACCAGCACTGCTGTTAAGTACCAAGTTGATATGCTTGCTCAAGGTTCTTCAGTTGATAAGAATGACATAAATCTATCGAATGCAACCTACACAAATGGTGTTGTTTTCTTAGGTGGTTACTTGATTGTTCCAGCAGGTATAAGTAGCTTCGAAATATCGATTCCGACTATTGATGACTTGGTTGTGGAAAGCAGCGAAACGGTCGTTCTTGAGCTCGGAGGTGAAACGGGGACGGCAACAGTTCTTGATAATGATAGTACAGAACTTAGCGTAATAGATGCTGGCGATGTAATTGAAGGAACTGACGCAATATTTACCGTTTTACTCTCTAACCCTGTTCAAGAGACTGTTGTCGTCAATCTGAAGTCAACAACAAATGATAGCTATACTGCGGAAGATGTTGATCTAGGCACTATGGTAGTGACCTATGTGGATACTCATGGTCAAACTCAAACATTAGATATAGCGCCTAATGGAGACGTTACTATACCTCCAGGTGTCGCTGAAATTAAAGTCGCAGTCCCGACCAAACTAGATAATGTCCATGAAGGTGATGAGAGCTTTGGTCTGACGGTTACGGAAATCGGTAGTGTCACCAGTAATGGTATTGCAACTGGTAACGCAAATATTGTGGATTCTGATCCTGCACCTTTAGTTAGTATTAGTGCCGATCAAAATAGCGTAAATGAAGGTGAAACGGCAGGCTTTACGCTGACACTTGATAAAGTTGCAGATGAGAGTGTTACGGTTCATGTCGAATATAGTGGCGTGGCCCAAGATGGAAAAGATTTTGTTGGCGTTCTGAGTGTTGAAGTTCCTGCGGGTCAATCTTCAGCTGCTCTTGACTTACTGACGGTCACCGATGGTATTTATGAGGGCGCAGAATCTTTCACAGTAACCATTAAAGAGGTTGATGGCGCTGATGCGAGCATTGCTTCAAATAACAGCGCAAGTGTTGTGATCGTTGATGCCCAAAGTGCGCCGAAAGTGACTATTAGCTCAGATCAATCCTCAGTTGATGAAGGTAGTGATGCAAAATTTATCGTCAACATTGACCAAAAAGCAGATGAAGATGTACTGGTAACATTTACAATCGGAGGGAATGTTGATGACAAAGATTATATTGCTCCAAGTACGTACACAGTCACGATTCCAGCGGGTAAAACGTCGGCGCCGATTGATATAAAAACTCTCGATGATGGTATTTACGAAGATCTTGAAAACCTAACCGTGACTCTAATTGATACGGTTGGTGCAGATTCGACGCTTGCAAGTGACTCGAATGAAGCAACAGTCTCTATTATAGATGCTCAGCACGCTCCAGAGTTTATTTCTGGCGGCGATAGTGCTGGTGACAAACCAAATGATGATGTTTACGACTTCGGGTCAGTTAACGAAAACACGGTGAGTGGGGCCGTTATCGGCACGGTCGTTGCTGAAGATCACGATAATGACGTGCTTGTATACCGCTTTGCAGATGGCTCGAGCACTAATGGTATTTTTGATATCGACCCGACAAGCGGAGAGATTTCATTGAACAAGACAATCGATGATGTTGACTTGGGCGATTATACGCTTCAGGTTGAGGTTATCGATGGAACTGGCGGGATTGATACTGCCGAGGTAAATGTATCTCTGGTAAATGTGAATGATGCTCCTGAATCTTCGCCTTCAGTGGTTGAGATGAATGAAGATTCTCAAGTGATGCTTGATTGGTCATCATTCGGTATTAGCGATGTGGACTCTGATGTATCAGATCTCTCCGTCCAAATTACAACGCTTCCTGGCGATGGATCGTTAGAGTACAGAGATTCGCAAGGCGATTGGCAGTCTGTCCAAATCGATCAAGTGCTTGATAAGCCGCTCTTTGATGAAAACAGTGTTCGTTTTGTACCTGAATTAAATGAGTCTGGCAGTGACAGCTTCGGCGGAAATCAAGTCGGAGACCAGGAGTCTAGTTACGCTCAAATTGGCTTTAAACCAACAGATGGACAGAGTACCGGTCAAGAGTCAACACTGACAATAGACGTAAACCCTATCGCTGATAAACCGAACTTAATCGCAGTGACGCCATTAAACTCATTGCCTCAACAAGAGTTTAACGTTACGACATGGAGTAATGTTCAAGTTGGTTCTAGTGATGGTATGGGGGTCAATGGAGAGACTCTAATCTCAGCGATCAACGCTCTTAATGAAGCCGATGGTACTCGATTGAGTTGGGCAAATGTGGAAGATTTAGGGACTCATGCAACCTTGGCAAATGAGGCCGTTCTAGTCACATCTCTTGTTTATCTCGAAGCTGGCTCGAGTTACGACTTTGTTGGGCAAGCAGATGATAGCCTTGCTATCAAGTTGGGTGGTACGTTACTTGATCAAGCTCGTTGGGGGAGCGACAGTGGTGATATTAAGGGTGCTAGCTTTACCCCTTCGGTATCTGGCTTTTATCCAATTGAAATCTATCACCATAACCAAAGTGGTCCGGGTAACTTTAATGTGGATGTATCCATTAATGGACAAGCGCCTGTCAATCTGAGCAATAGTAGTCTTTACGTAGTTAGTGATGAAAGTGCACTAGAAGCAACTGATATCAGAACGTCTGAACTACAAGAAGTTAATGGTGTTGCGTTTTACGAAACATACCAGCTGAACGAAGGGTTACAAGATACAGCGATACCGCTCTCTGAAATTAAAGCAAGCTTAAATGATACAGATGGCTCTGAATCACTTAAAGTCACGCTAACTGGCTTACCTGTAGGTGCGATCCTTTCAGATGGAAATAGTTCTATTACTGTCGCAACTATTGATGAAGAACTGGACGTGACAAGTTGGGCATTAGATGCACTTACTGTGACTCCACCTGCGGGCTCCCATGATGACTTCACTATCAATTTGACTGCAACGAGTACAGAAAGCTCGAATGGTGATTCAGCAGAATCTAACTTGGCGATC
Organism: Vibrio sp. Vb0304; assembly: GCF_033338995.1. Classification (NCBI taxonomy): domain Bacteria; kingdom Pseudomonadati; phylum Pseudomonadota; class Gammaproteobacteria; order Vibrionales; family Vibrionaceae; genus Vibrio; species Vibrio sp. Vb0304. The sequence goes on from NZ_JAWOTT010000005.1 coordinate 7,844, forward strand.
AATGTTGTAGTACATGAGAACTTACCGACGGAAACGGAAAGTGATTTGGGCGAAACCATAGAAGACAATACTCTACAAGGGAATGTATTGCTTAATGACTCTGACGGCGACAATATTCTGATGGTAGATCATCTTACTATCGATGGTGCTGATTACGAGGTAGGCGAAAGTGTTTCTTTGACTAGTGGTACGTTACTAGTAAACCGAGATGGTAGTTACATATTTGAACCTGCTGAGCATTGGTCAGGTGACGTTCCATTAATTAGCTATACCACAAATACTGGCGTAACAAATACACTTGATATCAATGTTGTTGCTATCGCAGATGCACCTACGATCACGATCAATGTTGGCGACTTAGTTAAACGAGATGCTATTGATCCAAACCATCACTTAGCTACATCGGCAATAAATAATACCAATACCGAAAATGAGGCTGTCGCAGCCAACCTTGGGTTGGATAATGCAGTACCTAAAATTAATACACACGCTGGTGTTGTGTTGGGAGTCAATACTGACTTAAGTGACACCGACAGCTTGTTTGTTGGGACAGATTTCAACGATGTATTCTATGGTGGCGGTGGCGATGACGTATTTGTTGGCGGTGGTAACAATGATACGTTTTATGGTGATGACGCGACCAGTCTTACTCTGCATGATGGTAAAGATACAGTCTACTTAACAGGGAACTTTGATGACTACAAAATGACCTTCAAAGACGATCATGGAGGTAAAGTTCCATATTGGATTTTATTAGATAGTCGTTCTATCGATTCGGTAAACGATCATACAGGTAGTGATGACCGAGGTGATCATTTATATGAAATTGAACGCGTTGTTTTTGCAGACAAAATTGTTGATTTGAAACCTGATGGCACTTATGAAGTGCTTCAAGATCGCTGGATTTCGGTCGATGTGGATGTTGATCTAGTTGATGTCGATGGAAGTGAGGATTTAGCGCAGACTGCTCTTGTACAAGATCTACCAGACGGTGTTGACGTGTATGTTGATGGGGTCGCAATTAAGCAAGATTCAAATGGAGATTACCCTGTCACTCTTGGTACAGATGGTAAGCTTTCCCTGGATATCAGAGTGCCATTCGATTATGAAGGCAGCTTAGAGTTCCCGCTAAGCGTTACTGCTACGTCTGTTGAAGGATCAAATAATGACGCAGCTTCAACAACTGAATCCGTTGAGCTTACAGCTCGTGACTATGTGTTGGAGTCGGGATCGCATGGGAATGATCAGATAACGGGTAGTGACGATCACGATATTATTGTTGGTGATGTTCAAGGATTGGAGATCATTGCAGGTCAGGACTACAACATCGCATTTGTTCTGGACACTTCAGGGAGCATGGGTAACTGGGTAGGAACTGCGAAGCAAGAAGTGCTAGATGTGTTTGATGAGCTGTTAAGTGCGGTAAATCAAGGAGAGAAGCCAGGGACAGTGAATATTCACCTTAGTGAATTTGCTTCAAGTGCATCAGCGGTGATTTCTGTTGACTTGAGTTCTCTTACAGCAAGAAAAGAGTTTGTAGAAGAGTTGAATCGTGTAATTGATGATGAGGGTTCTGGCGGCACAAACTATGAGGCGGGCTTACAGTCGGCCGTTGAATGGTTCAGCAGTCAACCTAACCCTAATGGCCAAAATATCACGTACTTTGTTACGGATGGTCAACCAAATAGAGCAACATACCTCTATGGTGTAGCACCGAGTGAATTCTCGAAAGTGATTTTGGACGTCGATAATTCTGGCAAGCTTGTTACCCTGCAAGATATTGCGAGTAAAAACAATTACTCATACGGACAAACCGTTACCTACAAAGGTGATGTCGTTATAGATAGTTACGGTAAGGTTTATTCACCGCTAACAGGAAGAATCCTTGGCGATATCGACAGATATTATGGCTCTATCCGTTATTACGATGAAGGGAATAGCTCGACACAAGCTCAACACATGTATCAAGTACTAGCGGCATTGTCCTCTATAGAAGCGATAGGTCTTGGGAGTGGCGTTGATGAACATACACTCAAGCAGTATGACACTGATGGTGTGGTAGAGTCAGATATTGATGTTACTAAGCTTGCTGAAACGATATTGGGTCAAGATGTACCTCTCAAACAAGGTTCAGACACTATTCAAGGAGGTGAAGGTAACGATATCTTGTTAGGTGACTTAATTGAGTTTGGTGGTAATGAACAAGGCTTAAGTGCGATTCAATCACATGTGGCGCAGCAAACGGGTCAGGATGTGTCTACCGTTGACGGCGAAGATATACATGAGTACGTTAGAAATAACTTGGAAGAATTCAACCAAAGTCACCAAGGAGATAAATCGGATAATTTATATGGCGGCGCTGGTGATGACTTACTATTTGGTCACGGTGGCAACGACATACTCGTTGGCGGTGAAGGGGATGATATTCTGATTGGTGGTTTAGGTAGTGATACTTTAACAGGGTCAGAAGGGGCGGACATCTTTAAGTGGAGTGAAGTCACTAACGATGTTGATACTGTCACTGACTTCAATAAAAATGAAGACGCTCTAGACTTCTCAGATCTGTTTGACGACTTATCTAAAGATGAAATTGGAGAGCTTCTTAATGATCTTCAATCAGGTGATCATACTGGTGATGTCGGAGAGTATCATGTAGAAGTGGCACCAGACGGGGGATCTGAGGCAAACCTGAGTATTACAAAAGGGAGCTCGACATTGGACATCCATTTTGACGGTGCAAGTGTTGATGATGTGACTCAAAGCTTAATTGCGAGTTTAGAAGCTCAGTACAAAGACATGTAGTAGCGCTAAACTGTAGTCAAATTTAAAATCAAAAAAGGTCTAGCAATTTGCTAGACCTTTTATTTTTACGGTCTGTTTATTGTTGTGCTAGCTTTTTGGAAGTGTTGTGAAAACGGTCCATTCTTTCTTCACTTCACCCTTGTGGCCAATCACTGTTGCGGTTACTCGACGGTTCAATGCGTGACTAACTTGGTCTGTACCTTGTGTCGCAAGTACTGTGTCTCCATAGCCGACAATGGTAACTCTATCTCCACTAATGCCGTTCTTCATGAGCTCTTTTCTAACGTTTTCAGCGCGGCGCTTAGATAAGTCAAGATTATGTTCTGCAGTACCAGTGCGACTAGCATAACCTTGAATCTCTATAGACGTGTTCGGGTACTCTTTCAAAAAGTCGGATAGTTCAAGAATTTGTTGCGTAAAGATAGGGTTGATCACATCGGAATCGTTCGCAAATAGTACTCGAATTTGCATTTCTTGTGAGGAGTCAACGTACGAACCACAACCGTCGTTGTCTATTTCGGCACCCAAAGGTGTACCCGGGCACAAATCTCGCTCGTTAATGACTCCGTCAGAGTCATCATCTATATGATCAGCCCACTGATCGGCAATTGGGGTATCTATGTAATCATATTCATCACCACGATCTGATGAACTGCATGCGGAGAGCATTAATGAGAGTGTAATAAAAGCTATGTGTTTCATAATTAATACTCCACTTCTTCTAGCCATTCTTTAGGCATTTCAACCCTTAATGCACTCAACAGTTGCCCAGTTGCGTTCATCACTCGATATTTGGCGTACTGCTCTGCGTATTTAGAATCTAAGTAGTCTTTACGCGCCTCAAAGAGCTCGTTTTCAGTGTTCAATAGATCAAGCAGTGTTCGTTTACCGATGCGATATTGCTTCTCGTAAGCAATTACGGTTTCAGACGCAGAGTCTACATGATCTGATAGAAACTCTTTTTGTTGTAATGTTAAATCAAGCGCACTCCAAGAAAGCCTTAACCCTTCTTCAACATTGCGATAGGCACCTTCACGCAAGTCTTTTGCTTTATTTAGCTGGTAGGCAAAGTTTTCTGAGTTCGCTGCATCACTGCCACCATTGAATAGGTTGTAGCGTAGACGCAGCATGGCAAGTGTCTCATCACTTCGACCTTTTAAACCATCAGCGTCGTCACGCCATGTTTGCGAAGCTTCAATTGAAATGGTTGGGTAATTAACACCTTTAGACTGTTTGTATTGAAACTTAGCCGAGTCTACGTCTGCGAGCGCCACTTGAATAACGGGATGAAGTTCAAATGCCAAGCCTACCGCTTCATCAACCGTGTACGGGATAAAGTTTTGGTCCGCTCTCGGAAAGATTAACCCTTGTGGTGTTTGACCGACTAAACGAGTGAACATCGTGTGAGAGTCATACAGGTTATTTTGAGCAGCAGCTAAGTTTCCGTGTGCTTTTGCCAAACGTGCTTCTACCTGCGTCAAGTCAGCAGTAGAGCCGATACCCGAGTTGACTCGTTTTTTAATGTCATCGTAAATATCTTTATGAACAGCAAGGTTGTTTTCTGAAAGCTTTAGGACTTCATACGCTTTAACAGCGTCCAAGTACACTTTAGTCACTTCAAGTGCCTTATCTGAAGCATCTGCTAAGAGTTGAAATCTAACAGATTCAGCATCAGCTGCGGTTCGATCAATATCATTTAACGTAGCGCTACCATCCCATATTAGTTGGGTCAGTGTCACTGAAGCTTCCTTTCGAGTGTAATCCGTGTCTCCTCGACCAACTTCATCTGACGGGTCTAATCCTTCATATCCAATTCCAGCATCTAGATCAACAGAGGGGAGGTAAGCACCTGATGAAGCTTCATTTATGTACTTCTGGCTCATAAACTCGTTAAATGCACTTTTAATATCGGGGTTATTTTGTAGCGTCTGTGCAACCGCTTGCTCTAGAGTTTGACCGAAAACTGGTGAAGACACTATTAAGCAACAGCAGGCTATATGTACTCGATTCCATCTCACGTTAGTTCTCCTAAAATCATGTCGCTCTTATTCTGTTTCATATTTGAGACGAGAAGTTACAAACAATGAATTTTCTTAGTGCGTATTATCAACTTGTTGATGTTTAAATGTTTAATTCAATAAAAAACAACAATCTTACTCTCTAAACTCTAGCATACGAGGCAAAGCTTGCTTGGTAAGTGGTCGATTTTTTCGTAGAAAACCTTTTTATCTTAAGAGCATAGCGGAAACTGGTTTAAATGAAGGCAAATTCTTCGGTTATTTTCCTTATTACTCTCAAAAAACTAAATCCTCTTGGAATAAAACGAAAAATTCATATTTTGTCTAAACTATAGACGTGTTTAGTGCAGTAACAAGCCTTTAATTAAACTAATACAAGGATGAAGAGCATGGATCGAGTAGCGTTAAGTTCATTGATGAGCAATGTCGTGGTTATAGGGCTTGATGGGAACCTGAGAAGTCTTGAAAGTGGTCAGCTACCTCAGCCTGGTGAATTAATTATTGAGGAAGTTTCTGATACATCAGAATTAATTGTACAACAGGTAACACCGCAAGGTAGTTCAATTAACGTTACTGATGATGTCACTGCGCTAATCGAGGCTATCGCTAGTGGAGAAGACCCGGCTGCTCTTGGTGAGGATTTTGAGCCAGCTGCTGGTGAGGAAAGTGGTTCTAGCCCCCAAAATACTGGTGCAATAGATCGTACTGGCGCTGAATTGTTGGCTAGTACGAATTTTGAGACCGTCGGTATTGATGGAATCGGACTATCTACAACTCAAGCACTATCTTTGTTGGATCTTTTCAGAGTAATTAATGGCCCTGTACCACCGACTATCTTAGTTCAAGAAATATCTAGTCCGACTATCAACGAAGGTGACCAAGTTGTATTCGATATTACTCTAAGTCAAACAACTGAAGACAATACTGATGTCATTCTTTCTCTCCTTGATGGAACCGCAACAGGCGGCTCAGCTGACGAGAACGGGAGTGACTACGTCAATGAGCGTGTCCTCATAACATTTTCTGATGGTACAACAGAAGAAGTTTCAGTCGGTGAAAGCGGAACCTTTACCATTTCGATCCCACCGGGTGAAAGTGACTTTACGGTCTCTATAGACTCTATTGACGACTCTGTATTTGAAGGCCCAGAAACGTTTACGCTCTCTGGCACGACAGAAGAACAAAGCACACCTGTTACTGGGACTGCCACTATTTTAGATGATGGTAGTGGACCTGGCTCAAATCCTGATGATGATCGCCCAGCGGTAACGATGAGTGATGCAGGTACGGTTAATGAGGGTGAGACAGCGAACTTCAAAGTGACGCTGTCGAATGCCTCCGAGTCCACTGTTCAAGTCGAGCTAGGCCTGAACTTAGGTGACACCGAAGTTGGAGACTTAGGCACCCTAGAATACAACACGGGAAGTGGTTGGGTTGCAGTGCCAAACGATGGCGTAGTAACGGTGCCAGCAGGGCAAACTGAGTTTGATGTGCGCATCGCTTCTGTTGATGACGCCGTTTACGAAGGCCCTGAAGATTTCAGTGTCACGGTGACTGGCATTGGGGCAGTACAAGGTAGCGATACCGGTACGGCGACGATTGTGGATGACGGCAGTGGTCCAGGTCCTGATCCGGATGATGACCGCCCGAATGTGACTATTTCAGACGCTGGCACCATCAATGAGGGTGAGGCAGCGAACTTCAAAGTGACGCTGTCGAATGCCTCCGAGTCCACTGTTCAAGTCGAGCTAGGCCTGAACTTGGGCGATACCGAAGCCGGTGACTTAGGTACCTTGGAATACAACACAGGCTCCGGTTGGGTTGCAGTGCCAAACGATGGCGTAGTAACGGTGCCAGCGGGGCAAACCGAGTTTGATGTGCGTATCGCTTCCATTGATGATGCTGTTTATGAAGGCCCTGAAGATTTCAGCGTGACGGTGACTGGCATTGGCGCAGTGCAAGGTAGCGATACGGGAACGGCAACGATAGTGGACGACGGCACGGGTCCAGGCTCTGATCCGGATGATGACCGTCCGAATGTGACCATCACTGACGCTGGCACCATCAATGAGGGTGACACAGCGAACTTCAAAGTGACGCTATCGAACGCGTCTGAAGCGGAAACGCAAGTGGAATTGGGTCTTAATCTTGGCGATACCGAAGTTGGAGATTTGGGCACCCTAGAATACAACACGGGAAGCGGTTGGGTTGCAGTGCCAAACGATGGCGTAGTAACGGTGCCAGCGGGGCAAACTGAGTTTGATGTGCGTATTGCTTCCATTGATGACGCGGTGTACGAAGGCCCAGAAGATTTCAGCGTGACGGTGACTGGCATTGGGGCGGTGCAAGGTAGCGATACCGGTACGGCAACGATAGTGGATGACGGCACGGGTCCAGGACCTGATCCGGATGATGACCGTCCAAGCGTGACTATTTCAGATGCTGGCACCATTAATGAGGGTGACACAGCGAACTTCAAAGTGACGCTATCGAACGCCTCTGAAGCGGAAACGCAAGTAGAGTTGGGTCTTAATCTCGGCGATACCGAAGTCGGTGACTTAGGCACCTTAGAATACAACACAGGCTCCGGTTGGGTTGCAGTGCCAAACGATGGCGTGGTGACGGTGCCAGCAGGGCAAACTGAGTTTGATGTGCGCATCGCTTCCATTGATGACGCTGTTTATGAAGGCCCTGAAGATTTCAGCGTGACGGTGACTGGCATTGGGGCGGTGCAAGGCAGCGATACGGGTACGGCGACGATCGTGGACGACGGCACGGGTCCGGGCCCTGATCCGGATGATGACCGTCCAAGCGTGACTATCTCAGATGCTGGCACCATTAATGAGGGTGAGACTGCGAACTTCAAAGTGACGCTATCGAATGCCTCCGAGTCTACAGTACAAGTCGAGCTAGGCCTCAACTTGGGTGACACCGAAGTTGGAGACTTAGGTACCTTAGAATACAACACCGGAAGTGGTTGGGTGACAGTGACAAACGATGGCATTGTGACCGTTCCTGCTGGGCAAACTGAGTTTGATGTGCGTATCGCTTCCATTGATGACGCCGTTTATGAAGGCCCTGAAGATTTCAGTGTGACGGTGACCGGCATTGGGGCGGTGCAAGGCAGCGATACCGGTACGGCAACGATTATTGATAATGATGCTCCTCCTTCTATTTCAAATGTTGTGAATGCAGTTGTTTCGGAAGAAGGTTTAGCTAATGGTATCCCTGATAATACTGGATCACCTTCAGACACTACTAACTCCGCAAGTTTCTCAGGAACATTCACAGTTGCCGATCCAGACACGGCGAATGTTTCAGTGGTATTGGCAGGCCCTAACAACCTAACATCAGGAGGGGAGCCTATATCGTGGACGTGGGACAACAGTACTCAAACGCTGACTGCGAAAACAGCTCACCTGAGCGTTGTTGCTACTGTTGTGCTGAGCGAGCCTTCAGCTTCAGGTCAAGGCTCTTGGGACTATACTATTACTCTGTTTGAGCCACTTGATCATCCTGTTAATGATGTGGAAGACATCATCAACTTTGATTTACAGATTTCTGTAAGTGATGGACAAACAACAACATCTCAAAGCTTAAATGTGGCCGTTGAAGATGATTGCCCATACGTGCCTGTGGTTGTTCAACCCGTCGACGTGTCGCTTACTGGTGCACCTAACGTTCTGACAGGGCGCATAGATTTTGCAGGAAGTGAGGCAGATGCAACCAGTCGAACATTTGGGGACGTTGTTGTGACTGCAAACGGTTTTGTGTCTGACGAATCTGTGATGCTGGGAACAGCTGAAATCAATCAATCATCAGAAGGGATTGGCGTTAAAAGTTCTGGTAACAACGGCTTCCAATTAGAAAACGAAGTCGATTATCGATTCGCGGGTAATGAGGGTGTATCAGAGCAGTTAATCATAGACTTAGGCAATAAAGTTGCTTACGGAGCAGAAATAGAATTTGAGAAAATGTTTGGTGGTGAACTTGAGAAAGGAATCGCATCTTTTTATAGAGATGGTGTATTAATTGCTCAGCAATCGTTCAGCTCTGACGCAAGCAGTGGTGATTACGCGGCAAATTTCAATGTTCAACAGGGAGGCTTTGATAAAATCATCCTCGAGGCAACCAGTAATGGCAATGACCCGGATACTGAAGACAACAGTGACTTTACCGTTAAATCAATAACCTTTACAGGTGCGTACTCTGGCGTGCCAATTGCTAGTGCGGATGGGAACCTCGGTGCTGTATATGGAGCTGATGGCCCTGGTTCTATAGTCTTAAATGGAGGTGAGGCTGGTTTAGAGACTCTAGATGGTAAAGACGTGTTGATATACGTCGATCCACAAAACTCTAATAGGCTGATTGCAGAGGCTGATGGAGAGCTTGCATTCGAAGTTCAACTTACACCTAGCACTGGAAAGTGGGAGTTCTTCCAATACTTGCCCCTGACCTCACCTTATGGCGATGGGGATATCGATTTTAACTACACGATTACTGATAATGATGGTGACAGTAAAACGGGGTACTTTTCTGTCAACCCTTACGCCCCACCAATTGTAGAAGGTGTAACACTAAACGTTTCTGAGGAAGGCTTAAGCAACGCCATTGCTGATGACTCTGCTCTAAACGGCTTTGATGACACAACTGACTCGAGTACTGATGTAGAACAATTGACGCTGGGTCAAACCGTTGATTCTGTTACGCTCAGTGAACCATCTACAGCTCTTACTAGTAACGGGATCTCTGTAACGTGGACGTTATCAAATAACGACCAAATGCTTATCGGTTCAGCGAACGGTGAAGAGGTTATCAAAATATCAGTCAATGATACTGGAGTGGTATCTACGGAGCTTCTTGGTCCGATTGATCACTCCAACCCATCTGGAGAAGACACCTTAAATATTGAGGTGCCTGTGCTTGTCTCGAATGCTCGTGGTCTCACTAACTCAACAACGGTCAACGTTATTGTGGAAGATGACTCACCAGATTCTGCATCTATTATTCACGATGTAGTTGCAGAAACTAAAGAAAGTGCCAACGTTCAGCTCATAATGGATGTCTCGGGTTCTATGCGAACGGATAATCGCTTGCAGATAATGAAAGATTCGGCAACTCAGTTATTGAATCAATATGAGTCTATCGGTCAAACGCGAGTTCAAATTATTACTTATAGCAGTACAGCATCCACTTACGCTATAGGTGCTGCGACGTGGCTGACGGTCGAGGAGGCCAAAGCGTATATTGAGACGCTAACTGCGGGTGGCGCGACTAACTATAACAACGCGCTAAATGAAGCAAAACAGTCATGGGATGATGTAGGTAAGTTAACCAGTGCGTCGAATGTTAGTTACTTCTTGTCAGATGGTCAGCCAAACCCTGCGTCATCATTTATAAACGACGCTCGCGAGCAGAGTTGGATTGATCACCTAACCGATCCTGATAATCAGATAACAGCCCTAGCGTATGGTATGGGCGTTAATCTTATGCCGGAGCAATTAGATCGCGTAGCATATGATGGCTTTTTGAATCAAGACCTTGATGGTGTTGTGGTTCCTGACGTAACTCAATTACCTCCGGTTATGTTGCAGTCAGTGATTCAACCTGTTGGGGGGAACTTGATGTATACCACTTCTCCAGATACAGGTATTGGGGCAGATGGTGGTTATATTAGCGAAATAGAACATGACGGTGTCACTTATTCGTTTGATGGTACAGACCTAATAGTAACTGACAATAACGATGGTATTTCGCATGCATTTGACGACACAACGATGCAGCTTACTATCTATATCGACAGCAAACATACTCTGGAAATCGACTTAAACGATGGTGCGTATGCATTTTATGGTGCGGTGGGTGATACAGTTGAAACGTTAGACTTCGATTATGTATTGACGGATAACGATGGTGATCAAAGTGAGAACACCCTGCAATTCGTTATTGATGAAAACGGAGGAGTAAATGCTTCAAGTAATGGCTCTGCAAATATTATTGAAGCTGAAGTGGACGTAAGTCATGACATCTTGATCGGTAATGATAACGAGGCAGATGTCTTTAAATGGGTCAACGACTCCTTGGATACAGGAACAGATCTAATTAGAGGTTTTGAGAGAGATTTGGACACCTTAGATCTGAGTGAAGTCGTTGAAGATGCAGGGCACAATACGATAGAAGAACTTCTCAATAGTATTGACTTGAACATTGATGGCGATGACTTATCTCTAGAAATAACCCATAACGATGGAAACTCAATTCAAACTATCGTAATAGAAAACGGGGCGACAGAGTTTAGTGATTTAATCGTGGGAAATGCGGACTTTGAGAGAGATGTGTTATCCGCACTAACTAAGGTTAACTTAGAGCCATAATGAAAAAGGGCCAGTAGGCCCTTTTCTTCTGCTTTGTCTTACTTATTCGTAGCCTAAAGCACTTTACATGCAAAACCTTTTAAGTAGAAACCTTCTGGATATGCTGTATCGGTTGGGTGGTCAGCGGCTTGTTCAAAGCGCTCCACAAACTTTACTTGGCGGTTAGCGTCTACGGCTGCATCAGCGATGATTTTCTGGAACAGAACTTGATCCATCAAGCCAGAGCACGAGTAGGTCAGTAGCGTGCCGCCCGGTTTTAGAATTTGCATTGCAAGCATGTTGATGTCTTTGTAACCACGACATGCGCCGTTTAGTTGTGCTTTGCTCTCTGCGAACTTCGGTGGGTCCATAATAACCACATCGAACTGAGTTCCTTGATCACGATACTCACGAAGTAGCTTAAACACGTCTGCATTTAGGAACACGGCACGCTTCTTCGAAATATCAAACTCGTTTAGTTCTGCGTTGAATTTTGCGGTATCTAAAGCAGGTTGCGACACGTCAGCGTTAATCACACGCTTTGCATCACCTTTTAGAGCGTAAAGTCCGAAGCCACCTGTGTAAGAGAAGCAGTTAAGAACTTCTTTGCCTTTCATATATTTCATCGCTTGCTGGCGACTATCACGTTGATCTAGGTAGAAACCTGTTTTGTGTCCGCCAACGATATCTACACTAATCTTTACGCCATTTTCTTCGATGACGACTGATTTAGGTGGCTCTTCGCCGTGCAAGACGCCCGTGATCTCTTTTAAACCTTCTTTTTTACGAACGGCCACGTCAGAGCGCTCGTACACATTACAATCAGGGAAGCACTCAACCAGAGCGTCAACAATAGCCTGCTTATTGTGTTCTGCGCCAGCACTGAGAAGTTGGCACACAAAGAAATTTTGGTAACGGTCGATCGTAACGCCAGGTAAGCCGTCAGACTCTGCTGCGATAAGGCGATAACCCGTAAGGCCATCACGTTTGATAATGTCTTCACGAAGAAGTTGTGCGTCTTTAAGTCGTTTAACGAAAAACGCGGTGTCGATTTCTTCTTTATCAAAACTCCAAATACGAGCACGAATTTGTGAAGCTGGCGAATATGCCGCCTTAGCTAGCCATTTACCGTCGTGAGTGAATACATCAACCGTTTCGCCAAGAGCAGGTTCGCCCTCAACTTTGTTGATGCCTCGAGAGAAGATCCAAGGGTGCTTGCGCTTGACCGATTTCTCACGACCTTTAACCAAATAGATAGCAGCTGTCATTTCATTAGCTCTTGTTGAATTTTGAAAGGGGCGTATTGTCCGGGATGTAAATGGTAAAAGCAATATCCCTCGGCAATCCAGTACATTGTAGTGACTTTTAAATACAAAAAAGGTCACTAAAGTGACCCTTTTATTGAATTTGCTGTAATAGATTCCGTTGCTATGCTTTAAGTCCAGTAAGTAGTGCTTCCATTGTGTCGCTTTGCTTACGCAGTTGATCTACGTTTTGTGAAGTCGTGCTTATCATATTGCACACGTTATCTGCTTGAACTCGAATTTCTTCAACGCTTGAGGCGATATTGTCCGCGACTACACCTTGCTCTTCAGCTGCTGTTGCAATTTGAATGCTACTGTCGGAGATAGTTTGATTTTTATCTGCCAAAGAGCCGATTTCGTGATTCACTTCCGTCATGAGGTTTTGTCCCTCATTTGCGTTATTAACTGTCACTTCCATCAGCTTAGTAAGTGACTGACTGTTACGCTGTAACGATTCAATCATCGTTTGGATTTCCACTGTCGCTTGCTGAGTGCGTCCCGCAAGAGCGCGAACCTCATCCGCAACGACCGCAAATCCACGACCTTGTTCTCCAGCACGTGCAGCTTCAATAGCCGCGTTCAGAGCAAGTAGGTTGGTTTGCTCGGAGATCCCATTGATTGTTGTCACTACTTCATCAATTTGTGCTGCATTGGCATCTAACTCGGCAACGGCTTGAGACGCAGATTGAATCTCATTAGAGAGGTTCGAAATCGAGTGAAGCGTATTCTCAACTTTCACTTGTCCAGACTGAGCCACGTTTCGCGCATCATCGGTTTGCGTGCTTGAATCGTGAGCTAGTGTCGCGACTTCTCGAATCGTTGATGCCATTTGTTCCGTTGCACTCGCAAGAGAGTTGAGGTGTTCCTGCTGAGTCGCTGAAATATCTGAACTGTGATGAATCGATTGATTCAGGTCTGAGCTAATTTGTTGCATTAACGCCACAGACTCTTGAATCGACAGCACCATTTGTTGCTCTCGTTCTGCAACTTTGTCTATCGTAATAGCAATTTCACTAAACTCGTCGCGAACAGGGAAGAAGTTCATTCTCGCAGTTAAGTCGCCACCCGCAAGGGTGTTTAATGCTTTGTTCATCGTGAACATCGCGCCGCCAATAAACGTCATGATGTAGTAAACGCCAAGAGCGAGAATAAACAAGCTCACACAGATAATGCTTACTTGAGTCGTTGATAGGGCAGCCCATAAAGAAAGTTCATGGTTCGCAACCAAACTGTACGTACCATTTAAAACAGACACGGATTGCGAACCAGAGCCAATAGAAACGGTTTCTGAACCAGCGATGAGGCTTGCTACTTGAGATTGAGAAAGGTTGCCTGCCTCTATCAGACCTTTCATAAGCATGAGCTCTTCTTGGTACATACTTGAGATCAGTGTATTAGCCGCGCTATTAAGGACGAGAGTGAGAATGACTAAAGCAAGAAGAGGGAGAACGAAGAGCAAATAGAACTTTTCTTGAATCTTTAAGTGAATGAGATACTTATCAATCCAGCGGAATGGAATTTCTTTCATAATTATAATAACCGTGCAAAAACCCACTATCCTTAGTGGGGTGAATAGACGCAAAGAATATATCACTCAGTAAAAAGAAGCGGTACAAAGATGAACGTAAAGTGTGAGAGATTTATAGTAAAAGGTCACGTTCAAGGCGTCGGCTTTCGTTACCATACTTCCCATCAAGGATTGAAGCTAGGGTTAACAGGTTATGCGAAGAACCTAAACAATGGTGATGTTGAAGTGATGGCGTGTGGAACAGACGCGCAAATAGTTGCGTTTTCGGAATGGTTACAAGAAGGACCGCGAACGGCAACAGTAGAGCATGTGATGCAGGAGCCTGCGTCGTATAAGCCGTTACGCGGTTTTAAAATTTTATGAATCTACAAGCATTTAGCTGGCTTTGGTAGGCCGGCTAATTTGGTTGCTTGTTTGGCTGGTCCCTTTTTAAACAGCTTGAATAGATACTTACTGTTACCTTTTTCCGGGCCGTGCGCTTTTTCCATCGCTTTCACAAGCATACGCACTGCAGGGGAGGTATTAAACTCTTCATAAAAGTCTCGCACAAAATGCACAACTTCCAAATGAGCATCCGTAAGCTCGATGTCTTCTTCTTTTGCTAAAAGCTCAATCATACCTTCTTCCCATTGAGTATGATCCAATAAGTAGCCTTGAGCATCCGTTTCAATTTCTTTGCCGTTGTAAACGAACATAACGTTTTATCCGTTAAGTAAACATGGATGTTTATAGATTAGCGACAGCCGAGAATGTTCTCAACAAAAGAATCTCGAAGTCGTATCGAGCGAATCAAAAGCGTACAAAATGGTGAGTGCTTTTTGACAGAGCTAGGCACTTTGATATAAATGCTCTTTTATTCAAATAAATAGGAAACTATTCAGTTTGTTAGAAATTTTACGGGGTGAGTACCAACGAAATTGCATGGATACCCAGGCTTATTCGTTTTTGTTTTGGTTTTTTCTTGGCTACTTGTCTGATTATGGGATTTTATGGGTGAATGAATAGCTTAAACGTTGTGTTTGTTTTCATAGACCGATATTCTCATTGGATTAATGAAAGCCTGTATTCAGGTTAGAAACAACAATGATGACAAGGAGTTAGTCATGTCGAAACAACGTTACATTGAGATTAATGACAATGTAAAATCCACTTGGTCCATCGAGCGTATTTGGCAACTTGCAGAATCCTTACCTGTAGAAGAAATTTCGATTGATGATATCAAAGGCCCAAATGAAGTGACTTGGTTTAGTCATGAAGGGCCACAGCCAACCTGCCGTGAAATTGCAAAACATTGCCAACGAATCAACAATGCTGATTTGTCGTATCCGGTAATCTTAACCAGTGACTATCGTGTTTTTGATGGTATGCACCGAATCGCCAAGCAAATCATGTTAGGAGAGGAAACGATCAAAGTGAGACGCTTTAGAGAAAATCCAGAAGCTGACGAAGTTATCGAGTTGTCAGTAGAGCAGGCGTAATACACTGAATTGCACACAAAGAAAAAGCCCGAAGGAATTACCTTCGGGCTTTTTGATTCTACTTAACGAGAAACGATTAATCGTCGTTCATGATGCCTAGAATGCTTAGTAGGCTGATGAAGATGTTGTAGATTGATACATACAAAGTTACTGTCGCAGAGATATAGTTTGTTTCACCGCCACGAATAATGCTTTGTGTTGTCATCAGGATCGCCATAGTAGAGAAAATGATAAACAAGCTGCTCAACGCCAAGTGTAAAAGTGTTGATTGAATAAAGAAGCTTGCAATCATGCCCACAACCAGCACAACAAATAGTGATAGCATTAAGCCACCCATCATCGATAGGTCACGTTTCGTTGTTAGTGCGTATGCCGATGCTGCCATGAAAGATAGTGCCGTACCACCGAGTGCGGTTAATACGATATCGCCCATGCCGGCACCGATGTACATGTTTAGAATAGGGCCAACGGTGTAACCTAAGAAGCCAGTAAATAGGAACGTAAACACAAGGCCAAGACTGTTGTTACGGTTTTTTTCTGTTAAGAATAATAGGCCGTAGAAACCAACCAGCATTAGGATGATACCTGGATGTGGAAGGTTAAATGCCATTGCAACGCCAGCAACGACTGCCGACCATAAAAGTGTCATTGAAAGTAGAGCGTAAGTATTGCGCAATACTTTGTTCGTTTGTAGAGCACTTTCTTGAGTTGAAGTGCGGGTAAACATTGGACTGTTCATAATCTTCCTCGATAAGAGACTTTCTTTTAAGTACATTTATGGGATTGAAAGTTCAAAAAATCAAGCCCTAACCATACGTAACTTAGATAAAATAATAATAGAAATAAGATGTTATGTATTTGGCAACTTGTAACACAATATTACTGCCTAGCATAGCTATGTTGATTCTTACACAGATTTTTGAATTTAGTAACAAAAAGCACTGACTTCATAGAAACCAGTGCTTTTTTATGTCGATTCGGCTAAATCTTAGTGGTGTAAGATTTGCGCTAGGAAGTTTTGGGTCCTATCCGATTGAGGATTCTCAAAGAAGTCGACCGGGTTGTTTTCTTCGATGATCTCTCCTGCGTCCATGAATATCACGCGATCGGCAACCTCTTTAGCAAAGCCCATTTCATGTGTCACACAAAGCATAGTCATGCCTTCCTCGGCGAGTTCGACCATTACATCCAGTACTTCGCGAACCATTTCCGGGTCGAGTGCAGATGTTGGCTCATCAAAAAGCATGACTTTAGGGTTCATACACAAAGAGCGAGCAATCGCCACACGTTGTTGCTGGCCACCAGACAGCTGACCGGGATACTTCTCCGCTTGGTCTGGAATTTTTACACGTTCCAGATATTTCATCGCAACTGCTTCTGCCTCATCTTTTGGCATCTTCTTCACCCAGATAGGCGCGAGCGTACAGTTTTCCAGTACGGTTAAATGAGGGAAGAGATTAAAGTGTTGAAAGCACATGCCCACTTCTCGGCGTACTGCTTCAATGTTCTTTAAGTCTTCAGTTAATTCCGTACCAGAGACGTAAATGCTGCCTGCTTGGTGTTCTTCAAGGCGGTTAATACAGCGAATCATCGTTGATTTTCCCGACCCAGATGGGCCACAGATAACGATTTTCTCGCCGCGCTTAACGTCGAGGTTAATATTTTTTAGTACGTGAAACTCACCATACCATTTATTCATGTCCTTCAATTGGATCATGTAGTCTTGTTGTTGCGTCATAATACGTCCTTGATCTTGATGAGTTATCGTTTGTGACCGGTATGAAGTTTGTTTTCAAGCCATATCGAATAGCGCGACATGCCAAAACAAAATACCCAAAACACTAACGCGACAAATACATAACTTTCTGTAGCAAAACCTAACCATTCAGGGTCGGTGTTTGCTGCTTGCCCTATACCGAGTACGTCAAACATGCCAATGATGAGTACTAAACTGGTGTCTTTAAACAAACCGATGAAGGTGTTCACGATAGAAGGAATAGTAATCTTTAGCGCCTGTGGCAAGATAATAAGCCCAGTCTTTTTCCAGTAACTTAACCCAAGCGCATCAGCGGCTTCATATTGACCTTTCGGAATGGCTTGTAGACCACCGCGTACCACTTCTGCCATGTAAGCGGAGGCAAACATAACCACACCTATAAGGGCGCGAATCAGTTTATCTGTCTCTGAGCCTTCAGACATAAACAATGGAAGCATAACCGAAGCCATGAACAAAACCGTAATCAGAGGAACGCCACGCCAAACTTCAATGTAGACGGTACAAATGCTGCGAATGATCGGCATCTCTGAACGTCTACCAAGCGCAAGCACCACACCAATTGGCAATGAAACTACGATACCAACTAGCGCAATAATGAGCGTAACGAGTAGTCCACCCCACTTGTGTGTATCTACCACTTCTAGTCCAAAGACACCACCGTATAAAAGTCCAGCGATGATGAATGGGTAGATATTTACGAAGAAAAGCCAAATCCACATCCGTTTCGGTGTCTTCTCATACGCGAGTAAAACAGTAAATATGGCTAATGTGACATAGAACAGGCGAGGGCGCCATAGTTCGGACTCTGGATAAAAACCATACATGAACTGCTCCCAGCGCACGCTGATAAATACCCAGCAAGCACCATCTCGGCTACAGTCGTCACGCGTTGAGCCAATCCAGTCTGCGTTAATAAACGCCCAATCCACGATATACCATATTGCAGTTACGACAATATACGCAAGAATGACAGTAACAATGGAATTGATAGGGCCATTAAATAGATTTTTCCGCATCCAACCAACGAAGCCTACAGTATTGGCGGGTGGCGGGAGATCCGGTTGAAATTGATGAGTACTCATATTATCTCTCCACCAGCGCGACTTTACGGTTATACAAGTTCATTAATGCAGACGTAATCAGACTTAATGTCAAGTACACGCCCATCGTCATCGCAATGATCTCAATCGCTTGTCCCGTTTGGTTCAGGGTAGTACCAGCAAACACAGAGACAAGATCTGGGTAACCAATCGCCATCGCTAACGATGAGTTTTTGGTGAGGTTGAGATATTGACTGGTTAAAGGTGGAATAATAATTCGTAACGCTTGAGGAATGACAACAAGCTTTAAAGTTTTCGAGCGTGGTAAGCCTAGCGACATCGCTGCTTCGGTTTGACCATGGCTAACCGCATTAATACCAGAGCGCACAATCTCAGCAATGAAAGAAGCTGTATAAACACTCAATGCCAAAAGTAGCGCAGCCAATTCAGGAATAATGCTAATACCACCTCGGAAGTTAAACCCTTTTAGTTCAGGATAATTCAGTGAAATTGGCATACCAGCAAGGAAGTACACAACTAATGGAAGGCCAACAACTAAACCCAAAACTATTCTTCCCATTGGGGTTTGTTGCCCAGTGAGACGTTGCTTATTATTCGCCCATACATTAATTAATAAGCTTGCGATTACCCCGAAGATTAACGCGGCAATAACGTAGCTACTGCCAGGTTCCATAGTCGGTGCAGGGAAAAATAAGCCACGAACGTTCAGGAAAATAGCTTCACCAAGACTTAAGCTTTGGCGTGGTGAGGGTAATGCTTGAAGAACAGCGAAATACCAGAAGAATATTTGCAGAAGAAGGGGGATATTTCGGAAAGTTTCGATATAAACTGCCGCTAAACGACTAACTAACCAGTTAGAAGAAAGGCGGGCAACCCCCATGGTAAAGCCAATCACAGTAGCCAGAATAATACCTAATACGGAGACTAACGCCGTATTAAGAAGGCCGATGATAAATGTTCTACCGTAAGAGTACGTTTCATCGTATTCAATTAATGTTAACCCAATACCAAACCCGGCTTCTTGATTCAGAAAACCGAAGCCCGTTGCAATACCACGAGCATCTAAGTTATTGAGAGCGTTGTTTACAATCGTGTAAAAGAAAAATACCAGTGCAGCAATGGCAATGATCTGGAAAATAGCAGAACGAAAGGCAGGATTATAAATCAGGCTCTTGCTTCCGCTTGGTTTGGACATCGTACTTGGCGATGCATCTTGTGTCGGTTTCATACAGCGATAACCTCAAACCTTAGTTATAGATATCGGCCTGTATAACGAAGTTTCGTCCTTGCTGGCTAAAGAATAACGCTCTCATGTCTAGTGGCTTACGAACCTTTAAAGCCGTTCCACAAAGCGAGCGCTTTTCGCCATCCAATGAGCGATCCTTACTCATACAGTGAGATATAATCAAGAAAAAGGGCGGCATGAACCGCCCTGATTAACTCTTTCTATCGGATTGGTGGCGCGTACATAAAGCCGCCTGCATTCCATAGCGCATTAACGCCACGAGAGATTTCTAACGGCGAACCAGTACCGACTGTACGTTCGAAGCTTTCACCATAGTTACCAACTTGTTTGATAACCTGGTAGCCCCAATCGTCGCGGATACCCAACCCTTTGCCTTTAGGGCCATCAACACCGAGGATACGCTTGATGTTTGGATCTGTTGACTTCAGCATTTCATCCGCATTCTTCGAACTAATACCGTATTCTTCAGCGTTAATCATCGCAGACAATGTCCACTTAGCGATGTTAAACCATTGATCATCGCCTTGACGAACGACTGGACCTAGTGGCTCTTTAGAGATGATTTCTGGAAGAACGGCCGCAGAGGACGGATCTTTCAAATTCAAACGTAGTGCATAAAGGCCAGATTGGTCAGTTGTTAATACGTCACAGCGTCCCGCATCAAAACCTTTCGAAGTTTGCGCCGCTGTGTCGAATACCACTGGTTTGTACGCCATGCCTTGGTTGCGGAAATAATCTGCAAGGTTTAGCTCGGTTGTTGTACCTGATTGAACACATACCGACGCACCATCAAGCTCTTTAGCACTTGATATACCAAGTTCCTTCTTCACCATAAAGCCTTGACCGTCGTAGTAGTTCACACCTACGAAGTTTAGGCCCAGTGCAGTGTCACGGTGGAGAGTCCAGGTCGTGTTACGGGAAAGCACATCAATCTCACCAGATTGAAGCGCAGTGAAACGTTCTTTTGCGGTTAGGGGTACATATTTAACTTTCGTTTTATCCCCAAGAACGGCTGCAGCCAGTGCTTGGCAATATTCTACGTCGATACCTTCCCATTCGCCTTTTGAGTTAGGGTTAGAGAAACCAGGTAGACCGGTACTTACGCCACAAGTAAGAAAGCCTTGTTTTGTGACTTTGTCCAGAGTAGTGTCTGCTGCTTGAGCTGATGTTGCCATCATCGCAGTAGAAGCCGCTACGACGGAAGCAAGAACTGTGAGTTTATTTGCCATTTGTATCCTTCCTGTATGATCCATGTTTAATCAGGAGTGACCTGAAATAACGTGTCCAATTCGTTAGAGTTATCGTCCTACGTGATTGATTTTCGAAGAAACGGCATTCGATAGATCAACCAGTTATAAGCGTAGGAAAGGATCTGTTAATTCTCAAATATATAATTTAAATGAAGTTTTGAGAGAACTTACAAAGTGCCTTGAGATTTAGAATGACGAAATGTTAATTGTTTGTAAATAGTGCAATTCATGGACAATTTGGTGCATCAGAACAATCAATAGAAGAGTGAACAATACAAAAGAATAAAAAGTTGTTATTAAAACTGTCATTAGCTGAGCAAGGTGAAGTTCAGTAAAAATTCAAACAAAAATTATTTGTGATACCGAAACAGGGTGATGAGCTTGCCCTATTTTTGGTAGCATGGTCTACAACAGCTAATTAGAGTAATCATGGATTGAAATGCGATATTTTCCTCTGTTCTTAGATTTAATTAATAAACCCGTTCTCGTCGTGGGTGGCGGTGAGGTGGCAAGCCGAAAGGTGGAAGCGTTGCTAAAGGCTGGGGCGGATGTGACTATCGTTTCTCCGACGTTGGTTGATTTTCTGTCTAAGCTTGCTTCTGAGCATCAACTGCGCTGGGTACAACGTTTCTATTCGAGTGACATTGTCACTAAAAGCTTTGTTCAAGTGTGGGCGACGACAGACAATCCTGAGCTAAATCACCAAGTGTACAAAGATGCCAAAGAGCTAGGCATCTTGGTTAACGTTGTGGATGATAAGCCTTATTGTGATTTCATCACGCCGTCTATGATTAATCGTGGCCGCATCCAAATCGCTATCTCTAGTGGTGGAGCTTCGCCAGTTTTAATTCGAAACATCCGTGAAAAACTTGAATCGATACTGCCACAAAACATGGGGTTGATGGCGGATTTTGCTAACTCAAAGCGAAACTCAATTAAAGAGGCGCTGCCTAGTGTCGATTTACGCCGCAAGTTTTGGGAGCAATTCTTCTCGAATCCCGAAGTGGAAAACGCGCGAGATAATCGTGAGTTAGAAGCAATTTACCAAGCGACCATGGCAACACCCTTAGATGAAAAGGGAAGTTGTACTTGGGTTCATGTTGGGAAAGATGTTGAGATGTTGCCAATAAAAGCCGTACGCTATATGCAACAAGCGGAGCTGGCTCTGTACTCAACTCGATGTGAAGCGAATGTGTTAGAACTAATACGAAGAGATGCAGAAAGAGAAGCTTTCTCGAGCGCTGCTGAGCTTTCGGATATGCTGGCCAAGGCTAAAGCTGAAAAGCTTCGAATTTGCGTGTTCATACCACAAGGAACGAGCGAATTCGTATTGCTGCAAGGGCAGGACTTAGTTATCTAGCAATGCCAAATGCTAAAAGTAGATACGTAGTTCGTTACACTAAAGCCAATAAAAAACGCCAGCGGATTATGCGCTGGCGTTTTTATTTACTTCTCAGATTGATTAATCACGGAAGTTGTTAAACTGGAATGGGATACCCATCTCTGCTTCACGAATCGCTGCCATTGTCGCTTGCAGGTCGTCGCGTTTCTTACCGGTAACACGTACTTTGTCGCCTTGAATAGAAGCTTGTACTTTTAACTTTGCGTCTTTGATAAGTTTCACTACTTTTTTCGCCGTTGGAGTATCAATACCTTGGCGGAAAAGCAGAGTTTGGTGCCACTTTTTACCAGTAACGTCTGGGTCTTGTGCATCCATTGCGTTCGCGTCAATGTTACGCTTCGCTAAGTGGCCGCGTAAAATGTCGCGCATTTGCTTAAGTTGGAAGTCACCTTCTGCAGACATTTTTACGTTTTCTTCTACTAGCTCAAAGCTCGCATTTACGTTGCGGAAATCGAAACGAGTAGACAATTCACGGTTAGCGTTATCAACGGCGTTACGTAGTTCAACCGTATCGATTTCAGAAACAATATCAAACGATGGCATGAAGATTCCTTGATTATTTTGTTATAGGGACTTTCGGGACTTAACAGCGCTTGCCAGCATATCTAGCATTGTAGCAGTGTCTTCCCAACCTAGGCATGGATCTGTAATAGACTGACCATACGTTAGGTTATTGATGTCAGTCATTGGCTGATTGCCTTCAAGAATAAAGCTTTCTGCCATGATACCCGCAATACGAGTGCTGCCTGACTTAATTTGGTTACAAATGTCCTGAGCTACGTCGATTTGTTTTCTGTGTTGCTTCTGACAGTTTGCATGGCTGAAATCCACAACCAAACGTTGTGGCAATCCAAACTCAGCTAAAGCATTACATGCTTGTTTGACTGATGCTTCATCAAAGTTAGGGCCTTTTTCTCCACCGCGCAGAATAATATGACCGTAAGGGTTACCACTTGTACGGTAAACCGTCATTCGACCGTTCTTATCTGGCGAGTAGAAGTAATGCGATGCTTTCGATGCGCGAATTGCATCAATTGCAATTTTTACGTTGCCATTTGTGCCATTTTTGAAACCAACTGGGCAAGATAGTGCCGACGCCATTTCACGGTGAATTTGTGATTCCGTTGTGCGAGCACCAATCGCGCCCCAAGTGATCAAATCCGCGATGTATTGGCCGGTGATCATATCAAGAAACTCAGTAGCAGTCGCAAGACCGAGCTTGTTGATATCCAGTAGTAGTTTACGAGCTTTATGAAGACCAGCTTCAAGTGCGTAAGAACCATCTAGGTTAGGGTCCGTAATCAAACCTTTCCAACCAACTACTGTACGAGGCTTTTCAAAGTAAGTACGCATCACGATAAACAGTTCGTCTTTGTACTTGTCTTGGATTTCACTCAGGCGAGTGGCGTAATCAATGGCAGCTTCAGTGTCGTGAACAGAACACGGACCTACAATCGCAAGAAGGCGATCGTCTTCACCCGATAAAATGTTTTCAATCTGACGACGAGATTGAGCGATACGGTCTGCAACGTCATCCGTAATAGGATGTACACTACCTAGCTCTGCTGGGGTAGGCATTGGACCCAAAGGTTGGGTTCTCAATTCATCTGTTTTTATAGGCATGTTATAGCTTTATTCTCTATTGCGAAGGGGTAAAGATAACGGAATTACAGGCAGGAATAAACCGTTTCACGGGAATCTTCGCCAGGAAATACCGAATTGTATACAAAGGTGTAGGTATTCATTTAAATGACTTATGTATAAATGACAAAACTTGATCATTAAATCAATATATATACATTTGAATTTATAACCATTTTATCTATCTCGTTGTAAGGTAATCTAAGTAACTGCGATAAACT
This sequence comes from Vibrio sp. Vb0304, assembly GCF_033338995.1. Lineage (NCBI taxonomy): Bacteria > Pseudomonadati > Pseudomonadota > Gammaproteobacteria > Vibrionales > Vibrionaceae > Vibrio > Vibrio sp. Vb0304. The sequence continues at coordinate 31,925 of NZ_JAWOTT010000005.1, forward strand.
TCATACCTTACGGGTGACGCCGTCACTTTATGAGGGTTAAATAACTCGTGAGATCGAGCTTTTGTTAACATTTCTTTGACATCTATTTCTTTCGTTGATTAACTGGTCTGACTAGATTGGTAAGGAGACCAAAATGTTATCAGCTCTACGTCGTGCGAATTTGTATCTAAATCTGTTTGGCTTTTCGAAAGTGCCGCTGATTTGGCTTTGCCACCCTAAAATCATTGCGATAGATAGCAAGCATGTTGAGGTTCGTATCCCATTGCGCAGAAGAACGAAGAACCACCTGAATAGCATGTATTTCGGCGCTTTAGCCGTTGGCGCTGATGTTGCTGGTGGTTTTCTTGCTATGAGTAAAGCGCAAGAAAAGGGAGAAGCGATCTCGCTAGCATTTAAAGGTGTGAAAGCCGAGTTTTTAAAGCGCCCGGAAGCCGATGTGCACTTTGTTTGTAACGATGGTCATGTCATTGATGAGATGCTCGAGCACACCTTGGCAACGGGTGAACGAGTAAATCGTGACGTAAAAATTGTCGCGCTGTGTCCTAACTTACATGGTGACGAGCCAATGGCTGAATTCTCGCTTACTCTTTCGATAAAAAAAGCAGCCCAACAAAGAAAAGAGGCTGCTTAGTGGTTTGTGGCTCGTTTGTTTAAAGGCGTTGGCTTAATTGAGTTCAATCTTCTCGATAGAGACGATTTTGGAGCGATTTAAGACCACTTTCCAGCGGTAATAAACAGGCTCATCGGTGTGGTTGTCCTCTTTGACAATCACATTGAGCAAATGACGTTTCTCTACTGACTCTTTGGTTACTTGACCTTCATTTAAACGATAAACTCGGTTTGAGCTTTTATCCATCAAGCGGATGATAGGGCGTAAACTGATGTTCAATGTTTCTCTCGTTTGTTCGTAACCACTCAAGAAAAGAGAGGTCGCCATTTCGGTTTTCTCGTGATAATGAAGAATCTGCTCTTCACGTTGCACGACGCGTTTTTTACGTATTCTTTGAATCTTATCCGGCAAGCTACTTAAGGTACGATAATCGAGCCACTCCAATTTTTTGCCAACCACTTTTTTCGTCGTTGGATCAACATACTTCTTACGCCATTTTGGCTTGCCTTTACGGATCCATCGCCACATGGCATCGCGTAAATCATCTTTAAAGATTTCTCGTAAAGCGTAAATAAAAGACATCGCAATAATGAATGAGGCAGAAATTTCCCCCAGATAATCGCGAGCGAGAATCACGGTCGAGGTCACGACAACCATAACTAAACCGGTTGCAATGCCTTTGATTGCACGCTTGATGTTGTTACCCATCGATATGGTTTCTTCACGAAGCACGATAGGGTGTTCAATCAATCGCCTTAGCAAGCGCATTTTGTTAGATAAGCGAGTAACGTCTTCAACGACTCTTGATGAGTTGTATTTGTTGAGTTTACGATGGGCTTGCTCTTTCTCACATAGCGTGATCAGACGCTTCTTGATCGTGCCATAGTCGCCTTCACGTGGGAGATGAGCCACCAGTGACAGGAACTTTTGCTCGGTATACCAAGACAGATAGTTATCGATGTTAACGTAGTAGCGTTTTAAGTTCTCTTCATAAGGAATAGAACGCCGCAAGCGCTTTAAAATCTCAAGCGTGAGCTCGATAACTTCGTCCACTTCATCTTCCGTTACGGAGTTGTTCTCATGTTTGTTTAAACTTGCTACCGCTTTGTCTAGCGCGATAACGTATTGGTAAGCGAACAAACTCAAACTTACTCGGTATTGCTGATTCGACAGGCGTCCACGTTTGGCAAGTCGACTGTGTACTAGCGGAAGAAGGATTTCAGTACTGTAATAAGATCGTTGCTGTGTGATTGAGGTGTAATAAAATTCGGATTCACTGATGATATCGGCGTTTAAACCAAGCTCACCAGGTATAAAAAAGTAAATATCTAGGTCGACACTTTTGCTCTTTGCGAGTGCATGACTGATTTTTAATGTTATTGAGTCTTGTTTATCGACGGTGACCAAAGAAAGCTCCTGACTTTGCTAAAGCATTCTTAACTTATGCGTTCCGTTGAGCAGGTAAGTATAAGAGTGCTAAAAGAGTGACTGGGGCATATAGCTGAACGACAACAGCATAACAGAGCACTATGCTTTTCTCTCTGATTTTCTTGTTAGTTTAGGTATAATTCCACGTAAATTTAAAAAGAGACAAAATCAATGATTAAAATTGGTCAAATTAACAGCTTAGAAGTCATTAAAAAGGCTGATTTTGGCGTATTTCTGGATGGCGATGATTACGGTTCTGTTCTACTACCTAGTAAGTATGTACCAGAGGGTACTGAAATTGGTGAGCATGTAGACGTATTTCTGTACTTCGATTCAGAAAGCCAACTTGCTGCGACCATTGAAAGACCAATTGCCCAAGTGGGTGAATGGGGTTTAATGAAGATTGAGGGTGTGAATGCGACAGGTGCTTTTGTAAATTGGGGCATCAAAGAAAAGGACTTACTGATTCCTTTTAGTGAGCAACGCACTCGCTTCTCTGCCGGACAAACCATTTTAGTGTATGTTTATACCGACAAAGCGTCAGGTCGCATTGTTGGTACGACTAAGTTCAATAAATGGTTAGATAAAACTCCAGCGAATTATGAAGTTAACGAACAAGTTGATTTGATCATCGCAGAGCGTAGTCAACTTGGTTATAAAGCTATCGTTAACGGTAAGCATTGGGGCATGATTTTCCCATCGGATGTTTTTGGTAAGCTTTACATCGGTAAAAAGCTGAAAGGCTTTATTAAGCACATTCGTGAAGATGGTAAAATCGACCTTGCTCTACAAAAAGTAGGTGTGGCGAAAATGGACGATCTTTCTAGTAAGATCCTTGACCTGCTAGAGAAGAAAGGCGGATTTTTGCCTTTGAATGACAAGTCGTCTCCTGAAGCGATTTTTGATGCTTTCCGCACAAGTAAAGGGACTTATAAAAAGACCATCGGTGGCTTATACAAGCAGGGTAAAATTGTCATTGAGAAAGACGGTATTCGTCTAGCGTAGTCCAAACTCCCGTATAGCGGATCTACAGCCAAAAAAACGGCCCAAACTTTTCCTTTTTTTGGGCCTAGGGGAAACGGCTCCGCAGAGCCTGCGCTAAACTTGTCCAACAATAATTTTGTTGGTGAACATAGAGAGAAATGCCACATCAAAGCATTACTTTGATACAACTAGTTTAGTACAGCGTGTCCGGATCGCTAGCGAGCCCACTTGCTTTCATACTTACGAATTAAAAAGCCATCGCAAATACGATGGCTTTTCATTTATTTATGGTTCGTTACGTCTTTTAAAATAAGTTCTTATCTCGTACTAATTCGCGAGGAAGACCATTCTTTATTCGGTTGCTTACCCACTTGCCAAGGCCAATAACTGCGCCTTGATAGGTGACAAGCACTTCGCCTTTACCTGTTTTCATTCCCTCAGGAATGGTTTGTGGGCGAACATCACGCCCCATGTACCATTCGCGCGCTTCTTCAATACTGAGTTCAATGGCGTTGCTTTCAGAACCTGTCGCCAGGGCAGTTGCGACTTGGTGTTGCCAACGGTAGCCATTTTTATGGGCTTCCGCGATCTTTATACCCATACGGGAGAAGCGTAATTCGCCGATCATCGCTTCTAAAGCATTAGGGAATAACCAGACATCTTTATCGCGAAGCCATACAGAACTGTCATTTGGAAGTTTAATACCTAACGCGCTTTGGAGTTGTTGAGCAATTTCTGTCGATTCTTTTTTTGATGTTTTGGCAAAGGGGAATTTACCCATGCGCTTTTTGACTTCTGGCGCCTCAACAGCAGCCAGTTTGCGAATTCTTGCAACAAAGAACCCTTCACAGTCGTAGACCTGCGGGAAAATATGCAAAAAGCCCTCTTCAGTTAGAGCCGCATCTGCGTTTTCAAACAAGTTCTCAAGGCTTTCAAACTCTACAGCATCCCCAAAGGTTTCTTTCAAGTGATGACAAACTTGTTGGTTTTCTTCTGTACTGAGCGTACATGTTGAGTAAACCATCACACCACCGGGCTTTAATGCATGGAAGGCGCTTTCAATAAGATCTTTCTGTGTGTCAGCGATGTCGAGTACGGAAGCTTGCGTCCAGTTTTTCATCGCATCTTCGTCTTTGCGAACGGTGCCTTCTCCAGAGCAAGGCGCGTCGAGCAAAACCGCATCAAATTGTTCTGGTAGCCAACCGCCAAAAACGCGCCCATCGAAGTTACTTAGTGCGGCGTTACGTACCCCACAACGTTCTACATTAGCGTGCAGTACTTTTACACGACTTGCGGCGTATTCATTGGCCACAAGTACACCTTTGTTGTTCATTAAAGCTGCAATTTGAGTGGTTTTTGAGCCTGGAGCGGCTGCGGTATCTAACACGGCATCGTAAGATTCATCATTCATAAACAGAGCAGATACCGGCATCATCGAACTGGCTTCTTGAATGTAGAATAAGCCAGACATGTGTTCTGCTGTGTTGCCTAATGGTACAACTGACTCGTCCGCTTCAATCCAAAACCCCGTGTCACACCAAGGCACAGGAGAAAGCTTCCAGCCTTTTGTTTCTGCTCGTTCTAAAAACGCTTCAACGCTGATCTTCAACGTATTAACTCGAATACTTTTGCGCAGTGGCTTTTGGCAAGACGCGATAAAGTCTTCCATATTGAGGTGAGCAGGAAGGATCGTTTGGATTTTTTCCAGAAACGCGTCTGGGATGTAAACATTAGGATGCAATGTGGGATCTCGTTTGCAGAATTTGTGGCAAATAATATACGAAAGAGAAGCAGAAACGAATAGTGACAAGGGCCGAGCAATAAAAAAGAGCAGCAATTACTGCTCTTTTAAAGTGATCAAACTTCAATTGTACGTGAATTGAGCTTTATTCTACGGCTTAGGAATCGCTGTACGCCATTGAGTCCAACCTTCTTCAGCTTGTGGATACAAAAAGAAAGATTGCCCACTCTTTGCCGCTGGTGGAATAGTCGATTGCTCTGGCGTTGAAAACGCAATTCCTCCGCGAACTAAACTATCAAAGGTTCCCGCTTTGATGTTAGCGCCAGTAAGCCCGATGGAAACATCTACTCCTGAAACATTCCAGAACACACTGTTTTGACGAACGAGGTAAGCATATTCAGGCTGTATTTTGATAGTCGTGACGATGCGATCAGCAAATTCTCCTAGGCTTACGTCGGTCACTTGGCCAACTTCCATCTGGCGGTAAAGAATAGGTGTACCGACTTGTACTGAGCCTCTTTGTTCACTTTGTAACGTAAACATGATTCCATGCACGCGTTCTGAACTATTTTCTAACTGAAAATCAAATTTGGCTTTACCTTTACCTGGTTCAACACTGATGGATTTCGACACCAACGCTCCGAGGTTTTTAACGCCACCTAAACCAATTTCTGGTTCAGTTAGCCAAAAATGTGAGCCTTCAACTGCAATGTTTTCTACGTATTCAGGTAGGATCCTTGCAGTGACTTCAACCATGTTACGACGAAAATTCGGTACAACCAGAGTGATTTCACCAACTTTAACACCTTGATATTCAATCGGCATTCCTTTAGCAATCTCTTGCGAACCGTCGGTTTCTAAAGCAATGACGCGCCCAAACTTGCGAGCGGTTTTTTGATCAGAATACAGCTTCCAGTTTTCTCCGATTTTGTTTTCAACGCCTGGTACGGAGTCAAAAGCGATGCCACCTTCGATTAACGATTTTAAAGGGTGCGCTTTCACACTGACTCCGGCTAATGATGCATCTATCTCAATCCCTGAACGATTCCAAAAAACGGTTTGTGGCGTTACAAGATAAGCGAAGCGGTTTTCGATAGTAGCCTTAATTAGTACTCCGCCATCAACTAGCTGGAAATCGGAGACGTTACCAACTGGAAGATTACGATAGAGTAGAGGGCTGCCTTTGGAAATCGGCGGCAATTCAGAAGCAAATAGTGTTAGAGCCCTAGAGCCACTTTGATTGTACTGCGCCAATTCAGCCAATGATTCATTTTGGAACAGTTGATACTCTTTTTGAATATCCTGCTTGCCTTCGCTCACAAAACTAATTGACCCGGTTAACAACTGCTTTGCTGGAGGAACGGTAACGCTGAGCCCGGATTCAGTTAACTCTGCTGATGCACTGCCGGTTACATAAAAACGATTGTTTGATTTGATCAGATGTTTGTATTCATGGTCAATCAATACATCCATAAATACTTCGTGTTGTGATTTTTTATCTTCCTTAACTAGGCCCACTTTGATGATTGAACCAACAACGATGCCTTTATAAAGTACATTGGCACCGCTATCTAGGCCAAACGAATTGTCGGACACCAACCGAATCGCGATGGACTTTTCTTGCTGTTGGTTAAACACGTTTTTACGAATGGCAGTAAAGCGGCGAGAGCGTTCACCCGCGCCCGGCACGATCGTTAAGAAGTTCCCTCGCACTAAATTAGCAATGTTTTCTACACCAGAGAGGGACACTTTTGCTTCTTCTAAGACAAATCGAGTACCTGTCGTCAGCATGTCACTAAAAGCGGGTTGAATTGCCGCTGACGCCAATATCACTTCTCGGCCTTCGGAAAGGCTCAAGTCCGTAACTTGGCCAATTTCGATTCCGCGATACATAATTGGAGCGCCTTCTCCGCTGATCTTGCTGTCATCAGGTAGGACGATTTTAACCGCGATGCCTCGACCAGCAGTTTTCAAATCTTTATACAAACGGAACTCGGTGTTCTCTTCTACAGGCTCACCATCATCCGGAGAGTCGACGGCGATGGCGCCACCTAGTAAGGCACTCATGCTTTCTAGTCTTACATCGACACCTTCAAAACCGATGCTGGCACCAATTCCACTGACGTTCCAGAATCGACTGCGGTTGTTAATGATATGTCGGTATTGATCCTGAATGTTGGCCTGAATAGTGATAGATTTTGCATCTTCATCTAGCTGGTAACTGTACACTTCACCGATTGGGATTTTCTTATAAACAATTTGAGAGCCAACCGATACACCACCTAAATCACGGCTTTTGAGCTTAATATTCAAACCTTGAGAAACGCGTAAATCTGTTGGAGCAGAGTCTAACGCATGGAATGTTGTCTCAAACTCTTGACCATCTCCGGGTTGAATCGAGATGTAGTTACCTGAGACGAGCGCATCCAGTCCGGAAACTCCCGTTAGGCTAGCTGTTGGTTTTACTAACCAAAAGCGTGTTTTATCGTTCAGTAACTTTGCAGCTTCAGGATAGATATCAGCATCGACATAAATACTGCCGAGATCTTCGGTGAGGTTAATGTCTCTTACCATGCCGACTTCTAATCCTTGGTAACGGATAGTGGTTCGGCCGGCGACAAGACCAGCGGCATCAGAAAAATAGATTTGCACTCGTTGTCCTGCATCGTGTATTGACTTCACTACAAGCCAGCCAGCTAAGACCATGGTCAAAATTGGCAACAGCCAAAGAGGAGATATGCCTTTACTCCGCTTTACATCTGGTACGTATGACGTTTGAGAACTGTTCTGATCACTCATTCATTGACTCTTTTTCTGATTGTTTTGGGCTTGTTTGGTCCCAGATTAGCCTTGGATCAATACTTTCTGCTGCAAGCATGGTCAACACTACGACAACACCAAATGCTACCGCGCCATATCCTGGTGTGAAATCCAGTATCTGACCACGATCGACTAAAGTCATCATGATAGAAATAACAAACAAATCCATCACAGACCATTTACCGATCCATTTAACAACAAAGTAAACCATCATTCGTTGTCTCTTAAACACCGAACGTTTGAATTGGATGCAAAGCATGATGTAGGCGAGCCCAAGTATTTTAATCACCGGGACAACGATACTGGCAACAAAAATGATCGCAGCGATTCCATACATGCCGCTTTTTACCAAACCAGCCACGCCTGAAAAAATAGTGTCCTCCAAACGCTTACCATTGGTAAGCAAGATGGAAATAGGGATCAGGTTAGCGGGGAAGATGGCGACCGTTGCTGCGATGAGGTAAGCCCATGTTTTCTGAATGGAGTTTGGCTTGCGATGATATAACTCGTGATGACAACGTTGGCAATGGTGGCCTTCAGGCTGGGACAAGTGGCATTCATGGCAATGCACATCTTTATGCTCAAAAGCATATAAACTTTCTGGTTTCCAAGCTTCCCAATAACGACGCACGCTGATTCTTGAAACTAACAAAACGGTAAATATCTGCAAAAGAACCAGACCAATTAACCCTGGGCCGACGAAAATGTCGGAATAATCTTGGAGTTTAAAACAGGAAATGGCGATGCTCACTAAGAACACATCTAACATAACCCAATGCTTCAAATGTTGAATTAGCCACAGTGAGATACGAAGCCCACGGAACCATCGTTGATGTAAAGAAATATGCGCCGTTACCACTGAAACACAAACCGTCAGTGGCGCTAGAGAGCTACAAAATAGAATGAGCAATGAAAGAAGAACAAATCCTTCTTCCATCAATGTGAGCATCCCTGAAGGCAGGGTTGCCGGAATCATCACACCAAAGAGTCGGATGCTAATAAAGTTAAAAAAGTGCGATGGAATAAATAGTAGGATGCAGGTTATCGCGACGGCTAGATTACCAGAGAGGCTAGGGCTACCTCCGCGATATAATTGTGTACCACAACGAGGGCAGTGTGCATTTTTGCCATGGGGTAAGTCGACGATGTCGACAGGCAATTCACAACCTTGGCACAAACGTACGTTATTGGGTTGCATGGCGTGCTTAGACAGAGAGGTCATAACGACCTCTCTAGCTTGAACGATTTAAGCGTGGGACTGTATGCCCCCATATAAGGTTTGATATAAGCCTTCTTGCTCAACTAACTCACCATGAGTACCTGTTTGCGTCACTTTCCCATCTTCAAGCACGTAGATCAAATCGGCTTGTTTAACAGCGGATAGTCGGTGCGCAACGATTAATGTTGTTCTACCACGTAAGAACTCGGTCAGTGCTTTGTGTAAAGCCGCTTCAGTAGCGGTATCTAGCGCAGACGTGGCTTCGTCTAAAATAACAAATTGAGGATTACTCAGCACCATTCTAGCAATGGCAAGCCGTTGTCGTTGACCTCCTGACAAACGAATGCCATTACGACCAACTTGAGTATCCAAGCCGTGGTTAAGTTGAGAAATTACATCATGCAGCTGAGCCACTTCAAGCGCACGCCAAAGTGACATTTCGTCAAAATTCCCACCAAGCGTTAGATTATGCCTCAAGGTATCGTTAAATAGTATAGGTTGCTGTAATACCACGGCAATTTTGTCGCGAATTACTTCAAAACCAATATCTTCTGTTAATTCATCATTAAAGCGAATGCTACCGGAGTTTTGACGGTAAACCCCAATAAGTAATTGTATCAAGGTTGACTTACCACCGCCGCTTGCACCAACCAACGCCACTTTCTTTCCTGCCGGCATATGTAAAGAAAGATTATCTAGGACTTTGTTTTCATTATTGTAAGAGAAATTAATGTTTTCTACTTTAACATCAACTTCTCTACCTTCTTTGAAAGGATTTACCTTAGGAACCGGTCTCTGCTCTTCTTCTAACTCTAATAAGTCGTTGATGCGTTTTAATGCCGCTTTAGCGCTATACCAAGAAAACTGAATCCCAAGCAACTCTTGAACAGGAGACAGCATGAACCATAGGTAACCAAAAACGGCAAATATTTGGCCAATAGTAAGGTCACTGAACATGACCATTAACATTGCGACAGCTCTGAATAATTCAAAGCCGATCAAAAAGAGAAGGAAAGATACGCGACCAGCCGCTTCAGATTGCCAAGCATACTTGTCTGCATCAACGCGAACTTGGTTCGCACTGTCTTTGAGTTGTTGGAGGAATTCTCGTTCTTTATTGGCCGCGCGTAGTTGGTAGATTCCATCTAATGTTTCAACTAAGCGGTTTTGGAAAATTTCAAAAGAATGATTTTCCTTCCGTTTCAGATGTTTAACCATACTGCCTAGTTTACGTGAGAAGTAAATGACAATAGGGTTAACTAACAGGATAAACAGACCAAGTCGCCAATCGAGCCAAAGTAGAACGATAGCAGTACCAATAACAGTCAGAAAACTGATAACGAATTTTGCTAACGTAGAACCAATAAATTTATCAATGGTCTCAATGTCAGTGATAAGGTGTGCGTTGATTCCTCCGCTACCTTTGGTTTCGTATTGTCGGATGCTGATACGGCCGAGTTTGTCGATCATTTTACTGCGCATCTCAAACGTGATGGTTTTTGAAACAAGCGTAAATTGTCGGCTTTGAAGGATATTTAATCCTTGGCTCGCAGCTCGCATAAGAACAACCAAGAACAGGGTGAAGAAAATATAGCCTGTCGGAGTGTGCCACGCTTCAGGGAGAATGGCATTCATGGCATCTAAGCCTTTTGCAGGTTGGTCCAATAAGACCTCATCAACCATCAAAGGCATGAGGAGGGGAATTGGAACACTAATCAAGGTTGCAAGCACCGCTATCAAGTTCGCTATGATCAGCTTGGACTTGTGCTTTTTTACTTGTGTTATCAACCAAGAACGGCTAATAGTGTCATTTTTCAGAAGCATTGTAATTGAGAATAAGTCCTATTATAAAGTAGGGCTGCATTTTAGCGCCATACATTGAGAATGGAAGCTTTTATAGTAAGTAGGAAGTTAATATGAACTTAGAACAATACCAAAGACTAACCAAACAAGCTGTTGCTCTAATTGAGTCTGAACCAGACTTTATTGCGAACCTAGCAAACTTGAGCTCATTGCTTTTCATGGAACTTGACGATCTTAACTGGGCAGGCTTTTACCTAACGAAAGGTGAAGAGCTTGTTCTTGGTCCGTTCCAAGGAAAACCAGCTTGTGTTCGTATCCCAATGGGTCGAGGCGTCTGCGGTACTGCTGCACAAACTAATACTATACAAAGAGTATACGACGTTCACGAATTTGAGGGGCATATTGCGTGCGATGCAGCGAGCAATTCAGAAATTGTGATTCCATTTTCTATTAATGGAAAGGTGGTTGGTGTACTTGATATTGATAGTCCAAGTATTGGCCGATTTAATGAAACAGACGAAGAAGGTCTCACTCATTTCATGGTTGAAGTAGAAAAGCTGCTTAATTCACACGCGAACGACGCATAAATTAGCCTTCGAGTGTGGTTTTTCCTTGGCATGTCACTATAATACGAGAATATTTTTTCTTAATGCTCGCGGAAATCCGCTCAAATCAGGACCCCTCATGACTGAAAAGTTAAAAAACAGCAAAGAAGTTATTGCATATATTGCTGAATGTTTCCCTAAGTGCTTTACTTTAGAAGGTGAAGCAAAACCTCTGAAAATTGGTATTTTTCAAGATCTTGCGGAACGTCTAAATGAAGACGAAAAAGTAAGCAAAACACAGCTTCGTGCAGCGTTAAGACAGTACACTTCATCATGGCGTTACCTACACGGTGTAAAACCAGGTGCAGTACGTGTAGACCTAGATGGCAACCCTTGTGGTGAGCTAGAAGAAGAGCACGTTGAACACGCGAAAGCGACACTTGCAGAAAGCAAGGCGAAAGTTCAGGCTCGTCGTAAAGAACAAGCACAAAAAGCTCGTGAAGAGGGTAAGGCGAAAGCGAAACCTGCGGCTAAAAAGCCTCAACAGCCTCGTCGTACTAATAAACCAAAAGTACAAAAACCAACTAAGCCTGTAGAAACGCGCGCTCTAAATGCTGATGAAATCACAGTAGGTAACGCAGTTAACGTGAACATGGGCAAAGGAAACATGGCAGCGACCATTGTTGAAATCAATAAGGATGATGTACGTGTTCAACTTGCTAACGGCCTACAAATGGTTGTGAAAGCGGAGCACTTGCGCGCATAAAGGAGATACTCCTACGCATGAATTGCCGTTCAAAAGTGACCCTGATTGCTGCTAGCTTATGGCTAGCAGCATCAGCTCAGGCTCTTGAAGCCAAACTACATAAAGATGACCTGCCGGTTCTTTCTCCTGAAGTTCAGCATGAAACAGCTAGCAAACGAGTCACCTCGCGATTTACCCGCTCTCATTATAAGCACTTCAGCCTCAATGATGATTTCTCTAAAGCGATATTTGAACGCTATGTAGAGTTGCTTGATTACAATAGAAATATTTTCACTCAAGCAGACATCGATTCATTTAAAAATTGGTCAGTCGAGCTTGATGATCAGCTTAAATCGGGCAACAACCAAATTGCTTTTGATGTTTACAACCTCTCAATGCAGAAGCGTTTCGATCGTTTTGCTTATGCGTTAACTCTACTCGATGAAGAGATCAAGTTTGATACCGATGACGAGATAGAGTTAGACCGCTCTGAGGCAGCATGGCCAAAAGACGAAGCAGAGCTCAACGAGTTGTGGCGCAAGCGTGTGAAATATGACGCGTTAAATCTGAAACTGACTGGCAAAGAGTGGCCAGAGATTAAAGAAGTTTTAGAGAAGCGTTATAACAACGCGATGAAGCGCATCACACAGACCAACAATGAAGACGCATTTCAGTTGTATATGAATGCCTTCGCGCGACAGGTTGACCCTCATACAAGCTACCTTTCTCCACGTAATGCCGAGCAATTCCAATCGGAAATGAACCTTTCTCTAGAAGGCATCGGCGCCGTTTTGCAAATGACAGACGATTACACAGTAATTCGTTCACTTGTTGTTGGCGGTCCGGCATCAAAGAGTAAGCAACTTGGTGAAGGGGACCGAATCACTGGTGTTGGACAAGACGGTGAAGAAATTGTCGACGTGATCGGTTGGCGTCTGGATGATGTTGTTCAGTTAATCAAAGGCCCTAAAGGCACAAAGGTTAATCTACAGATCTTGCCAGAAGGTAACGATGCGAAGAGTTACATTGTCACAATTGTTCGTGACAAAGTTCGCTTAGAAGATCGTGCGGTTAAGTCAGAAATCATCGAAAAAGACGGTAAGAAGATTGGTATTTTAGAAGTACCAAGTTTCTACGTCGGCTTATCGAAAGACACCGATAAATTACTAGCTGAGTTGAAAACCAAAAACGTTGACGGCGTAATCGTTGATCTACGCAACAATGGCGGTGGTGCGCTAACAGAAGCAACGGCATTGACAGGTCTATTCATTAAAGAAGGCCCTGTAGTTCAAGTCCGTGACAGCTATGGCCGCATCAAGGTGAATGCCGATACCGATGGAAAAGTGAGTTATGATGGCCCATTGACGGTATTGATTAACCGCTACAGTGCTTCAGCATCTGAAATTTTTGCAGCGGCAATGCAAGATTATAATCGTGCAATCATCTTAGGTGAAAACTCTTTCGGTAAAGGTACAGTTCAGCAACATCGTTCACTGAATCATATTTACGATCTTTTCGATAAAGAGCTAGGTTATGTTCAGTACACGATTCAGAAATTTTATCGTATTGACGGTGGAAGTACGCAAAATCGTGGTGTTGCACCAGATATTTCGTACCCAACGCCAATTGAGGCTTCTGAAACTGGTGAAAGTGTTGAAGACAATGCTTTACCTTGGGATCAGATTGATAAAGCACAATATCAAACGTTTCCAAGTAACGACGCCTTAGTTGAAAAACTTACTGCTCTTCATAACAAGCGTATTTCTGATGAGATAGAGTTCCGCTTTATCAATGAAGACATCGAGAAATATCGTAAAGAAAAAGACGATAATACTTTGTCTTTGAACGAGAAAGTTCGTAAAGCTGAATCGGATAAAGCGGAAGCCCTTCGATTACAACGCATAAATGAACGTCAAGCTGCTTTGGGTAAAAAAGCATTCAAAACATTGGATGACATACCAAAAGACTACGAGGCTCCTGATGTTTATTTAGATGAGTCTGTCGCGATTATGGTCGATCTACTTAAGCAGGAAAATCAGTCATAATAACTGGCAATTTAGAATAAAAAGAGTGAGTCTTTCAGATTCACTCTTTTTTTATGCCTTTTTGTCTTCCGCTGTCTCGATATCGAGCAAGATATTCGCTTATTTTCCCCCAATAATTTACGTGATCTACATCTAAAATTTCGCGAAAGTGAGGACTACTGGCTAAGCTAAAAGAAAACGATAAGGATGCCGATATGAAGTGGTTCTTTATTTTACTTAGCTTTTGCTGCTTTAGTGTGTTTGGTGGAGAAAACACCAGAGAAGATGAATTAAGTCACTTTGACACGCCGTTTCTCATCGGAGACTGGTATTTGATGAACCCAAACCCCGAAGAGTCGGCTGAAAACTTTCGTGCGATCAAACTCTCATTAGGTTCTGACTACAGCTTTTCTATTGATATTCAAAAGAAAGACTATTCCGTTGACCATTGGGAGGGGCTGTATAACGCAAATGAAGACACCATCGTTCTTGGTTTAAACACCGACGAGCCTCAAATTTATGCCTATCGCAACAACCATAATACGCTTGATCTTAATGGTGTAACATTCACTAAGGGATTATCCAATTCACTTGCAGGTATTTGGTCTAGCTCTCACGTATCTGGCGACGGTCTTGTGGCCAACAACATTAATCAGATGGATTTGATACTTCAACCTGATTTCGTGTTCATGTTTAGGGTTTCGAACGAAGAAGGGGATGAGTCCATCAAACAAGGTGTGTTTTACACAGAAGATGAGTTTTTGGTTCTGTTGTATGAAAATGGCGAGCATGGAACCACGTATAAGCTCAACAAGAATGAGCTAACGATCGAAGATTCCAATGGTGATATGTACGCCGTACTCAATAGAGTTACGCCATGATGCCTTTAACATGCGCCAAATTACGCGTGCGTACGGTAAGTCATTAATGTTGTTTAAATGTTAATCAAAAAACGGAGCTAGAGCACTAAAAGCTCCGTTTTTTGATGGAAAGACTTGTATTCTGATACCACAACCCCTACAAATAGCTTATATAGTGATACCAGAACTGCATTTTTGATCATGCAGTCTGGTATTTTTGTTGTTCGACATACAAGGATTTATGCTCATGTCTCAAGCTCCCCTGGCCAAATATCGTAAAGATTATAAAGAGCCATCTCATGCGATTACTGATATCGATCTTACTTTTGATCTATATGACAATGACACAATCGTTACGGCGGTATCAAAAGTTGCTCAAAAAGGCGATACAACAACGCTAGAACTCGATGGCGAAGGGCTTGAGCTACGCGCTGTAAAAGTAAATGGTGAGGATTGGGCTCATCACGAGGTGAAGGAGTCATCGCTGGTACTGACCGATCTTCCATCCGAGTTTGAACTTGAAATCGTCACCAAAATTGATCCTGAAGCGAATACAGCACTCGAAGGTTTGTACAAATCAGGCGGCGCATTTTGTACTCAGTGTGAGGCTGAGGGCTTCCGCCGTATCACGTACTATCTAGACCGTCCGGATGTTCTAGCAAAATACACAACAAAAGTGATCGCAGATAAAGCGGTTTATCCATATTTGCTGAGCAATGGTAACCGAATTGCAGAAGGCGATGCAGAGAACGGTCGTCACTGGGTTCAATGGCAGGATCCGCATCCAAAACCAGCTTACTTGTTCGCCCTTGTTGCAGGCGACTTTGATGTATTGCGTGACAAATATACAACGATGTCAGGTCGCAGTGTTGATTTAGAAATCTTTGTTGATAAAGGTAACTTAGATCGTGCAGGCCATGCGATGACATCGCTGATCAACTCGATGAAGTGGGATGAGGAACGCTTTGGCCTAGAATACGATCTGGATATTTACATGATCGTTGCTGTTGATTTCTTCAACATGGGTGCAATGGAAAACAAAGGCTTGAACATTTTTAACTCAAAATATGTGCTGGCGAACGATCAAACTGCGACAGATCGTGATTATTTAGGCATCGAAGCTGTGATCGGTCATGAGTACTTCCACAACTGGACTGGCAACCGTGTCACTTGTCGTGACTGGTTCCAACTAAGTCTAAAAGAAGGCTTAACCGTATTCCGAGACCAAGAATTCTCTTCTGACTTAGGCTCTCGTGCTGATAACCGTATTGATAACGTACGTATTATTCGTGGTCCTCAATTTGCGGAAGATGCAAGCCCAATGTCTCACCCGATTCGTCCTGACAAAGTCATTGAGATGAATAACTTCTACACGCTAACGGTGTATGAAAAGGGCAGCGAAGTTATTCGTATGTACCATACACTCCTTGGCGAAGAGGGCTTCCAAAAAGGAATGAAACTTTATTTTGAACGTCACGATGGTACCGCCGCGACGTGTGAAGACTTTGTTTCTGCAATGGAAGATGCCACCGGTGTTGATTTAAAACAGTTCCGTCTGTGGTACAGCCAATCGGGTACACCAACGCTGCGCGTAAATAGCGAATACAACGCTGATGCAAAAACTTACGCACTAACGGTAGAGCAATTTACGGAGCCGACGCAAGACCAAGCAGAAAAACAAGCGCTGCATATTCCGTTCGATATCGAGTTGTATGATTCGAAAGGTCGAGTTATCCCACTGGTGATTAACGGTGAATCAGTTAATAACGTGCTGGATATTAAACAAGATAAGCAAACGTTCGTATTTGAAAATGTCGAAGAACAGCCAGTGCCATCTTTGTTGCGTGAATTCTCGGCACCAGTCAAATTAGAATACGATTACAGCGATGACGAGTTAGTCTTCTTGATGAAGCACGCAACGAACGATTTTGCTCGATGGGACGCTAGCCAAATGCTATTGGCTAAATACATTCGTCAGAATGTGAAAAACGTTCAAGCGGGACAAGAAGTATCGCTTTCTGAAGGTGTGATAGATGCTTTCCGCGGTGTGCTGTTGGATGAAACGCTTGAGCCTGCTTTCATTGCTCAAGTTTTCTCTATGCCTTCAATCAATGAGATTACTGGTTGGTACCAGCAAATTGATATCGATGCCGTAGACAAAGTGCTAAACAGCATTACAGTGTCACTTTCTAAGGAATTAGAAGATGAGCTAAGTGCGACTTATCACACGCTTAAGCAAACAGAGTATACGATCGACCATGCTGCTATTGGCAAGCGTGCTTTACGTAACCGTTGCCTTCAGTACCTAGCATATACGGAAAAAGGTAATGATTTAGTCAACGCGCAGTACGCATCTGCAAATAACATGACAGATACGATTGCTGCGATGAGTGCCGCAAATAACGCTCAGCTCGAGTGTCGTGAAGCACTTATGGCTGATTATAGCGATAAATGGAAGCACGATGGTTTGGTTATGGATAAGTGGTTTGCACTGCAAGGTAGCAATCCTGCAGAGGATGCTCTTGAAAAAGTAAAAGCAACCATGAACCACGAAGCATTTAGTTTGAAAAATCCGAACCGTACGCGCAGCTTAATTGGCTCGTTCTTAAGTGCGAACCCTGTACGTTTCCATGATAAATCCGGTGTAGGTTACCAATTTGCCGGTGAAATTCTTCGCCAACTAAATGATTCGAACCCACAAGTAGCTTCTCGAATGATTGATCCTTTGCTTAAGTTCCGTAAATACGATGAAGCTCGCCAAGCAATGATTCGTGCAGAACTTGAAAAGCTCAAAGCAATGGATAATCTTGCTAAAGATCTATTCGAAAAAGTGACTAAAGCACTAGACGAATAGTAAACAACACAATAGGGTGGTCATTAAGACCACCTTATTTGTTTATGTCACTTAGTTTTCACTTCATGAACTATTACTACTTCAATCTCAACATTTCATATCAAACGTTTTTATCTCATTATTCTGGTGCGGCAAGTGTTGTTCAAGTTGTCACACACAACGGTTTGCGTTTGCAGTTACCCGCCGCGAGATTTAGACCATTTCTTAGTCAATTGGGCGTTAGAGGCCAGTTTAGACTAACAACTGACCAAAATAATAAGTTTCTTAAGTTAGAAACTCTGTGATGTATTGTATTTGCAGAGAGTTAAATAGGAATCTTAGTCACAGAATCGGACATTTCACCTCTTACCACTACGATTAGTTGTTAAACATTTGTAATTATGCTTTTACAATGGGCACATGCATTACCTATGCTTAGTTTCTAAGGTAACAACCTAGCTACTAAGTCCCCCTACAAAACAACAATTCTAATGTGGAGTGTGAATATGACCGCGCGTGAAAATGTAGTGCCGGTTCTGCTTGAAAAGGTTTACCAACTGATTCAAGACAAACTCGAGCTTTCTCACCAAACGCTTGTAACTAAACTTGCTCAACACTTATTCAGTAACATTGCTGATGATGATCTAATTCAGCGAAACGAATCCGACCTTTATGGTGCTGTCGTTAGCCTTTGGCACCATATCAATGAAAAAAAACCAGAAGAGATTTCGGTTCGAGTGTTTAACCCGACCGTAAGTCGTCAAGGCTGGCAATCCACACACACAATCGTAGAAATTGTTGTTCCAGATAGTCCATTCTTAGTGGACTCAGTCAAAATGGCTTTAGCACGTTTGGATCTTGTTTGTCACCTAATGTTGAATAACCCAACACAGATTCAGCGTGATAAAAAAGGCCAAGTTACAGACGTAAACGGTGAGGGTGGTGTTCTTCAATCACTTTTCCACATAGAGGTAGACCGCCTTACTAGTAAAGACGAGATGCAAGCGCTTAAAGAAGAGCTGTTAAGAATTCTATCTGATACTCGCTTAGTCGTTGATGACTGGAAGCAGATGGTTGATAAGCTTAAGTTTGTTACTGATGAACTTGAGAAAAATAAAGATCGTGTTTCTATCCAAACTGATCGTATGGATGAAACGATCGCATTTCTTCGTTGGCTAGAAGATCATAACTTTACCTTTATGGGTTATAAAGATTATGACTTAAAAGAGGTCAATGGTGATACCGAACTTGTTCCTGCTAAAGAAAAAGGACTAGGTCTGTTTGCTGATGACAAGCGCGTGCGTAGCGTCAAGCTCTCTGAATTATCAGATTCAGCGCGATTAGAAGCGAAAAAACCATACGCTCTGATCATCACCAAAGGTAACAAAGCATCTCGTATCCACCGTCCGGCTTATACTGATTACATCGGTATTAAAAAGTTTGATGAAAACGGTAAAGTAATAGGTGAGCATCGCTTTACTGGTTTATATACCTCCGCCGTTTACAACCAAGCGGTACAAAGTATTCCTCTGATCCGTGAAAAAGTTGACCGTATCCTTGAAGCAAGTGGATACCGCCACGGATCATACTCATACAAAGCATTGCACAATATCTTAGAAAACTACCCACGCGACGAGTTGCTTCAAGCTAATGAAGAAGAGCTGCTTGAGGTGGGAATGGGTGTTGTACAAATGCAAGATCGTGACTTGCTGCGTTTGTTTGTTCGTAAAGACCCATTTGGTCGTTTCTTCAGTTGCATGGTTTATGTCACTAAAGATCGTTACAACACAGAATTGCGTCGTCAAACTCAACGCATTCTTAAGCAGTACTTTGGTTGCGAGCAAGAGGTTGAATTTACAACGTACTTCTCAGAAAGCCCACTAGCGAGAACACATTACATTGTTCGTGTAGACAATAACAACATTGACGTAGACGTGAAAAAGATCGAGCAAAATCTAATGGAAGTTTCTACCTCTTGGGATGACAGACTAAAAGAATCCATCATTGCTAACTTTGGTGAAAGTAAAGGCCTTCCTCTTTCAAAAGAATATATGAGTGCGTTCCCTCGCTCATACAAAGAGGACATGATGCCAGGTTCTGCGGTTGCAGATATCGAGCGCTTAGAAGCGTTAAGTGATGATAATAAACTTGGTATGTTGTTCTACCGACCTCAAGAAGAGGGAGCAGATTCCAAAGCTGTCCGCTTAAAGTTATATCATCGCGATGAACCAATTCACCTTTCTGACGTAATGCCGATGTTGGAAAACCTTGGTTTGCGTGTGATTGGCGAATCGCCATATGAGATCGAGAAAAACAACGGTCAGACCTTCTGGATCCTTGACTTCTCTATGCTGCATAAGAGCGAGAAAACCGTTGACCTTCGTGAAGCTCGTGATCGTTTCCAACAAGCATTTGCTGCCATTTGGGCGGGTAATCTTGAAAGTGATGGTTTCAACCGATTGTTATTAGGTGCGTCTTTATCTGGCCGTGAGATTTCCATTCTTCGCGCTTACG
Source organism: Vibrio sp. Vb0304 (assembly GCF_033338995.1). Taxonomy (NCBI): domain Bacteria; kingdom Pseudomonadati; phylum Pseudomonadota; class Gammaproteobacteria; order Vibrionales; family Vibrionaceae; genus Vibrio; species Vibrio sp. Vb0304. The sequence continues at coordinate 52,051 of NZ_JAWOTT010000005.1, forward strand.
CACGATACATGCGCCAAGTCGGCTTCCCATTCAGTCAGCAGTACATCGAAGACACGCTAAGCCACTACCCAGACTTAGCGACAGGTCTAGTCAAGCTGTTCACCAAGCGATTTGATCCGAAACACAAAGGCAGCGACAAAGGCCAAAACGATCTAATTAAAAAGCTAACAGAGCAGTTGGATCGTGTAGAGAGCTTGGATGATGATCGTATTATTCGTCGTTATATCGAAATGATCATGGCGACGCTTCGTACCAACTACTACCAAGTAGACGAGAATAAGCAGCCTAAGCCTTGGTTATCTTTGAAAATGAAGCCAAGCGATATTCCTGAGATTCCGCAGCCTGTACCTGCATTCGAGATCTTTGTTTACGCACCAGATATTGAAGGTGTTCACCTTCGTGGTGGAAAAGTGGCTCGTGGTGGTTTGCGTTGGTCAGATCGTCAAGAAGACTTCCGTACGGAGATTCTTGGCTTAGTGAAAGCGCAACAGGTTAAGAACACTGTAATTGTACCAGTGGGTGCAAAAGGCGGCTTCGTTTGTAAACGCCAGCCATCTCTCACCAGTCGTGATGAAATTTTTGCGGAAGGTCAGCGTTGTTACAAACGCTTTATCCGTGCACTGCTTGATGTGTCAGATAACATCATTGAAGGAGAGGTGGTACCACCACAAAACGTTGTTCGTCACGATGAAGATGACCCATATCTAGTAGTGGCTGCCGATAAAGGCACAGCAACCTTCTCAGATTTGGCAAACTCTGTTTCTGCAGAATACAACTTCTGGCTAGGTGACGCATTCGCTTCAGGTGGTTCAAACGGTTACGATCACAAAGCAATGGGAATCACCGCAAAAGGTGGTTGGGAATCTGTTAAACGTCACTTCCGTGAAATGGGCATCAACTGTCAGACCACTGATTTTACTGCAATCGGTGTAGGTGATATGGCAGGTGACGTGTTCGGTAACGGTATGCTGTTATCGAAGCATATTCGATTGCAAGCTGCGTTTAACCACATGCACATCTTTATTGATCCAAATCCAGATTCAGCCAGCAGCTGGGAAGAGCGTAACCGCTTGTTTAATTTGCCAAGATCAAGCTGGGAAGATTACAACAAAGACTTGATCTCTCAAGGTGGTGGCATCTTCTCTCGTCGATCAAAATCGATCCAGTTGACGCCAGAAATTCAGAAAATGTTAGGTACGAAGAAAGCATCTTTAGCGCCTAACGATCTGATAAAGATGATCTTGAAAATGAAAGTCGATCTTCTTTGGAACGGTGGTATCGGCACTTACGTTAAATCATCGACAGAAACTCATACAGATGTTGGTGACCGTGCTAACGACATGCTGCGCATTGACGGCCGTGACTTAAGAGCCAAAGTGGTTGGCGAAGGTGGTAACTTGGGTATGACTCAGCTTGGTCGTATCGAATACGCACTAACTGGCGGTCGAGTGAACACGGACTTCGTTGATAACGTAGGTGGCGTTGACTGTTCGGATAATGAAGTCAACATCAAGATCTTCCTCAATGGACTGGTTTCAAATGGCGATCTTACGGTTAAGCAACGTAACCAAATTCTAGAGTCTATGGAAGACGAAGTGGGTGAAATTGTCTTGGATGATGCTTACCGTCAGTCGGAGTCGATCTCTGTTACTGAACAGCAAGGTGTTGGCATTGTTAAGGAGCAAATTCGATTCATCCACACTATGGAGAAAGCAGGGTACTTGGACCGTGCTCTCGAATACATTCCTGATGATGAAACGCTAATCGAGCGTGAAAAACAGGGACTAGGTCTGACTCGCCCTGAGCTATCAGTGTTAGTTGCCTACGGTAAAATGGTACTTAAACAGCAACTTGTTACGGATGAAATCGCAAATGATGAATTCCATGCAAAACAACTTGTTGAATATTTCCCAAGTGCGTTACGACGTAACTATAAAGATCAAATGGTTAATCACCCACTGCGAGCTGAAATTATCGCTACAGCATTGGCTAACCAGATGGTTAATGAAATGGGCTGTAACTTCGTTACTCGTTTGCAAGAAGAAACTGGTGCAAGTGTTGTCGATATTGCCAACGCTTACAGTGCGGCTAGAGAAATCTTTGATTTAGAAGAAATCCTCAAGCAAACTCGCAAACTTGATAACGTTGCGACAGCGCAAGCTCAATACGAAATTATGTTTTACGTGCGCCGAGCACTGCGTCGAATTGCACGCTGGTTGCTTCGTAACCGTAGCGGCAAATGCACGGTCGGTGAGTTGATTGCTATCTACAAGCAAGATGTCAATGTTATCACTGAAACCCTAGACACTATGTTAGTTGAGTCTGAAGTTGAAGAACACAATGAGTTGGCTCAAGGTTGGATAGAGAAAGGGGTTGAAGAGAAACTCGCTCACCAAGTTGCCCGCTTATCAAGCTTACAATCTGCACTGGATATTTCATCAGTAGCAAGTGAAACAGGTAAAACGGTTGAGCAAGCATCGAAACTCTACTTTAACTTGGGTGACCGTTTATCGTTGCATTGGTTCTTGAAGCAAATTAATAGCCAAGCCGTTGATAACAACTGGCAAGCACTTGCAAGAGCGGCATTCCGTGAAGATCTGGACTGGCAACAACGTCAACTTACCGCTCAGGTACTGACTTGTGGCTGCTCAACCGAAGAGCTTGACGTGATGGCTGCGTTAGAAGATTGGATTGAAACTAACGAGCAATCGTTGCACCGCTGGGAGAGTATCTTAAACGAGTTCAAAGTTGGCTCAGTACACGAATTTGCTAAGTTCTCTGTAGCACTTCGAGAGCTAGTACTTTTAAACCTCAACTGCTCATCGAAAGAGTAGTTGAATAATCAAGTCATAAGTAAAAGCCTCGTTATTTAACGGGGCTTTTTATTATCTATTATTCACATTTGGAACGAAAATAGTTACATTGTCACATTGAGTTGAAATTAAAACAGAGTGAAATCGATTGCTTTTAAGCGGTTAGTTACGATTTTTATCGCAGAAACTTGATTGTAATTGTTTGTTTTATATTTGAAAATCTTATAAAGATATAGGTTTTTACTTATTACGTTCATTTTCATTGAATTACGATGAAAAACGGTAAATAATATTGTCCCGTTTATACGGGGCTTTTTTCTTTCGGAGGCACAATGCTTTACCGTCTAGCCAGAACTGGCTTTTTCCAACTCGATGCCGAGAAGGCACATGATCTTGCAATCAAGAACTTCCAACGCTTTAACGGCACACCACTTGATCTCTTTTACCGCCAACAGTTACCAACTCGTCCAGTTGAGTGTATGGGTCTAACATTCCGTAACCCTGTTGGTCTTGCGGCTGGTTTAGATAAAAACGGCGAATGTATTGAAGCATTTGATGCCATGGGCTTTGGCTTTGTCGAAGTCGGCACTGTAACGCCACGACCACAACCAGGTAATGATAAACCACGCCTATTCCGTTTAGTGGAAGCAGAAGGGATCATCAACCGCATGGGCTTTAATAACCTAGGCGTTGATAATTTGATCGAGAATGTTAAACGAGCAAAATTCAATTGTGTTCTCGGAATTAATATCGGTAAAAATAAAGATACGCCAATTGAGAAAGGGGCAGAGGACTACCTGATTTGTATGGAAAAAGTGTATGAGTATGCTGGCTATATTGCAGTAAACATCTCATCGCCAAACACTCCAGGCCTTCGTTCACTTCAATATGGTGAAGCCCTTGATGAACTGCTTTCCGAATTAAAGGCGAAACAAGCGGAGTTATCAGAGAAGTACAACAAGTACGTCCCGTTAGCATTAAAGATTGCGCCAGATTTAAGTGACGATGAAATCTGCCAAATTTGCGATTCTTTATTGAAAAACAATATAGATGGTGTGATCGCGACTAACACAACTTTGGATCGCACGATCGTAGAAGGGATGAAACACGCCAATGAGGCAGGTGGCTTGAGTGGTCGCCCTGTGCAATCACGCTCTACGGAGGTCGTACGTAAGCTTCATGAAGAGCTTGGAGACAAACTTCCAATTATCGGTGTTGGTGGTGTAGATTCCTATGTTGCAGCCAAAGAAAAGATCATGGCAGGCGCTAAGCTTGTTCAAGTCTACACTGGCTTTATTTACCACGGCCCAGGTCTCGTACGTGATATTGTTAAGAATCTTTAACATATACATCAAAAACTACTGAAAAATCAGTACCTGTTACATAAAAAAGAGGACTTTGTTTCCTCTTTTTTTTTATCCGTTCGTTTGTAGAATTTAAAAATCACGAGTAGGTAATTAAGCGTCTTACCTCTTTACCACTGATTTAACTAGTCAAGAGAGAACGGAATAATGCTTAAACCCAGCGACAAATGGAATTGGTATTTTGACGAGCAAAAAGCTTGCTTAATGCTGGATCTGGGGGAGGAAATGATTTTCCAAACCAATCTATCCCGAAAATTGTTGGTTAACTGTGCCTTCTCAAACAGTGAATTTACCGTTGATGACGCCAGCGCATTTCAAACGTTTAATGAGCGCATTCGCTGTCTCGATATCAGTGAATATCGCCAAGCTGAATTAACACTGTATTGTGTTGCTGCAAAGCGTTTTCATAAACCTGTACAGCCTAAGAGCTGGTTCTTCGATGCACAGTCCTCTGATTATGAACCTCAAGAAGGGGACATGGTCTTTCTCACAAATCAATATTCTGATGGTATGTTCATCGTTCTAGAACCAGGCGAAACATCGAGCTTATGTGCTTATGTTAACCAAGAAGCCTTTGTTCTTGATGGCAATAAGGCGCTTCAATTTGGGCAGCCGATTAAAGTAATGCATGATCGCATGGCTTGTGCAAATCACCTCTTTGCAATGACCCCTATGGCAATGGTGGGTTAAAGCTGTTTAATTTTTCTTTATTTCGTTCCTTTGTTTGCCTTAATCGACCTTATTGGGTCGATTTTTTTTGTCCTTTCCTCTGACACTCCAATCCGAAAGACCATGAAACTGTTTGTTTTCTATGCATGCAAACATGAAGCTGGTCACTTTTATTTTACTTATTTCAATTTGATTACTCCTTTAATTAGGCAACCTAGCGCCTAAAACAACCCTATTTATTCCCCTATAAAGGGCATTTGTAAGTAATTTACATCAACCAATCACGACTGGTATATACCAAAATGCATGTAAATAAGTATTCACTTCTTCTAAAGGAAACAAAATACGTTCATGAATGAAAAACATTCAAACTAAAGATGTTGAAAGTTTTAGATCATTTGAGTGGTGATGATTTGAACTAACGGGTGGGAAAATACCTTTAAAAACGAGGCATTGATCGTAAAGTCAGGTATAATTGAAGCCATTTTTTATCAGCGAAAGAACACTATGAATCAATATCTCGCGGTAACTTCAAATGGCATGGAAAATTTGCTTGTTGAAGAACTGACTAAACTAGGCATTGAAAATGCGAAACCAGTACAGGCAGGCGTAAAATTTAAAGCGACAAACGAACAGGTTTATCGCTGTTGTTTGTGGAGCCGTTTAGCGTCTCGATTTGTACGTGTTTTATCTGAGTTCACGTGTAACAACGACATGGACTTGTATCTATCCACTTCCACTATTAACTGGGTTAACCAATTTCATAGCTCTAAACGCTTTGTTGTGGACTTTAACGGCACAAACCGTGAGATTAGAAATAGCCAATACGGAGCTATGAAGGTCAAAGATGGCATCGTAGATTGCTTTGAGAATAAAGGCTTGCCACGTCCTAATATCAGCAAAGAACGCCCAGATATTCGTATTCACGTTCGTTTGCATAAAGATAAAGCGTTGCTTGGGATAGACATGGTAGGTAGTGGTCTTCATCAGCGTGGTTATCGACCAGAATCGGGTCGTGCGCCATTACGTGAAACGCTTGCTTCTGCGATTATCATGCGTTGTGGCTGGGATGGGCATCAACCATTACTCGATCCAATGTGTGGTTCTGGTACTTTGCTTATTGAAGCGGCAATGATGGCAGCCAACATGGCACCTGGCGTTAAGCGCAAACAATGGGGCTTCGAAGTTTTGGAAGACTTTGAACCGGAGACCTGGGCTGAGATTAAATCAGAGGCTAATGTTCAAGCTAGACGGGGTGTCAAGAAAGTTGACGCTAAGTTTTTTGGATTCGATAACGACCCCAAAGTATTAAAAGTCGCTCAAGAAAACGCCCGCAGAGCAGGTGTTGAAGAGTTGATTGAGTTTGCGCAAGGTGATGCTGCAACTATTACTCGTCCCGCAGGATTTGAACACGGTGTTATCGTTTCAAACCCACCTTACGGTGAGCGTCTAGGAACTGAGCCGGGGCTGATTGCGCTCTATACCGCATTCGGTGGACAGCTAAAATCTGAGTTTGGCGGATGTAAAGCATCTATCTTCTCTAGCTCAGACGAGCTCTTGAGTTGCCTTCGTATGCGCGCTGATAAACAGTTTAAATTGAACAACGGTGCGTTACCGTGTCACCAAAAGAACTACAGCATTGCCGAGCGCAGCGCTGATGAAGTTAAAGGTGCAGATACTAACGTTCAAATCGCACCAGACTTCTCAAACCGTTTGAAGAAAAACATTGGCAAGATTGGCAAGTGGGCTCGTAAAGAGAAACTAGACTGCTATCGTATCTACGATGCAGACCTTCCAGAATACAACGTAGCGATCGACGTGTACGGCGATCAAATTGTGATTCAAGAGTACGCAGCACCTAAGAACATCCCTGAAGAAAAAGCCAAGCGTCGTCTAACGGACATTATCCGTGCGACGATTCAGGTGACCGGTGTTGAAGCGAACAAAGTTGTACTGAAAGTTCGTGAGAAGCAGAAAGGTCGAAGCCAGTACCAAAAATTAGGTCAGGTATCAGAGACGCTCGAAGTAAACGAGTACGGTGTGAAGCTGATCGTGAACCTTCATGACTACCTAGACACAGGCCTGTTCTTGGATCATAAGATCACTCGTCGTCGTCTTGGCGAAATGGCACAGGGTAAAGATTTCCTTAACTTGTTTGCTTACACTGGTAGTGCAACAGTGCACGCTGCAGTTGGTGGTGCGCGTTCCACTACAACTGTCGATATGTCAAACACCTACTTGAACTGGGCGAAAGACAATATGCAGCTTAATGGCTGTGTAGGGCGCCAACATAAATATGAACAAGCGGACTGTTTGCAATGGCTAGAAAACGCAAAAGGTGAGTACGACTTGATCTTTATTGACCCACCTACGTTCTCTAACTCTAAGCGTATGGAAACATCATTCGATGTACAACGTGACCACATTAAGCTAATGAAGAACCTCAAACGTTTACTGAGAAGTGAAGGCACAATCGTATTTTCAAATAACAAACGTCACTTCAAGATGGATGAAGAATCACTCGCTGAATTGGGTTTGAAGGCTCAGAATATTTCTTCTCAAACGTTACCATTAGATTTTTCGCGTAATAAACAGATTCATAACTGTTGGCTAGTAACGCACGCGTAGTATAAACAAAAGGATTAATACGTGCTGATATTGTATAGCACGGAGGGATGCCATCTTTGTGAGATGGCATTTGCTCTAGTAGACCAAGTCGGTTTGGCCGAGCAAACAGATATCATTGATATTGCGTTCGATGATGTACTATTTTCTCGTTACGGCGTCATAATACCCGTATTAAAATATCAAGATTCTGAGTTGAACTGGCCGTTTGACTTAGAACAACTCACACATTGGTTGGATAATAATGGCATTACTTACCATTCATAACGCACAACTTGCATTTGGTGACCACCCATTGCTAGACAAAGCGGAGTTCGCTCTTCAAGAAAACGAACGCGTTTGTTTAGTTGGTCGTAACGGAGCAGGTAAGTCCACGTTAATGAAAGTGCTTGCCGGCGACATTTTGTTGGATGATGGCAAGATTCAAATAACTCAAGACGTAGTAGTTTCTCGGCTTGAACAAGATCCACCGCGCAATCAAGAGGGTACGGTTTACGAATACGTATCTGGCGGTTTGGCTGAAATCGGCGAACAATTGAAGATCTATCACGATCTTCTCGATCTTGTTGCTCAAGACCCAAGTGAGAAGAACATTAACCGTTTGGCGAAAGTTCAAGAGCAACTTGATCATTCTAACGCTTGGCGCTTTGATGACCGTGTTAAGAACGTACTTGGCGCTTTAAAACTAAGCCCAGAAACCAAACTGACCGATCTATCCGGTGGCTGGCAACGTAAAGCTGCTTTAGCTCGTGCGCTGGTTTGTGATCCTGATGTATTGCTTCTTGATGAACCAACAAACCATCTCGATGTGACAACGATCGAATGGTTAGAGAACTTCTTAAAAGACTTCAAAGGCTCGATCATCTTTATTTCTCACGACCGTGCATTCATCAAGTCGATGGCGACACGCATCGTTGACTTAGATCGCGGTCAATTAGCTTCTTTCCCTGGTAATTACGAACAGTATTTGAATGACAAAGAAGAAATGCTTCGCGTCGAAGAAATGCAAAATGCTGAGTTCGATAAGAAACTAGCGCAGGAAGAAGTGTGGATTCGTCAAGGCATTAAAGCACGTCGTACTCGTAATGAAGGCCGTGTTCGAGCCCTTAAAAAACTTCGTGAAGAGCGTCGTGACCGTCGTGAAGTTCAAGGTAAAGTTAACCTAAACATCGATGATGCTTCTCGTTCAGGTAAGATTGTATTTGAAGCAGAAAATGTATCTTTTGCTTACGAAGGCAAGACAATTGTCGACGACTTTAGCTTTAACATCATGCGTGGTGACCGTATTGCACTTATCGGACCAAATGGCTGCGGTAAGAGTACGGTACTTAAATTGCTACTAGGGCAATTGGAAGCGCAGTCTGGTCGTTTACACTGCGGAACAAAATTAGAAGTCGCGTACTTTGATCAGTACCGAGAGATTTTGGATCCAGAAAAGACAGTGATCGATAACTTAGCGGATGGGAAACAAGAAGTAATGGTTGGGGGACGTCAGCGTCATGCGCTGAGTTATCTTCAAGACTTCTTATTTGCACCTAAGCGCGCCAGAACCCCGGTTAAGGCACTTTCTGGTGGTGAGAAAAACCGATTATTGCTAGCCCGTATCTTGTTGAAACCAAACAACTTACTTATTCTTGATGAACCAACTAACGATTTGGATATCGAAACGTTGGAACTTTTAGAAGAAATGCTTGCCAATTATCAGGGTACATTATTGTTAGTGAGTCACGACCGTGAGTTCGTAGACAACACAGTAACAACCAGCTGGATTTTTGAGGGTAACGGTATAATCGAAGAGTTCGTTGGTGGTTATCATGATGCTAAACAGCAGCGTGACCAAGTTCTTGCTTCGCGCAGTCAGGTTGAAAAACCAACAAAGAAAGAGAAAGTGGTTGAGGAAACTCCCAAAACTACGCAACCTAAGAACAATTCGAAGAAGTTATCGTATAAGCTGCAAAGAGAATTAGAGGCTCTACCAGCTAAACTTGAACAATTAGAGTCGGATATCGAGAGCCTTCAGGAGCAAGTGAACGATCCAGAGTTCTTTGCTAAACCTGTAGAGCAAACTCAGCCGGTATTGGAACAGCTTGCTGCATTAGAGCAGGAGTTGGAAATCGCATTCGAGAGATGGGAAGAACTCGAAGCAATGCAACAGGATAGTTAAGAATTCAATGAATTGTAGTAATAAATTCAAATTGACCGCCATTGCAATGATGGTTGGTACCACAATGAACGCACAGGCGGCATTGTATCAAGTTGTTGAGGTTTCACCTCAGGATCATGGTTCAAACGGTGACTACCAAACGGCTTACGGGGTTGCAATTCAACAGGGCAATGCAGGTACAGATCCTTCAACAGGTTCACCTTTCGCTCTAGGCTGCTTTGATGCAGCAGCAAACTGCACGCCAGAGCAGTTTAAACTTGCAATGGAAACTCGCACTACACCGATTTCAGCGACACAAGCCGTGGATGGGAACAGCTATCGTGAAGAAATCCCATTCGGATTAGACGCTGGCTTTTATTACATCCAAGAACTCAAAGACTTTGAGCGTTACTGTTACAACCAGCTTCGCTATTCCACCTGTGACTCATGGGCTTCAGTAAACTGGACGCCGTGGAATAAAGAACGTAGTAAAGACTTTACTTCTAATGCGTTAGCGTTCATAGAAGAAGATTCTGCTGCTTATAAAAATGAATATAACAATGTTATCAACCAGCTTACCGAGGATGGTGCAGCTGTCGGTAATCAGAGTAAAGTTAGCACAGAAAATACTTCTACATTAGAAACACGAAATACCGTAGTTGCACCAGTAGAGCCAAATATTCTTACTGGCGATGGTGACGCAAGTGTTGTGCAAAGCCATGCTTGGAGCACAGACGGCAATTTTACTGTTGGCAGTGTTTCTCGAACAGCAAGCAATACCAATGGATCTCACCACACATCAAAAGCAGCGATTTGGGATCAAAGCGGAACCGTCAGTGAATTGGCTTGGCCAAGTGGCACATCTAAAGATGGAGAAAGGTTAGCTCAAGGGAGCATGCGTGACCTTGTCACTGATGGAACTACGGTCTATGGCGTAGGTTACAACACTTACAGTGATGATAACTACCTGAATGCGACTGTTTTTGTCGGAACTCTAGAAGCCGAAGGTAGCGTTGAAAACGCAACTTGGAAAAACAAAGTTGTTGTAGGAGCTAGACAGCGCGAGGGTGATGATACGGTTCATACAAACTCACGATTAACCGACGTTAACTCTAATTTTGTTGCTATTGGTGAAGCAAAACGTTCGGGCGGATACTTAATGCCAACGGGCTCTGCTCCGAATCGTCTCTTTATCGTAGATGATGTTCGTAAGGATTCTATTAGCGCTTTTTACCCAACTACTGGCATTTTCTTTAGCGGTGCGGGCGGTAAGATGGGCGGTATCAACTCTTACAATGAAATCGTCGGGCAACTTGATGCAGAAACGACTCGTGAAGACGATGGCAAGCCACGTCGTAAGCGCGGTTTTATCTATCCATATAGCCTAGGTGGCGAGACTAGTGAACGTGCTGCAACATTGTTTAATGGAAAAGCTTGGTTCCTAGACAGTTTGACTAATGGCGGTGATTACTCTGAACAAAACAATCAGTTCCGTATTATCGACGCAACTGATATCAATGATGCAGGTGTGATCTCTGGTACAGCTATGAAATGTGCAGGTGGTTATAGCACAACAGCAAACAATGCGACATGTAGCTCTGAAGAGCAAATTGTAGCAGTCAAACTAGTACCTATTGCTGACGCAACTAAGGACGACATCGTATCTCGAAGCATTGACTCAACGACGACAGAGCGTCAAGGTGCAGGCCTTGGTTGGTTAGCTTTGACCATGCTTGGATTGTTTGGGTTCCGTAGAAAATAGTTAAAAATCGTCAGTAATTTTTAAATCAAGCAGATGCTCACACATTTGAGTCTCTGCTTTTTTTATGCCTTGAGAAATTGCCTACTTTGATCGATTCTTATAAGTGGAGTCATAAAAACTCCATCAAAGTTTCACAATAACAGCTGTACGTTAGTAAATGGACCTGTATGAGGAATTAACTATGAAGAGACAAAAGCGTGATCGCCTAGAACGAGCTCAATCTCAAGGCTACAAAGCTGGGTTGAATGGAAGGTCTCAAGAGGCTTGCCCATATCAACAAGTTGATGCTCGGTCGTATTGGTTAGGTGGTTGGCGTGATGCCAGAGATGAAAGACAATCTGGTCTCTACAAATAAACTCTCCACATACAAAAAGAAGGATTCGAAAGGGCTCTACGGAGCCTTTTCTACATTATAGGGACATAGGGAAGTAGGTTAACACTCGACAACAAAAAGGCTCCTAAATAGGAGCCTTAATAAATCGATTAAAATCGTGATTAGAAGCTTGAAGTGTCTTGGAACAAGCCAACTTTCAAATCTTTTGCTACGTAGATTTCTTTGCCGTCCACACATACACGACCGTCGGCCAAACCCATCACAAGTTTACGGTTTACAACGCGTTTCATGTGGATTTCGTACGTCACTTTTTTCGCTGTTGGCAGGATCTGACCTGTAAACTTCACTTCGCCAACACCCAGAGCACGACCTTTTCCTTTGCCACCAACCCAGCCAAGGAAGAAACCAACAAGTTGCCACATCGCATCAAGGCCAAGACAACCCGGCATTACTGGGTCGCCAGGGAAGTGGCAGTCAAAGAACCACAAATCTGGAGTAATATCCAATTCCGCCAAGATCAAACCTTTACCAAAATCGCCTTCAGTCTCAGACATTTTAGTAACACGATCCATCATTAGCATGTTTGGCGCAGGAAGCTGAGGGTAACCAGGCCCAAACAGTTCGCCTTGGCTAGAAGCAAGTAGATCGTCACGGTTATAAGAATCACGTTTGTTTTGCATTATCAATTACTCCAATTTTTGATAGCTGCATCTTAGTGAACACGTGTACGCTAAACAACTCCGATCAGTACTAGACAAACCAGTTTTTGATGCGCTGCACAATTCCTTCTGGATGCTCATGTCTTTCAAAGTTTTCAATACGTTCCGCTATTTTGCCAATAATGCTATCGTCTTCACCTCTAAAAGGTTTATTCATTACAATCGGAATAGCTTCATCTACGGTAGAAACGGACCAAATATGGAACTCACCATTTTTAATGCTTTCTATTACATCTTTATGTAATGCAAGGTGTTTAAGGTTTGATTTTGGCATCACAACACCTTGATTTCCTGTAAAACCTTGATGTTTACAAACCTGATAAAAGCCTTCAATTTTTTCGTTCAAGCCACCGACGGCTTGCACTCGACCAAACTGATCAACAGCTCCTGTAACAGCAACTTGTTGATTAATTGGAGATTCAGATAAAGCACTCACCAAGCAACAAAGTTCTGCAAGAGATGCGCTGTCACCATCAACTTCACTATAAGACTGTTCAAATACGATGGAGGCAGAGTAAGGCAGTGGTTCATCCAGTTTCAGAGCAGAGCTCAAGAAAGCTTGCATAATCATCATGCCTTTTGCATGTAGATTGCCTCCAAGCTCAGCTTTGCGCTCAACATCGGAAACATCGCCATCACCAAAATGAATTACACAAGATATTCGTGCAGGCTCACCATAGCTGACAGGGTGCCCAGCCATATCAATAACGGTTAGGCCATTGATTTGACCAACTTGTTCCCCAGTTGTCTCAATGATGACTTGTCCATCTAAAATATCGTACACGGCACGCTGAGGAAGGTAAGATTCTCGGTAATACTTGTCGTCAATCGCTTTATCTAACGACTTGTAATCTAATGCGTGACCATCACTGAACTGGCTGGCAAGCGTTAGAAGTTGAGAGTGCCACATTACTCCTAAAGGCAGATAATGTTGATCTTCAGTAAATCTCATACCGGCTAGCAACAATCTTCTAAAACCACATTCAGTTAAGTGAGGCAGCTGATATTGAGAACATATCCAGTTCACTAAACCAAAGTAATCTGTCAAATTCTGCTCTGACAGATGAATATCTTCTTCAACTTCCGTATACATGGCAAAGCCAGAACAGAAGTCTTCATCGATGTATTCTAGCTCTGCTAACTGACTTCTTTCTCCTGTTACAATCAGTTTTACATCATAAGCTTTAGCTTGCGGTACTGAAGTAGGTAAACGAGTAGGGCTTAGGTTCAGTGGCTCGATAAGGTTTTGTTGAATTGCAGACTTTATATTTGGCCAAAGCCCTGGGTTAGCCAAAATTAGATTAGCCGGTACAATTAAGTAACCGTTATCTGCCTGTGAAATTAAACCAGGTTGGAAGGCAATATCACCACTTACATCAACACTGTAACGGTCAAATAAACGTTTGGCATCAAGTGATTCCGAAAAAACTATCGCAGCGTTAGACTGGCTCTGAAGAGCTTTACTGATGAACTCTCTATATACAGAATTATCTACGCAGTTAATGAGTAGTACTCGCGTCAATCCGGAAATTTTTGAAAAACGAGATATCGTTGCCGACATTCTCGGTTGGAGATCAGTAAAAGACTTCTTTGGTAACGAAGGTGCAGACTTTAAAAGTGCTTCGTACTGCTCAAGTGAAGGTGTTACGTCTTGCCAATTAAGTTGGTTCATTAAAATTCATCGTAATTCAATCTTGCCGACATTATAACGAAACGGACTATAACACCCTAGCACCAATTTGGTTTGCTCTCGGCATTCATCTCTCAATGAACAATACTTAGACAAATGAGTGATCAACATCGATACTTCTAAGAGTTTTATTTGCCCAAGTAAACCATCTGGGTTACGCTGTCACTAGGTTATGTTTATGGGTCGGAACAAATGAAATATCAGCAGCTTGAGAATCTAGAATGTGGGTGGAAATGGAAGTATCTCATCAAAAAATGGAAAGATGGTGAAGCGATTACCCGACATATTGATACAAGCGAAGCAGATGCAGCGGTCGCAGAACTAAAACGCCTTGAACACGAGCCTACACTTGTCTTAGCTTGGATAGAAAACCACATGTCAGAAGAGTTAGATAATAAACTCAAGCAGGCTATCCGAGCGAAACGGAAACGTCACTTCAATGCAGAGCAAGTCCATACAAAGAAGAAATCCATTGATTTAGATTACCGAGTTTGGGAAAAGCTTTCTAGTAGAGCGAATGAACTTGGTTGTACGTTATCTGACGCAATTGAATATTTGCTTTCCGAAGCGTCGAGAAGTGAAAAAGCGAGTCAAAAAGTTACCTCAATTAAAGAGGATTTGAGTAAATTGCTATCTAGCTAGGATAGGGAGTGCCAAATGTTATATGTAATCTTAATTGCAGCCATCGTGATCTTTTGGTTGATCGCAGTCGATAGGCCGGTGTTAAAAGTAAAGTTCGATAATGGCCATATTAGTAACGTAAAAGGGCATCTACCTCCTTCTTTCAAACACAACTTACAGGATATTAGTGAGCATAACCCGTTTACTGGTGAAATGAAGGTGTATAGCCAACGAACAGGAATGCGCTTAAGCTTTTCCAAAGGCATTCCCAAAAAAGTTCAACAGAGGATTCGTAACGTTTTTCCGCACCAGGGCTTCAAAGCAAACAAAGGCAAGAAGCGCGCTTAATTACATATCAGTTACTTCATCATGTTAAATGGGACGCAATGTGGCGTCCCATTTTCGTATCTACAGAAAAATTACTTATCATCGAACAATCAACAACATAAACGGACCAAAACGATGAGATACGTTGTAACTTTAATGGTATTGATCTTTGCAAGTAATTCAGTTTTTGCTGACGATTCAGAAACGAACCTGTTGGCTAAAAAGATTAAGACTAAGCTTCAAAAGAAAGTAGACAATAAGTTTGATGGCTATCAAGGTTATTGTGACGTCATGATAGAAATGGAGCACAAAAGTAAAAACGCAGTAATAAAAAGAGTAACCAGCAGTGGTGACCAAAAAGTGTGTAGGTACGTTAAGTCCAACTTGAAGAAAGGAAAACGCTATCGTTACAAATACCCCGAAAAGTACATTCGCCTCCATATAACCACAGGCTTATAAATGTTTCAGAACGCAACTGAGCTCGTGATTTTTGGCAGATTTCGTTGCGGAGCGATTAGAGCGTTTAGCTGATTTTTGCTGTTGTACGAGGCGAGTATGAAAGGCTTTTTTGTTTGGTAGCGCTTAAGTTAGTAATCGTGATGCCATTGAATGGCAAATTCAGTGAGTTGGCCATCATCACCATACATAGATTGATTCAGGTGCTTACGGAAGGACACGCCAGTAAGTCGGGGACTAAGCGCGCATCAATTTTCAATAAGAGATTTGATTTGCTTCGTAAGCATAACCACAAACCAAACTAGCGATTGCAAGTCCACAGGAGCCTCGGTTAAAGCCTCAAAAGCAAACAATGTTGTTAATCTTAGGAGGACATTTTAAAGTAGCTAAAACCGGACATTATTGCTTTGAGATCTCACTCCTTGATGCGCATTATATGTGTTATGTTAAATTGCATATCGCCGTACGCTAAATGCTGTCTGAGTATGCTCCTATTCCCCTGCAGATTTTAAATTTAAGGGCCTTACTGTAAGTATTAAACATAATGGTTATTTACCATAAAATACTTAATATAGATCTTAATAATCTATCGATTGTTAAGATCTATATTAACGCCTTTTTGCTTATTGAAATGACTGTATAGCTTCAAAGATATCTTGTCTTCTAACTGGCTTGGAAATGAATCCGTCCATACCGGCATCCAGGCATTTATCTCTATCGCTTTCTAGCGCATGTGCAGTTAACGCTATAATTGGGGTCCTGAGACCTTTATCTCGAATAAGTCTTGTTGCGGTAATTCCATCCATCACTGGCATCGAGACATCCATGAGAATCAAATCGATTAAATCCTCATTCTCTTCTAAAAATGTTAATGCCTCTGCTCCATGGCTTGCGATATGAACATTATGGCCAAGCTTATTTAAGATAAGCTTTATTACGAACTGATTCGACTCGGTATCTTCTACGACGAGAAGTTCCATTGCTTTTGTCGGTTGATTGGTTTCGATTCTAACTGGACGATTTTGATTACAACGAGTCAAAACTGGAATCGAAATCGTAAAGGTTGAACCAACATGCTCATCACTTTTAACGGCAATCTTGCCACGCATCATTTCAACTAAATGCTTGGTTATTGCGAGTCCCAGTCCTGTACCACCAAAGCGTCTCGTGATGGAACGGTCTCCTTGATGAAATGCCGTAAACAAGTGCTCTTGCTTTGCTTTAGATATACCAATTCCAGTGTCAGATATTGAGATCACAAGTTCAGCATCTTGCTCAGATACAGAAACTTTTACTTCACCTTCGTCTGTAAACTTTATTGCATTCCCTATTAGATTAAACAGGATTTGAGATAACCGCGTGGAGTCAATCCAAAATTGTTTGTCATTAGTGACAG
Organism: Vibrio sp. Vb0304; assembly: GCF_033338995.1. Taxonomy (NCBI): domain Bacteria; kingdom Pseudomonadati; phylum Pseudomonadota; class Gammaproteobacteria; order Vibrionales; family Vibrionaceae; genus Vibrio; species Vibrio sp. Vb0304. The sequence continues at coordinate 68,970 of NZ_JAWOTT010000005.1, forward strand.
TACAGTTGAGTTTAAATTGGAGATTTTTCTTCTTAGCTATTTGTTTTTGCTGAGAAATAACAAAAGTGACAGTGTCTCTTAAATTAATCCATTGTTCATTGAGCTGAAAGCGACCAGACTCGATTTTAGAGAGATCAAGAATGTCACTGATTATCGCGAGAAGTAACTCTGCAGAGCACTCCATTTGGCTCAACGCATCAATTTGTTCTTCTGACAAGGTTGATTGCTTCAGTATATCTAGCATTCCAAGAACGGAATTTAAAGGGGTTCTTATTTCATGGCTCATCATCGCTAAGAACTCCGACTTAGAGCGGTTCGCAAGCTCTGCTTCTTCTCTTGCTTTAGCGAGCTGAGTTGTTCTTACCTCAACGATACGTTGTAACTTCTCTTTGGTCTCGATATCAATGACCGCCCTTTCAATTAAGGGACGAAACCGCCTCAAGGTTTCCTTATTCTCTATGCTAAAGTGCCCTTTCTGAGCTCCAATAAGTAGGATTACGGTTTGCGTTACTTCTGAACGTATACCAGTTAAAACGACCGAGTTTACATGGCTTTTTATAAAGCTGTTTAAGTTAACAAACTCAGCGAGTTTATCTGGCTCGAACAGTAGAATGCATTCACCATTGAGAGCTCTTTGATAGGTGTTACCGTGTAACCAGGATACATTGTCAAATACGCTATTAGTTGATATCAATGTCCTGAAGGGATATCGCTCACCATCGCGAGTCAGTACAATAAAATCATCGAAGTTGATGTACTTTTTGAGGACATTGTTTAATCCCGTAAATATCTCATGCCGATTCTTTGCCTCACTCATCGCAGATATCGCGGAAAGAATGGCCTTGTTTTCATCAGCGAGTAGTCGTTCTCTTTGTCTAGCCTGCTTTAGCTCAACTAACGCTTCTTGAAGCGCTTCCTGTTGATATATGTCTAAGTATTTATCTTTCATAAGGTTTATGGAATATAGCCGATGAAATCATCAGGTTTCCATGTCCATTCTCACCACCAATAAATCTACCTTGCTCGCCGAAAGTAAAAGGGCAAATAAAAGGCAAATGTTCTAGTTCTTGGTTAATTTGTTCACAAACGCTATTCATGTCTTGCATTAAGTGCAACATGGGACCTGCGCAAAAGATATTTATCACTCCAATTTTTCGAGACTCTTCTAATTTTTGGTTAAAAGCGGCATTGACGACTTTTGCAGCGCGCGCAACGAGATGCTCACGACTTCCTTTCATTAATGTGAGCTCGTCACCCTCTTCTATTCGTGTAAACAACTCGATTCCACCATCTGGCGTCTCACGGATCGGATGGGATAACTTGTAATATGGGCGATCATAGAGATGACCTGCGATCCGCCCTAATGGATAAGCACTCGAGTTTGTAAACAGCATATTATCTTTACCTACTTGGTTATCCTGGTGATTTGTCCACCTTCTATAAACATTGAGCGCAGGTTCATTATCAATTTCAAGTAAGCATCTATCGTTGGTCTTGGTTGCAACACCTTTGATATTAGTTGGTGTATGCCCAGCGCTAAAAGCGATATCAACAGGTTGAGAGGAGTAAAAGAGAGTTAAGCTTAAACCTGAAGTTTGAGAGCCTTGGGCGGTTATCACAGACCATTTCCCAGCGATGTTATTATCAGCGGCCGAACCACCAATAATTGGAATTAGAGTTCCAAATCTTTCATCTATAGACGCAATGATTGATTCCTCTTGCCCTGGTGTAGCATGAAGTAGAATTAAGTTTGGTACCTCTCCTACACGGTTTGCGTTCTCAAGGGCCATATCCAAAGCCTTGGTGACGCTGTCACCTGAGTTGTGATTAGAAATACCAGTACCATAAGCATGAGGACCTGTATCATAAACAGCAAGTGCCGCAATTACTGGGCCTGTATGAAAGCCCTGATCTGTCATTACGGCTTGACATGAACTGGCGCCATGAAAAGGCACACCAGGAAAATGCGCAAGAAACGCTTCTCGAATCAACTCAAAATTGTATTCTTCCGTGTAGTAACACATCACGTAAGACAAGCTCTGTTGTGTCAATTCGGACCTGAGCGTTTTTATCGCTGAGTCTTCATCTTTAATATGAGTAAAAACTGATTGGCAATGCATACGATTTTATAATTGGATATCACTCTGCTGTTATACCATTCCAACCAATTTTCTCTAGGTAAGAAGGTGTTAATTTCATTAATAAGTTACGATTATCTCGTGATAGATCGTATTTATAATTGAACTACAACAATGTTTTCACCTTTTTTAAAGGTGATTTTTTTCGATTCAGGCATGATGTCCCATTCTACTGACTTATGCTTCTCGTTGAGATTGATAAAATTACCAGATTGATTTAGATCAATTTTTAGAGTGCTACTTTCTGTCGTTTCGAGCGAAATTCCCATTGAGTCACGATTAATCGTGATTATTTCTCCTTCAATTGTTACATCGCATCGTTCTTTTTGTGAACAGTCAACGCTATTAACACTCTCGTGTGTAAAGGTACGCCAGAAAAATGCGCCTATTAAAACACTGAGCATGATTAAGATTTGTGCAAGTCGCGCCTTTGTTAACTTTTGTGCAGGCATAATTACTAATATCCTTGTTACAAACTTCAAACTTTTTAAATAAAAAATGATTTCCAGAGGTCCAGTAAGGTTACTACCCTGTCATTGAATTGTTAATTCAAGTATAGTGTCACGCTGAAAATGCCACTTTTTATTAAAGTCAGCAATGGAAATAAGGTGATGATAACACTTGAATTCTAGAGTTTACTTGGGTGGTGTTACGACGCAAGTCGTGTTGGAAGTAAAAGTGTAGTTAATTAGAAATTGGAAGCATGCAAATGAGCCAAGTAAAGCAGCTTGAACAAAACTACAACTATACAGTCGTTCGCCAATTTACCCTTGTGACCATTTTATGGGGCATAGTTGGTATGGCTGTTGGTGTTTTGATTGCCGCTCAATTAGTTTGGCCACAGCTAAACTTTGATACGCCGTGGTTGACGTACAGTCGCTTACGTCCACTGCATACTAATGCGGTAATTTTTGCGTTTGGTACCAGTGCTCTGTTCGCAACGTCTTATTATGTTGTACAGCGCACATGTCAAACACGTCTTTTTGGTGGCCCACTCGTTGCCTTCACCTTTTGGGGTTGGCAAGCAATCATCCTGGCAGCAGCCATTACTTTGCCTCTCGGTTTAACATCGGGTAAAGAGTATGCTGAGCTAGAATGGCCTATTGATATCGCAATTGCGCTAGTATGGGTATCATATGCGGTGGTGTTCTTCGGCACACTAGTGAAGCGAAACACGTCACATATTTATGTGGCAAACTGGTTCTTCGGTGCCTTTATTATCACAGTAGCAGTACTTCACATCGTGAACAGCATGGCTATTCCTGTGTCACTTGGTAAATCTTACTCGATTTACTCGGGCGCAGTAGATGCGATGGTTCAGTGGTGGTATGGACACAATGCGGTAGGTTTCCTACTGACCGCTGGTTTCCTAGGTATGATGTACTACTTCGTTCCTAAACAAGCTGAACGTCCTGTTTATTCTTACCGTCTATCTATCGTTCACTTCTGGGCACTTATTTCTCTATATATTTGGGCAGGCCCTCACCACCTTCATTATACAGCGCTACCAGACTGGACTCAGTCTCTAGGTATGGTTATGTCGCTGGTTCTATTTGCTCCTTCTTGGGGTGGTATGATCAACGGTATTATGACGTTATCTGGTGCATGGCATAAGCTTCGTTATGACCCTATCCTACGTTTCCTAATCGTTTCACTGTCGTTCTACGGTATGTCTACCTTTGAAGGCCCGATGATGTCGATTAAGACGGTTAACGCACTTTCTCACTACACAGACTGGACCATTGGTCACGTTCACTCTGGTGCGTTAGGTTGGGTTGCGATGGTTTCTATCGGCTCTGTATATCACTTGGTACCTCGCCTATTTGGCCAAGAGCGTATGTACTCTGTTGGTCTAGTTAATGTGCATTTCTGGCTAGCAACAATCGGTACCGTTCTTTACATCGTTGCGATGTGGATCTCTGGTGTAATGCAAGGTCTTATGTGGCGCGCGGTTAACTCTGACGGTACGCTAACTTACAGTTTTGTTGAATCTGTAGAAGCGTCTTATCCGTTCTACTTTGTACGTTTCCTAGGCGGATTTATCTTCCTATCTGGTATGTTCCTAATGGCATACAACACGTACAAAACGGTAAGTGCACCTAAAGAAAGCCTAAAAGCTATCCCACATCCGGCATAAGGAGATTTAAGAATGAGTAATAATTCTAATAATCGCCATGAAATCTTAGAACGTAATGTCGGTTTGTTGGCTATTTTTATCGTGTTTGCTATCAGTTGGGGTGCTCTTGTAGAGATCACTCCTCTGATTTTCCAAAAGCAAACGACTGAACCTGTAGAAAATCTGCGCGCTTACACTCCTTTGGAGATGGAAGGCCGTGATATCTACATCCGTGAAGGTTGTAACGTCTGTCACAGCCAGATGGTTCGTCCTTTCCGCTCAGAGACTGAACGTTACGGTCACTACTCTGTTGCTGGTGAGAGTGTTTGGGAACACCCATTCCTTTGGGGCTCTAAGCGTACAGGCCCGGATTTAGCTCGTGTTGGTGGTCGTTATTCTGACGAATGGCACCGTGTTCACCTGTTAGATCCTCGTGAGCTTGTACCTGAGTCAAACATGCCAGGTTTCCCGTGGCTAGCTGAAAACGTTTTAGACGGTAAGCTAACTCAGAAGAAACTTGAGCTATTTCGTGATCAGTTCGGCGTTCCATACACTGATGAAGAGATCGCGAATTCGGCTAAAGAAGTAGAAGGTAAAACAGAGATGGATGCAATCATCGCTTACCTTCAGTCTCTTGGTCATGCAATGAAGTAAGGGGATCATATGGATTTCGGTACAATTCATAGTATTTATACCGTTGTACTCTTCGCTAGTTTTATTGGCATCGTATGGTGGGCATTTAGTAAAAAGCGTAAAGCACGCTTTGAAGAAGATGCCAACTTGGTGTTTGCTGACGAAGAACAAAAGACCCCTAATAACCAAGGAGTGAAGAAGTAATGACTACATTCTGGAGTCTCTGGATTATCGTGATTACTGTCGGTACGCTAGTAGGCTGTGCGATTCTCCTGACTTGGTGCGCTAAAGATAAAATGGGCGTCGAGGAAGGGGAAGACATGGGCCACGAGTACGATGGTATTCGCGAGCTAAACAACCCTCTACCAAAGTGGTGGACTTACCTGTTTGTAAGCACATTTGTGTTCGCAGCAGTTTACCTTGCCCTATTCCCAGGTCTAGGTAGCTTCAAGGGCTTTTTAAACTGGCAGAGTTCGGCTCAAACCGTTCGCTCACTAGAAGAGTCAAAAGAAGCCATCGCTGCAGCACAAGAGAACAAGCAACTAAACCAATATGCAAAAGAACTGGATGATGCCGACGCTTACTTCGGCGAAGCATTCCGTAAACTTGCGCACAATGACAGTGGTCTACGCCCAATTCCTGAAATTGCGCAAGATCCTGAAGCATTAAAAGTTGGTCAGCGTTTGTTTTTGCAAAACTGTTCTCAATGCCATGGCTCTGATGCACGTGGTCAGAAAGGCTTCCCTAACCTGACTGATGATGCATGGCTATATGGTGGCGAGCCAGCAGCGATCGTTACAACCATCATGCACGGCCGTATTGGTCAAATGCCAGCATGGAAAGATGCCCTTGGTGAGCAAGGTGTTCAAGAAGTTGTAAGTTACACACTTAGTTTATCTGGTCGTAAAGTAAATGCTCGTGAAGCCGCGGCAGGTAAAGCACGCTTCGTAGTGTGTGCTGCTTGTCATGGTACCGATGGTAAGGGTAACCCTGCAGTCGGTGCGCCTGACCTTACAGACCAAGACTGGTTATTTGGTGACTCTCGTGCAGCTGTAACAGAAACCGTAATGAACGGACGCTCAGGCGTAATGCCTGCGTGGAAAGACATTTTGGGTGAAGATAAAGTTCAGCTCGTTGCCTCATATGTCTGGAGTTTAAGTAACTCAGAGAGTAAGTAACTGAGATATTACGTAACATAGCAATAACAGCCCCTTTCATAGGGGCTGTCTTTCCTTTAAATTTAACGCCTTACATTTTTTCATTTAGCTGTTGAGAACTTTTTTATGGTAAAGCCTTGGTATAAACAATTTTGGCCGTGGTTCCTAATCATCCTTCCTCTTACTGTCGTAGTTTGGACTGTGATTACTGTGGTCGTTTTCTCGAACAACTCTGTTTCTTTAGTCGCCGAGGATTACTATAAAAAAGGCAAAGGCATTAATATCGACATTAGTAAAATGAATGTCGCTCGTGACCTAGGTCTTAACGCTGAGATTTCCTCTGAAAATAACAATGTTGTGATTGTTTTCGCTAAAGGGAAGCTACCTCATTACCCTGCTCTAACGGCCACTTTCACTCATCGTACTCTTCCTGATCGTGACTTCACAAAGCTTGTAACAGCGGATGCATCTGGTAATTACCGACTAAAAGCTGAGGAATCTATTCAAGGACCATGGTTTGTTGAACTACAACCACACGACAAGCAATGGATGATCCAAGGTAAAGTTGAGTTTCCTGCCTCTTCAACACCGTTAATGAAGTAAGCATATGTGTAAATCCTGTTATCACTGCGGTGAAGATGTACCAGCCAACACGGATTTCAAAGTAGAAATATTGGGTGAAATTCGCGACATGTGTTGTCCGGGCTGCGAAACTGTGGCGCAGACTATTGTCGATAGTGGTCTTGTATCATATTACCAATACCGCACTGCGCCTGCAGAAAAGGCAGATCTAGTACCAGAGCAACTCCAAGCTTTAATTCATTATGACAATGCGGATGTACAATCTGAATTCGTACGAAATCGCGAAAATGTTTCTGAAGTAACCCTTTCTTTGGAAGGCGTTTCATGTGCCGCTTGTGCGTGGTTAATCGAAAAGCAAGTTTCTAATACGGCCGGGTTGGTATCTATCCGTGTTAATACAACCACCAATCGAGCGTTACTAGCCTGGGATAAAACTCAGGTACGGTTAAGCGAGCTCCTTTCCGTTATTCATAAACTTGGTTACAAAGCTGCACCTTTTGAAGCAGATAAGCAAGAAGCCTCTTACCATCGAATGATGAAGCAATATCTATATCGGCTAGGTATTGCAGGTTTAGCAACCATGCAGGTCATGATGCTCGCCGTTGCACTGTATCTCGAAGTCTTTGGTGATTTAGAGCCAGAGTTTAAAAGTTACTTTCGTTGGGTAAGTTTGATTTTTGCTACTCCTGTTTTGCTTTATTCCGCTCTTCCATTTTACTTAAACGCATGGCGCAGTATCAAAGGCCGAACCCTTGGTATGGATGTCCCGGTTTCTATTGCGTTGATCTTTGCCTATGTTGCAAGTTTAGTTGCAACAGTAACTGAACAAGGCGAAGTCTTCTTTGAATCTATCTCGATGTTTACCTTCTTTTTGTTAGTAGGTCGATTCTTAGAGATGCGCGCTCGTCGCAAAGCTGCTGCAGCGAGTGGTAACCTTCTTAAGTTGATTCCGGCAATTGCTACAACGCTGGACGGTGATCAGATACCCGTGAAGACGCTAAAAGTTGGCGTTCGTATTCGCGTTCTACCTGGTGAACATATCCCCGCTGACGGTAAAGTTATTTCAGGCCGTATTCATATTGATGAATCCATGCTAACGGGTGAGTCAGTGCATGTTGTGAAACGAGAAGGCGATATTGTTTATGCGGGAACGCTAAACGGAGACGAATCATTTGAACTTGAGGTAGTAAGCTCAAAGGCCGATTCAATGATTTCTAACATCGTGCGTTTACAAGATGAAGCTCAACACTCCAAACCTAAAATTGCGGAAATTGCAGACATTGTCGCCCGTTACTTTGTTGGTGTGATTCTTATTATCTCTGCTGGTACTTGGTTTTACTGGCATCAAACAAAACCAGATGATGCGTTTTGGATCATGCTGTCTGTGCTAGTCGCTACGTGTCCATGTGCGCTATCTCTGGCCACACCGACCGCACTCACTTGTGCTACCTCTAGAATGGGTAATTTTGGCATTTTACTTCGTAAAGGCCATGTGTTTGAGACACTATGTAAGATCAACCACTTAGTTGTAGATAAAACAGGCACTCTAACGAAAGGTGATATTGAGATCTGTGAAACAAAGATACTTAGTGATCTCCCACAGAAAGATTGTCTATCACTAGCTGCAGCTTTAGAGGCTCATGCAAACCACCCTATCGCTCGTTCTTTTGCAACTTACACCAATGATGACTTTATCGTGTCTGACGTGCAAAACGTGATTGGTTCAGGGATTGAGGGTATGTGGAATGGCAAAATCGTTAAGATAGGTAGTGCTGCTTTTGTTCAAGGCAAAGAAAGTGGTGAAAGCCAGGCGGTCTATCTGTCGGTTGATGGCAAGCATGTCGCTAGCTTTTACTACCGCGACCCTATCCGAAAAGAAAGCAAAGCCTTTATTCAACGTTTTGCTGACGCTGGAATTAAGACAACCCTGCTAACTGGTGATTCTCTCTCAAACGCCCAACCAGTGGCGAATGAAATTGGTATCGATCACATCGTCGCGTCAGCAAAGCCAGAAGATAAGCTTGCATACCTTAAGAGCTTGGACGAAAACAGTATCACTATGATGGTTGGTGATGGAATCAATGACGCGCCGACTCTCGCCGGAGCTCACCTTTCTGTCGCAATGGGCGGTGGTACAGATGTCGCTAAAGCTTCTGCAGATATGACGTTACTTGGGGATAATCTCGAAAAGCTACTAGAAGCACGTTTGCTTGCACTGCGTACAAGAAAGATTATTCGAGAAAACTTGGCTTGGTCTTTGGGTTACAACCTGTTAATTTTGCCTTTGGCGGTCGCAGGTTTAGTGGCTCCCTACATTGCAGTAGTTGGCATGTCTGCAAGCTCAATTATCGTTGTATCTAACTCTTTGCGCCTGCTCAAAGAGAAATAAGTAGAGAAAGCAAACATGGAAAGTCTTTATATATTGATTCCCATCGCTATCGTTCTCGTTTGTGTTGCTGTCGCCGTTTTTCTTTGGGCGGTAAGAAGCGATCAGTTTGAAGATCTTGAACGGCAAGGGCACAACATTCTTCTCGACGAAGAAGACCAATCTAATAGTGATAAAAAGTAGCGACCTTTATGACTCCTGATTTTATCGGTGCGTTGATGATCGGCTTAGTAGGAGCCGGTCATTGTATGGGTATGTGTGGTGGTATCGCGTCTCTACTTACCATGGGCTCTTCTGCTAAAAATAAAACTACCCCTCTTATCCCCCTCTTCTACAACCTCGGACGATTGATCAGTTATACCTTAATAGGTGCATTAGTGGGTGGTGCTATATCAGGTTTATCTGAGCTTAGTGGGTTAACGCACTCTCTTGCTTGGTTAAGGCTGATTGCTGCGTTATTCATGATCCTGGTCGCGCTGTATATTGCTAAATGGTGGCAAGGCTTACTTTTAATAGAAAAGCTAGGGCAGTATATCTGGCGCTTTATCTCGCCGGCAGGGAAGAATCTGTTGCCACTAAAGCATCCTCTTCACGCGTTGCCATTTGGCTTTATTTGGGGTTGGTTACCATGTGGCTTAGTTTATTCAGCGCTTACTTGGTCGGCGGTTTCTGGTAGTGCGATGAACGGCGGCCTAATTATGCTTGCGTTTGGGCTCGGAACGCTACCTGCAATGCTTATTATTGGATACGGTGCCAATCATTTTCAGAAATTACAAAAATCATTAATATTTAGAAATATTTCAGCATTAATCCTTATTGGCTATGGTACGTATACCGCTGTAGGAGCCTTAGCGTTACTCGGTTTCATATAACGTTAAACTCTATTGAGGTGACATTTTTGCTACCCTTTAGGATTAAGCGATGCTAAAATATTGATGTATATCAAATAGTGAAAGGTTGTTATGATTTCTGAAAAACCTGCAACAAAGCGTATCCAATCAGGCGGTTGCGCCATTCATTGCCAAGATTGTAGCATTAGTCAACTGTGTATCCCGTTCACTCTAAATGAGGCAGAACTTGATCAGCTTGACCAAATCATCGAACGTAAGAAGCCTATTCAAAAAGGACAAGAGCTTTTTAAGGCCGGTGATGAGCTAAAATCGCTATACGCTATCCGCTCTGGTACCATCAAGAGCTATACGATCACAGAGCAAGGTGATGAGCAAATCACAGCGTTTCACTTAGCTGGAGACTTAGTCGGTTTCGATGCTATCACTGGTGACTCCCACCCTAGCTTTGCTCAAGCACTCGAAACGTCGATGGTATGTGAAATCCCATACGAAATTTTAGACGATCTATCGGGTAAAATGCCTAAGCTTCGCCAGCAAATCATGCGTTTGATGAGTAACGAAATTAAAGGTGATCAGGAAATGATTTTGCTTCTTTCTAAAAAGAACGCAGAAGAGCGACTAGCTGCTTTCCTTTACAACCTATCAACGCGTTTTTCTCAGCGTGGCTTCAGCCCTAGAGAGTTTCGTTTAACTATGACTCGTGGTGATATTGGCAACTACCTTGGTCTTACAGTCGAAACGATCAGTCGTTTGTTAGGTCGTTTCCAGAAATCTGAGATCCTAAGCGTAAAAGGTAAATATATCACTATCTTAGACCACGATGCATTGATGGAACTTGCTGGTGTAACTAAAGAATAATACACCCTAATTATTGATGTAGCTCGAAAATGAGCTACATCATATTTCTCATAAATTCCTTTCGAAAGTCCTCAAAAAGTTCTCCAAACTAAGCTACAGTAAAAATGTACGGTGAGTACTCCAAAATACTGATTTAATTTACATTCAGTATCTGGTTTTGCAATAGAAGTGGGCTTAGTTATGAGTATATACAGTAAGATCCTTGTTGTAGCTGACATCAATAATGATGAGCAGCCCGCACTTGCAAGAGCTGTTCAATTAGCTCAGAAAAGTGTATCTAGAAGCCGAATCACTTTCTTTTTATCCATTTACGATTTCTCGTATGACATGACGTCAATGCTATCAGTGGATGAAAGAGATGCTATGCGTCGAGGTGTCATTCATCAGCGTGAGCAGTGGATGCGTAAAATTGCTCAACCATACCTAAACGATGGCTTCGACTTTGATGTTTGTGTTGTCTGGCACAACCGCCCTTATGAGGCGATTATTGCTGAAGTCTATGCAGGCAATCATGACCTAGTCATCAAAGGCACACGTAAGCATGATGTTTTAGAGTCTGTCATTTTCACACCGACAGATTGGCACTTGTTGCGAAAATGCCCTATTCCAGTGCTTCTTATTAAGAATGCTGCTTGGCCGGAACAAGCAAGTATCCTTGCCTCAGTACATGTGGGCTCAGAAAACCCGACTCATATTGATCTCAACGATACGATGGTCGAGCGATTAAAAGAAATCACCACTCGGCTTGAGGCCAAGCCATATCTTGTTAACGCCTACCCCGTTACACCGGCGAACATTACGATTGAACTTCCTGAATTTGACCCAACGACTTATACCGATGCAGTGCGAGGTCATCATTTAACGGCTATGAAAGCACTACGCCAAAAACATGGTCTTGATGAAGAACAAACGATAGTTGAGCAAGGTTTACCTGAAGATGTCATTCCGGCAGCTGCAGAGCGCTTGAACGCAGCAATGGTTATTTTAGGTACCACAGGGCGAACAGGGCTTTCTGCTGTCTTTATTGGTAATACAGCGGAGCACGTAATTGATAAAATAAATTGCGACGTGTTGGCTCTAAAACCAAAAGGCTACATTAGCCCTCTCGACCCAAATACAGCAACCTAATCTCTCTTTAGTATTGCTATGTATTGAGCGCTTTCAAATAAGCGCTAATAAATCCCCCGAATACAGGGGGATTTTTGTTTGGGAACAGTTAAAGCGTTGGGTACAAAAAAGGAGGTCTAATTAACCTCCTTTTTTACGAGTTAGATGTTCGTAACATCGATGAACATCGATTCATCAATATTCGTCGAAGAAACGACAGCCTCATTAAATTCATACTCTTCGCGGTTACCTTCACGATCTAGCGGTAAGTTAACAAAGTCGAACAATTCGCGGTCTGCTAGTTGGCTTGGGCTTACGTTTTGAATTGATTTAAAAATTGCTTCCACACGCCCTGGCGTCTTCTTATCCCATTCAATCAACATTGCTTTTATAGATTGACGCTGAAGGTTCTCTTGAGAGCCACAAAGGTTACACGGAATTATTGGGAAATCCTTGTGCTCAGCGTATTTGATCAAATCTTTTTCACGACAGTAAGTCAATGGACGAATGACCACGTTACGGCCATCATCAGAGCGTAGCTTTGGTGGCATCGCTTTAAGGCGAGAGCCGTGGAACATATTCAAGAACATTGTTTCGACGATGTCATCCATGTGATGACCTAGCGCAAGCTTAGTTGCACCAATCTTCTCTGCAAATGAATACAGCGTACCACGTCGCAGGCGTGAACACAGACCACAAGTGGTTTTGCCTTCTGGTACCTTCTCTTTTACGACGGAATACGTGTCCTTATCGACGATATAGTAAGGGATATTCAGTGTTTCGAAATACTCTGGCAGAATGTGCTCAGGGAAGCCCGGTTGTTTTTGGTCTAGGTTTACCGCAACCACTTCAAATTTGATCGGTGCGGCTTTTTGAAGATTCAGCAGGATATCAAGCATCGCGAATGAATCTTTACCACCGCTAATACATGCCATTACAACATCGCTTTCTTCGATCATGTTGTAATCAGTAATGGCATTTCCAACATGTCTTCTTAGGCGTTTCTGAAGCTTGTTGAATTCTAGGGTTTCTTTTCTTGTATCTATTTGGTTCATTGCGGGCTCTCACATCGCCGATAAATCGACTAGGACTTCCTAACATGGGTTTCTTTGGGGCGTGGATTATACGAGCTTTTTACGCAGGATTAAATGCTTGTCTTATTGAGTCTTTAAGAAAAGAGTGTGAAAGATACTTTAGTTACGGTCAAAATTAAAAAAGAGCTGCGATTGCAGCCCTTTCTAAACGTTCAGTGTTCATTTCTTTGCGTTAGGTAGATAAGGTAACACTCGCATCGTCGGTTCTGGTAGTGTCATTGTGCCACCTTGCCCTATTTCACTTAGTGCGACTTGTATCTTGCCATTGACAATTGGCTTTTCGGTTCCGTTTGAGAAAATCACTTTATCATTCAGTTGATTTGCAAACTCCATCGTCACACCTTGAACTTCCGGTGTAAACCAACCCGCAAACATACCGCCTAAATCTTCCAGCATCGTCTGCATTTGAGGTAGAAGAGGCTTAAGTTGCTCGTAAGAAACGTTACCCTGTAATGGTTCTTTGGTCATCACGACAAGTGAGTAATCGCAACGTGTATCTTTTGGGGTATCGATAAAAACCAACGGATTCGCTGACTTTAAGTTTTTATCAACAGGTAAAGGCAACTCTTGTGAAGCAGGGATAACAAACTCTTCATAGTGCTCTTCTTTTTCCATCCAAGCTTTTTCTATCGTACAAATTTGTTTAGTTTTTGCGTCCACAAAAAAGACACCAACTTTCACATCGTCATGCCCTTCTTTATTGTTGTTTTTTAGTTGAGTGTATAACTTTGAGTACGTGAACATGTACTCTTGAGCTTGGGTTATCGGCGATACAAGAATTAGCGCCGCACTTCCCAATAGACTTAGGCTTAACTTTTTCATTTTATCCGTTATTTTATTGCGTCCAGTAGGCGTTGTTATGACGAATCATAGCGCGAAGATCGTGTACATAGGCGATGCCACGTTCAGAATAGGCTAGCAACCCATGCGTTAACTCTGACGCGGTTGCAACCGTTAACAAGCCCTTGTTCTTTTCAGCCAGAGATGTTCTGATTTCACGCAGGTCTGCATACGCTGGGTTTCGATTAACATTCATAAAGTAGCCATGAACAGACTGTTGTACAGAATCGAATTTTTCAACTTCATGAACTTTGTTAGCGCCACGTTGCGCTGGAACAATTCCACAGCCCTTTTTATAACACCATTGGCCGAACAAGTTGTTTGCTTGAGTAGCAAAACGAGAAGTGCCCCACGCAGATTCATTTGCCGCTTGAGTTAGAACCAAGGCTTCAGGTAAGACGTTCACTCGCACAAGCATCTCGTCTAGCCATGCTTGATCAATCTTATCGTTACTCGAGGGCAACGAATACAGAGATGATAACCGCTGAGCATACTCTTGTTGTTCTTGCGTCACTTGTCCCACCTTTAAAGAGGTAAGAAAGGCCCGCTCATGACGAATTCGTTGATTCTCAAGAGCAATTTTAGGCCTTAAAAAATCAAAAAAAGCAGCTTTTTTCTCTTTCGTATCTTTTATTGAATTGAAGTCTGGGATATCACCGATGTATGGCAAGTGTGATAAATCGACATGCTTAATCTTGCCAGAGAGTACGTCAGGATTTTCCACATATTTAAACTGTTTCTCGTAGTGTAAATATGGGCCTATAGAAATAAAAGTGGCGGCTATACAGGTTGCCGCCACTCGTAAACTTATTGATTTCAAAGAATTAGGCATCAAACACCTGTGAGTTACCATCGTGATCATTATCGTTTTTCTGTGTTGTAACGATCTTAAGCTTAATTCCAAACATTTCGCGGTAGAGTATGCCTTTCAAATGGAAGAAGAATGGCAGCACAAAAATCAAGCCAATACCGTAGAACATTGCTGCAATAATAAACATTAACATCACGCCTAAGTAAAGCCCCGCGACCACAAAAATCTTCTTGTTGATTGCGCGAAGTGATAACAGCAACGCTTGCATTGGTGGCACCCTTTTCTCACAAATCAACAAAATAGAGTGACTAAATGCCAAGGAAAGATACAGCGACAGTAAAGGAAAAATCATACCAACCACACCTTGTAGCATTAAGCTCATGAGCGTTGCTAGAATAACAGGAATGGTGAACTGCAACCCCTTTCCAACATGGCGCAACTTAGTCTTCAGGCCGGCGACATGGCTCATAGCCATCAAGCTGATCCCCGCATAAATTGGTGCGCTAATCACCTCATAACTGAAATTCGCGACATAAATAGAAGACACAATATCGTTTGTGAACGACTCTGGGTTCTCAAATGCATCAAGAATAACGCTCAAATCGCCCAACTGCAGTTTTAATGCAATATAGAAAATACCTAACTGGACAAAAAGCAATACAATAATGGCAGGAGAAAATGATAAAAAGTGCTGGATGGTTGCTCGCCAAGCTTCGTTAAAAACCGCGCCAGCTTTAAGCTCGTAGTTGCCAGACAAAGCTCGCTCTACACTCCCCCCAAGATTGAAATCTTTCTCAAAATCGTCGTTCATAGTTTATCCAAGACTAACTTGTAAAATTTTGACTGGAATTCCAGTCAATTAATGTAATCGTCATTATAAAGAAATCTTTCCACATCTAACATCACAACTCACCTACAATCCTTGCAATCTCAACTGTATGGTTGATAATTAACCACTTTCAAGGTCATGAAATTGAAACAATTGTTGAACAAAGTTTAGTGCTATCAAACTGTGTCTAGATGCCAATTAATCTCATAAAAACAGTATGGTAAGGAATGATGGCTTTTTCCTGCAAAATTATTTCTGTTTCAAGATAAGAAAATGCTTTAATTTCACACTTTTGGTGATTATGATGCGCGCCTCAAAAGTGAATGGTTAGTGTCACATCAGCTGGGATAATCCCGGCTTGAACGTGGGGGAAATACAGACGTTGAACGCAAAACCGCAAGCAGGAAAGCCAGTTATTCGTTTATCTGGTATTAGTAAAAGTTTCGATGGTAAGGAAATCATCGGTAATTTAAATCTGGATGTTAATCATGGTGAATTTCTGACGATTCTCGGGCCTTCTGGTTGTGGTAAGACAACAGTTTTACGCATGATTGCAGGTTTTGAAACGGCAGATAACGGTCAAATTATTTTGGATGACCAGGATGTAACACAGGTTCCTGCAGAGCAAAGGCACGTCAACACGGTATTTCAAAGTTACGCATTGTTTCCACACATGACCGTATATGAGAATGTCGCTTTTGGTCTTCGTATGCAGAAAACGCCTACTGCGGACATTGAACCACGAGTAATGGAAGCACTGCGCATGGTGCGCCTAGAAAAAATGGCACAGCGTAAGCCTCATCAGCTTTCTGGTGGTCAGCAACAACGTATCGCCATTGCGCGTGCGGTTGTTAACAAACCAAAAGTACTGCTGCTAGATGAATCTCTATCGGCACTTGATTACAAACTGCGTAAGCAAATGCAAATCGAGCTTAAACAGCTTCAGCGTCAACTTGGTATTACCTTTATCTTCGTTACGCACGATCAGGAAGAAGCCCTATCGATGTCTGACCGCATTATTGTAATGCGCGATGGTGTTATCGAGCAGGATGGTTCTCCACGTGAGATTTACGAAGAGCCGAAGAACCTATTTGTTGCTCGCTTTATCGGTGAGATCAACGTATTCAACGCAACCATGCTAGAGCGTATCGACGAGAAACGTATCCGTGCAGAAATCGAAGGTGTCGAATCTGTTGTTTACTACGATCAGGAAGCGCAAGCAGGTGAAAAACTGCAAGTACTACTTCGCCCAGAAGACTTACGTATCGAAGAGATCAAAGAGTCTGAAGAAAAAGGCATCGTAGGTCACGTAACAGAGCGTACCTATAAAGGTATGACGCTTGATTCAGTTATCCAATTGGATTCGGGCATGCGTGTAATGGTTAGCGAATTCTTTAACGAAGATGATCCTGATGTGGACCACTCACTTGGCCAGAAAGTCGCTATCACTTGGGTTGAGAGCTGGGAGGTAGTCCTCAATGATAAGCAAGAAGATTAATCTTCAAAACGCGATCATTACCTTAATCGTCGGTTGGTTAACACTTTTCGTGTTGGTACCAAATGTGATGATTATCGGTACGAGTTTCTTAACGCGTGATGAAGCAAACTTAATCGAAATGACATTTACTTTCGACAACTACTTACGTCTACTCGACCCCTTGTATGCGAAAGTGCTGATGCACTCGTTCTACATGGCGATCGTGGCGACGTTGTTGTGTTTAGTAATTGGTTACCCATTTGCTTACATCATAGCGAAAATGCCAGAGAAATGGCGCCCATTCATGTTGTTCTTAGTTATCGTACCTTTTTGGACAAACTCTCTTATCCGTACTTACGGCCTGAAGATTGTTCTGGGTACACAAGGTATTTTGAACAAATCATTAATGGCGATGGAAATCATCGATAAGCCATTACGTATTATGTACACCGAAACAGCAGTAATGATTGGTCTTGTGTACATCCTGCTTCCATTTATGATTCTGCCGCTTTACTCGGCAATCGAGAAGTTGGACAACACTTATATCGAGGCGGCGAAAGATCTTGGTGCGAACAAGTTCCAAACCATTACGAAAGTGATTCTACCTCTGACAATGCCTGGCATTATCGGTGGTTGTTTGTTGGTTCTGCTACCAGCACTAGGTATGTTCTACATCTCTGACCTTCTTGGTGGTGCGAAGAACCTACTGATTGGTAACGTTATTAAGAGCCAAGTATTGAACGCTCGTGACTGGCCATTTGGTGCTGCGACCAGTATCGCCCTCACCTTCGCAATGGCTGTGATGCTTTACGCTTACTACAGAGCAGGCAAACTATTGAATAAGAAAGTGGAGCTAGACTAATGGGACGCACAGTTAGATTTAGCTTTATGGCGCTGGTATATGCATTTTTGTATCTGCCAATCATCGTCTTAATTGTTAACTCATTTAATGCCAATAAATTTGGTATGAAATGGGGCGGTTTCACCACGAAATGGTACGAAACTTTAGTAAATAACGACAGCCTAATGCAGGCTGCATGGCATTCATTGAACGTAGCGGTATTTTCAGCGACAGCTGCAACCATTATTGGTAGCTTGACGGCTGTTGCTTTATTCCGTTACTCGTTCAAAGGTAAAGGCGCGGTAAACGGCATGCTGTTTGTCGTAATGATGTCTCCAGATATCGTAATGGCGATTTCATTACTTGCTCTGTTCCTTGTATTGGGCGCACAGCTAGGCTTCTTTACTCTATTGATTGCTCACATCACCTTTTGTCTACCATTCGTTGTGGTAACTGTATACAGCCGCTTAAATGGCTTTGATGTGAAAATGTTGGAAGCAGCAAAAGACCTTGGTGCAAGCGAGTGGGTTATCTTGAAACAGATCATCCTTCCTCTCGCTAAACCAGCGGTTGCCGCAGGTTGGTTATTGAGCTTTACCCTGTCTTTGGACGATGTGATCATCAGCTCGTTTGTAACGGGTCCAACATACGAAATCTTGCCATTGAAGATTTACTCCATGGTTAAGGTGGGCATTTCACCGGAAGTGAACGCCCTAGCAACGGTGATGTTGATTGTTTCTTTGGTCTTGGTAGTAATTTCTCAGTTGCTAGCAAGAGAAAAAGTGAAGTAGAATCCGCACCTGTTAACATCACGAAACAGAATGGTTACATGCCATTCTGTTTTTCTATCTATCGTCCAAAATTGGACAACGTTTGGTTTGGAGCTAACGTCAATGAAAAAATGGGCTACTCTATTAGCTGGTAGTGCATGTGCGCTTTCTCTGTTCTCTGGTACAGCGGCAGCGGATGATAAAGAACTAGTATTTATGAACTGGGGTCCTTACATCAACAGTAATATCCTAGAGCAATTTACTAAAGAAACTGGCATCAAAGTGATCTACTCGACTTACGAGTCGAACGAAACTTTGTATGCAAAGCTAAAAACTCATAACCAAGGTTATGACCTAGTAGTACCTTCAACGTACTTCGTGGCGAAGATGCGTGACGAGGGCATGCTACAAAAGATCGATAAGACTAAGCTGAAAAACTTCGGCAACCTAGATAAAAACTACCTAGACAAGCCTTACGATCCAAATAACGACTACTCTATCCCACACGTTGTTGCGATTACAGGCCTAGCGGTTAACGCAGACATGTACGATCCAAACGACTTCCAAAGCTGGGCTGACCTATGGAAGCCTGAGCTTGAAGGTCAAGTAATGTTGATGGACGACACTCGTGAAGTGTTCCATATCGCTCTGCGTAAACTTGGCTACTCAGGTAACTCAAAAGACCCTAAGCAAATCGATGAAGCGTACGCTGAGCTACAAAAGTTGATGCCTAACGTTTTAGTTTTCAACTCTGACAACCCTGGCGCACCTTACATGTCTGGTGAAGTGGGCGTTGGTATGCTTTGGAACGGTAGCGCCGCAGCGGCACAAAGTGAAGGCCTGAACCTTAAACTCGTTTTTCCTAAAGAAGGTGGTATCGGCTGGGTTGATAACTTCGCTATCTCTTCCGGTGCGAAGAACGTAGAAGCCGCTCACAAGATGATCGACTTCCTACTGCGCCCAGAAATCGCAGAGCAAATCTCTCGTGATACTGGGTACCTAACGGCGGTGGAGGAATCGAATGCTAAGTTTAAAGACGTTGCCCCACTATTCCCTTCTCAAGAAGACCTTGACCGCGTTGAATGGCAAGATGCGGTTGGTGATCTAACCGTTAAATACGAAGATTACTTCCTCAAGCTGAAAGCGGGACAATAATCTAGCTTGTGTAACAAGTCATCAACCATAGGAAAATAGGCAGCAATACGCTGCCTATTTTTGTCTTAGGCTGATATAATCGCGCGTTGCTAGGTTTATTTGTCTTGGTATCATAGATTTATCGTCTCATAACAAGGAGACAACGATATTCAAGCTAAATGAACATATTTGTGCTTACTGCGATTTGGCTCAACTTGATAACTCCAGCTAGTATTGACTTGTCCAATCGCGAAACAAAACGGAAAACAAATGAAAAGTAAATTCTACGCAAGCGCTCTATGTGCAGCGACGCTCATCGCTACCCCTGCAATGGCTGCTGATCAAGAACTGTATTTCTACAACTGGTCGGAATACATTCCAAACGAAGTTCTTGAAGACTTTACAAAAGAAACCGGAATCAAAGTTATTTACTCTACATACGAATCTAACGAGAGTATGTACGCAAAACTAAAAACTCAAGGTTCTGGTTACGACTTGGTAGTACCGTCTACCTATTTCGTCTCTAAAATGCGTAAAGAAGGCATGCTACAACAGATCGACAAAGAGAAATTATCTCATTTTGCCGATCTTGATACTAACTTCCTAAACAAACCGTTCGATCCGAACAACAACTACTCTATCCCATACATTTGGGGTGCGACCGGTATTGGTATCAATGCTGACATGCTAGACAAATCATCGGTTACTAAGTGGGATGATTTTTGGGATAGTAAGTGGGAAGGTCAACTAATGCTGATGGATGATTCTCGCGAAGTATTCCACATTGCATTGACTAAGCTTGGTTACTCACCAAACACGACTAACCCAGAAGAAATCAAAGCCGCTTACGAAGAACTGAAAAAGCTAATGCCAAACGTATTAGTATTTAACTCAGACTTTCCTGCAAACCCTTACCTTGCGGGTGAAGTTTCACTAGGCATGCTTTGGAACGGTTCTGCATACATGGCTCGTCAAGAAGGTGCGAACATCGACATCATCTGGCCAGAAAAAGGCACTATCTTCTGGATGGACAGCCTAGCAATTCCAGCTGGTGCGAAGAACGTTGACGCAGCTCATAAGATGATCGATTTCCTACTACGTCCTGAGAACGCAGCTAAGATTGCACTTGAGATTGGTTATCCTACGCCAGTTAAAACGGCACACGATCTGCTACCGAAAGAATTTGCTAATGATCCAAGCATCTTCCCACCACAAGAAGTGATGGACAGCGGTACTTGGCAAGATGAAGTTGGCGAAGCGAGCGTAATGTACGATGAGTACTTCCAAAAGCTAAAAGTGAACAACTAATTCGTTAGTTTTAAAGATATGAAAAAGCGGCTCATGAGCCGCTTTTTTGTTCTTAATGACAAGACAAAAACTCTTCCTGTTGAAGTTATTACGCTCTTTCTTTTCCTTCTAGAGCCAGTATCTCGTCAACTAATTTTGGAACCTCAACGCTTGCTTTTCCGTAGCGTTTTTCCTCAAATTCACTTTCTACCGCACTAGGTTCTAGGTTAATTTCAATGGTATGTGCGCCGTGCATTTTTGCATCATGAACAAAACCTGCTGCGGGATACACAACGCCAGAAGTCCCAATAGAAATAAACAAATCTGCTTCTTCTAATGATGCGTAGATATCACCCATTCGCAGTGGCATTTCACCAAACCAAACAATATGTGGTCGCATTTGTGAAGGGATCTGACAACAGTGACAAAGTTCGCCTGTCTTAATGTCCTCATTGTGCTCTACTACTTGGTTAGATTCACTACAGCGCGCCTTGAGCAACTCACCATGCATGTGAATCACATTCTGACTGCCGCCTCTTTCGTGAAGGTTGTCTATATTTTGAGTGATGACCGTCACTTTACCTTCTAACTCAGCCTCTAAACGCCCCAATGCTTCATGCGCTGCATTAGGCTTTATCGCATTATCTTGAAGTTTCTTGCGGCGTTGGTTGTAAAAATCTTGAACAAGGTCCGGATCGCGAGCAAACCCTTCAGGCGTTGCTACATCTTCGATACGGTGATTCTCCCATAGGCCATCTTGCGCACGAAATGTTTGAATACCAGATTCGGCCGAGATACCTGCACCAGTAAGTACTACAATATTTCTATAAGGGAAATTCATAACTCATCCTTGCTGTTTTTTCATTAGCTTAACACTGAAAGAATAGCAACAGTAGTAATATGGATTAGACCATAGTCGTAATGGTCACTATTAGAATTACAATTTAAGAGGAACAGCAATGAGACAAGTATCTCTAGCGTTTATATTGCTTATGACTTTGGCAGGCTGTCAACTTACCAATGTTGAAGGCGAAGTCGATGATGTAAAGGTAAGAGTCAGCACCAATGATGATGACCATCGAGGTAATGGTAATTTCTGTCCCCCTGGCCAAGCCAAGAAAGGCAATTGCTAAAAGAGCGGCTTTATGCCGCTCCCATATTGGCCTCAATCCTCGTTGGTCGAAGATATTTTATGAATGGCTAGGTCAGCGCCATTGAATTCGTCTTCTTCTGAAAGCCTTAGTCCCATACTGGTATTAATCGCGCCGTAGACTGCAAGTGCCCCAAGCACAGCGATGGAAATGCCCAAAAGCGTTCCTAGAAGCTGAACGATAATGCTCACGCCACCTAGCCCACCCAATGCGCTTTGACCAAAAATCCCAGCGGCAATACCACCCCAAGCGCCACATACACCGTGTAAAGGCCAGACACCTAGCACATCATCAATCTTGGTTTTGTTTTGTAGGTGGGTAAAAAGATAAACAAATAGCACGCCAGCAATCGCACCTGTTACTAAAGCACCGATAGGATGCATTAAGTCTGAGCCCGCACATACAGCAACCAAGCCAGCCAGTGGGCCGTTATGAATAAAGCCAGGGTCATTCTTACCAGCCAACAATGACGCGACAATGCCTCCGACCATTGCCATCAATGAGTTCATAGCCACCAAGCCACTTATGCCTGACACAGTTTGAGCTGACATGACGTTGAAGCCAAACCACCCCACACATAAGATCCAAGCTCCCAAAGCCAAAAACGGAATATTCGAAGGTGCAAAGTTGGTGTGCTTTCCTGCTCGAACTCTGCCTTTTCTCATGCCCAAAAACACGACGGCAACAAGCGCTATCCAGCCGCCAACACCATGTACAACGACTGAACCTGCAAAATCGTGGAAGCCATAACCAAAGCTATTTTCAAACCAAACTTGAACACCAAAGTTTCCGTTCCAGATCATTCCCTCAAATAACGGGTATACGATGCCGACAGTGAAAAATGTTGCGATTAGAATCGGATAAAAACGAGCTCGCTCTGCGATACCACCAGAAACAATAGCAGGAATCGCTGCAGCGAAGGTCAGCAAGAAAAAGAACTTCACCAACTCGTAACCATTGCCTTGAGATAATGTCTCTGCATCAGCAAAGAAGGTGCAGCCATAAGCGACCCAGTATCCAATGAAAAAATACGCAATGGCGGAAATACCGAAATCGGCCAAGATTTTAACTAAAGCATTAACTTGGTTCTTTTGGCGCACGGTTCCTACTTCAAGAAAAGCAAAACCAGCATGCATCAAAAAAACCATGATTGCGCCAAGTAGTAAGAAAAGTGTGTCGGAACTTTGCGTGAGAGTTTGTACAGCGCCGTGTACCTGATTGGCAGTTACACTCATTATGATTGTCTCCGTTGATCTGTAGCGCACTTATCCTGTGCATCAAAGTTAGGCTCATCACCAGTTTGGTGAACTTAATTTATAGAGCGTCTATCAGAGCAATTCTCATTCCATAATTTACATTTCTAACACTTACGATTTAATTTATTGTTTTGTATGAACTTTAATAAAATTAGGCATTCTTAAAATGGCGCTTAACACGCTAATAAGTGCACCAATATGGTTTTAGTGCACCAACATAATGCGCACCATATAGCTCAACAAGCAGCAAACTCCCCACCATAAACATAAAAGCCACCTAATGAGAGGTGGCTTATATACTGAATTGCTAACTAAAGGAGTTTATCGAGTGTTCTTCCCTGCTTGTACATCTTCTGCCAACGCCCCTCGACGAGATAAGGAGGAAGCCAACCAGTCTCAACAGATAAACGGTTACCTTTGTCGTACCATATGCCAATCATTAAAACTGGTTTAGTTTTAGGGAGAGAAGCTACCACTATTCAGTCAACTCAGAGCAACTGCTGCGTCTTACGAGTTCCTTTTGTGAATGTTGTTACGTCAACATTAGAATTTGGTAACTATATCTCTTCCATCCCAACCCCTTTTGTTAGGAAATCCTCCAATGAAGCAGATATATATTTAGCATCGTCGATATCTAGATCACTAAAATCACTTAAATAAAGTCCTGGCCCTTTTTTTCCTTGCATTAATATCAAAGCTGCGCCTTCTTCATTATCCCCAATAGCCAAAGAGTTAGGAATGCAATCTTGGATTTCATAAGCTTCATTCATCTCAATACAACCCGACGGGCTCCATATCCTTATATACTTTTCTCCACGCACTAAAATCTCTACTTCCGTCATTTTTCTAACGATACAAAGATACTCTTCCGGTACAGTAATACTGCTAAAATTTTTCAAATCATTAATTTCATCTTCGCTTGCAGCATTCTCGTGCGCATCAAGCCTAAAGTTGAGCGCTAAATTTTCTATGATATCCAACTATATAGCCTCTAATAATTCAACCTTTCGTATGGTATTTTTAGTGCATTTAGCATTTTATACTGTTGTTCAAGAACTTTACTTATTGTTTGTTTGTCAAAACCTGCAACTTCCAAATCAGCTATAATGAACTGAAGCTCCTCTTGCAAGTTAGAGCCCCATTTGCTTTCCCCACTATTGACTCTAGCATTTTTTCTAGCCCGTTGTTCATTACTAATTATTGTATGGGGGTGACATGAACCAAATTTCGTTTTTCCAGTTTCGATTGTGATGCTTGGGGCTAGTTCTTCATCATAACCATATGAAGATAAGTTTTCTTTTGCCCAAGCCCGCTGCAACCCATGATGAGACTCTAAACGCCCCCCATTTGGCCCCTTCCCCTTTGGTTTAGGTAAAGAGTCTTTATGAGATTTGTTAAAGAATATATAGTTTTCCCCATCATTTACTTGGAAATTATATTTTTTAACTTCATGAAAAGCTCTGGAATTAACAAATTCTTCAAGGCCAACAACATGCTGAATTTTTCGTTTACTACCATCTGAATAGTTAATATGACGATAAAAAGTAATCTCGCTCTTCTCACAATCAATATGGTCTAAATCGTATTCATATCGAATATTGTTTTTACCATTGGGTTTTCGGATTTTGACTTGCGAGCGAACGCCATCTTCTCCGACGGATGACTCTTTTGCAGCTTCTAAAATCTGATCACAAACCTCTTGGGGAACGTTGTTTTGCGCCTGATACTCAGCCAGCATTTGTTGCAAGCGTTTTAGCCCTTCTTCACACAAGAAGCCTGTTGGGTCAATCCACTGGATAGGATTGACTGCATATTGGTAATGATTAATGCCACCAGCAATAGATATCGGATCTTGTTGGATAAAACGTCCTAGCTTAGGGTCGTAATACCGAGCGAGGTTGTAGTGTAAGTCGGTTTCTTGATCGAAATACTGCCCTTGAAAACGCAATGGATTTGCGACATTTTCAATATGTACATGAGCAAAGCCGTGAGCATCGTAGCTGGCACTCCATACAACATTCCCTTCGCAATCGATCAGCCGCTCTGGTTTACCAACTTGATCACACTGGTACCAATAAATAACGTCATTTTCTAGCAGTGCCACTGGCGTGTAGGTTTCTGGTTGATATAGGTACCAACGGAAAGCACCTGAAGAGCGTTCACCAATTAAACGTTCACCTTCCCACATGAACTCCGTAACGCCTTGTTGTGTAATTTTCTTCGTCCTGCGCCCTAATGCATCATATTCATATTGACTGATACCATCGTCGGTGTGAACTTCAATGAGCTGATTTAACGCATCAAATACGCGAGTCTGAACGTGTCCTTGCCCCTCACGTTTTGTCTGATTTCCTTGCGCGTCATATTTGAACCGGACATTATCGTGCACTTCAATACGATCAGCGAATACCTCTGAAGATGGCAAAGTAGGATTGCCAAAACTATCGTATTCAAACTTAGTCACTTCTCCGGAAGCATTGACTCGTTTCAGTTGCCCTAAGGCATCGTACTGATAGTGTGTTGCTCCTGCCGTTTTATCAATGATTGATGAAATACGGTTTTGCGCATTGTAAACGTACTTTTTCTCTCTATCAGGCCAATGTTGTTCGACCAAACGACCAACACCATCATAAATGATGCGCTCATTAAAATGTGCCGTTTCAATTTGGGAAACTCGTCCCATTTCATCGTAATGAAATTTGATTTGAGGTAAATCTAGGTTTCCAAACCGAATCGCTGAAAAACGCCCATATCGATCGTAAGAGAAGTTCAGCTCCGTATTATCTGGCAGTACCTGAGATACGCGTTGGCCAACTCTGTTAAACTCCTGCGCTATCTCAAACTGACCTTGAATGCGCTTTGTTAAATGCCCGAATGAAGAGTATTGGTATTGCAATGTTTGATGGCGATTGGATGCGAAAGTAAGTCGACCACCAAGCGTATAATTGAAGTGGTTCTCTACAATACTGCTACCATTTCCTGCTTTGACGTGCTTGAGATAACCCGCAGCGTCATAGCGGTACAGCACAGTCCTATCGGCGACTTGCTTACGATGGATCCGCCCCATATCGTCATAATCAAATTGGCTTTGTAGATTATCAAACCCAACAGTTCCTGATAGCTGGCCTTCATCGTCATACAGAAATTCGAATTCTAAGCCGTCACTCCGAACTAATTTAGTCAGGTTACGTTGTTGATCGTATTCATAAGATATATGACTGCCATCGGGGAAGATGACTGCTTCTTGTTGCGCGAGTGCTCCCCATTGATACGAGGTAATGCCTGCTGGAGTTCGAATCTGAGCAACACGGCTGTGCTCATCGTAAGAATATTCTTCGCTATAACCGACTTTGTCTTCGTCGTTAAAATAACTAACCGATGTACGCCTGCCAAATTGATCATAAGCGAGTTGAGCAATGCACCCATCGGGATAAGCGACGCCATTCACTAGATCTTCTTCGTTGTAGCTGTAACGAAGTAATGTACCGTCTATTTCATTCGCGATAAGTCTTTGTTGTTCATCCCACCACCACTGACTTTTCTTACCATCTTCAGACTCTTTTTTGACGACTTGACCGTGTTTATCGTAATCATATTCCGTGACACAGCCGAACTGATCGGTATCCCAAACTCTTTGACCGAGGCTATTGTAGTAAGCCTTCTCGATATCCCCGTCAGGTGAAACCGTTTTAACTAACTTACCTAAGCCGTCATAACCATATTGAATTTCTTTGCCAGAGGAATGAAACTTAGAAACTAATTGACCATGCTGATTATATTGATAATTGACCGCTGACTGATCAGGATAGATAGCTTGTGCTTTTCGTCCTAATTCATCATATTGCCATCGCCAAGTTCTACCTGTGGGGCTTATTTTCTCGAGTAAGTTACCCTGCTCGTCATGCAAGAAAGACCATTGATGATCTAACGAGTCAGAATAAGAAGAGTGATTTCCTTGATAATGGAAGCGATAGTCATAAATTCCTGCGTCCCCAACGTTTCTGATGCATTTCGCTTTTGCACCTTCGCCATCCCATTCAAAATAATGAGTAAAGCCAGTTGGTCGTACACGTTTAACAATTAAATGCCCGCGGTATTGATACTGTTCCTTTAAGCCTAAATGATTAGTTGCACTGACCAAATCATCGTGCTCATCATAGGTATAAGTTGTCAGAACTTTTTGGGACTTTGCATTTAGCAGTTCTACAAGGCGTCCTTGCTTATCATATTGACATTCAAGAACCGGACGCTTGTTGTATGCAATCTCGATCAATCGATGGTTTCGAGAATACTGCAGTTGAAACGTTGAAAACGTGCCATTTCTGACTTGTTTAACAACCCAACGATCATCTTTCTGTTCAAATCGATATTGATGCCCACTAGCGAGCGTCACGATCCGAGTTGCTGAATTTAGGAAATAACAGCTCGCACCAGCGTATATCTGGTAACTTGTTGCTCCAATATCTACTGGCTCAAATTCTGTGATATCGGCCTTATCGTCAACAAACTCCCAAGCGATAACATTGTCTTTCTCGTCCGTCTTTTCGCGTAATTCAAACTGAAATGCATGTCGCCAACCAAAGCCCATTCCATGATTTACATCCGACTGCGAAGAGCGGTAAGTACGCTGCCAAGTAGTACCTTGTTGTAGCTCGATATCATAGAGTTCGAGAATTTCTTCACCCGTCACAAGTGATACAGGATCACCGGCTTTCTCATGTTTTTCGCTGCTTTGTTGCTGAGGCTTGGCGGATGCGGCACTTCTGCCACTCTTTTTATTCGACTTCCCCTTTCCCTTCGATGGTTTTGCATTGACGGTATTTTGAGTCGGTGGAGGCGTAACCGCTGACGAGAGTGCGTAGTTTTCGCCGGTAGGTACAATTCGAGCGACATGCAAATCACCGTTCACCAAAGCATTGGCAAACGTTGAATTATAGTGTTGGGAAGTAAGCTCACCGTCAGGTATGTTTGGCTTGAATTGACCAATCGCATAGAACAAGTCCTCGACAGAGCGAAGGTCAAGCTCACCAAAGCTCTCAAGAAACTCTATTGCCTCTTGTTTGGTCACGAATGTTTTAGGTTCGCCGCTAGTAAGTAACTGACCAGAGAAGTGATAACTTTCGCCAAAGCGATTCGTGATAGGAATGACGAATTGAGGGATCATAGCCGTAACGTGTTTGTCCTTTTCTTACCTTGCCGCATCATTTAATGCTCGTTTCGCTCTTTTTATTTGTGAGAGCAAGATGCCTTAATCAAACATCCTCCGATAGAGATTCCTCTGTATGCGTAGACTGAATGTATTGATGGCAATTTTCACGTATGCAACTCTTTGAATTTCTGAGCGCAGCGTACTTTAACGGGACGATGAATCCTGAGTAAATGAACAATAGCGTGAGTGAGACTAATGTCTCATCGTGACGCGATTTTTTTACATGTTTCTTACTTAACTATGATTTTCTGCCCAGTTACGTAAATTCACTCAATAAGTTGCATCAAGTATCACCACTGCGACTAAGAGCTTCATATTTGAGACAAAACAGCAACAAAAAAACCGCCTATTACGGCGGTTTTGCTTAAAGAATACTGATTAAAGGTTTGGACCTGTCGATGGTCTGTGTGGTTGGTTATTGAGCAGTTGCTGCATCCCTTGAAACATTCGCATAAACCACACCAAGATGGCTAATGCAGCAAACACCATCCCTACCCAAGGAATAAAGTAAGCGATGGTTTCAAGCAAAGTACTATGCAACCAATAATCACTCACGCCAACGAGTACACCGTTAGAAGTCGCGACGGTGACGATCAACACAACAAAAAACGTCAGGTAGAGAAAGAAGGTGCGAATTAAACCGTAGTAATGAGAAATCACTACGTCGCTGTCTTCTCCCTTATCTAATCGGTAACCCGCATAGATAATTGCGATAACGCCTGAGATCAGAAACGTAAACGGGGTCAGACAGCTCAGGATGTACGCAACCCAAATCCCGTTATGAGGTTTGTTCATTCGCTTTCGCTCCTTTTACTTCCGTTTGTGCCGTATCTGTTTCACCCATCGCTTCTTTGGACTTCACTTCCTCATACCAAAGATCGTGATGCTCTTTCGCCCATGTTTCATCAACTTCACCTGTCACCATGCCTTCTAGCGCACCTTCCATACCGAATAGACCAATATAGATGTGGAAGATAAAACCACAGATTAGAATCAGCGCCGAAATCGCATGAACTAAGTTAGAAAGCTCCATGTCACGGCGAGTTTGGCCAAAGATAGGAAAGTCCAGAACTAAGCCACTCACTGCCGCGATAGCACCAAAGAAGATTAACAACCAATAGATTGCCTTCTCACCACCGTTTGAGAAACCAGCTGACGGATGTGTGCCTTTGTGTTTACCAACCATGCCGCCCATTTTCATAAACCAACGAACATCTGTCATGTTTGGAATCGACTTGCGCCACCATTTAAAGAGCACGAGCATCAGTAAAATGAAGAACAATGGTCCCATGTAATTGTGGTACTGCTTCGCCAACATGACGATAAAGCCCCAGAACTCAGTAGGAACGTACGGTTTTAAGAAGTGCTTACCGTAAACCAGCATCAAACCACTGAATGCCAGCGTTAAGAATGTAAACGCCATACTCCAGTGAAGCGCGCGGTCTAAACGAGACCAACGCTTCATTTTTTTACCAGTACGCGGCTTGCTAAGCATCAAAGGACCAACGAATACGTAAGCCATGATTACCATTGCAATACTGCCGAAAATCGCGACAGCACCCGCTGGAGACATCCATTTCTCTTTTAGAATGTACCAAGTCTCACCAGGTTTACTGATCAATACGCCATGTTCTGGCGATTGAGACGTGGTGTAGCCTTCTTGCCCCTCTCTGACTTCGCGCCAATAGTCTGCCCCGGCGAGTTGCGTGATCTCCTGTTGAATAACTTTAGAAGATTGTTCCTCTGCTGAAGCAGGCATTGCGAAAGTCAGCAGCAATGCTGTCATCATTGACAGCATTGCTAAAGATGCACGTTTAAGCGTGTTTAACATGTGCCTCTCCTTACTTAGCTTTTCGTCGCATCGTAAGAAAGATCGTTTCCGTCTGTCCAACCTGCGTTTTTCGCGCCGCGTTCTACCACACGTTGACGGAAAATGTCAGAGACTTTCTCTGCGTCACCCGCAAGCAGCGCTTTAGTTGAACAAAGCGATGCACACATCGGTAACTTGCCTTCTGCGATACGGTTCGCACCGTATTTTTGACGTTCTTCCTCAGAGCCAGGCTCTGTTTCTGGGCCGCCCGCGCAGAAAGTACATTTATCCATTTTGCCACGTTCACCAAACGCTTCTTGTTTAGGAAATTGAGGTGCGCCAAACGGACAAGCAAACAAACAGTAACCACAACCGATACACAGATCTTTATTGTGAAGAACGATGCCGTCTTCGGTATGTTCGAAACAATCAGCTGGACAAACTGCCATACAAGGCGCATCGGTACAGTGCATACAAGCAACAGAGATAGAGTTTTCACCAGCTTCACCGTCGTTTAGTGTTACCACGCGGCGACGTTGAATGCCCCATTCAAGCGCATCGTCGTTTTCGTTCTTACATGCAGTAACACAGCCGTTACACTCGATACAGCGTTTGGTGTCACATAGAAATTTCATTCGTGCCATTGTCAGACTCCTTACGCTTTACGAATGTTACATAGGGTTACTTTGGTTTCCTGCATCAAGGTAACCGGGTCGTAACCGTAAGTGGTTGCCGTGTTAGCCGATTCGCCAACAACGTAAGGTTGTGTACCTTCTGGGTATTTAGGGCGTAGGTCTTCACCTTCGAACTTACCGCCAAAGTGGAACGGAATGAACGCCAAACCAGGTTTCACACGACGTGTTACCATCGCTTTCACCTTGATTCGTCCTTTCTCTGCACCTTCAACCCAAACATCATCACCATCTCTAAAGCCAAGATCGTTCGCGTCTTTCGGGTTCACTTCAACAAACATTTCTTGTTGAAGCTCGGCAAGCCAAGGGTTTGAACGCGTCTCTTCACCACCACCTTCGTATTCAACCAGACGGCCAGAAGTCAGAACGATTGGGTACTCGCCCGATTTGTCTTGCTCTTGAATGGATTTATACAACGTAGGAACACGGAAGATTGCATCTTTGTCTTCCCAAGTTGGGTAATCCGTTACAAGGTCACGACGTGGTGTGTAAAGTGGTTCACGATGCAGTGGCACACGGTCTGGGAACGTCCAAACAATCGCACGCGCTTTCGCGTTACCAAATGGAATACAACCGTGCTTGATCGCGACACGCTGAATACCGCCAGAAAGGTCAGTCTTCCAGTTTTTACCCTCTGCTGCCACTTTCTCTTCAGCAGTTAAGTCGTCCCACCAACCAAGTTGTTTCAACAACTTGTCAGTGAACTCTGGGTAACCGTCTTTGATTTCACAGCCTTTCGAATAACTGTCTTCTGCAAGAAGGCTCTTGCCTTCAAATTCCACACCAAAGCGCGTACGGAAGTTACCGCCACCTTCTGCAACCGTCTTAGACGTATCGTACAGAATGTGTGTACCTGGGTGTTTCATTTCTGGTGTACCCCAACATGGCCAAGGTAGACCGTAGGTTTCACCGTTGACAGGGCCACCTTCCGCTTCCAATGTGGTTTTGTGGAACGTATGCCAGTTTTGTTGGTGCGCTTTCAAACGCTCTGGGCTTTGGCCTGTGTAACCAATCGTCCACATGCCTTTGTTGAATTCACGCGTTAGGTCTTCAATCACCGGCTGGTTGTTTTCAACACGGATGTTTTTGAACAGAAGATCGGAATAGCCCAGTTTCTTCGAAAGCAGGTACATGATTTCGTGGTCTGGTTTTGATTCAAACAAAGGTTCAATCACCTGCTCACGCCATTGTAGAGAACGGTTAGATGCGGTAACGCTGCCGTGTGTTTCAAACTGTGTTGTTGCAGGAAGCAGGTAAACGCCGTCGGTACGGTCGTTCATTACCGCAGCAACCGTTGGGTAAGGGTCCACAATCACCATCATGTCCAACTTCTGCATCGCTTTTTTCATCTCAACACCACGTGTTTGAGAGTTCACTGCGTGTCCCCAGTAGAACATTGCACGGATGTTTTCGCGCTGACGAATGTTGTCTTTGTTCTCCAGTACACCATCAACCCAACGAGATACAGGAATACCTGCACTGTGCATTGGTTTCTGACCGCTGTAAGCGTTGTCATCGAAACGACCTTTGATCCATTCGTAATCGATTTCCCACACTTTTGACCAATGACGCCAAGCGCCTTCAGAAAGGCCGTAGTAGCCAGGTAGCGTGTCAGAAAGTACGCCAAGGTCGGTTGCGCCTTGTACGTTATCGTGACCACGGAAGATGTTTGCACCGCCGCCTGATTTACCAATGTTACCAAGCGCTAGCTCAAGCACACAGTAAGCGCGTGTGTTGTTGTTACCAGTAGTATGCTGAGTACCACCCATACACCAAACAATACAGCCCGGGCGATTTTCAGAAAGCAGTTTTGCTGTTTGGTAAACGTCTTCTTCGCTTACGCCTGTTACGCGCTCAACTTCTGCTGGCGTCCATTTCGCTACTTCAGCACGGATTTCATCCATACCGAATACACGTTGACGGATGAACTCTTTATCTTCCCATTGGTTTTCGAAGATGTGCCACAACACACCCCAAATAAATGCTACGTCAGAACCAGGACGAAGTGATACATAGTGATCCGACTTTGCTGCCGTACGTGTACGACGAGGATCCGCTACGACGATCTTACAGTTGTTCTTCTCTTTCGCGATCAGAATGTGCTGCATCGCTACTGGGTGTGCTTCAGCTGGGTTTGAACCAATGAATAGCATCGACTTACAGTTGTGCATGTCATTGAAAGAGTTGGTCATCGCACCGTAACCCCAAGTGTTCGCTACACCCGCCACGGTTGTTGAGTGACAAATACGCGCTTGGTGGTCAACGTTGTTCGTACCCCAAAGTGATGCCATTTTGCGGAACAAGTACGCTTGTTCGTTGCTGTGCTTTGCGCTTCCCAAGAAGTAAACCGAATCAGGGCCGGACTCTTTACGGATGTCCATCACCTTGTTACCGATTTCTTCGATCGCTTGATCCCAAGAAAGCTTTTTCCACTTACCGTTTTCAAGCTTCATTGGGTATTTAAGACGGCGCTCACCGTGGCCATGTTCACGCAGTGCTGCACCTTTTGCACAGTGACCACCGGCGTTAAATGGGTGGTCGAATGCAGGCTCTTGACCCGTCCAAACACCATTTTGAACTTCTGCGTAAATACCACAACCCACTGAACAGTGAGAACAGATAGTACGTTTTATTTCTGTTTTCGCTTCTGGATCGACAGATTTTGCTTGCGCTTTTTTCATCATTCCCGGTGCAAATAGACTAGCACCAACCACTGCGCCACCAGCGGCAAGCGAAGTGTTTTTCATGAATGCACGACGAGATACGCCAAGCTGGTTCGTTTCTTTGCTCACACTGTCGGAGCGTTTGACAAGTTTCATCCGTTATCTCCTAAAGTGTGTCGTAGTAATCGCGAATGTGTTGAGTTTCACGATACCCTTTCTTCTTCACGTCGTTTTCAGAAGGCTCAACCGTTTCTGAAGCAACGGCCACTTTCGTGGTTCCCGCAACAACAGCACCGGCAACGGCAGCGGTTGTGAAGCCTTTTAGGAGATCCCTACGGCTTGTGTTTATTTCTTTATTATCTTTCATCATTGCTTCCTTACCTTACGGTAGATCTTTGGAGACTCATGCCTCTCTATCGATATGACCAAGTACTGCTCGATTACTCGTAATCAGTGACGTTTTTCACATCAATTTTTAATTTGTTCTTACTGCTTTTGGCGTTCACGCTAAAGCGGACTTGCTCTAACGTTAAAAATGCATCGCAAAGCTGTGCAGCTGGCTTGTAGAAGTTCACGCTTTCGGCGCTCTCTAGTTGGCGCGTAAAAGATTGGAACCAAGGGGCAATGTGTTTGTTAAACACCGCTTGTTGAAGTTCTTCCTCTTCACCTGTCAGCATTGCCATCACTTCGCACAGTGCAGAAATATGGTCTTCAGGCTCTTTCACGTTCTCTTCTCGTTCGATGCCTAAAAGATCCAAATCGCGACGAATTTCCGCTAACGGCTTTTCCATCATCGAGCCAGTACGATGCCAAGATCCGAATGGCACAACTTCACCACGTCCAATGCCAATAAACAGATCTTGATATTCTTCTTCTAACGCTTCTCGCTGCGCTTCGTTCGCGGCTTGTTGCAGTGCGAGCCAAGCTTTTTGCATCGCGCTCTCAGACGGCTCAATTTCTAGCGATTTCAGGAACGCCAGCATTTCATCACTAGGCGCACTACGAAAAAGTGCGGATAAAACGAG
The DNA here is from genome assembly GCF_033338995.1 of Vibrio sp. Vb0304. Classification (NCBI taxonomy): domain Bacteria; kingdom Pseudomonadati; phylum Pseudomonadota; class Gammaproteobacteria; order Vibrionales; family Vibrionaceae; genus Vibrio; species Vibrio sp. Vb0304. Next base: position 103,687 of record NZ_JAWOTT010000005.1, read on the forward strand.
ATAAATGTCTGTTCTCAGTGTTTGTTCTTGTTGTGTGTCCACTGCGAGCTCCTAGTATTTCAGTTGTTTCATTGGGTCTTCTGCCATCGACTCAAACATGTCGATCACACGGCAGTCTTCACACATCGCGATACGATTGATCGCCGCTTCATCAGAGAAATGAGAGTGACCGCGTAACTTGTTTTGTAGCATGTCGATCATAGACTGAGGTGCGAATGGCTTATGACAGCGAATACATTCCGCTGCTTTCTCTTCGTGAATCACAACCGCTTTTTGGCGCTCTTTTTTCACCCAGTTCATACGAGGCGTAAGCGTCAGCACTTTCTCTGGACACGCTTTCTCGCACAGCCCACATTGAATGCAGTCTTGCTCGACGAATTTAAGCGACGGAGATTGACCATCGGTATGAAGTGCACGTGTAGGACAAACTGCCACACAGCTCATACACAACGTACAATCTTTGCTCTCACAAGAAACATTGCCGTAAGGCGCGTTTGCTGGCAGCTCAACAATGTTCTCGACTGGAATACGTGATGCTGACAACGCATCCAACGCCGTAAATAGACGCTGACGTTTGTTACCTTGCAAATCACCTAATGCCAAATCAAAAGACTCGGTACAAAGTGTCGGAGCACCTTCACGTAGTGACTCTAGATACAGAATGTCGATGGTTTCTTTGGCGATACCAAGTTGGTCGAGCAGCTCTTGAGCAATACCTACTTCGCTATTAAGCACACGAATAATGGTTTGAGGCATAAAACGCGAAGCAGCAAACAGCACCTGAGTGGCACCGTTCACAAGCGCGGCAAACCAAGTATCTATACCAACCGAAGGCAGTTCTTCCACCACAATTGGAATCACATTATCTGGCAATGCTTTTAGTGCCATCACGTTGTAGCTCTCGTGGCGAGAACTACAAATCAATACGATAGGATCTAAACCACCCGCTTGCTCATAGTTGGCTAGCGTACGTTCAATAAACTTTTGCGTATCTTCGGGGTTTGGCAATGCGTAATGAATAGCTTCTGTCGGACACGCTGTAGCACAAGTACCCACGCCTTGACATAGGTATGGGTTGATCTCGATGCGATGGCCCGTTTTGTCGCTGCCTTCACTCGATAGTGCCCCTGCCGGACAAGCATCCACACAACGTTCGCAACCTTTTACGCCACGAGAGCTGTGTGCACATAGATCGGTATCTAAACGGAAGAATTTCGGTTTATCGAACGTCCCCATCAAGGTTGGAATTTCTTCCAACGCTTCAGCCAGTTTCGGATAGCCACGACCAACTGGGTAGTAGCCCGGTACTGGTACTTCTTCCGACATGCAGCTGTTTAGGCAAAGATCGAGTACGATATCGAAACAATCGCTATTGATCGCGACCTTGGCAAGATTGTTGGTCGAACCATGATTTTCAATCAGAACTTCAAACGTACCTAAGAACCCTGAAACCTGAACCGAATTGGCGTAGTAAAGCTCGGGATTTGTTCCCTTTTCGCCATCGGTAGAAAGCAGCGTTAGGCTGTTCATTTGCGACAATTGCGCTGCCGCACTTTCGATGATTACCGTTGGACCCACAATCAAAGTATTACCGCCGCTTTCATAGCTTACGGTTGGTGGAATAAGATTGGTCAACTCTACGGTATTTTCGAAAGCGTACAGCCTCGCTTTACCGTTATTGGAAGTTGCTTGTTCTAATAATTGTTTCAGCATTGCTCAATTCCATTTATGAACATGGATAGTCTTTTCCATCTCTTAGTGTAGTTAGCGCCGGAGATTCTGCTGATTAACTTATCAATGAGCATTCTTATTCCGCCATCTATAGGCGATGAATACTACGCAGTGCGTCCGTACTAACTTCAACCAGATTGGTATTGAGCAACAGATAGCAAGTGTCATGCCAATAAAATATCAACTAAAAATCAATAGGTTATCAATTTTACTGACAAGTAGTAGGGATAAAAAAACCGGTTGAGACATTTTGTCTCAACCGGCTCATTGAGTGTTTAGTCAAAATGTACCTATTCTTTGTGTGGTATATTTTGTCTCACCTCGTTAGGCTGTGATTCTTCAGCAAAAGTATCACTTTCGCCAGGAACTGTATTTATATACAGTTCATTTTCATCTTGAGTAATTTGGCCACTTTTGTCGGTGTTTGACTCTGCGTCTTCAACTACCTCAGATGCGATATCGTTAGCGTTAAGCTCAGACCCTTTCGCAGTTTCAGCGTCTGGTTCGTCTTCCACTTTGTCTTTAACCCAATCACGCAGCGTCTCAGCGACGTCTTGAGAAAGTGACTTTAAGTTACTGTAATCATCATCGTAATCGTCTAGGCCGTCACGCACGTTAAATTCTTCGGACAAGAACATTTTGCGCAGCGCAGCTTTCTTAACGCTTTCTGAAGCTTCAGAAACCAGCAGTTGCGCCACAGACATTTCTTCAGTTTTTTCAGTCTCTACACTCGCGGTAATGTCTGGAGCCTGACTATCCTCATTGACGTTCAAAGTATCTAAGCTTTCGTCAGCGTTTGAAAGCGCTGTGACACTATCTTCGGATTGTTCCGTCTCTGCTATCGGCGTGATCTCTTCAGCATGTTGGGAAGATTCTTCTAGTTTACGTTTCGACCAACGGCTTAAAAAACTAGTTGCCATTTGCTCTGCCTGCTCCTTTGCGTTTCTTGCGTCTTACTTCTAACAACTCACCGTGACGACCAATAAAGGCTTCCATCCAAGCCTGAACGGCTAACGGCATATCGTTAGATAGTACAAGGTTATCACCATCCATATATTGCGCCGCAACAGATTGTGAAGCCGTCAGTAACTGTATCGCTGGTTTTTCACCAGACTCGACGTTATCCATCACTAAAAAGAGTTTAGGTTGCTGAGAGCTTAAGTTAAAGCGGTAGTCTGTACGCTCGTCTTTATGTAATTGCAACAGACAAACATCTGGAGTCTCTTCCGTCGGATTCAGCGCAAATCCTGTCAACTGCCATTGGGTTGTCACCCAAATCCCTGTACTGATCTCATGCTCAACAAGCTCTACGCCGATTGGCCATGTATCCTCAGTCTTTTCGTAATTTTTTTCGAAATCTTTCTTATCCGACATAACTCACCCAGTCTTTCTATTTTTGGTCTGAAAACACACAGGACATTTTGCCCCCGTTTTCGACCATTTTTATTGTCTTCGAAGCAATAAACGCGCCAAGCTGATATAACTTAGTCTATGTACTCCCTCAGGCTATAAGTACCAAACTAGACGAAACTCAAATGTATTGATGTGTCATTACTGCGAACTCGCAGTTTTAATGCATTGTTGACATAAAACCTCGCAATTTCTGTGGGAACCGCTATTTTGGAATGAGATTTGCTAGCCACTTAACAAGCTAAAATGCGTAGCAACCTAACGCTCTTAATCACTAGGACACGACTGTGCTGAAACCAAACATTATTAAAACCAGTGAAAATCCCCTGCAAACCATTGAAGTCGATGTGTACGACGAGTACGGCGAAAAACTGACAAAGCAAATCGCGTGCGAGCGTCCTCTTACGGTCATGCTGAACTGGAAAGAAGTGGTCACGCTCATGACGCTAGGTTCGCGTCCAGAAGCACTAGTACTCGGTTATTTAAAAAACCAAAGCTTCCTGTCCGATCCAGCCGCGATCGAATCCGTTATTATTGACTGGGAAACGCATTCCGCAGCGGTGATTACTAAAGAAAACACTGAACACTTAGAAGGCGCCCTGAAAAAGAAAACCGTCACCTCAGGTTGTGGCCAAGGCACCATGTATGGCAACGTGATGAAGCAGCTTGAAAATTATCAAGTGCCTCAAGTTTCTCTTAAGCAGTCAGAAATTTATTCTGCGCTGGAAGCGTTAACTCATTACAACGACACCTACAAAAAAGCGGGCGCAGTACACGGCTGTGCGGTTTGCAAAGGTAATGAAGTGTTGTCATTTGTGGAAGATGTCGGCCGTCACAACGCAGTGGATACACTTGCAGGTGAGATGTGGCTCAAAGAAGAAACAGGTGAAGATAAAATTTTCTACACAACTGGTCGCCTTACATCAGAGATGGTGATTAAAGTGGCTCAAATGGGCATTCCTGTTCTGCTTTCTCGCTCTGGCGTTACTCAAATGGGGTTAGATCTAGCGAAGCAATTTGGTATTACGACCATTGCGCGTGCGAAAGGTTTGCGCTTCCAAGTGTTTACAGGAGCCGACAAGGTTGAATTTGATGTAAAAGGCAACCAATAACACCTTTTCAGTGTAAACTAAAACCAATAATGCGGATTCACAGAGGATGTGGACTATGAATAATGACCAATTGTGGAATTTTCTGCTTACGCCCAGCGGTATCATGCTTTCTATGATTATTACCTTTGGCGTGGTCGGAATCTATGCGTATATAACAGGTCAGTTTAAGGATTAAGGCCAAATATTAAAAAAGCCTCGCTAAATAGCGAGGCTTTTGCTTTTTAAACGCTTTGCGAGTAATTACGCGTCAACGCCACGAGATTTTAGGAACTCAGAGTAAGTGCCTTTAAAGTCTGTGATTTTACCATCGCGGATTTCGATAATACGCGTTGCTAGCGAGTCTACGAATACACGGTCGTGAGAGACGAAGAACAACGTGCCTTTGTATTGCTCAAGCGCCGTGTTCAAAGATTCAATTGATTCCATGTCCATGTGGTTGGTTGGTTCGTCCATTAGCAGCATGTTTGGCTTGTGCATCATTAACTTACCAAGCAGCATACGACCTTGCTCACCACCAGACAGTACTTTTACTGACTTCTTAATGTCATCTTGACCAAACAGCATACGACCAAGGAAACCACGAACGACTTGCTCGTCATCACCTTCTTGACGCCATTGACCCATCCAATCCGTTAGATTCATATCTTCTGCAAAGTCATGCGCGTGGTCTTGCGCGTAGTAACCGATGTTTGCATTTTCAGACCATTTGAACTCACCAGCACGCGGTTCAAGTACACCAGCAAGCGTGTTTAGAAGTGTTGTTTTACCCACACCATTTTCACCGATGATCGCAACGCGCTCTCCCACTTCAAAAATTGCATTGAAGTCTGAGAACAAGTCCTCTTCAAAACCTTGGCTCAGGTTTTCTACAATCAGAGCGTTACGGAACAGCTCTTTAGACTGTTCAAAACGAATGAATGGGTTTTGACGACTAGACGCTTTCACTTCGTCCAATTTGATCTTGTCGATTTGCTTCGCACGAGATGTCGCTTGTTTTGCTTTCGATGCGTTTGCAGAGAAACGCGCAACGAACGTTTGTAGCTCAGCGATTTGTGCTTTCTTCTTCGCGTTGTCGTTTAGTAGACGTTCGCGAGCTTGAGAAGCCGCAGTCATGTACTCATCGTAGTTACCTGGGTAAACACGTAGCTCACCGTAATCCAAATCAGCCATGTGCGTACATACTGAGTTTAGGAAGTGACGGTCGTGCGAGATGATGATCATTGTGCAGTTACGTGCGTTTAGCGTGTCTTCCAACCAACGGATAGTGTCCATATCCAAGTTGTTGGTTGGTTCGTCAAGAAGCATCACATCTGGGTCTGCGAATAGAACCTGAGCTAGAAGCACACGAAGTTTCCAACCCGGTGCAACTTCACTCATTAGACCGAAGTGTTGTTCCATTGGAATACCTACAGCAAGAAGAAGCTCACCCGCTTTCGCTTCTGCCATGTAACCGTCCATTTCCGCGAACTGAACTTCTAGGTCAGCCACTTTCATGCCGTCTTCTTCGCTCATTTCAGCAAGTGAGTAGATGCGGTCACGCTCTTTCTTCACTTCCCATAGCTCTTTATGACCCATGATAACGGTATCGATTACCGTAAATTCTTCGTAAGCGAACTGGTCCTGGTTCAGTTTTGCAACGCGCTCGTTTGGATCGTAGCTTACGTTACCACTGGTTTGCTCAAGCTCGCCGCTGAGGATCTTCATAAAGGTTGATTTACCACAACCGTTAGCTCCAATTAAGCCATAGCGATTGCCTTCGCCGAACTTAACTGAAATGTTTTCGAATAGCGGCTTAGCGCCGAATTGTTGAGTAATATTCGCTGTGGAGATCAAAACCTTTACCTTAGCAATTGGGGTGTATTTAGAAAAACCGGGCAACGGTACTTGTTCATGCTACATACTGCAAGTGTTGTTTTTATTAATTCACTCCAAGTGAAATCATTGTAAGGTTTCTAAGAAGCAAAAGCGTAAACATAAATGCGTCATTAAATACAAAAAAGAGCCACTATCGTCAGTGGCTCTTTTTCCATTAATACTTCAAAAAAGTGACTAAGCGATGTTCGTCACCTCTAGGATCAGTTCGGCTTTTTTAGGTAAATAAATACTGAATTTACTGCCTTTTCCCCATTCAGACTCTGCTTTTAACTCACCACCCGTTTGGCTGAGAATACTTTGGGAGACCGATAGCCCTAACCCTGTGCCTTCTCGTTTCGTTGTGTAAAATGGCGAGAAGATTCGACTCAAGTTTTCTGGTTTAATACCGCAGCCCTCATCGATAACATGAATCGCGGCTCCTTTCACTTCGCCCTCGTCAATCCAGTCTTCACTGACTACTGTTAACATGCCTTTACCGCTCATTGCGTGAATGGCGTTCATTTGCAAATTAACTAAGATTTGTAGCAAGTGGTGACGGTTTATCTCAACGGACGTATGCGCTTGTAGGTCAGTCACAAACTCAACGTCGCGTTTCTTGGTGCCAGTTTTAACCAAGGTGATGCTTTCATCAATGATAGGATTGACATGTTGCCAAGTGATTTCATCTTGAACACCGCCTTGGCGACTGTATTGCAATAAACTGCGTGTGATATTGCGGATACGATCAATTTGCGCGTGAATCGCATCAATCTCTTCTTGTACTCGACTTGCATCGTCACCCAATTCAAAATGGATCAATTCTACGTTGCCAAGAATCACGGCGGTTGGGTTATTAATTTCGTGAGCAATCCCCGCGGTGAGTTCTCCCAATGCTGCCAGTTTTTCATGAACAACGAGTTTGTCGCGAGTTTGGTTAAGCAATTGAATATGCAGCTCAAGATCTTGGGTTTTTTCTCTCAGGCTTGCCGTACGCTCTTGAACTTTGCATTCAAGTTGAGCTGCGGAGTTTTTCAGTTCAATTTTGCGCTCTTCTAGCGCGTCTAACATATCATCAAACTGTCTGGCTAACTGCGCAAGTTCATGATCGGCATCTAATCCTAACGGGCCAATCCGTTTTTCTTTACCTTGTTGGACCTGCTTCACCACTTTGTGAATGCGTTCGATCGGTCGAAACAGATCATAAGAACCGCGATATACCATCACGCCAGAAACCAGCAATAACATAACCGTAATCAAGCTTATTTCGGCAATGTTGGTCATGTAGGCTTTAACGAATGGCCACATTAGGTAACCGGTATAAAGCATACCAATGACGTTGTCGTATTGGTCTTTGATCGGTTGATACGCCGTAATATACCAAGCGTCATACACATATGCTCGGTCAACCCACTGTTCACCCTTCGAAAGTACTTGGTTATACACTTCTGCGCTCACGCGAGTGCCTATGGCGCGCCCTAGTCTATGATCGCTGTCTAGAGGAACGTTGGTGCTCACACGCAAATCATCGAGAAATACCGTCAACGTACCCACAGGGCGAAGGCGGTCATTATCACTTAAGTAAATGAGATCGCGGATTTGATCCACCAGCACTGTGCTGTTGTTAAGGAGCAAACCACCATCAAGAAAGCCGATCAAATCGTTCGCTTGGCTGTATACCGGAATCACGGTTCGACTGACTAACCCACGCGCCTCCCTGTCACCATCAGCAAGAATAGGCACTTCTGCTCGTTTGGCGAGTTCAGGATCGAGGCGTTCGAGTTCTTCTTTATTGAGTACATCAAAAAACGATTCGCGCTTGGTGAGATCCATAAAGCGGAATTTGTTTTCCATGGAATTAACGCGTTGGAAAGAGAGAAAATCTAAAGCATATCTTTTCTTCTGCTCTGTGACCCACTTTTGCAGGTCACCTTGTGGCAGTCCTTTATTAATGCGAATACGGAAATCGTACGAATCGGCAAACGCCCGCACGTAATTGGCTTGCTTTTGCTGTAACAACGTTACACTGTTATTTGCAACACCAAGACGTTCCGAGACATCAAGCAGCGCATTTTGCCACGTGTAATGAATAGACCAATAAATGGTAATGCCGATCAGAGCTAACAATGTGAGGAAAATCGGCGCAGAGGTTAAGAATAACAAGCGATAACGCACCATGGTTTTAAAACGGTGCGTCCATTTTGACAATCCTTTGTACTGTGGGCCGTTAGTCGGCATATTCCTCATCCTCAGAATCCCATTCTTTGTATTTACGTTCTAAGGTCTTGCGAGCTACGCCCAAGTCGCGAGCAGCGGCAGACTTATTGCCTTCATGCAAATTAACGACTTGTTTAATATGTGCTTTCTCGACTTCTTTTAACGTCCAGCTGTTTGGATAGCCTTCGCCAGTAAATTCTTTGCCTTCTCTAAAGGTTGGTAACTCAGTAGAGTGAGAAACAGTAATCGATACATTAGGCAGTGAATGTCCGCCATTCAGCTCTCGCCAATAGTGTGCAGGTGGTTTACCAAGCAAGATACAACGCTCAATCAAGTTTTTCAGCTCACGAATGTTTCCCGGCCAATCGTACTCACTCATGGCTTCCATGTCCTCGTGCGCCCATTTTGGCGCAGGCATACCGAGCTCGCGCGTCAGCATATTGCTGAAAAATGGCACCAACTCAAATAAGTCGGTTTTGCGCTCTCGCAGCGGACACACTTCAATTTTCAGAACGTTTAAACGGTAATAGAGGTCACTGCGGAAATTACCTTGATTGACCTCTTCTTGCAGGTTTCGGTTGGTTGCCGCTACGATACGGACATCAATACTGATCTCTCTTTCTGAACCGACAGGGCGAATCGTACGCTGCTCTAACACACGTAATAATGATGCCTGCATTGCAAGTGGCATCTCCCCGATTTCGTCAAGAAATAAGGTGCCACCGTTCGCAACACGGAACAAACCTTCACGCGATTTTTTTGCACCGGTAAACGCGCCCGATGTATGACCAAACAACTCACTTTCTAAAAGCTCTGGTGCAATCGCGCCGCAGTTGATTGGCACAAACGGGCCCGTTCGCCCACTCGCCTGGTGGATACCTCGTGCAACTAGTTCTTTACCCGTACCCGACTCACCTTCCACCAAAACAGAAGCGCGTGATGGTGCAAATTGGTTAATAAGTTGCTTAAGCAGACGCGTTTTTTCTGAGCCGCCGATGATCTCTGAGGTATTGTGACGTTGGTAATCGCGTGTCATGGCGTACTGCATGCGTTCGTTCAAACGGCGATCCATACAGCGACTGACCGCTTTTAACATCTGCTCAAGGTTGAATGGTTTGAGGATAAAGTCGGAAGCACCGAGCTGTAGCGCTCGAATGGCAATTTCTAAATCCGCATAACCCGTCATAAAAATCACATCGGCACGTTTGTCATCATCTTCAAACGCTTCTTCCCACTCAATTCCAGAACGCCCTGGCAGATTAATATCCAGTAAGATCAGATCATAATGTCGAGAATTACGCAGTTGTTCTGCTTCTTCGATGCTACCAGCTGTATCGACATGTGAAAAAAGCTTACTCAATGCCTTTTTCAAGATGGCTTGCATGCCTAATTCATCATCGACGACCAGTACGGAAAAGGCGCTATATTGTTGATTTGTACTAAGATGGGATTGAGTAGACATATTTACCCCAGATGGATTTCGATGGGACAGAGTGTACCAAGTTTAAACAGAGATACCCTACAAAAAGTGCGACATTTTGTACCAACGCAAACTTTTATGCAAATAACCCCATGATTTAGTGCATAAACCAAGCACTTTAAGCTTGTAAAAGGTTGGCATCTTGTTTGCTATAAGGGTGGATACGGGGCGCATTTTAAGTGATCTCAGGATGTTGATGTTTGCTTATTCCAACACCCTAAGACAACTTGCGTATTACGCTAATCGCTCTCGTCCAAAAAGGCTTCTCCCTAAAACCTGGAGAGATTCCAAAGAATCATTGGAAAGGAACACATAAAAATGAAAAAAATTGCGCTAACTCTGGCTGCAACGTCAATCACGCTTGTAAGTTACTCAGCGTTTTCTGCTCAAGACGGAGAACACGTTCGCCTTGCAACCACAACCAGTACTTACCATTCAGGTTTACTTGATTACCTGCTTCCACAATTTGAAAAAGACACGGGCTACAAAGTCGATGTTATTGCTGCAGGTACTGGTAAAGCCTTAAAAATGGGCGAAAACGGTGACGTAGATTTGGTGATGACACATGCACCAAAAGCTGAAGGCGCATTTGTTGAGAAAGGCTACGGCGTCTTGCCTCGCAAGCTGATGTACAACGACTTTGTGATTGTAGGCCCGAAAGCTGACCCAGCAACAATCAAAAATGACGAAGGCGTGTTAGATGTATTCAAAGAGATCGCAAACAAAAACGCAACGTTCATCTCTCGCGGCGATGATTCTGGTACGCACAAAAAAGAAATGGGCTTTTGGGCTCAAACTAAAATCGAACCGAACTTTGGTGGCTACCGTAGCGTAGGTCAAGGTATGGGCCCAACTCTAAACATGGCGTCTGAAATGCAAGGCTACACCATGACGGATCGCGGCACATGGCTGGCTTACCAAAACAAATTGGATCTAGAAATTCTGTTCCAAGGCGATGAAAAACTGTTTAACCCGTACCAAGTTATTCTTGTTAACCCTGAGCGTTACCCAACGATTAACTACCAAGGTGCGAAGGCATTCAGTGATTGGTTGGTAAACCCTCGCGGACAGGAACTTATCAATGGTTTCCGCCTAAACGGTAAACAACTGTTTGTTGCGAATGCTGAGATCAAATAACGCAATATGAATCTTGCTGATACAACACTGGAAGCGCTTCGCTTATTGGTGAATTTTGATGCAGACCTATGGGAGATCGTCGCGGTCTCCTTTAGTGTTTCTATCACGGCAATATCCTTAGTGGTATTGCCGGCTATTTTAATGTCCTTTGTACTGGCGTATACCGACTTTCGCGGCAAATGGTTCTTGCTGTCGATCGTGAATACGCTGCAAGCGGTTCCTACCGTCGTGATTGGCCTTTTGCTGTATATGTTGCTATCACGCGCTGGCCCTTGGGGAGACTGGCAAATGCTGTTCACTCAGAAGGCGATGATCTTCGGCCAAATGGTGATCTGCTTCCCTGTTTTGGTATCGATGATGCATGGTGCATTGCAATCTAGCGACCGTCGTGCAGTGGAAACCGCCATCACCCTAGGCGTCTCCATTTCGCGCGTGGCCGCTACGATGATTTGGGAAACCCGCTTTCCTCTACTTGCAGCTATCATTGCCGGGTTCTCACGTATCGTAACCGAGGTGGGCTGCTCAATGATGGTAGGCGGAAACATTATGGGCGTGACGCGCAATATTCCGACCGCTATCGCAATGGAAAGCAGCAAAGGTGCTTTTGCGCAAGGAGTTGCATTAGGAATTGTATTACTATCTTTAGCGTTGGCACTAAACTTCTTCTTATCAAGCATGAGAGGCAAAGGCTACCTCAGAACATAAAACATGAAGCAAACAAACGACTCACCATTAACCCCATGTAGAGGCGCATTATGACTATAAAAATCACCGCCGAGCAGTTATCCATGCGCTTTAAAGAGCGTGTGCTTTTTCACATCCCTGAGTTAGCCATCGGCCCAAATGATGCCATTTATCTCAAGGGTGACAATGGTGTGGGCAAAACTACCCTACTCAAAATCCTTGCTGGCTTGCTAAAACCTTCTACTGGCGATGTTGTTGCACCAAAAGATACGTGGCTGAAAAGACTGACGCGCCGCAACGGCCGTGTCGATGTGATTTATCTCCATCAATCTCCTTACCTTTTTGACGGCACTGTTTATGAGAACGTAGTCTATGGAGTGAAATATCAACAAGACACACCAAAAGATAAGCGAGCTCAAGTTATTCACGCACTACGCATGGTAGGTTTAGAAACATTAGCGGACGAACATATCTCCGTGTTGTCCGGCGGTGAAAAACAGCGTGTTGCCATGGCAAGAGCTTGGATCTTAAAACCGTCGATTTTATTGATGGATGAGCCAAGTGCGTCTTTAGACCAAGAGTCCATTGAGCGATTGGTGGTGATGGCGAAAGATCTTTTGGATCGAGGTTCCAGTATCGTGGTGACAAGCCATCAAACCAACGCACTGACCGACTTATGTAAAAAACAGTGGTGGATTAAAGACAAGACTTTGATAGAGTCTCCTCTGTTGTATGTCATACCAAAAGAAACATCCCAAGAGAATGCATATGCTTCAACCAACACAAACTAGTTGGGTCATTTTGGCTGGTGGCCAAGCCAGCCGTATGGGTGGAAAAGATAAAGGTCTGATTGAATTAAATCAGAAGCCACTCATCGAACACGTTATTAAACGTTTATCTCCACAAACACCACGCATTTTAATTAATGCCAATCGAAACCAAGATGCGTACAGCAAATTTGGTTTCGTATTTAGTGATCAATTCAAAGATTTCCCTGGACCTATGGGCGGTATTCACGCGGGTTTGATGCATGCTGAAACTGACTGGGTCGGATTTGTACCTTGCGATAGCCCACAAATTAACACCGACCTTGTCGAGCGTTTCTGCCAGGCAGTCAAAGAAGACAGCGATATTTTGGTCGCTCATGATGGTGACCATCAGCAACCTGTTTTCACGCTCTACCACAAGCGCGTACTGCCAAAACTCACCGCATTTTTAGAACGTGGCGACCGCAAAATCATTCTGCTCTACAAAGAGTGCAACACCAGTTACGTTGACTTTAGCGACTCACCAAACTGTTTCGTCAACTTGAACACTCCGGAAGAACTGGCGCAATTTGGACAATTAGAATCATGAAACACACGCTAAACATTCCTATTCTTGGTTTTGCAGCTTATTCAGGCACAGGCAAAACCACGCTACTTGAAGCCCTATTGCCAAAGCTGACTGAAGCAGGTTTACGCATTGGCATGCTAAAACATGCGCACCACAACTTCGATGTCGATAAGCCGGGTAAAGACAGCTACCGTTTACGCAAAGCCGGCGCGTCTCAAATGCTGATTGCTTCTCGCAACCGTTTTGCGTTAATGACAGAAACGCCAGAAGCCGAAGCGGAGTTTGAATACCTCTTAACTCGTTTTGATGAAGACAAGCTCGATGTAGTTTTGGTCGAAGGCTGTAAAAACATCGCGTTTCCTAAAATTGAATTGCACCGTGAAGAAGTGGGTAAACCTTGGCTTTACCCTCACGATGAAAACATCATTGCTATCGCTTCCGACAGTGCGGAGTTAGATTCTGAGCTCCCTCAAATGAACATCAATGATTTGGATGCCATCGCTCAATTTGTTCTTCAATACGTTCAAGATGCAAAAGCACCAAAATCTAAAGAGAAAGACGCCGCATGTTGCGACACTCTTTCTCCGGCTTTCCTTTCTGTGGTTCAAGGCCAAGAAAAAATCCTTTCTTTGGTGAACACGGTTTCGGAAATAGAAGCATGCAAGATTGAAAACGCCTATGGCCGCGTTCTCGCGGAAGATATCATTTCACCAGTAAACGTGCCGCAGTACACCAACTCCGCGATGGACGGTTACGCCATCCGCAGTGATGATGTAGACCGCGATAGCTACCAAGTGGTTGCTGAAGTGATGGCAGGCCATGCTTACGATCAGCCTCTGGAAGTTGGTCAAGCAGTTAAGATCATGACTGGCGCACCAACACCACGTAACGGCGATACAGTGGTCATGCGTGAGCAAGCCTCTCAAGAAGGTGACAAGGTCACCTTTAACGGTGCGCATATCAAAGCAGGCCAAAACGTTCGTCAAGCAGGTGAAGATCTCACTATCGGCAGTGACGTCTTTACCGCAGGCACTCGCCTAGCCTCTCCAGAAATGGGCATGATCGCTTCGCTTGGTTTTGGTGAAGCGAATGTGTTCCGCAAATTGAAAGTTGCCGTATTCTCCACCGGTGACGAAGTACAAGCGCCGGGAACAGAGCAAAAAGCGAATTCTATCTACGATTCCAACCGTTTTACCATCATGGGCATGCTTGAAAAGCTCGGCTGCGAGATCTTGGACTTCGGTATTCTGGAAGACAACGAACAGTTAATGATTGAAGCGTTGGAAAACGCATCGGCGCAAGCGGACGTGGTTATGACTTCTGGTGGCGTATCTGTTGGTGATGCGGATTACATCAAACTTGCCTTGGATAAACTTGGTCAAATAGATTTTTGGCGAATCAACATGCGTCCGGGACGTCCATTAGCGTTTGGTCAAATCAACAACAAGCCGTTCTTTGGTCTGCCGGGCAACCCTGTGGCAGTGATGGTTTCATTCATCAACTTTGTTGAGCCTGCACTGCGTAAGATGCAAGGCGAACAAGGCTGGAAGCCTCTGAAAGTGAATGCCATCGCGACTGAGAATCTTCGCTCTCGCCAAGGTCGTACCGAGTTTAGCCGTGGCGTCTATGAGCTGGATGAAACTGGCCGTTTAACCGTTCGTACAACAGGCAAGCAAGGCTCTGGTATTTTACGCTCAATGAGTGAGGCGAACTGTTTGATCGAAATCTCCCCAGCTATTGATACAGTAAAAGCGGGAGAAAGCGTGACAATTATCCCACTTCAAGGCAGAATCTAGCTCAAACTAGAAATTCAAAGGTCAGCGAGTCTGGCCTTTTTGTTTAATACAGAAACCTTTTCAGAGAGACAGCTATGGCTCGCACCATTCTTTACACTTACAAAGACCAAGACAAAGAACTGACGTTCTCATACCAGCAGCACCGCAACATTCAAGAAGCAGTTGCAGAAGCCGAAGGTATCGATATCACTGAGTTCCTAAAGATGGAGCAACAAATCGAAGCAGTGTCTGACACTAAAGCGGTGCGAAACTACCGCGACAACTACTTCAGAAAATTAGGCTTTAGCAAAATCACCCTAGCTCAAAAAGAAAACCTGGGCGTAGGCAAAAAGAACAAATAAGCTTAGCTGCAAACAGAAAACTCACGATTCGTCGTGAGTTTTTTATGCATGCTACTTTTGTTCATGATCTATACCCGAGCATACCGAAATTACTTAGGTATATAAGTAAAAGCCCCGTTTAACCTTGAAAGTCTAAACGGGGCTTTAAATTTCTTCTTACTTTATATCGAGTAAGGTTTAAGTCATTACTTGATGTTTAAGAACGCAGCGCCGCGTACACCACCTGAATCACCGTGTTTTGCTTTGATGATCTTAGGACACTTAGCCACAGACAATAAGTGTTTAGGGATGCGTTTTGGCATCTCTTCGTAAATCAATTCGAAGTTAGATAAGCCGCCACCAAGTACAACGGTGTGTGGGTCTGTTGCAGTAAACAGGTTTGCAAAGCAGATCGCTAGCAGCTCCATAAAGCGCTCGACGTGCTCTACTGCTTTCTCCTCACCCTCTGCGTGCGCTTTAATAATGTCGATCGCTTTCTTCTCTTCGCCGTAGTAATGCGCGTAAAGAAGCTCGAAACCACGACCAGATAGGTAACTATCTAAACAGCCTTTGTTGCCACAGCCACAACCCAGTAATGGTGCGTTTTCGCCTAGGTGGAACCATGCGTCGATAGGAAGACGTGTGTGACCCACCTCACCCGCTACGTGGTTGCGGCCAGAGAATACTTTGCCTTCGTAGATAAAGCCGCCACCAAAACCAGTACCAAGGATCAAACCTAGTACAGATGGTTCATCTTGAAGATCTTCGTCCCAGGCTTCAGAAAGCGCGAAACAGTTTGCATCGTTTTCAATTTTTACGCTGCGACCGATTTTAGCTTCTAGATCAGCACGGAGTGGTTTGCCTTTTGCCGCAGGAACGTTAACTGTTAGTACCGTTGCATCATCGGCGTCTTCCATACCTGGTAGGCCAAGACCAATCGTACCTTCGCAGCCAAACTCTGTATCGTATTTATTCACCAATTCCGCAATGGTATCAACCAGCAGCTCGTAGTTGTCTGTTGGTGTAGGTACACGTTCCGTCGCTACACGCTCAAGCTTCTCGTTAAATGCACCAAATTCAATTTTAGTGCCACCGACATCAAAGCCGTAATACATGTATTTCTCTCCTAAAAAATGCTTCAAACGACTCTCAAAAATGGCTAGAGTCAAAAGTATAAACTGATGGCATTATCCATATCTGTACGCCTGCAAACCGTGACCGAATGCAGATTTATCCCCTCACCGAAGCCAGTTGAACAACATACCATCAACAAAAGCTCATTCCTTAGAGTCAGCTCTCGGTTTTCATCCACTCTTTGAAACGTTTCAAGTGTGGCTGGTTAGGGTCGCTTTTGACTCGAGTCTTGCTCAGCATGTAAGTTTCTCTGAAGGCTTCAAACCACAATTGAAGGCATTCCGCAGCTTTAGGCTCACCAGCTTGTTTTAAAACTAATGTCGCGACTTCGGCGGTTGAAAGATGCTGATCATTCTCGGAGCGGCGCATGATGTATTCAGACAGAGATTCCGGCTCAATGGAAAGCACAGGCAAAGATTTAAGAAAATCAGAACGACGGAATATCTTTCGTGCCTCACGCCAGCTACCATCAATAAAGATCAGCAACCATTTTTTGTTCTCGACATCTTCTTTTACCAATCGCCCTGGCTCTAGATCTTCAATTAAACGAGAGGGATCATCCACATAGTCTGCAGGAAATACAATCACCGGTTGGTAACTGTCATCCTGTAGTAGCGCTAGCATCTCTTCAGACGGTTCTGTTCGGTTCCATTGATACACGTAAGTCTCTTGAATCGTATCAGCGATTAGACGACCGGTATTACTTGGCTTAAACACTTCGTTTTCAGAAACAATCAACATACATGCAATATTGGCCTTGATGTTTGGCTGAAGGTCGCACAAACAGTGTTGCTCAGAAACCTGGCAATATTGGCAACGAACCACTTTACATCCACGCGCGTTGAAAGGCTTGGTTGAGATAGATTGTCGGTACTGATATAAACGGTGGAAAGCGTGAATTCTCATGGTAAGTAATGCCAAGTAAAAAGTAGAGCGCGATTCTACTGATATTATGGTTTCGCCTCAAGATAAGCCCATCAGCAGTGTGTTGAAATAATTTCACTCTTATCTCGGTCATAGATAAAGAAATAAATAAGGGAATGACAGTGACAGAAACGACATTTCAAGAACCCTCATGGCTCAGATTAGGCTTTTTCCTTGGCGTATTATTGCTTTGTGCCATTTGGGAGAACAAATTGCCTAGAAAAACACTGACCGCTTCGCGCAGGTTTCGCTGGGTCAATAACTTGTCATTGGTTGCTTTTAACAGCCTAGTTATTGCTTTAATCATGCCTATCGCCGCCTTTCAAGCTGCGGTCATAGCTCAGGAGCAACAATGGGGGCTGCTGAATATTCTGTCCCTCCCCGATTGGTTAAACATTTTCCTAACCGTCATTTTGCTTGATTTCGTCATTTACGCTCAGCATGTTGTCTTTCATCATGTAAAACCGCTGTGGAAGATTCACCGAATGCATCACGCCGATCTCGACATAGACGTCACTACAGGCGCACGCTTTCATCCCTTCGAAATAATCATTTCAATGGGAGTAAAAATTGCAGCCGTGTTTATCTTAGGTGTTTCACCTATCGGAATTGTGGTATTTGAAATTGTGCTTAATGCGAGCGCGATGTTTAATCACAGTAATGCAAAACTGGCTTTATCTATGGACCAAAAACTGCGAAACGTCATCGTTACACCAGACATGCATCGCGTGCACCATTCAGTGATAGTAAAAGAGACCCACTCAAACTTTGGTTTTTTCCTTTCAGTTTGGGACCGCTTTTTTGGGACATACCGAGCTCAGCCTAAGTTGGGTCATGAAGATGTTGTTATTGGTGTGCCGGAAATTAGAGACGAAGAAGAGCAAAGATTAGATAAGCTGTTAACGCAGCCCTTTCGCTACAATAAAGAGAAGAAGTAATGGTTGAAAAAATATTGTTGGATGAAGTATGTCAACAAAACGAATAGACCAAGCCTAAACCCCAGTTAAACACTACTTCATCCTCATGATGTGTAAGAACAGATTAGTTTTCTGCCAGCTGACGCTTTTTGTTTAGCTGAGTAATACCAACAAATAAACCAACAACACCAAGCACTGCACATGCCAAAGCATTGGTGTTCATTACTTGCTGTGCCTCTATTGAGCTGTATAGAAAAGCAAGGCTGAAGAAAGTGGTGGCAAAGCTCAAACCTGTCAGTACGCTGAAACCAGCAAAACTGGCCAAGTCTTTAAAATCGTTCATAACGAGTCCCTGTTTACAATCCTTAATCGAGTGTTGTGAAAATAATAATTAACGAAATATTTGGCGCGATTGACTATGTTTTCGCGCATTCCATAACCAGATAGATACCCCAAATGAGAACCCTAAAAACAGTGTCTTCATTTGTAGGGCGACGTTGTTATCTAATATTTCTAATGTATAGTGAGCGTGGGAACTAAAGATAACATTGGTTATAAGAATCAATAACATAACGACTATGCCAGAGCGGCGATGCTTGACCAATAGATACGCTGCTAATAAGTCCAATAGTCCCAAAGCGCTCCAATACATATTCAACCAGCGTGGCGCAAAATCGTAAGGTAAAAAGCCACCAACAATGTTGTCATAAAGATGAACCACTCCGCCAACTGTCATAAAAAGGCATAAGAGAAACAAGACGAATTTATCCATTACCGTTTCCTTATCTGAATGAATGAGCAAAGCATATAGAAGTCACTTAAACATTTGTAATCTCATCGCCATTTTTGAGATCGACAGTGCCATTATCAACACGATGAGAACAATAACGGCTACTCTACCTTCTTTATTTGCTTCTAGTAGAAGCATAGTGTTTGCTTTGTCATTGTCCCAAATCCGCCAATGCAACGACAGAATCCTCCTTTAAATCACGCCTTGGTTTAGCAACTCTCGTACCTTTTCCAGCCCGCGCTGAAACACAGTATGTGCATTCGCGGGAAGGCCGCTCTCGACATCGTGCCAGAAGAACGCGAAATCATGTCCACCATCGTCTTGCGTATGAAACAGCCATGAATTAGCGAGATCAGCACACTCACACAAAACAAAATGCCATGCTTGATTTTGAAAGCCACTGTCCCATGAGCATAAATATCGTGCGGAACGAACATGTGTGATACCAGACTCCTCAGCGAGCTCCCGCTTGGCCGCTATGATGTAACTTTCATCAAACACTTCAACAGTGCCCTTGACGAGCTGAACACCCGCCAACGGATGTTTAAAAAGTAGGATCTCTTGATTTTGATTACGTAGAACGACGGGGCAAACTTTATCGATCACAAAACCACTCCTTCTTATGGCTTTAGCTTTCTCTGGATATAAAAAAATCGCATGAAGCTGCATGATTCATTCCTTTGAATTCTGGCGACATTCTAGTCAACGAGTCCCTCGAACAAAGCATTAACATCACGTTGTGATAACTAAACCCTTTAGAAATGAACGAGATGAGATGTAACTCACTTTTGCGATGCAAATAGGAGCCATTAAATGAGTAGCCGTAACAAAAAAGCAGAACCGAGGTTCTGCTTTTAGTCGGTGGAAACATCTCATTTACTTGGTCTGATGAAGCTCATACTTGTGCAGCATTGCTTGCTGGTGCCCAGCAATTTCCGCCACTTGCTCAGAACTCTCAACCATAGACTCAAGCTGCAGCTTTGTGCGTTCGCCAAGATCAGAAATATGTGTGATGGATTGAGATACATCTGCCGTCGCTCGTTCTTGTTCTTCTGTAGCAACTGAGATTTGCTCAACACGTTCTTGAATGTGCTTAACCGCGAGGTTGATATCAGAGAATGTCGATTTCACTTCATTGCTGGACTGTAGCGCGTGGGTCATTTCTTCTCTTGAATCATTAACTGCTTGGCGCGAGCGCTCTGCGGCAGTAATAAGCTCGCTCATCATTTCTCGGATGTTCGTAGTTTGTTGAGAGGTATCACTTGCAAGTTTGCGAACTTCATCAGCGACAACCGCAAATCCACGCCCTTGCTCACCAGCACGGGCAGCCTCTATTGCCGCGTTGAGAGCAAGTAAGTTGGTGTTGTCCGCGATCCCACTGATCATATCCACCATTTCACGAATCTGTTTAACACGCTGGTCTAGCTCTAACATTGACTGTTCATTTACATCCAAAGAGCTTTCTAATGACTCCAAACGTTCGCGGTTTTGTTCCACGACTTGAACCCCTTTTTCAGTGTGTTGGGTTGCAAGGAGCGAGTCCTGTGAAGATGCATTTGTCACCATTGCTATTTCACGAATAGAGGCTTCAAGCTGCGTTATGGTCGTGATCATACTCGACAACGCTTCATTTTGTGTTGCCAACCCATCACTTGTTTGTTCGGCTGCACTGTGGCTTACTTCTGCCGTCTGATAAAGCGTTTCACAATTGCGCGTCACCGTTTGAATGGAGTCATGTGTGGAATCGATTACTTGATTCAACTTTCGTGCTACTTCTTTCAGCTCATAGGGGCCAACTTCTTCTGCCTTGTCACGAAAATCATGTTCGGTAAGTGCTGAAAGACGCGTTAGTACATTCCTTAACCCTCGGTTTGTCCATGACTTGAGACTAAACCAAGTAACCAGAATAATAAAAGAAATCACACACGCCGCAAACACGAGCACAACGCTCACCGATTCAATGGTCTCGTTGACCACCCGCTCCTTTTCATCGATCAACTGACCAGCGGTTTGGGAGATTTGATCAAGTAACCGCATGGTTTCATCCGCAAGCATCGAAGCCTGTTTAAACTCTGAACGTTGCAATTCCCCTTGTTCTAGTTTGGCGAGGATCAAACGCAGCACGCCCTTTTCACTAAAGCCTTGTTTCACCATCTCATATGGTGCGGTTAAGCTTGCATATTCACTTACTTCAGGATGGAAAGATTGGAAGTCTTCATAGGCGAGTTTAATACCTGCTATGCGATTTCGCATTTCTCGGTATTCTTTTTCGGCTTTGTTTAATTCTGAGTGCATCATCATGACTAAGAACGTACTTTCCATTGAGCTTGCAGAAGCAATGAAACGGTTAGCGGCATCGCTCGACTCAGGATTATCAGCACTAAGGAACGAACTGATTCGATTCATTTCCGGGCCGATAGAGCTAAGCCCATAGCGAAAACCACCAACAGCGGCATCAATATCCATTTGAATTTGTATCACCGAAGATTGCTTCAACAAAATGGACTGCGTGATGTTATGTAAACGCGCTAGTTTGGTGTCTAACTCCTCCGAGAGTTGCTGAGCTACACCAGACGCTTTCACAACCAAAGTTGTGCTTTGAGTTGCAAGAGAGTCGATTTGCTCTTTTATGAGAGGCAACTCTTTCGGCTCAGTAATCTGCATACCATGGTTGAGTAGCTTAACCATCTCCAATACATTCCTGGTTAACTTTGCGTTTGCCATCGCGATTGGTAATGCTTTTTGCGACAAGTCTTCAAATTGTTCCCCTACCTGTTCCATTCCTTTGAAACTTGAGACAGAAAGGGCTATAACAAGAGCAATGATAGTTAAAAATGTTGCACTGACAGCCTGAATCAGTGAAAGTGATGTGCGTGAGCGTTTTCGCTTTGCCATAATCAATTTTTATTCTTTCTTAAGGTTGAATCGGTTCTGCAGTGATTCCGTCACATTTGTGAGACAAAACCGTGATTTGCAGCCCATACTATGGATTGGTTATGACACTAATATTTCAGTTGTGAGTCATAGAGATGACAGGTGGTGATTTGCGTCGAGTATATTTTCCTTTGATAATCAGTGTGCTACTAAGCGCCTGCTCTTCTGGGCCTGAGCCTAGTGAGCAAGCTCAAGTGACAGCACCTACAAATCAGCTATTGTCGGACAACCCCGACTTGTTCGAGTTTTACACAGAGTGGCACGGCACGCCTTATCGCTTAGGCGGGACACAGAAATCTGGAATTGATTGCTCAGCATTTGTACAAAAAGCGTTTATTGAGGCTTATCAGCTCTCTTTACCAAGGACAACGAGGCAGCAATCAACGCAAGGTGTGGAGTTAAGTTGGACGGATGCCAAGCAAGGGGATCTAGTGTTTTTTAAAACAAGACGTACAACTTATCATGTCGGAATTTACTTGGGTAACAAGCAGTTCATGCATGCATCGACGTCTAGAGGTGTGATTATTTCAAGAATCGACAACCCATACTGGGCATCTAAGTTTTGGCAAATAAGAAGAGTTACAATGTAACTCTTCTTACTCTTAACCGGACATTGCTGTAAGTTAAAACAATATCAGTCGTAAGTCGCAACAGCATTATCGAACAGATTTTTGACCAGAGCGATGTATTCATCAAGGAACGTGATCTGTTCATTGGTCGCTTTTTTATGCCATACCCCAGCCAATATCTCACCAAGATCTTCAACAACTGCATCAGCCTCTTTTAACAATTTGAAACGTACGCTCGAGTGAAGTTCTGGATTTTGCTCAAAAATCGCCATGATGTTTGAAGCCACCATATCGGTGACAACATCTTCGATGCTTTCGGATCCAGTGTCGCCAATTTCGGTCGTAAAAATATCTAGATTTAGAGACAAGTGCTCGATAAGAGCGAGATATCCATCGGTTTCTAAAACCACTGTTTTTCTCCGTTTATTGCAAGCCTTCGAAGCTGAAAGCAGAATAGTTTCAATAGTAAGACATGCCGAGAAAATTTCATTAACTTATTTCATATTAACAAACATTCACGAACCAACTGGATGATTTTCAAACAATTGAGCTTTGCTTCACTGAATTCGGATACAGGGTTTCTTCAAACCTTTTTATATTTCAGCCATTTTCATGCAAACAGGTTTGGTTACGACCATTTTCTTTTGCACGATACAGCGCAGCATCGGCACTCTTTAACCATTGAGTGTGAGTTTCAAAATAAGGCTTATACTCGCAAACACCAATACTTATCGTGTAATTAATCAAAAAATCTTCCACTTTCACGATCTCTTGCTCAATTCTTTTGCGCAAACGCTCTGCGAAATAGCAAGCTTGCTCCTGGTTTGTGTGAGGAAGTAGTACGGTAAACTCTTCACCACCAAAACGACCGCAGATGTCACTGCTTCTTGCTGTTTTTCTCAACAAGGCAGAGGTTCGACGAATGACTTCGTCCCCTGTCGGGTGACCATAAGTATCATTCACCTTCTTAAAGTGGTCGATATCGAATATTACTAATGAGCATGGTCCGTCGATAACTTTTAAGTGAGCAAACTCATCTTTCAATGATTGCTCCCAATAAGCGCGATTAAATAAACCTGTTAAACCATCTTTGCGACTGATTTCCGACAAATGTTGATTTGTTTCTTTCAAATGAATGCGATTTCTCGCAGTTTCAGAAACATCATTGACTTGAATCGCTATGTGGCTGACCTCTCCTGAGAGCCCAATTAACGGCGTGATCACGATATCTTGATACATAAAATCACTGCTGTTTGAAACCGGAGAAAAATTGTTGAACTTAAAAAGATACGGTCGGTTTTCCCAGCTAGAAAAAGAACGAGTTTCCAGATCGGCGGCAGCTTTTATCTTGGTTTCTAGCCAAGTTCTTGGCAGCTCTTCAAAATGCTCAAATAAACATTCACCAAGAATTTCTTGTGATAGAATGCCACTGTATGACTGCATAAAACTGTTCCACACACACACTTTATACTCTTGATCCAAAACAATAAGCCCTGAATCCATCGTATCGAGAATTTGTGTGACCCAATGAAAGTCTGCTATGTCCAGCGTGATATCGGACATTAGATTAGCTCCATGATTTCATAGATTATTTCTACGGATGGCTTATCAATTAAAAACAGTACCTCGCACTCGAAATCGAGCGCTTCTGCCATGTAGGTGTATTCGATAGTAAAGAGCTCACCCAACTCGCCTTGCTCTTCACAATAAGGTGTTAAGGTATCCACAATGCCTGGCTGACGAAGTGAGAACTGCTTGTCGAGTTGATCGCCCAATGATGTGAGAAATGACGAAACCAGTAGGTTAGAGATATTCAAGATGATTTCATTATGAGGCGTAAACTCAAGGAGGTAACCTAATTTTTCCCCAATCTGATTGATATCCCTACCACGTAAGCACACCAGTGCCTCTCCGTGAATACCACCACCGACAAACCTCTGCGCTACCGCAACGGAACTGTCACGCCCAACCACATCAACCAGTGTCATATGAAGCTCGCCGTAGGACAACGGTCCAACATGAGGAACAGGAAGTTGTATGAACTCATGTAAATGGTCGGCCATAATCGCAGCCCCTTTACCAAGGGCAATGTTCGCAATTTCACGGAATTTGGCTAGTAAGGAAAGCTCTTCGCAACCCTGGTTTTTAGAATCAACCGAATGACTAGGTTTGAACGCATAATGCAGTCCTAATTGTTCGTATAGTGGGAGCACCTGCTCTTCTGTCAGAGGCTTAGCGATAAAAGCTTGAGCACCAAGATCGAGACAGCGCTGTTTTGCCTCTTGTTGAACATCTCCAGAAATAATGACGATGTTGGTCGGGTACTGACTAACAGGTAATGATTCGAGGACCTCAAAACCATCCATTATGGGCATCGTTAAATCGAGAAACAAAATATCGATATTTTGCTCAGCAAGAATATTAAGCGCCTCATAACCATCTTGCGCTTCAATAAGATGCAATGATGTATCTTGTACGATAGAACGCGCAATAAGCTTTCTTGCAACAGCTGAGTCATCACATATCAGTATTTTCATGCCACCAATGGAACTAACGTCAAAAAAATCATAATACCTGTTGTAAACGTTCATCTCCATATGCTAAGCCAACAAATCAGAGGCTTATAAGCGATTTGATTCACATTTATACAAATTGACTACACTAAGAGGAAGGTTTCTTTACTAAGTATGCTCAACATAGCGCCAACTCCCTGCTATTTATCCTAAACTATTGGTGGTCAAATAGATTCGCGAGGTTTTGTATGTGGCAAGCAATATCGCAACAGCTTTCTGATACTTTATTGTTCGATTACCAGATCACGGAAAAAGTAAGGCTGTCTGGTGGGGATATCAGTGAAAGCTACATGATCAATGATGGCGAGCAACGTTATTTTGTGAAAATTAACGATCGCGAGTTTTTGTCTAAATTTGAGGTAGAAGCTGAAAGCCTGCATCTTTTGCGTGAAACATCAACCCTATTTGTACCTGAGGTGGTAGTGGTTGGTAAAACCAAAAATGCCTCATTCCTAATTCTTAACTACCTTCCAACGAAACCATTAGAAGATGGTCCCAACAGCTTTAAATTTGGGCAGCAATTAGCTCACCTACACCAGTGGGGCGAGCAAAAAGAGTTTGGTTTTGATACCGACAACTATCTCGGTTCGACTCTACAGCCCAACAAATGGCACAAGAAATGGTGTGTATTCTTTGCTGAGCAACGCATAGGTTGGCAATTACAGCTCCTTAAAGAAAAAGGCGTCACCTTGGTTGATATCGATGACTTTATCGACGTCGTAAAACAGCGGCTAGCAAACCATGCTCCGAAACCTTCTTTGTTGCATGGCGATTTATGGAATGGAAATGCGGCACTCACTGCATTCGGTCCTATCTGTTACGATCCTGCGTGCTATTGGGGGGACAGGGAGTGTGATATTGCGATGACAGAGCTTTTTGGTGGATTTCAGCCAGAATTTTATCAAGGCTACGAATCGGTTATGCCACTTTCTTCAAGCTATGAGGAACGTAAAGATATCTATAACCTTTACCATGTTCTCAACCATTGTAATTTGTTTGGCGGCCATTACTTGGAACAGGCTCAACTGGTTATTAATAAAATCATTTCTTATTAATTTGGAAGCCACTGCATATTTCAAGATGTAAAATCTCGAGGCACATCACTACAGAAAATCACCCTAAGCTCAAGGTTGAGTTTGGGGTCAAGTTTTGTACTTATTTCGACTCAATTAGCAACAACTCTGCCTAATATCAAAGGAGACTTAACTTTGGATTGTGCCTATTTTCCTTGTAGGCAAAGTAAGTAAAGGGCTGTACTTCATTGATGAATAGTGTGTTTAAAAGCCCTGCGAGATTAGGAGTTGTTGTATGAAAAATTATACCGAAAGGTATGTAAAGTGCCCGCATTGCGGACACTCTATCGGCATTACATTAGATGCAAGTAATGGTGACCAAGAGTTTTATGATGATTGCCCAGCTTGTTGCCACGCTATCCACCTAAATATGCGAGTGGATGAGTTACAAGATAAGGTCGAACTATTTATCGATGACAATTACGAATAACAGCTCGAGCATGTGAACATCAGAAATATAAAAACGCTTAAATGAAAAAGGAGCACTAGGCTCCTTTTTCTCATTCTAAAGCTGTTTTGCTGCAAGAACGCGCTCAACAGTATCAACAATTGCTTGAGTCTGAGGATCAAACTCAATATTAACACGCTCCCCTACTTGTCTCACTCCGAAAAGCGTTCGCTGCAAGGTTTCTGGAATTAGGTGTACCGAAAAACGACACGCTTCAACTTCACCAATAGTTAGCGAGCAGCCATCTAAACCAATGTAACCTTTCGCTAATACATATTTCATTGATTCTTGCGGCAGTTGGAACCAAATCGTGCGGTTATTGGGCGTATCGATGATATCGACAATATCTGCCGTTAAACTAATATGACCAGACATACTATGCCCGCCTATTTCGTCACCAAACTTAGCCGCGCGCTCAATGTTTACGCTATCCCCTTCCACCAGCCGACCTAAATTAGTAAGAGCCAATGTCGCTTGCATTAAATCAAAACTGATAAGGTTGCCTTCGATCTTAGTCACAGTTAGACAACATCCGTTGTGTGCAACGGATGCACCAATTTCTAACCCTTTACAAAGTTCATCGCTTAACTCGACAACGTGCGTTTGAAAGCGTTCTTTTTTATCAATTTTAACGACCTTCGCCGTACCCTGAACTATTCCTGTAAACATTTCTTTTTACCTATTGATTTAATACCAACTGTAGTCGAAGACTAAGCCCTAAACACTGCGCTACAGGTCGGAAATAAAGACCGCAGACGATAAAGCCATGGCTTAATGAACACTGGTTTGTTCTCATGCATGCTTCAACATTACCATGATTCGCTGCTGTTCTCAGTAAAAGCGTATCCTTAGCGTGGAGAGCGTCCAGTCAGTGTTATCGACTATTCGCTACCTAGCTATGGAATATAAACATACAATTGTTTATCATTTGCGCGGAGTTTCTCCGAGGCATTTTTTCACCTTATCGTGACTAAAATCAACCATCAGATCCGTTCACCACATCTTTTGCCCTCGAGTACTCTCATTCTTTCAACTTATTGTTCCGCTCTGGAGTATTTTTCGTGCATCGCTATAAAGAAGAAGCATCAAGTCTTATCAAATTGGCGACCCCGGTATTGATCGCATCTGTCGCTCAAACTGGTATGGGGTTTGTTGATACCGTAATGGCTGGCGGCGTTAGCGCCACCGACATGGCTGCGGTTTCTGTCGCTTCAAGTATTTGGCTACCATCCATTTTGTTTGGGGTGGGTTTATTAATGGCATTGGTCCCTGTTGTCGCACAGTTAAATGGCTCTGGTCGTCGAGTGAAAATCCCGTTTGAAATTCAGCAAGGCGTCGTTTTGGCATTGCTGATCAGTGTGCCGATAATTGCAGTCCTGCTTCAAACCCAGTTTATTCTCGGACTGATGGATGTTGAAGCACTGATGGCTGAAAAAACGGTGGGATACATTCATGCCGTTATATTAGCAGTACCCGCTTTTTTACTTTTCCAAACGCTTAGAAGCTTTACGGATGGTATGTCATTGACGAAGCCGGCAATGGTTATTGGCTTTATCGGTTTGCTGCTCAACATTCCTCTAAACTGGATTTTCGTGTACGGCAAGTTTGGTGCACCTGAATTAGGCGGTGTTGGCTGTGGTGTAGCAACCACGATTGTTTACTGGGTCATGTTTGCCATGCTATTGCTGTATGTGATGACATCAGAGCGATTGAAAAGCATCAACCTATTTGGAGAATGGCATCGCCCACAATGGAAAGCGCAAGTTCGTCTATTCAAGCTCGGCTTTCCTGTTGCAGCAGCGCTGTTTTTTGAAGTGACATTGTTTGCTGTTGTTGCACTGCTCGTTTCACCACTGGGTCCTATCATTGTGGCAGCGCATCAAGTCGCGATTAACTTCTCCTCGTTGGTATTTATGCTACCAATGAGTATTGGTGCAGCAGTAAGCATTCGTGTCGGCCATCGACTTGGTGAAGAAAACGTAGATGGCGCGCGCGTAGCGTCACGAGTCGGCATTATGGTTGGTCTAGCATTGTCCGTTCTCACAGCGATTTTAACCGTCTTGTCTCGTGAGTGGATCGCCGAGCTTTATACTAGCAACCCAGAGGTAATCACTCTAGCGATGCACCTGCTCGTGTTTGCCGCTGTTTATCAATGTACGGATGCGGTTCAAGTGATCGCAGCTGGTGCATTACGCGGCTATAAAGACATGCGAGCCATCTTCAACCGTACTTTTATTGCTTATTGGATTCTTGGGCTGCCAATTGGTTACGTCCTTGGCCGTACAGACTGGATTGTCGAGCCAATGGGAGCACAAGGCTTCTGGCTTGGTTTTATCATCGGCCTATCTTCTGCGGCCTTTATGTTAGGCGTCAGAATGCGTTGGATGCATCGCCAAGAGCCAGAAGTGCAATTGAACTTTTCAGTTCAATAAAAAGTAAAAAAAGCCAGCATCCGCTGGCTTTTTTGATCGAATAATCACACGGTTGAGTATACTTATAACAAGATTGCGAAGTGGTTGATTTTGCTCTCTAGACAACGGATACGAAGTTATAAAAAAGGATATTTGTGCGGTCTATTTTATTGTTCTTAATCTTGATTCTTAATGGTTGTGATAACTGGTTCAATCCAGAGAACGCCATGTTTGATAAGTATCATCAACGTGTAGCCAATGTATTGGACGTTCCTGCTATTCCAATAGAATTACAGTCTACGGTAACGATTCCTGCGAAACGCGTTTTGTTCGAGCCATTGCCAAGGCTATCTATTGGCCTGCTAGAGAGCTATCAATTACGACAATGCGGACTCTTTAATTTACTTGCCGAGAAAAACTCACAACTTGGAAAGGTGCAGGATGCCTTTCATGATTTTGATTATCAAACTGCCCTTTTAAGAGTCATAAATCGATGTTTATCCGAATTTCCACTTAGCGATGAAGAACGCGCGACATTGACAGAGCTTTACTCAACCAAATGGCAACATCTAGACATTCATCTCGACAACTTACTACTCGTAAGTGATGCCATGCAAAAGCAACTAACAGCCTCTGATTGGCTATCTCAAAATACGACGAATGATATTGCACGCATTAACGATGTCTATCGTATTTTCAGCGAAATGTATGATTTACCCCACCGCGCGGTCTCACGTCTACCCGATGTGGAAGTTACTCAATATCAAGAAGAGTTAGAGAAATCTCGTTTACTCGGACGACTTTACTATTCAATGGTTAACACATCCCTTTGGTTAAAAGCGACAACTCAGCTACTTGAGCAGAACCAGAGCAATGTATTGTGCGGGCCGAACAGAGACACCACTCAGTTCCGCTACTTAAGAAATGTCTTTCAATCCATTTACGTTGAAGAAGTGCAACCTTATTTGGCTTATTTAGACAGTACCTATCAACAACTTAATGATGGTGCCACTTTGGTGGAGAACCGTATGCAACTCCATGGTCACCAGTATGGCATAATTGAGGCACATAGGACATTTAGGCAAGAAACCCTAAACCACGTTCAGTTTTGGCAGGGTCTCTTCAAACGATGTGGTGTAACCGTTGGCAACTAGTAAGTGCAGAGCGTTCTATTCCTTCAACCTTTCACGCAAGAATCGAGCAAAACGCGGTTTACCAGTATGTGTAAAACCGTTATATCTAAATGTAATGGTTGAACCAATTTTCGGAGGCTGGCGACGCACTTCATCGGTAAATCCGCTACCGATGTAAAACTCAATGCCATTTGGTAAGCGAACTAACATTGCTCCCATCATACCTAATAAGCGCCCTGTTCCTGGCTTATAACCCACAACTAACGCTTCATCATCTGCGTATCGTTTTAGTTTAAGCAAATCACTACCGCGTCCAGCCTGATAGCGGCTTGATACCTTCCGCAACATCACCCCTTCACCGTCGGATATTGAAATTTTATCCAACTGTGTAAACAGATGAGCTTCATTTTGAATCGCTCGGTGCTCGACATATTTGATATGAGGCTGGTCGACTTCAAGCACTAAATCTTTGATGTTGTAATAACGCTTCCGATAATCACCAGCGGAATATGGCATATCAAAGATCATAAAGTCGATGTGTCGCCAAGCAGACTCTACAGGAGTTTTATCTAATACCGTTTGCTGAACAAGATGGAAGTTACCTCTCCCAGCCCAAAGTTCACCGTCCAACGGATAATCAGGCAAAGGTCCTGTAAACCAGTCTGGGGCGTAGATTCGATTACCATTTCTCGTCACGAGATGTTGCCCAGTCCAATAAGCGCGAACACCATCAAGTTTTTCGCTATACCAATATTCAGACACATCAATGCCATCCTGATAGCTTTGTGCAAGAGAAACTGGTGGTGCGAGAGACGTATCCGCTTGAGGCTGTGAAGACGCTGCCATAACAGCCAGCGCAATTAATGTCATTTTTAATGGCATAAGAAGACCTTGTACAAAAAATCGCCTTTATTGAAACGTAAGTCCTCTCGATGACCTATTTATTACTAGTTATTCTTCGACTCATAACAATCAACATTAGTAATAATTTGCAAAGATAATCATAAACTTTAGACAGGTTTTGCATTTAGTCGTTACACGTTATTCACTTAAGGCGGATGGTTCGTCAATCGAGTTGGAATCTAATCATGACGAGATCCCTCGGTCTAACGACTTCTTTCGGCTCAAAACCTCTTATAAGCAAACCATTTCTCTGTGCGTTTTTGATTCTCAATTTGAGAATCAGTCCTTTCTCAAATTGAACAATATCATTAACAATATTTAACTGTTTGATTTTTCATTAATTTCAAATTGGCACGTTACCTGCTCTATATCCAATTAGAAAAACAAACGGAGACAGAGTCATGGAACTACGCAAACTAGAAATCAATCAAGACAAGTTAGCCATTGAGTTTTTTGGTGACTTAGATGCAAGCGGCTGTCGACAAGCACAACATCACATTGATGAGGTAATTCACAACAATCATCACAAAGAAGTCGAAATGAACCTACAGCACGTCCAATTTCTTGATTCTTCAGGGATTGGTGCCATTGTTTACTTATATAAGCGTCTAGTTGAACGTGAAAGAAGCATGAGTATTGAAAACGTATCAGGCCAACCTTTAGAAATCATGAGCTTGCTTCGTATCAACCATGCCATTCCCGTTAACTCAAAAGGACACTAAAAATACCGGTTTAAACGGAGGTTGGCATGGTAAATCTTATACGACGATATGCATTAAGCGGTCTTGTTGTCGGCATGTTTGGTTGTTCGTCGTTTGACTACCCAGAACACGGGAAAGGTGGCTTGGCGGAAAGCTATCAAGATATCTCGATCGAGAATTATCAGTTTTCCCCAGTGATGCCTGACGAGCCTTTAGGTCCAGAACATGGGTTAAGGTTTGATTGGCAACTGACCAAGTTACATCTAGACGCACTAATCCAAGAGGGCGCGCGCTGGTGTTTTCCTGCGGCAGTTGTTCAGGCCCTTGAAAAACAAAATAGAATTGCGCGCGAGTTAGAAGGTGGGCTTTTACTCGACGCTGCCAACGACCTTGTGATTCAGCGTCGACGCTTAAACCAGCTCGAACAACAACTCGACTACGTACTGAGCCAAACCACTTGCACACCGCCCGATGATATTGAAGCACTACGTAGCGACCTAAACATAGTCTCGGATATCTATGCACTACTTAATATCGACAACCAGTTTGCTGTCGATTCAGCAGAAATCAACCCGAAGTACATGGGACATTTGGCAGAAGCAGCCTACATTTTACGTGACCACCCCAACCTATCTCTTGTAGTAACGGGGCATGCGGATGCAACTGGAACCCCCGATTACAACCAGAAACTTGCTCAAGCGCGTGCGGAACAAGTAAAGCGTTACCTAACCGTATTTGGTATCACTTCAGAGAGAGTCACTACCAAATCTGTCGGAGATAACCTGCCACTCTATGAAGGTGAAACATCCGCCGTGCGTTTAACTAATCGTCGAGTAAGCATCGAGGTTATTAGCCCTAATTCAGATAGCGATAGCTCAATAAACCGCAACCCAACGGCAGGAGGCGCGCTATGAACACGATGAAACCATTTATCCTCTTAATGTTGTTGTGTCTGGTCGCGTGGGTACCTTCTTCCATAGCGGATGAGAGCAATACTGTTAAGGTCGGTGATTTAATACAGATTAACTTACCTGGAGAGGCGTCGTTAAACCAAGGGTTTCAGGTTGATCGTCGTGGACGAATTAATTTGCCAGAAGTCGGCCCTGTATTAGTGGCCGGCTACAATGAACAACAACTCCAAGACGTGATTATCGACAGGCTAAAGACCGTGTATCGTGACGTTAACAACGCTCGAGTTTTTATTAAACAGCAACAGTTGTTAGTGTCCGTTCAAGGCTACGTGGTCAAACCCGGTGAATATACCTTACCTTCTGGGTCCAACATTCAAATGTTTGTGTACGAAGCTGGCGGCCTGCGCGCTGGGGCTCAGCTTGATAAAATGATCGTGAAACGTGGAAATAAAAACATTGAATTTGACTACAAACGCTTCCTTGATACGGGTGACAATAGCCAACTGCCAAAACTAGAATCACTGGATGTCTTATTTGTCCCCGCTTCCCCACTCGTAGGGAATATTGAGCAAGAGTTTGATGCAGCAAAACTCGCGAATTCAGGTGACAGCGCAGATTCCGCTCGTGCAATCAAAGTCTTTGGTGAAGTCAACGCACCTGGCTCGTTCTCATACAAGCCCAACACCACGCTAGTTGATGTCGTAATGCGAGCTGGCGGCGTGACACGATATGCCAGTGTTGAGCAAATTCGAGTGATAACAAACAATAACCCAACCATGTTTAACCTGAAAAAGTACCTTGATACTGGAGACCAAAGCCTACTGCCGGAGATCCTGCCAGGTGCCACCATCTTTGTCCCAAAACAGGAAGAAGAAATCAAAGCAGGTGCAAATGTGGTTTACGTGATGGGTGAAGTCGCCCATCCTGGGGCATACGAAGGCAAGCAAGGCGCTAGCTTCATGGATATCCTCGCCAACGCTGGCGGGCCCACTCGCTACGCAGAATCTCGCCAAATTCGCGTTATAAAAGCCGATGGCAAAGTCATCAAATTCGATCTTACCGCGCATACAGAAGGACTATCTTCAGCCAGACCACCAAATGTTGGACCAGGAGACGCGATTTTCGTACCGGAGAAAACCGATTTCAATGAGAAGTCTTGGTTAAAAGTAGCACCTAGTCGAGCGGTCGCAGTGATGGGAGAAGTTGTTCGCCCTGGACGCATCGAGTGGTCAGACGAAATGGATTTGATTGACCTGCTTGCACACGTTGGAGGCCCAACTCGACGAGCTGATACCACCAAAATTGAAGTCGCCAATAACGGTCAAATGACACAATTTGACTTAGACCAATACATTCTGGATGGCTCACCAACATCAAGCCTACCTCAAGTTTCCGCTGGTACAGTCGTAAGGGTACATGCATTGCCTGACGACCCATCCGATAATAAGTCGCAATGGGTAAGCCAAAGCTCTGACGCATCGATATACGTTTTCGGGCAAATCAATGCACCTGGGCGCTATCGTTTCACCGAAGATATGCATTTTCTGGATATTTTGTCTGCCGCCGATGGACCGACAATGGATGCAGATATTCACAACATCCGTGTCACACACCGAGGCCTAGGTTATGCCAAAGTGAGTAAATTGAATTTATCGATGTACTTTGAAACAGGCGATGAGTCAATTCTGCCCCACGTTCGTCCCGGTGATACCATTTACATTCCAGAAAAAAACAAAAACTGGTTAGATCGTTCAAAAGAGTCCACGGTACGCGTATTAGGTGAAGTAAGAGACCCAGGGCGGTACGTATTCAATGACAACATGACTGTGCTTGATCTCTTAGCGGAAGCAGGAGGACCAACTGATAATGCCTACCTTGAAAAGATCAGTGTGGTCAATATGTCTTGCTGCCAAGGCCAAGCCCGAACATTTGATTTGGTGAACTTTAGTAAAACAGCCAACATTTATGAGCTGCCAGTCATTCGCGCAGGCGACACAATTTACATTCCCCATAAAGACGAAAGCTTTGTTGAAAAAGCGAGGGCCGGACTAAGAGATATTTTACAAATCACCACAACCATCGTGTTAATAGGAGCGTTGTAATGACTATTCCTGCAACTCACGCTGAGATTGAGCAAATTTATCTTCAGAGTGAACAGAAAGGCCACAAAACGATTTGTGTTGTGGGTTGTAAATCTGAAGATGGTGTCACTTCCGTGGCTTCATCTCTTGCAGAGCGCTTGGTTTTAGCAGGCCACAATACTTTGTATGTAGACCTTAACTTATTCAAACCCGCTTATCACACTGTTCACGAATTTGATGATGACGAGAAGGTTGGCCATTTGATCACACGAGAGAATACACACCAAACTTTAGTCGGCCTCCCAGCTCCATCTCTCGCCAGTACTCAGTTAGCGTACCGAGACCCAACAACGCTGAAACAAAACATTGCACAATGGTTAACGCAGTACGAGCGCGTCGTGATAGATACATCACCACTTCTCAGTGTCAACCGAAGCAATATTGCGCCTCAAGTGATTGCTGGCGTATGTGATGCTACTTTGTTAGTAGCGCATTATGGCTCTACGACTGCAACCCAGCTCGAGCAAGCCAAAAAGCTACTCGATGCTAGCGATGCGAACTTGATTGGTTCTGTACTGAACATGAAGCACACTCCAAGCCTGAAAGATGAGTTAATCCGCCAAGTTTCCAAGCTGCGTTTCTTACCAAAAAAGTGGAAAGAAAAACTGTCTCAGCAAATTAAAAAAAGCGAACTGTTTATGTTATAGGGAGCGCTATTATGACGATAAATAACACATTGACTATCGAGCAAGAATTAGTGGATGAGCATATTCTTCAGCAAATGATCAAAGATACGTGCGCCGAAATCATCCCTACCTTGATTGATCACTATGTCGAAGAGTCACGCGATCGCATGGAGAAAATAGAGCAAGCATTAAGCACAAAAGACCTTCAAACATTAGAGTTCGAGGTTCACACACTGGGCAGTTCTGCTCTCGCTCTAGGCAATCGAACGCTTTCAAGACAAGCAAGAATGATTGAGAAGTACTGTGTCGAAGGAAAAATACCAAAAGCATTGGAGCTTTGTGAAACACTTCCTCAACTCGCCAATGAATCGTTTGATGCGTTAGAAAAGCGAAAAGCTCAAGGGTTTGAGTAGTATCAGTGTCTTACTCCCTAGCGAAGCATCGCGTTTGATAAAGCGCGATGCCGACATCATCTCAGAAATTTAGGCTCCAAATTCAGTCACCCTCGCCAAGCCACACACCTTGAAATTATTTGGGTATACTTAATCAATTAAAAAGTATGGATTTTTCGCAAATTTCCTACCTTGTGCTAATACTTAAATAACGCTTTTCTCAAATTGAGAATTTTCAGCACTAGAGAGCTATAAACCACTCATAATGCCAAATAGTAGTGCTGACAAAAATCATAAAAAATGAAACAAACTACGTTGGGATGGGACTATGAGACCAAGGGTGTTACTGGTAGAGGACTCTACTTCACTAGCCATACTTTATAAGCAGTATGTGAAAGACGAACCTTATGACATTTTTCATGTCGAGACAGGTCGCGAAGCGATTCAATTTATTGAAAGAAGCAAACCTCAGCTCATCATTCTCGATTTGAAACTGCCCGACATGTCTGGCGAAGACGTGCTGGATTGGATCAACCAGAATGACATTCCTACGTCCGTTATTATTGCTACGGCGCACGGCAGCGTCGACTTAGCCGTTAATCTAATTCAAAAAGGTGCGGAAGATTTCTTAGAAAAGCCCATAAACGCTGATCGCCTAAAAACGTCAGTTGCATTGCACCTTAAACGCGCCAAATTGGAAGATTTGGTGGAAAATATTCAATCCAAGTTTGATCGCCACAACTATCACGGATTCATCGGTTCAAGCCTCCCGATGCAGGCGGTATACAAGACCATTGATGCTGTTGCGCCAACTTCTGCCAGTGTGTTTATTGTGGGAGAAAGCGGCACAGGTAAAGAAGTTTGTGCTGAAGCCGTCCACCGCCAGAGTGACCGTAAAGACAAGCCTTTTATTGCAATTAACTGTGGGGCTATTCCACGAGATTTGATGGAAAGTGAGATTTTTGGTCACGTTAAAGGGGCCTTTACTGGAGCAACAACAGATCGAAAAGGTGCGGCGACGCTGGCACATGGTGGCACGCTTTTTCTTGATGAGCTGTGTGAAATGGAACTTGAGATGCAAAAGAAGTTGCTCCGCTTTCTACAAACGGGCACTTACACCCCTCTTGGTGGCACTCGAGAAATGAAAGTGGATGTGAGAATCATTTGTGCCACTAACCGAAATCCATTAACAGAAGTAGAAGAAGGTCGTTTTCGTGAAGACTTATACTACCGTGTGCACGTTATACCTATCGATATGCCCCCATTACGTGAACGAGGAAGTGACATCGTCACGCTTGCCAAGCACTTCTTGACCACTTACGCCAAACAGGACAAAAAGAAATTCTCAACAATCGACAGTGAAGCTCAACATATCATCAAGCATTACGAATGGCCGGGTAATGTAAGGCAACTACAAAACATCATACGTAACATTGTGGTGCTCAATAACGACGAAAAAGTCACGGTGAGCCACCTACCCGCTCAACTCACTAAAAAGTCTAAAGTTACGAAAACAACGACACCTGCGCATGTTGCTCAAGAGTCAGCAAACATTGCACCAATCACACCACCACCTGTTTATACTGAGGAACCTTCACCTTCTGCGGTCGAACCGTCGATTACCGCAGCGGAGCTGCCTGGTACACCGTCCTCTGCTGCTACCTCACCGTACTTTAACTCTGATGGAACCATTCGCCCTATGTGGCAAGTAGAGCGTGAAGCAATTCAAAACGCAATTGCGTACTGTGATGGCAACGTCCTCAACGCCGCTGTCATGCTGGAGTTAAGCCCATCTACGGTTTACCGAAAAAAACAAGCGTGGGAAGCGGATGAAATTAATCTCGAACAATCTTGATAAACCTGCCATTGGTGAAATTTGGATCTTGCTTGATAGCCGTCTATTCGGCGGCATTGAAAGTCACGTTATCGAGCTAGCTCGGGGATTAATCGCCTTTGGACACAAAGCTCGAGTTGTGCTAACCACTGAGTATTCACCAGCTGCTCAGATTGTACAGAAGGCAAAAGAAGCCGCGATCCCTGTGAGTTACTTAAACTATTTGTCTGGCGAGCCCAATAAAGCTTTAAAAATTAAACACCTAACAAGCGCCGTCGCCAATCACCAACCCTCAGTGGTTCACTCCCATGGTTATAAAGCGTCGATTTTGTCGCGCTGCGCCAAACTGCTCACCCGTACGTTTCCTCGTTTGATTTCAACTTATCATGCTGGTGAATCGTCCTCAGGGAAACTATGGCTATACGATTGGCTTGATAGAAGCTCAGGCAGCCTATCTGACCATTGCTTTGCTGTCAGTCCAAGTATTCAGCGCAAAGTTTTTTGTTCTTCAGAACTGCTGAATAACTTTGTTTCGATTCCCAACAGTCAACTCAACTATCAGGAGATCGCTTTTGTCGGCCGATTGAGTCAGGAAAAAGGCGCCGATCAATTTATTGAGGTAGCGAGGCTCTGTCCAACATTACAGTTTAGTGTGTACGGTGATGGCCCAGAAAAAGAGTCGCTTAATCAAACTGCCCCTCCAAACGTGACTTTCTTCGGCCATCAAACCGATATGGAAGGTGTTTGGGAAAATATCAGCGTACTTATCATCTCTTCTCGTTATGAGGGTCTTCCAATGGCGGCGCTGGAAGCCATGTCGAGAGGCATTGCCGTGATGAGCTTACGTGTAGGTCGTCTTCCAGATATTATCCAAACGGGTAAAAATGGTTTTATCGTCGAAGACATTCCCTCTCTTGCTAAATGTCTTCATGACTGGATATCGATTGGTGAAGCGCAACAATCACTCATTCGCCAGAATGCTCGACAAACCATCATTGATGATTTCTCAGCGCAAAGTGTGATTCCCGTATTGCTACAAAAATATCAAATTGAAACGGATCACTAATCCATATTGGTTCTCAATATGAGAATGATGAGTTCCAAACATAAATATCATATAAGATTCAATCACATAAACTAATGGCATATTTTGGCATCTCTATTGCAGCTCAGCAGTTAACGCAGATTAATGATGAGACAGAGGTGACTTATGACTACGCCAAAACGCATTCTATATGTTCATTATGGTGATAATTGGATTCGCGGCAGTGAAGTAGTGCTTCTGGATCTCATTTCTGGAATCGACCGCAATAAGTTTGAGCCATTCGTATGGTCAAACTGCCAACCACTAATCGATAAGTGCCAATCGCTCGGAATTGAAGCGGAACATTCATCCTTCAATTTGGTTGGTGGTTGGAGCGCTCCACGCTGGGATATTAGCGGGTGGAATAGCCTTATCAAACAAGGCTCAGCTTTGATCGAAAAGCACAGCATCGACTTGGTACACGTCAATAGCGGCGGCCCTTGTCAATGGATGTGTTTGGCTGCTCGCATGAATCATATACCACTTGTCACGCAACTTCATTGCCATTATACATTGCGCGATCGCTTCTCTCTCGGACTTCACCTCTCTCCAAAATTGATTTGCGTTAGCAAAGATGTTGGACGCGAAATTCTTCAGGACGGCTACCCGCAAAACCAACTTCATGTCGTACACAACGGCGTGTCACTTCAAGGCGTGGATACACCCATCGACATTAAAGATCGCCTCGGAATCCCATCACAGGCCTTTACCTTTCTGTCGGTGGGTTCGCTGATTAAGCGCAAAGGGTTTGACCGCCTTATTCGGGCAATGCGCATGCACAACTACCACCACCACAACCCTCACCTTGTTATTGTTGGTGACGGCGAAGAAAGAGAAGCATTGCAACAGCTTGCCGCAGATCTTGGTATCCAAGAACGAGTGCACTTTGTCGGAGAGCAACACAATGCTGGAGCGTGGATGTGTGGTAATGCAGACGCTTTTATTAGCGGCGCCTATGAAGAGGCCTTTGGTCTCGTGCTCGGGGAAGCGGCTTTAGCTCAACTGCCTATCGTGGCTCCTAAAACGGGAGGCATTCCTGAGTTGTTCGAGCATAATC
This sequence comes from Vibrio sp. Vb0304, assembly GCF_033338995.1. Lineage (NCBI taxonomy): Bacteria > Pseudomonadati > Pseudomonadota > Gammaproteobacteria > Vibrionales > Vibrionaceae > Vibrio > Vibrio sp. Vb0304. The sequence continues at coordinate 143,315 of NZ_JAWOTT010000005.1, forward strand.
ACTCTGCATTGCTGTACCAGAACAGTGGAATGGCGAGCCTGTTAAACGCGATTCAACAAGTCATGCAAGACGCGGCATTAAGAAACAAGCTGGCGGAAAACGCTTACCTACATGCTAGCCAGCACTTAACGACGACTGCATCTATCAACGCTATTGAACGTATTTACGAAGGTGAACTTAATAACAACGCCATTACACCAATGCCAATGACTCACTGCATGAAGCCTCTTTCACGCTGGTTGAGCATCAATTGAGGAGCCCGGTCATGAAACGTGTATTGATGTTCGACGCCATCCCAATGCAAGGTGGATCCAAAATCGCGAATGCAGAGCTCCTTAAGCAGTGCGATAAGCTGAACGTGATTGGTTATCTACTCACTACAAATCCAGAGCATTGGGCGTCACTGCTTAGTGGTACACCGCATGTGCAAGTTATAAAAATAAAACCGTCACCATTTAACTCGACTCATGGCCTGACCTACTGGTTGATGAACGCTTACTACTTTCTCCAACTTCTCTACGCGTGCATGAAGCTTCCAAAGATAGATAGCTTTTTGGGCCTATCTTGCCCAAGTAATGATATGCCTTTGTACTTACTACGATTAATTAGCAAAAAGCCTGTGGTACAGATGGTTCATGGCCCTATTGGACGATCGAGATCTGCTGGCTACTGCTTAGTAAAAGCATCGGCAATTTACTACTTGGCAAACACCCGCGAATCAATGGTAGAAGCATTACAGGCCTACCTCAAAACAGAGAAGCCAGCCACCGAACGCTATTGGTGTGGTTTGAATACATCTACGTTTGTTAATGGATTATCGAAAGATCGCTGGCCAAAACAAGCGAATCCGATTTCAAGCCGCGTTTTCTGGGCAGCTAGCTTACTAAAATGGAAGAACATCGATCTTTTGCTTGATGCTTTAACACTTGATGAGTCGAAAAAGATCAAATCCACCGTGTGTTACATCAAACCTAACGTGGCAGGTGTGGAATATTCAACACCGGACTTCAACACACAAGGTGTTGAATGGCATGAGTGCCCAAACAACTTAGATGAATTGCGTTCACAGTGTGGTGTGTTTGTTTCCACCAGTATCAACGAACCTTTTGGGTTATCTATTTTGGAGGCTCTCGCTGCAGGTATGTGTGTCGTCATTCCACATGATGATAGTTATTGGGACCGCGTGTTAACTCACGGCCGAAATTGTATTAAATACACGCCTAACAATGTGGCTTCGCTACACAACGCAATTCGCCTTTTGAATGAATCGCCGTGGATGAAAGTAACGATGGGTATCGAAGCACTCAATGTTTCTCAACTATACACAGCCGAACGTTGTTATTTGCCAATCGCCCAGCACCTTGCTGCCGAAATTGCTACCAACAATGATTGCACACTCAAGACACCGCGAGACATCAAAGGATATGATCATGTCTAAAGCAATGACCAACATGACGCTATTTGCTATCGCCTTAGTGATCAATAAAAGCATCAGCCTAATCATGCTGCCTGTATTGCCCCACTTTCTCTCACCAGAGCAAATGGGCAAGCTTGAGCTTCTAACAACCTTTGGTGTTGTTACGACCTTGTTTGTCAGTTTCGCTTTGCATGAAGCGCTTTATCGATTCGTCGGCGTTGAAAAGGATCAAAATACGCGCACAAGCCTACTAAACCAGCTGTACTCACTTGCTTTACTCATCGCTGGCGTCGTCGCTCTTAGCTTGCTCACTATCATTTTAATCGCCCCCATTCCCGCGCCTTTTACGCGAGTCGAATTTGCTATTGTTATGTTTGCCATCGTTCTAGAGGGCAGTATTGCAATCGGCACTGCCTGGTTAAGAACACAAGACGACAAAGCAAGAACACTGCTTAACGTCATGGTCACTACCACCATTTTTCAGGTCATTTTTATCGTCGCGGCGCTGTCTGTTCATCCCCATGTTATTTCTGTTTTGTGGGGGGGCTTGTTGGCTGCTATTACTCAATTTGTTTGGCTGCACATCGTTAACCGTTACAATGTCACCCTTCCTAAGCTGACATTGGCAAAACAATACCTAAACTACTGCCTACCAATGATGATGGCTGGATTGGTTGCGTTCTGCCTCAATGGCGCTGAGCGCTGGTTCATTGGTGCCAACACTTCTCTTGCGACGTTAGGGATTTACGCGATAGCGGTAAAATTTGCAGTGGGCATGTGTATTTTAGTGCAGCCATTTGGCATGTGGTGGATGCCACGTCGATTTAATTACTTAGAAGGGCGCAAGAACACTGAAGCAGTGCGCATCACACACTTAGGTATGATTTACATTACAGGTTTGAGTGTAGTGGTCGGCACATTAGCAATGGTGATGATCACCTACTTACTGCCAGAAACCTATCATGAGGCGGTACTATTCAGCTTATTCTTGCTGCCTATCGCCATGTTAAAAGAATGGAGCGAACTCATTAATATTTCCATTTTGTACAAGCGTCGTACTCGCTGGCTACTGGGTATAAATGTCGTCTCTGCGTGCGTTGCGATTGCTTTGCTGTTTGGCTTATCTTCTCTGGGTATTTATGGGGTGTTCATTGCGCTTTATTACGCACAACTGTGTAAGCTGGGCCTGACTTATGTAGTAGGCCAACAATGTATGGCGTTGCCTTTCCACCTAAGTCTGATGGTTTTATTACAGATTATATCCGGTGTGGCACTGTTCCTGCTTCACTCTTCACAATCAATAGGCATCGCCATCGCAATTTGCATTTTGACATGCAGTTTGCTGGCAGGGATAGCCACTCGCTACATGAGTAAAGAGACGCTAAATGCTCTCACTCGATACATAGTGAAAAGGCGTGGACAGGTGAAGAGATACTCGTTATGAATGAAACCAAGGTGAGAACAAAACAGTCCATCGCAGCACTGACGATTACAGTCTGTATCGGCCTGCTTTGGATTGTTATGCCTCATCCCATTTTGATTGTTGCGTTGTGTTTCGCACCACTCGCGTTACTGTTTGTTCTCAATCAAACGTTTTGGCTTGTCACACTGTTCGTTATTTTTTCATTCTTTCGTATTCACGAAGCCTTTCCTGTTATCTATAACTTCAAGATCCCATTACTGTTATCACTGGGGGCACTCGCCGCACTCGCCTTTCACCTTCTTATAAGCCGCCAGATTACAGCTTTTTGGCACCCTTCATTAAAGTGGCTGTGTATATTTTGGGGTCTGGTGATCATCGGAATCATATTCGCTTCCAGTCGTGATATCGCAATAACGGTGTTCAAAAATACCTATTGGAAAATCATCATTATGACGTTGGCCATCACCTGGCTTATTACTAAACCTTCACAGCTCGCTCAGATGTCAAAAGCAATTATTTTCGCCGGATTATTGATTGGCTTAGTGGCATTACAAAACGCTGCGAATGGCATTGATTTAGTCGAAGGGACGCGCGTGTCGATAGGACGCTCCATAGGTTCAGTACTTGGCGATCCTAACGATTTGGCACTAGTGCTGATGTTTCCCCTTGCCTTTACCGTTAGTCAATTGATGGAGAAGCATTCCCCCAAGCATCTCAGGCTCTTTGCCCTTATCACCTGTTTGGTTTTGTTCTTTGCGATCATTGAGACGCAGAGCCGCGGGGGGTTACTAGGTTCACTGTCTGTATTTGCCTACTTTGCTTTTAAACATATCAAAAGCAAAACATTAGTCTTGGTATTAGGCGCTATCGCAGCGATCGTACTCTACGCATTCGCTGGTATTTCAGGACGAGAATCGGGGGGAGCCGCTGAGGATGGTATAGATGCCTCTGCGATGGGGCGACTTTATGCGTGGGAAGCGGCATTTAAAATGGCGCTGCATCACCCGTTGACTGGCGTAGGTCTAGATAACTTCTACTTTAATTACTATTTCTACAGCCCACACTGGGATGGTATCAACCACGCCGTCCATAGCACTTGGTTTGGCGTGTTAGCAGAAACGGGTTTTGTCGGGCTCGCTGTGTTCATTACTTTAATTGTGTCATTGATCCGCACCTCTTTGCATTCCATCTCATTGTTGACACCAAAATCAGATTACACCCTCTCTGTTGGAGCAAACGCCGTGTTAAGTGGGCTTATCGGTACCATCGTATCAGGCACTTTTCTGACTCAAGGTTTCACTTGGCCAATTTACATTCTAGCGGCATTAACAGTTGTCGTTAGCCGAATTGTTCAAAGTGACTGTCAAAATGAGAAATCCTAGTTTCAAACATAAACAAAACCCATAACTCACTGTTTTAAAATGGCTAATTCCTTGGCACGCATTGTGATTACTCACTTAATTAGTAATCAAATAACCAAGGCTCAAGGAGAGCCACATGACAGACATCGTAGTATTTGGAGAAGATTTTGGTGGGTTACCCTCTTCCACTCAGCATATTGTCAAGCGACTAGCAGCGAACCATCGCATCCTTTGGGTTAACTCCATTGGCCTTCGTCAACCTAAGCTGGATTCTAAAGACATACAGCGTGCGTTAAACAAACTCACTCGTGTATTTCATAACGTAGGCTCACACAAGCCAACATTGGACTCTGAAACAAGCCCAAACATTCACATCATCAACTTGCTCACCATTCCTGCCCCTAGCTCTGCATTAGCAAGAAAAGTGGCCGCTAAGATGATGAAACACCAACTCAATAAACAATTACAAGCTCTTGGTTTTGATAAGCCTGTATTTTGGACGTCGCTCCCGACTGCTGCCGATCTTTGTGCAGAAATGAACCCACGTGGACTGATTTACTATTGTGGCGATGACTTTAGCGCTTTAGCTGGTGTTGACCACGACACGGTGGCCAAGCACGAACGTACTCTTGTTAATGCGGCCAGCGTTATCTTTACGGCAAGCGAAACACTCTCCACCAAATTTCCATCTGGTAAAACCGTCACTTTGCCTCACGGTGTCAACTTTAGTCTGTTTTCTGAGCCAGCACCTAAGGCTGAAGATTTTCCTAATAATGGTCGCAAAGTGCTGGGCTTTTATGGCAGTTTGTCGGAATGGTTAGACTACGACTTAATTGCCCAAGTCGCAGACCAAGCGCCTGACTGGGATCTCGTGTTCATCGGCCCTAACGAGTTCAGTGATAATCCACTTCCACAAAGATGCAACGTATACTACCTGGGCCCGAGAGCGCATCACACTCTGCCACGTTACTCCCAACACTGGGATGCCAGTTGGTTGCCCTTTGTTGATAACGCTCAAATCAAGGCATGTAATCCGCTTAAACTTCTTGAGTACTTGGCAACAGGAACCCCTGTTATCAGCACACCGTTTCCTGCATTAATGCCCTACAAACATATGCTTCATGTGGTTCAAGATGTCGAAGACGTGCGTGCCAGTCTCGATCACCTCCTACCGCCACCGACAGATTCAAAGTCATTTGTTCAACAGCAAAGCTGGGAAGCAAGAGCCAACCAAGTTGAGAAATTAGTGAGGACGCTATGAACGATTTGAGAGAGAACCTTAGTGTATTACTACATGGCGCTTGGCGACGTCGTTACATGATCGTTATCCCTATGCTTGTCTTGCCGGTGCTGGGCTTCATCGTAAGTAAGCTGGTTCCGACGACTTATGTTGCTCATACCAGCATGCTTATTCAAGAGACAGCGAAAATGAACCCGTTCCTTCAAGACCTTGCCGTCTCAACAATGCTTAAAGACCGATTGAGCGCACTCAGTACTCTGCTAAAAAGCCGACACGTTTTGTATTCTGTCGCAAAAGAACAATCGTTGATCAATGATGAGATGAGTGCAAAAGAGCAAGAGTTCATCATAAAAGATCTCGCGTCGCGCCTGTCTGTTCAGCCACTCGGTAAAGACTTCATTCAAATTCAATTGCAAAGTGGTAAATCAGAAGGAATGGAGTCGATGCTGCTGTCTGTCAGAGAGCATTTTGTCGAACAGCTTTTGGCTCCTGAGCGTTCTTCGATTAAAGATTCGAGCCATTTTTTGACTATCCATATCAACAAACGCAGGGAAGAACTAGACAAGGCAGAGCAAGCCTTTGCAGAGTATAAAAATACTTACTCAGACGCGACGCCCGAAATGCAAGCTCAAAGCCTTACTCGCCTTGCTAGCCTCAAACAAACGCTAGCCGAAAAGGAGGCGGAGCTTGCTGGTGTTTCACGAAGTCTAGGCAGTTTGGATCAACAACTATCCAAAACGAACCCGGTTATCGGTAAACTGGAAGAGCAAATCATCGACATTCGTAGTGAACTTACCCTGCTTCGCGCTAAATACACAGAGGCGCATAGTTTAGTGCAAGGTAAGTTGCGAGAATTAAACCGGTTGGAGCAGGAACGCTCGGTACTCTTGAACTCTAAACAACCAGAACTAAACAGTGCTCAACTATGGGATATCGCGAGCAATACCACAGTAAACAGTCTTGGCGAAGCACAGCCTCTACTTGTCTCCCAACTACATCAATTACAAATGATGCGCGGACGTTTTGAAGCACTTACGGAAGAAACCAACAGCTTGCGAGACATGATCCAAGAATTAGAGCGAAATGCGCACCAATTTGGGAGCACGGCAACAGAAATCAACCGCTTAGCTCGTGACGTCGCAGTGAAGAGAGAAATGTATGACGAACTCGTCGAACGCTATGAGATGGCCCAACTAACAGGCTCTTTGGGAGAGTTTGAAGAGAATAAGCGCGTAAAAATCATTGATGAACCGTTCACGCCAACGATTCCAACTAACTTACCTAGTTTTGTATTTGTCATTTTAGGATTTATTGGTGGCGCTGGTTTAGGCATTGGATTAGCGACGATACTTGAGTTAGCCGATAACTCTATCCGCTCTAAAAGAGCATTAGAAAAACACCTTGGTGTTCCTGTCATCACCACTTTACCTAACGTAGTGTACGGAAACTAACCGCCATAAGAACTCATTTACAAGCACTCGGTCTGCGAGTGCTTTTCTTTTACTACTGCCTTATACAGCCTCATAGCATGTCCACTAATATGAATCTCAAATTGAGAATAAACATAAAGTCTCACAAGCATCAATATTAACTTATTGTTTTTAAATGATTAATTTTTTGGCACGCAGTCTGCAACTCCTAAATAAACAAAGAACTCAACGAGGGTTTGAAAATGGAATTCAGACAAAAACACAATAACACTAAGCACAGCAAAAAAGTGATATTACACGTCGTGCAACACTTAGCTCCTGGTGGTTTAGAAACGCTCGTACTAGAAATGCTTCGTTTTGCGCAGCCAAACCATTCCGTTTTTGTCGTGAGCTTAGAAGGAAGCAAAGAACATGCACTACAAGGCTGGCAAAAACTATTGCCCTACCAAGGCCAACTGCACTTTCTTAATAAGAAACCTGGATTCAGCGGAAAAACCATCAGTACGCTGACTTCCATGCTCAAAGGACTTAAGCCTGACGTGGTCCACACCCATCATATCGGCCCACTTCTGTATGGTGGTATTGCTGCACGTTTAGCGCACGTACCTGTAGTGATTCATACCGAGCACGACGCATGGCACCTTAATAACAAAAAATCAGCTCGACTGCAGTCCCTACTGCTAAAAATGATTCGCCCGCAAGTAGTTGCCGATGCTAACTTTGTCGCCCATCAAATACAGACTAAGTTAAAGTATCGCAAAGTTTGTACTATCCATAACGGGATTGACTGTCAGAAGTTTAAAAGCGGTGACCAAACGGCAACAAGACACTTGTTTGAACTTCCAACCGACAAAATCGTGATTGGCGTTGCCGGGCGTCTAGAAGCAGTTAAAGGCCATAAAGTGCTTATCGAAGCATTCTCTCATCTTACGCCAAACACACACCTAGCCATTGCTGGAGATGGTTCTCAGCGAGCTCAATTGGAAGCACAAGTTAGAACGTTAAAACTTGAAGATCGAGTAACCTTTTTAGGCTTGGTCGACGATATGCCCAGCTTTTACCAAAGCCTAGACTTGTTTTGCTTACCATCACTTCAAGAGGGATTTCCTCTCTCAACCCTCGAGGCTCAAGCATGTGACATTCCTTGCGTCGCGACGGATGTTGGCGGCGTGAAAGAGACGCTCTGTCCGAACAACAGCACACTGGTTGAAGCAAATCGCGTGTTTTCGTTGGCCGAAGCGTTATCACAGCAACTGGAATCATCACACCGCTCTCCTCGAACTTTTATTCTCAAACACTTTGATATCATAGACATGGTGAGTCGCTACTCACGTTTGGCCAAGGAGGCTAGCTATGAATGATTTACTTTGGATTATAGGGTTTGGTTTATCCGCGTTTTTGATTGTCTATCATCACGTTGGGTACCCACTGCTCCTTAAGTGGCTTCCTTTAAAACAGCAAGACGAAACCAAAGCACCATTTGTAGAGCGAGCTTACAAAGCCTCCAAAACAGACAGCCAGCTACCCTCTATTACTGTCATCGTGCCCGCCTACAATGAAGAACAATGGATAGCAGAGAAGATCCGTAACCTTGCGAGCCTAGACTACCCGAGGGATAAATTAAGAGTAGTGATCGCATGTGATGGCTGCACAGATAACACAGCCGAGATTGCTCAAGCGACAATTCAAGAAGCAATCTGCTCTGATACTCTGTTCATTATTAATGATCACCAAGTCAATCGCGGTAAAGTTGCCCTACTCAACGAAGAAATGCGTCATGTTAGCTCGGACATTACCGCACTGAGTGACACGTCGGCATTGATTTCTTGCGATTCTCTATTGCTAGCTAGTCAGCATTATCAAAATGAGAACGTTGGAGTGGTTAACGCAACATATCAAATAATGAGCACTGATAACCAAGGTGAAGCGGCGTATTGGCAATACCAGTCTCGAGTAAAGCACCAAGAATCTTTGTTAGGTTCAACGATTGGTTCCCACGGTGCGTTTTACACTTTCAGAACTCACTTATTTGAACCACTGGAAGTTAGCACCATTAATGACGACTTTATTCTCCCTATGAGAATCGTTTTGCGAGGCTATAGCGCTATTTACGAGCCAAACATGCTGGCTCTTGAACTAGAACAGAGCTCAGACAACGCAGATTTCAAGCGGCGCCTAAGAATTTCAGCGGGTAACATGCAGCAGCTCATGCAATTAAAGAAATTACTGCTACCTCGTTATCGTGGCACTGCCTTTGCATTTCTATCGGGAAAGGTTCTGCGCTTAGCAACACCCTATTTGATGATTGTTTGCTTTATTTGCTCACTACTACTGGCACACAATCCGCTGTTTCAAGTAATGCTGTCCGCACAAGTTGGTATTTATAGCATCGCGCTTATCACTTACTTGATGCCAGCACTTAACACAATTAAACCTTTTAAGCTGATTAGCTACATCGTCATTGGTCATCTCGCCAACTTTATCGGCGGTATGAAGTATTTACTCGGAATGGAAAATGGACGTTGGAAACGCGTCAACCAATAAGGAAAGCATCATGAAAAACTCACGCTACGATTCAAATGTATGCCACGCGAAAAGAACGTTTGATGTACTGGTTGCAATGCTTATTTTGGTCGTCACTGCACCACTATTCCCATTTATCGCGCTAGCGATCAAAACCACATCGAAAGGCCCTGTGATTTATCGCCAATTGCGAGTAGGACGCTGCACACCAGAAAAAATGGATCTTTTTCAAATCATGAAGTTTCGCACCATGTATATTGATGCAGAGCAACGCTCTGGCGCAGTATGGGCAACTGAAAATGATCCCCGCATCACGCCAGTAGGACGCTTTTTACGCAAAACGCGTTTAGATGAACTACCTCAACTGTTTAATGTGTTGAGAGGTGAAATGTCGATGATTGGGCCGCGCCCAGAACGCCCAGCTTTCTACCAGAAATTGGAAGATGAAATCCCCTATTTTGTAGAGCGCACATATGGCGTGTTACCAGGTATCACAGGCTTAGCTCAGGTTAACCAAGGCTATGATGCATGCATTGAAGATGTAAGACGCAAAGTTGGGTTTGACCACAGTTACGCACTAAGCTTAGGTTCGTTTTACTCTTGGATTTCAATGGACCTTTCAATCATGAGCAAAACATTCGTTGTGATGATTGACGGACGAGGTCAATAACTTCCGGTTCTGGTAACGGTCATTCTTGCCACTGGCGTCGCATCTTTTCTATCGTCGCTGGTGGTACATCATGAATGCTTTGATACGCTCCGTGGCACACTTTAATTTCCACCTCGATGCGCTTCTTCATGCAGTAGTCCATGTAACGCTTCATCTCCCAATGTCGAACAAACGTATTGCTCACAATCACGACTCTCCCTTTGTTCAACCACTTTCTAGTTTGCTGAAAACACCACTCATGCGCTTGAGGTAATTGAACTGGTTCAAAGTGATAATCACCTTCATCATTTTCAAAATACATGTCAGCTTCAAAATGCTTAGCACCAAGCTCTATCGCTAGTTGTTTTGCTAAGGTTGTTTTACCTGAACCCGGAAGTCCACGAATAAGAATGAGTTTAGCCAGTGACATAATGCAGTTTAATGAGGTGGGAATAAGCCTAAACTGTAACGAAATTATTGGAAAAGAAAAGTAGAAATAAAAAATGCCGAGCACATTAGGCTCGGCATTTAAACTCAATCATGGATCGTGTTGTATTTATTTGTAAGCTGGCAGTTCTGTTCTTAACCCTTTCACCAAACTTACGCACATCAACAGCAGAACAAAAGTAAACGGTAATCCTGTTGCAACAACACCTGATTGCAATGCTTGCAGGGCTTCTTTACCACCAACCCAAAGCATTACGGCTGCAATTGCACCTTCAATACACGCCCAGAAAATGCGTTGCGGTACTGGTGCATCAATCTTACCACCGGCGGTAATACTATCGATAACCAGTGAGCCAGAGTCTGACGATGTAATAAAGAATACCAGAATCAGCACGATAGAAAGCATTGAAATCACTGAGCTATACGGAAGCGCATCGTAAACATGGAACAGAGTCAATGAAATATCAGTTAGGCCATTTGCACCTAGCTCACCAACTTTATTCACCACTTGGTCAAGCGCGATACCACCAAACACAGACATCCAAATCAAAGTAACAACTGTAGGAATAACGATGACTGCGAATAAGAATTCTCGAACCGTACGACCTTTAGACACACGCGCGATAAACATACCAACAAACGGTGACCAAGATACCCACCAAGCCCAGTAGAATACCGTCCAGCCGTGCATCCAAGTTTCATCTTCACGACCGTGAGGGTTACTCAATGGAATAATATTTTCAATGTAAGCCATTGTTGTGTCGCGTAGCGAGCTCCACGCCGTATCAAACGTGATGAAGGTAATGAAAATAAGCAGCGCAAACGCAACCACCATATTGACGTTACTCAGTAGCTTAACACCACCATCAATACCACGAATCACTGATAGCACCGCGATAAAGGTAACGAAGGTGATCACAATCATTTGTGTACCAATGCCGCCTTCTAGACCAAAGACATGATTAATACCACTGGTCGCCTGCTGAGCACCCAGACCTAGCGACGTTGCAAGACCAAATAGCGTCGACAAAACGGCAAGGATATCAATAACGTGACCTAACCAGCCCCATGCACGGTCACCAAAAATTGGATAGAACGCCGCGCGCAATGAAAGTGGTAAACCTTTGTTAAAGGCAAAAAACGCTAATGCTAGTGCAACGAGTGCGTAAATACTCCAACCATGTACACCCCAGTGGAACATAGTGGCACCCATCGCGAGGGATTTTGCTTCTTCGGTGTATGGTACTGCGTTAAGTGGCATTCCCCACCAATCAGTGAAATACGCGGTCGGCTCAGCCACACTCCAGAACAGAAGACCAATACCCATACCCGCGGCGAAAAGCATCGACAACCAAGAAACGGTTGAGTGATCCGGCGTTGCTTCTTTGCCTCCTAAGCGGATTTTACCTAGCGGAGAAAAAAGAAGAGCAACGGCGAACAATAAGAAGAAGTTTGTCGACCACATAAAGAACGCATCAAACTGTTCGATAATTCCGTTTTTTAGACCGTTTAATACGTCTCGAGCAGTGGTTGGCTCAACAAGAAGAAGTGAAATCAGACAGAAAACAACGAGCCCCGCACTAATGCCAAAAACCGGGTTATGTATATCGAATCCCCACTTTTGAACGTTATCCTGTCCAACCTGATAATCGGTTGTATCAATACTATATTTTTTAAATGCATTATCCATAAATACAAATTTAACGTGAATTTGAAACGCCCCTCAGGTGAGAAGAACTCCAATACCGCCCTCCATTAATTTGAACTCTAAAGTTTTAAAGCGGGACGAATTTTAGCAGCAATCACATATTTTTGCAAAAAGTCGTGATTTATTGCATTTTAAGCTCAATTCAAGACAGATGAAGGGGAAATAATATCAACACAAAAATTATGAGGTCTAACGATTGATTTTGTCGTAGGTTGTAGACTAGAAAAGACACAAGAAATACTTAAGTTCATAGCCAGTCACTGCGCAAATAGAGAAGACCTGCGCTGATTTGGTTTCACAATTAACGACGAAACCAAATCAGCAAACCTTTCATCCAGCGAGCGTTATAAGAAATGGAAGGTGATGTTCCCTGTTACGCTGCTAACGGTATCGCTATCGCCTTCAATATCCACGCCAAACGCTTGATAACTCGCGCCCACAGACACATTGTCAAGCAAGAAGTATTCGGCACCAACACTATACATGTAAGAGACGCCATCATCTTTGTCTAAGTTTCTCAGTCCGCCGTCATAATCAACGTTGAATGCATTGATGCCGCCTTTTGCGTAAACGTGTAACGGGCCGAAGTCGATACTAGGTTTCGCCGCTAAATAGAATGAATCAAAATCAGCACTACCCCTGCTGCCACTCAAAGATAAATCCACTTTGCCGTGATTAAAGTAGCCTGCTTCAATGCCAATGAACGGCAAAATACCAGTACCGACATGAATACCGTAGGTTGTATCATTTTCGCTGTCGATATCGGACTGACCAATTTGGCCACCAGCGTAAATCCAAGAGTCAGCCATTGCTGACGTTGAGCACAACGTTAGAGCGAATAACGAGAGTGTTTTTTTCATACTATCCCTTCCTGATCGATTCCTAAGCGAAACATTACGCAAATATGCGCATTTAATCGCCACTATATATTGGAAAGCATAGGCATTTTAAGACTCTAAAAGTGAATAATTTATGTTCAACTTTTGTTTTGTGACTTCCAGACAAAAAAACACCGACATAAAGCCGGTGTGTTTCATATGGTGTTAGAAAGCTTGACGCTTATAGGAAATGTAGTGTTGCGTTAACAGAGAACGTGCTGATATCGTCTTTACCAGCAGTGTAGTTCATGTAGCTAGCACCAACAGACATCGGGCCAAAAATGAAGTACTCAGCACCCACACCGTACATTAGGTCCAAATCGTCATCGTCTTTGCCGCCTTTCACTTTTTTGTCCCACTGATGGAAACCACCTTTTGCGTACACGTGTAGCGGACCGAAGTCGATACTTGGCTTAAGTGCTGCGTAGTAAGAAGTTAGCTTAGTGTCTTGACCATTTACGTTGAACTCACCGTGTTGTGTTACACCAGCTTCAACACCAATGATAGGTAGAATGCCTGTACCAACGTGAACAGAGTATGATGTGTCCGTCTCACCTTTGTAGTCAGACTGACCTACTGTTGCACCACCGTAAATCCAAGAATCCGCCATTGCCGCAGAAGATGCGCCAAGTAGCGCCACTGCTAATAGAGTTTTTTTCATCATCTACCTTTACTCTTTATTATTCCCACGTCTGCATAACTCAGTCGTTGGTACTACAAATAAAGGGAGGCGAACTATTGCCTCCCAGAACTAAAAATAATGCTTATTGAGTTACTAGCAATTAGTGTACCAGCAACTTCTTAAGCGATAATTACAAATCTGACACTATTTTACTGGTTGATTAGCAAGCATCAATCGCGTTTTTGACTCGTTTATCAGAAACAGGATAAGGAGTGCCTAATTGTTGAGCAAAGTAACTCACGCGAAGCTCTTCAATCATCCAACGCACTTCTTTTACATTTTCAGGAATGGCCACACCTTTCGGGATCTTGTTCAGCAACTCTTTATAGTCTTGAGTCACAGATTCAATCTTCAGCATATGTAAACGATCTTTGTTTGGATCGATTGGCAACTTCTCCATACGACGCTCTATCGCGCGCATGTAGCGAAGAATATCCGGCAAGCGTTTCCAGCCACATTCCGTTGCAAAGCCTTTGAAGATCAAGCCTTCAATTTGTGCTTTGATATCGGACAGAGCAAACGCCATTGTGAAGTCGATCTTGCCTTTTAGCTTCTTATTGATGCTAAACGCCGTGGTCAGAATAGTCTCAACCTGTTGAGCAATCTCTACAACGGTGTCACCCAATTCAGCACGAACGTGTTCTTTCAACGCTTCGAACTTCTCTGGCTCCCAAACTAAACCACCCTGCTCTTCAATAAGCTTATCGACACCACAGGCAATGCAGTCATCTATCAGATCAAGCACTTTGCCGTATGGATTAAAGTACAGACCCAGCTTCGATTTGTTCGGTAAGTTGGCGTGCAAATATTTAATTGGCGACGGTACGTTCAATAAAATTAGGCGACGCTGACCAGCACGCATTGCCGTTATCTGCTCGTACTCCGTTTCGTAGAGTTTGATTTCAACGCTGTCTTTGGTATCAACAAGCGCCGGATACGCTTTTACATCGTAGCCGCCACGTTTTTGTTGATACACTTTCGGCAATTCTCCAAAACTCCACGTATGCAGACCTTGCTGTTCGATATCGTCATCCGCAACTTTGGAAAGCGTTTCTTGAACTTTGTCTTTCAAACTTTCTTTCAGTTCATGAAGGTCTTTGTTTTCCTTCAGTTTACGATTTCGGTGATCAACCGCACGAAACGTGACTTTCAAGTGCTCAGGTACTTGTTCCAAGTTCCAGTCTTCACGCAGCACTTCTACGCCCGTCATGCGTCGCAACTCTTTCTCCAATGAATCTAACAGCGGCGCTTCCATTGGCGTAACGCGCGCTAAGAATGCATCGGCATAGTTCGGCGCAGGCACAAAGTTCTTACGAATTGTCTTTGGCAACGATTTAATCAAGCTAACCACAAGCTCATGGCGTAAACCTGGGATCTGCCAGTCAAAGCCCGCTGGTTCAACTTGGTTTAAAATCGGCAACGGCAAATGCACTGTGACACCGTCACTATCATCGCCTGGTTCAAATTGGTAACTCAATTTGAGCTTCAAACCATTTTGATGCCAGAAGTTCGGGTAATCCAAATCGGTCACATGGCTAGCATCACCCTTGAACAGCATCTCTTTTTCAAAGTTCAGCAGTTCCGGATTTTCTTTAGATGCCTTTTTCCACCACGTATCGAAATGCTTACCAGACACCACTTCGGTGCCAACGCGTTGGTCATAGAAATCAAACAGCTCATCATCATCCACTAAGATGTCTCGACGACGAGATTTATGCTCAAGCTCTTCCACTTCTTGCAGAAGCTTACGGTTTTGCTTAAAGAACGCGTGTTTGGTTTCCCATTCACCCTCAACCAATGCACTACGAATGAAGATTTCGCGACTTACGATCGAATCGATACTGCCGTAGTTGACCAAGCGTTTCGGTACGATTGGTACGCCGTAAAGCATCACTTTTTCGTGCGCCATCACCGCAGCACGTTTCTTCGACCAATGCGGTTCGCTGTAACTGCGCTTAATAAGGTGTTTAGCTAACGGCTCAATCCATTCTGGCTGAATCTTGGCAATAATGCGGCCCCAAAGTTTCGAGGTTTCCACCAGCTCGGCTGACATAATCCATTTAGGTTGTTTCTTGAATAATCCCGATGCTGGGAAGATATGAAAGCGAGCGTTACGCGCGCCTTGATATTCATTCTTTTCTTGGTCTTTCATGCCGATGTGCGACAGCAAACCAACCAAAATGGCACTGTGTACGCCATGGTAAGAAGCGGGCTCATCGTTAAGCTTGAACTCCATCTCACGCATCGACTGATGAATTTGGAAGTACACGTCTTGCCACTCGCGAACGCGCAAGTAGTTCAAATAGTCTTGCTTACACTGTTTGCGGAACTGATTGCTAGACAAGGCTTTTTGCTGCTTTTGGATGTATTCCCACAAATTCACAAATGTCAGGAAGTCCGACTCTTCATGGAAGAAGCGACGATGTTTATCGTCTGAAGATTGTTGTTTATCTGAAGGACGTTCGCGTGGATCTTGAATCGACAAGGCCGCTGCAATGATCATCACTTCTTTAAGCGCACCATATTTTGGCGCTTCCAATACCATACGCGCCAAGCGCGGATCGATTGGCAAACGCGCTAATTGGCGACCAATGGAAGTCAGGCTCTTTTTCGGGTCTTTTACCTCAGAGTTAATCGCACCAAGCTCTTCCAGCAAACGCACGCCGTCTTGGATGTTACGTTTATCCGGTGCTTCCACAAACGGAAACGCTTGAATATCACCCAAACCAAGTGCCGTCATTTGCAAGATAACCGACGCTAGGTTGGTACGCAGGATTTCAGGATCAGTAAACTCTGGGCGTGACTCAAAATCTTCCTCTGAGTACAGACGAATACAAATACCCTCTTCCACACGACCACAACGACCTTTTCGCTGGTTCGCACTCGCCTGAGAAACTGGCTCGATTGGAAGACGCTGAACCTTGGTACGGTAACTGTATCGGCTAATACGCGCTGTACCCGGGTCAATAACGTACTTAATACCCGGAACAGTTAGCGAGGTTTCTGCCACGTTGGTTGCCAGTACAATTCGGCGACCAGTGTGAGGTTGGAAAATCTTATTCTGCTCACCTGCCGACAAACGCGCGTAAAGCGGCACAATTTCCGTGCTCTTCAGATTACGTTTGGACAATGCATCTGCGGTATCACGGATTTCACGTTCACCGTTCATGAAAATCAGGATGTCACCTAAACCTTCATCGCACAGTTCATCTACCGCTTCGAAGATGCCTTCAAGCTGGTCACGATCATTGTCGTCATCACCGCTTAGTGGGCGGTAACGTGTTTCTACTGGGTAAGTACGACCCGATACTTCAATGATTGGTGCATTGTTGAAGTGTTTTGAGAAGCGTTCTGGGTCGATGGTTGCCGACGTGATGATCACTTTCAAATCAGGACGACGTGGCAGCAACTCTTTCAAGTAACCCAAGATGAAATCGATGTTGAGGCTGCGCTCGTGCGCTTCATCGATAATGATGGTGTCGTATTGATTCAAGAAACGGTCATGCTGAATTTCAGCTAGCAAGATACCGTCCGTCATCAATTTGATTTGGGTATTTTCAGAGATCTGATCGTTGAATCGAACCTTGTAACCAACAAACTCACCAAGCTTGGTTTCCATCTCTTCGGCAATACGGTTAGCAACCGAACGCGCTGCAAGACGACGAGGCTGAGTATGACCAATCAGACCAAATTTACCGCGACCAAGCTCAGCACAGATTTTGGGTAGCTGAGTGGTTTTACCTGAACCGGTTTCACCCGCGACGATAACCACTTGGTTTTCTTCGATCGCTTTCGCAATATC
Organism: Vibrio sp. Vb0304; assembly: GCF_033338995.1. Classification (NCBI taxonomy): domain Bacteria; kingdom Pseudomonadati; phylum Pseudomonadota; class Gammaproteobacteria; order Vibrionales; family Vibrionaceae; genus Vibrio; species Vibrio sp. Vb0304. Next base: position 160,875 of record NZ_JAWOTT010000005.1, read on the forward strand.
GTCGCGTTTTTGGCTGACTGGAAGAATTTCAGGGTATTCAATCGTTGGTTTGTAGCTACTACGTTGCTCCACAACCATCATGGATTTGGCGATGTCTAATGCGATTTCGTCGAACACAGCATTACGCGCTGCGTCCTTCTTAATTTTGCTTGCACCAGAAATACGTTTACTCAAGCGGAAACGGTCGCGCATCATGCACTGATTCAGCGCTTTACGCAGAGATGCAGCACTATTCACTTGAGCCTGAGGTGTTTGAGCTTGTTTCGCTGTCGCTTTTTGCGCACCATTTGACGGTGTCGCTTGCTCTTCAGCTAGATTCTTTTTTGGGGGCTGTGACGAAGTCAAAGCGTTTCCTATTCTTTTCATTACAAAAACTGCGCGGATTGTATCACACAAGATCTGTAACAAGATAACCGAAAGCTCATTCAATTTTTTCGAACATGTTCAGCGAATCGCTAGGCTTTTGAACTCACTCACGTTGCTTATAATGGCTCCCATAGTCGAAAGCACTTATTTAAGGAATAACCATTATGTCTCGTGTACTAGCTCTAAAATCAAGCATCCTTGGCGATTACTCTCAATCAAACAAATTGGTTGAAGACTTCATCAAAAATGTAGACCAAGACAAGCTTACTGTTCGTGACTTGGCTGCAAACCCGCTACCTGTTTTGGACTTCGCCGTTGCGACTGCACTGCGCGCTACGGAAGATCTTTCACAAGAACAGCAAGCGGTAGTCGACTTGTCTGACACCCTTATTGAAGAAGTAAAGGCCGCAGACACTTTGGTTATTGCCGCTCCAATGTACAACTTCACCATCCCGACTCAGCTTAAAAACTGGATTGATTTGATTGCTCGTGCAGGCGTGACATTCAAATACACAGAAAACGGCGTTCAAGGTTTGATTGAAGGTAAAAAGGCGATTGTAGTAACGACTCGTGGTGGTATTCATAAAGATTCACCAACTGACAACGTTACGCCATACCTACGCACTGTACTGGGTTTTGTAGGAATCACTGATGTAGAATTTGTTTACGCAGAAGCGCTAAACATGGGTGAAGATGCAGCTGCAAAAGGCATTTCAGAAGCGCAAAGCCAACTTGCAACAATGGCGTAAGTTAGAATAAACCAGAATACAAAAGGGATTGGTTCGCGCTAATCCCTTTTTGGATCCTGATGCCTTGATCGTATTTATAGGGTCTCTTACATCGTCAAAGACGATTCACTTTCTCCAAGTTGCGTATTGCATCGAGGTAGACTTTTTCTAAAGACCGCTCAGCTTCGCTTATCATATTCTCGATCATCGCATTAAACGCGACATCGCTACGGATTTCTATATTGTCTCCCGCCTTAACGTCTAGAGAGTTGACGTACAACACCAACCATTCATCTCCCTCCAAATGCCCTTCTCCGTGAATGGCAAAAAAGCGTTTAGCAAATTCATAGTTAGTACAATTTATCGTTTCAATTTGAATATTGAATGAGGAGTCGATACTCATGGTGTTCATGCCATCCGATTCATCAGATGCATCACAAACAGCCTTAACTCTGGCACGATATACGAAATTTCTCGTTGAAAGCAGCATAGTATTATTCATCTTTACTCATAATGGGCGATAAATAAGTCAGTTGCAAATCCGACCTATATGCATCTCGCGATGCGCTAAAACTCGAACTGGAAATAAATAGTATTGTAGTTGCTCCCACCTTTAATTCGCCCAAACTGGGAAGCGCTTTCAAAAATCGCCGAGCGGTGATGCAATGAATAGCCCACCCACATATTGTTCCAGCTCTTTTGGTTGAAGAGATCGCCTACATTGACATCAAACGAGAAATCTAGGTAGTTGAGCAACTTGCTTGGTGTATAACCCTTGTCTTCCATTTCTGTGCCTTCAATATAGGTAATGCTATCAATGTATGACATACCTTCCGCTACACCAAATCGCCAAGTCGTAGGCCAATTAACCGTATAATAAGCCTTAATCGCCATGACGTATTCTGTGCTCGCAGACTGAACACTGGACGACCAGTGATGAACCAACCCTGGCGTTAAATAAATATCAAGAGGAAAACCAAACAGCTCATCCGTTAATGGATGCCCATAAAACAATGAAGTAAGTTGATTGTCGTATGGGTCTCTTTCTCTCTCAAAGCTAAATATTTCACCGATGTTCGAAGGCGTCGCCCAACCATGCGCAATACGTAGATATGCTTTATTGCTCAGTGTTGGTTTCGGAGCTTGGCTTTTATCGTTGAAAAAGCCAAAACCAACAAACACTTCTCCCTGATACCGATCTTCTACAAGCTGACTGTTGTAGGCGTTATCATCTAAGCGAGTAACACTCGTCTCACCCAATAAATACAAATTTGAAGTTACATGGTAACGCGCTTTAATACCAAGATTGGTGTCAAGCCCAGCTCCAATTCTCTCGCCAGTAATATCCTTAAAGGAATAATATTCACTATTGAAATCAGCGTCTTTGTATCGAATCGTAATCGATGGCTCTAATTCCCAATCACCAAATACATAATTGGCAGCAAGGCGGTAATTAGAGTGAAACTGGAGTTCGTCGTCCGTCATCAACTCTACTTCTGCGCGCCAAGTGTCGTTAATGCTATAACGCACTTGCCCACCGAAATCGACTCTGTCCCCTTCATTAGCATTTTGTAGCGACATGGGAATATCGACAAATCTCAATCGCATGAGTGCGCTCGCGCGCCAGTCGGAATCACTCTCGTTATACAAAAAAGCGCCACCTTCAATGCCATTGATATACACATGTTCGTTTTCAAAGAACATCATTGGTACAAATGTACTCACCGTAGAGTCATTATCGGCGGTGTAAAACGGAATCGATGCTGTGCGATACATCGCAGCAATCCCCCACGTTTGTTCGTCTGCACCATGCGCAGAAGAAACTGCCGCAGCTAAAGGTAAAGCGAGTGTTGTTAGAATTAATCTCTTCATGAGTTCGAAAAATGTTGGTTGAGAAGCAGGCAAACATCAATGATTTGCCATTAAAAGCTTATGTTCTGCTGATGATAGCCGTTACAATGGCAAATGTTGTCATCCTCGTGACAGTTTGAGTCCCATGATCATATTAATATTGCATGACTAGGTGAGCTTGTTTGCGAATATTTTACCATTACAACAAGCGCTTAAACTCTAGCTTAGTTCTAAATCAAACATAATGAAGTAAAAAGTGAAAGCATCAGAACTCATCTCTACCTTGAATCATTTACCCGCAGACACAGACCCAGACATTGTGATGGGAGAAGCATGGCTGCCAGAGAGGTTGATAGGGACTCAACTCGATGGTGACATGTTGTTTTTGCACTTTGATAATGCACCAGAAGATGGTCAAGGTGACGAAGAAGGGCGTGGCTTCGTCGAACACGAAATCGACTTAATTAGAACTCGGCTTCAGCAAATTTTGGATGAAGACAGTGATAACGCGTCAAAAGCCGATGCGATGCTTGGTTTGTTCCTTATGGGACATGAACTTAGTAGCTCGCAAGTTATCGAAATATTAGAAGAAGAAGCTGACACATAAGGAGCCGTTTTGCCAGCATTGATGAACACGACTGAAATTTCTTCACTTCCTCTTGTCGTTGCAGGTCCGATCCTACGTAAAGTGACCGCAACTGAAATCAATATTTGGCTAGTCACCACCCAACGCTTGGAGGGTATGGTGCAAATTACGGATGAAAATGCCTCCATCCTTTATCAAGCCCCTTTAAGTGAACAAAAAGAACAGCTTCAAATCGGCCTCAATGCGTGGTGTTGCTTACTTAAATTAGAAGGCGAGTTTCCAACCCATCAAGCGTTACGCTATCAAATAAAAACGCCATATGGATTAGTGACGGAACTGCTCCCTCACCTGACTTATGAGCGAGATAATACGCCAAACTTGGGTATTGAGTTCCTCGTTAGTGAAAAAGCGGATTATCTCCTACATGGCTCTTGCCGTAATCCCCATCACTTCAGTGATGATACATTGGTCGCTGCGGATCATAAAATCGCGTCTCAATCCATTGAAGAAAGACCGGATATGCTCATCATGAGTGGTGATCAAATCTATGCAGACCATGTTGCAGGCCCCACTCTCGATGCCATTGAGCAAGTCATAGCTTTATTGGGTTTGCCAGGCGAAGAATTCGATCAAGCTCCGATAAAAAATACCAATGAGCTCTACCAACACCCTGCTTGCTATTATGGTCGAGATAAATTGTTGCCTCATTATGTGAGTGATGACAGTTTACTAAGTAAGTTTTTTCCACACCGAGGGACACCAATATTCAGCGCCAAAGAGTGTGAGAATCACCTAATAAGCTTTGCTGAGTGCTTTGCAATGTACTTATTGGTTTGGTCTCCGACCTTGTGGAAGCTTGTTCGAACGGATCGTTTATTAGAAAACGAATTTACTGTCGGCGGAGAAGTTCTTGAACCCAAATGGCAGCAGCAATGGCGCGAAGAAAAAAAACAAATTGATAAATTCGTCGCAGGTCTGGACAAGGTTCAACGCTTACTCGCTCACATTCCAACCTATATGATTTTTGATGATCACGATGTCACCGACGATTGGAATCTCACCATAGGCTGGGAACAAGCCGCATACAGCAACACGTTTGCAAAACGCATTATCGGTAATAGCTTGATTGCTTACTGGGTTTGCCAAGGTTGGGGAAATGCGCCAGAAAAATTCAATGATGAATTTATGAGCCTCGCTCAACGCTTTATCGATGAGCGAACCTCGCAAACCCAAGATGCATTTATTCAATATTTGTATCGCTTTGAGAATTGGCACTACACCATTCCTACGACACCAAAAGTTGTCGTGCTAGATACACGAACCAGACGCTGGCGTTCTGAGTCTAAAATGAACAAACCTTCTGGCTTAATGGACTGGGAAGCGATGATTGAGTTCCACCAAGAACTCGTGCACCAAGACAAAGTTGTTATTGTTTCTGCCGCGCCAATGTTTGGTGTGAAATTTATCGAAGCACTACAACGTGTGGTGACCATGCTTGGTAAACCATTGATGGTTGATGCTGAAAACTGGATGGCTCACCCCGGAAGTGCGAATACTCTTATTAGTATTTTCACACACACAAAGACACCAACTAACTTTGTTATTCTCTCTGGCGACGTACACTACTCTTTTGCATACGATATTAAGCTCCGCTATCGAAAAAACAGTCCGAATATCTATCAAATCACCTGTAGTGGAATTAAAAATCAGTTCCCTACACAACTGCTCAATATTTGTGATGGCCTAGATAGACTGCTATACAGCCCTCGCTCACCTTTAAACTGGTTCACAAAACGTAAACGACTCAAGATTTACAAACGCGCACCAAGTACGCACAACTTTTATCGCTTGGTTAACCATAGTGCCATTGGTGAGCTACGCCTTGATGATGAAGGCAAACCAAGTCAAATTAGTATTCTGACGAGTGATGGTGACGAAGTTCATTTTCCACCGACACGTGCTGAAAGCTGAGTATCAATCCCAAAATGACTTGCCCTTTGTAAGAGGCAAGTCACCTTGAACTAACTCAGGAGTTTAGTTTTTTTGGGGAGAAAGTGGCCGTTCTTAAATGTCAACGGCGTGCTAAATTTGGTATCGCACCTTGAGATCTTCCGTATTTATTACCATGTTAACCAAATAAACAATAGCTCGGTGTTCATTATGTTTAATTCTCTCACATCATTATTTAAACAACTCATTGATGGCTCTGATTTAAGCCAAACCAACACACTTTCCCCTAACATGGCTATCGCGTGTTTGCTTTGTGAAGTTTCTGGCGCAGACCATAGTGTCGATGATAGAGAACAAGAAACAAAGCGCTCTTTATTGATGAAACTGCTTTCGTTAAATGAAGAAGAATCAAATACTTTGTTAGAGCAAGCGCAACAGAAAATAAAAGATTCCGCTTCGCTGTACGACTTTACCTCTCAACTAAGAGAACTGACTCAAGAAACTCGTTACAACTTAATCAAAAGCATGTGGGAAGTCGCTTACGCAGACGGCGAAATTGACCCGCTAGAAGACGCGGTGATCCGTAAAACAGCAGAGCTACTCTATGTTGATCACAGCGAGTTCATTCGAGCGAAGTTACAGTCTCAGTAAAGTGACGAGATGAGTATATAAGTCGCTGGCTAACTCTAAGCTACCCCTAGAATGACAACAGATATCGCTTCTGTAGCCATAAAAAAACGCGCACTCTGCGCGTTTTTCAATAAGCCAACGACATTGTTATTAAAATACTGGTCAAGGTATGTGTTTAGCTCTTTCCACACTAAACAGACTGCATGACAAAACAACAATGGTTGGATGATTATTTAATTACAAGCTAGCTAGGTTCGAATAACTAAAACATGGTCAAAGCAAGCTTAGCTAAGTTGTATGCATCTACATAGCCAGAGTGTTGACGCCCTTCCCAGTCTATTCCTTTTGCTTCTTGAGCGGCTCGATGGCCTATACGTCTATCTTTAAGACGATTTTGAATACGGTAGAGTGTCGCTAAGTTGATGAACTCTGTGAACGGTGCTTCAATACCTTTTTGCTTACACTCTTCTAGAAGAATGAGGTCATCTCGCCCCCAAGATGCAAAGATTTTGTTGCGACCACCGAAGTTCTTAACCATGGATTTAAGCACTTCTTCTAGTGGGCGTCCTTGTTTTTCAATCTTACGTGGTGTGATGCCCGTTAACTCAGCGCAAAACAGAGACACTTCATCGTGTTCTGGTTTCACGTAGTATTGAGCACGCTTGACTATCTCACCTTTAGACAAATCTATTTCAGCTAACCCCACTTCGATAATTTCACCCGTGCTGCCGACGCCATTTTCGTTCCAGCAACACATTTCTAAATCGAAGCATACAATACGGTTATGGTTCATAGTTTGCCTTGGTTCCTAACATAAAAATTTAAAGCGTGCGATTCTATCGTAACAAGGCGTAAAACTCGAATTTGTGCGCCCATTTAATCGCCGATCGACACATTATTACGGCCGTTTTTTTTACTCAAATAGAGTTGACTGTCCATTTTGTGATACAAGCTCTCAGGATCTTCTTCTTTATGGATAACCGCACCGATACTCAACGTACAGATGATTGACGCATCACCATAATCAAAAGCCGTACTTGCCACAACACTCCGTAACTTTTCTAGGTAAGCTTCTAGCACTGCTCTATCAATGACTTTAGAAATAATACAAAACTCGTCACCACCAGCGCGGTAAAACTTATCTCCCGGTTTTAAATTAGCACTGACCAGCTTAGTGACATGTTGCAACGCTTCATCTCCACCTAAATGGCCGTGTTTGTCATTAATCACTTTGAAGTGGTCGATATCAAAACCAACCAAGGCGAAGTTAACACCTTTGTTTATCTGATTAAGCAAGTGATCGTTGAATGCTCGGCGATTCAGTAGTTGAGTTAGAGGGTCTCGCTCTGCCATTCTTTTTAATTCAACGGTTTTGAGCTCCAACATGACCGCTAAGCGCTCTTTTTCTCGAGACTGTAAATTCACAATCCAACTGATCAAAAAGGCGATTACCAATCCGGCTAGCGTCGTGCCCGCTAAAATAGAACGCTCCCAAGCTGAGACTGCGTCAGAAAGTTTAAAGTCAATACGCCATTCACGGTTAGGCAGTTGAATGGTTCGGCTTATAACGGTTCCTCGAATGTTATCCCAGCTAGCACTTTGAAAGAGAACAGGGTCATCTGCTGCGTCGAATCCCAAATCTTCTACGCGCACCGACATATCGAGCTCCGTCGCGGTTTTCGTAATCAAATCCTCAAAGTAAACCGTACTTCGGATAACACCGGTCACTACTCCTAATAAATATTTGTTCTCGAAGTCGAACACTGGATGGAACACCAGCAACCCAGTCTTAGGTATGGACTTGTCATAACCATCTTGCAGTAAGCGAACTTTATCCGAGACATTCGCTCGCCCATTTTCGGAAATATCATCCAAGATTAAATCGAAGCGTTTGCGCGAAAAATAGAAACCCAATAGAGAAAGGTTTTCCGGTGTTCTTGGGTAGATATCCGACGCGATAAAAATTGGCTCATTGTGTTCAAAAATGTACCCGTAGGTTTTGGGACCATCTTTAGGAACGGTAAACGGTTGGAAGTTTGGAAATTTTTGACGGGTCTTTAAAATATGTTCATCAAGATCTTCGAATTCGACCTTTTGCATCCATTGAAGTCCAATGAGACTTCGCGAGCTGTTAATCACTTGTTCCGCATACATCGGAAACGATGGCCAATAGCTTCGCTCAATCGAATGGAAAAAGTTTGCGCCCGCACCAATGAACTTTAGATCATTCTCGACGTTTGCTTTAAGTGATTCTGCTTGTCGGTCGGCTAAAGTATCAAACGTCGTCTGTGTATACCGTTGCTGCATTGTATAAGCAGCACCAACTACACCAGCAGTGACACATAAAGTCGCCAAAAAAGCTAAAATAGAGTCTGAATGTCGTTTTATAAAGCTCTTATGAGCGGTGCTTTGTGTCATATCGTAATTTTTGATACTTCCGTAAGTTAAACTTCGGGATCTATTGAAATACTGCGTTAGCAATGCACAAACATCAAGCAACAACCTATATTGGGGAGTCTGATCGTCGATTTTTCACTCTGTTCGTACGGTATAGTCACGAATTATTACAGCCTTAAGCCTTGAATATGCTACCATCCGTCATCATTTTAATGTCTAAACTTGGTGCAAGATCGCAAAGACGATCGTTTTAGTGAACAAATATGAGCCAATACTGAGCACCAATAAATCAATAGAAAGAGAAAAAACGTCATGAACATTGATTTGAACCTAATTCCTCAAACGTTCGATATGCTTCACGCAGGCCTAACCGCATCGAGCGTTTTGCTTCTTCTAGTTGCAGTGTCGCGCAAATCAAAAGTGGTCGAGAAAGTGGTAGAAAAACCAGTCGAGAAAATCGTCGAGGTTGAGAAACCAGTTGAGAAGATCGTTGAAGTAGAAAAAGTAGTGGAAGTAGAGAAAGTCGTAGAGCGTGTTGTAGAAGTTGAATCAAAACTTGCAACCGCATCAACGGACTCTGCAATGCAGCTGCTTTCTATCATGCAACAAGAAGCTCGTCTGATTGACTTCCTAAAAGAAGACCTAACGTCATTCTCTGATGAAGAAGTAGGCGCAGCTGCTCGCGTAATCCACACTGGCGGTCAGAAAGTACTGAACGACTACGTGACGCTAGCGCACGTTCGTAACGAAGACGAAGAAACTCGCATTACGGTTGAAGAAGGCTTCAACCCACAACAAATCCGCCTAACTGGCAACGTAACAGGCAGCGCGCCATTCAACGGCACGCTAGTTCACAAAGGCTGGAAAGCAACATCAATGACGTTGCCTAAACTTGCTGAGAACTACGATGCATCTGTGATCGCTCCAGCTGAGGTTGAGCTGTAATGGAACACATGAACCAAGAAAACCATTCTCAAGAAGCGTCTGTTGAAACTCAACAGACGCCTAAATTCAGTGTTGGTATCGACTTAGGTACAACACACTGTGTTATGTCTTTTGTTGATACACACAACGAAGACGCTCGCGTTGAAGTGATGCCAATCCCGCAGTTGACTGCGCCGGGTACGGTAGAGACTCGTAGCCAGTTAGGCTCTTTCCTTTACCAACCACACGAGCACGAAATGAACCCGCAATCACGCGTTCTTCCGTGGTCGAGCGAGCCAAAAGCGCTGGTTGGTGCAATTGCACGTAACCTAGGTTCAAAAACACCAATTCGCCTTGTGGCAAGTGCGAAATCTTGGCTTTGCCACGCAGGTGTGAACCGTCGTGATGCCTTCCTACCAACAGGTAGCCCAGAAGAAGTGGAAAAAGTATCCCCTCTTCGTGCGACAGAGCTTTACCTAGAGCACCTAAAAGACGCTTGGAATCACACCAATCCAAATCACAACCTTGCCGATCAAGACGTGACTATTACGGTTCCTGCTTCCTTTGATCCTGCTGCTCGCGATCTAACTGCAGAAGCAGCACGCAACGTTGGTTTTGTGCACCTAACGCTTCTAGAAGAGCCACAAGCTGCGCTTTACAACTGGATCGATAACAGTAACGACAAATGGCGCGACGAAGTTGAAGTTGGCGACATCGTGCTTGTAGTCGATATCGGTGGTGGTACAACCGACCTTTCTTTGGTTGAAGTAACTGAAGACGACGGCAACCTAACTCTGAACCGTATTGCGGTAGGTGAACACATCCTACTTGGCGGTGACAACATGGACCTTGCACTTGCGTACCGCTTGAAGATGAAGCTAGCGCAAGAAGGCAAAGAGCTACAGCCATGGCAAGTTCAGGCAATGACGCACGCATGTCGTGACGCTAAAGAAGCGCTATTGAACGACAGCGAGCTTCAGTCAGTGCCAATCGTGGTACCAAGCCGTGGTTCTAAACTGCTTGGCGCAACGCTAAAAACAGAACTGACTCAAGAAGAAGTACAACAAACACTGGTTGACGGCTTCTTCCCTCAAGTTGCGATTACGGACCACCCTGTTCAACGTAGCCGTGGTGCACTAACGCAAATGGGTCTGCCTTACGCACAAGATGCGGGCATTACTCGTCACATTGCAGCGTTCTTGTCTAAGCAAGCTAATGCCCTTTCCGCTTCAGGATATGGCGGCGAAGCAGCTCAAGATTTCAACCCATTCGCTAACATGCCTGGTATGCCAGGTGCGGATGCAGCCCAATCAGCTGACTTCATCAAGCCAACCGCAATCCTATTCAACGGTGGTGTTCTGAAATCGAAACTTCTAGCAACTCGTCTAGAAGACACGATCAACGAATGGTTAATTGAAGCAGATGCAGAAATGGCGAAGCGCCTAACAGGTGTGGATCTAGACCTTGCGGTTGCTAGCGGTGCGGCTTACTACGGCTCTGTACGTCGTGGTCAAGGCGTTCGTATCCGTGGTGGTATTGCTTCGGCGTACTACGTGGGTATCGAAAGTGCGATGCCTGCGATTCCTGGCATGGCGCCTCCAATGGAAGCACTTTGCGTTGCACCATTTGGTATGGAAGAAGGTTCCAGCGTTGACGTACCAAGCCAAGAGTTTGGTTTGATCATCGGTCAGCCGGTTAACTTCCAATTCTTCGGCTCAACGGTTCGTCGTGATGACCTAGCAGGTACTCACCTAGACTACTGGGCACCAGAAGAGCTCGAAGAGCTACCAGAAATTCAAGTAACGCTCCCTGTATCTGAAGGTCGTCGTGAAGGCGAAGTGGTTCCGGTAACCCTAGCCTCTCGCGTCACTGAGCTTGGTACGCTTTACTTAGAAGCCATTGCTGCTGATAACGGTCAAAAATGGCATGTTGAGTTCGATGTGCGCGAAGACGCGAAAAGCAACTCAAACGAAGAAGAATAAATAGAAATCAAACGGCATCCAATCGGGTGCCGTTTTTAAATACACGAAGGTTTGTATGGCATCTCCTCGTTTTCTTGTTGGTATTGACCTTGGCACCACAAACACTGTGGTGGCGTACTGTGAAATCACCGACAACCTTGAACAATCCGAAGTATCCCTATTCGACATCGACCAATTGATTGGTCCGGGTGAAGTGGTTCGTAAACCATTGCTGCCCTCTTTCCGCTATCACCCTGCAGTTGGTCAAATCTCCCCTTCTGACCTAACACTTCCTTGGGAAAACGAACCGGTATCTGGCGACATTAGTAATGTGATCGTGGGTGAATGGGCTCGTGAATTAGGCGCTAAGGTGGAAGGACGTCAGGTATCCAGTGCTAAAAGCTGGCTATCGCACCAAGCAGTGGATCGTAGTTCAGACATTCTTCCTTGGGCTGGTGCGCAAGACGTGGATAAAGTCTCGCCAGTTATTGCCAGCGCAAGTTACCTCAATCATATTCGTCAAGCATGGAACTACCGTCATCCAAGTAACAAACTCGAAGACCAAGACGTAGTTGTCACCGTTCCGGCATCATTTGATGAAACCGCACGTAAACTGACACTTGAAGCCGCCGAGCTTGCTGGCTTGAAAAAAATCGTCTTGCTTGAAGAGCCACAGGCGGTGTGTTACGACTGGTACGCACGCCACCAGCAAACCACGGCTGACGAATTAAAAGATCTGCCACTAATCCTTGTTTGCGATGTGGGTGGTGGTACAACAGACTTAAGTCTTATCGAAGCTAAGTTCACTCATGACGACTTAGCACTTGATCGTATTGGCGTTGGTGAGCACTTAATGCTAGGTGGCGATAACCTCGACTTAGCGTTAGCGCACCTTGCTGAAAGTCGCTTCAGTCAAACCAAAAAACTCACTGCTGCAAGCCTAACCAAGCTTATTCAGCAAACTCGTAAAGCCAAAGAAAACCTGCTCTCAACGAGTGCACCTGAAGAAGTAAAGATCACCATGCTAGGCAGTGGTTCTAAGCTGCTTGGGGGCACAAAGAGTATTGCTCTAAGCAAACAAGAAGTGCACCAAATCGCATTGGATGGTTTCTTCCCGCTTTCTGATTTCAGTGAAGTGCCAGACAAACGCCGCAGCGCGGTTGTCGAGTTTGGTCTTCCATACGTTGCTGACCCAGCGGTGAGCAAGCACGTTGCCGAGTTCTTAACTCAGCATCAGCAAGTATCTCGCGCCGCTCTTGGCATTGAAGACGACAAACACAACGCGATCCCAGTTGGCTTATTGCTGAACGGTGGCGTGTTCAACAGTGCTCTGGTGACTGAACGTGTCACTACCCTACTTTCTGACTGGCGCGGCGCACCAGTTACGGTATTAGATAACCCACATCCAGATTGGTCGGTCGCACTAGGTGCGGTTGCGTTTGGTAAAGCGCGTCGTGGCGCACAACTGAAAATTGGTGGTGGTGCTGCACGCTCTTACTTCTTGCATCTACAAGAAAAAAACAAAATGGGTAAAGCCCTCTGTTTACTTGCAAAAGGCACAGAAGAAGGTCACGAGATCCGCTTAAGTGGTCGTCGTTTCTCGCTTACCCTAGGTGAGCCCGTTCGCTTTAACTTGCTGACCTCTACCCACGACACCTTAACCAATAACACTGCCATTCAAAACGGTGTGATGGTGGACGTTGATCCTGACTTATTTGCTCCTCTTCCGCCTTATATCACCACTCTTGAAGGTGAAGGCGCCGAACTGCAAGCCAACCAAAAAGAGCGCGTGGAAGTACAACTGGCGTGTCAGTTGACCGAAGTCGGCACGCTTAAGATGGAATGTGTCAGCGCAGAAGATGACAGCAAACGTTGGGAGCTGGAATTCGAAGTTCGTAACAAGCAAACTGACGACAGTGAACAAGTTAAGCTTCACCCTAAACTGAACGAATGTAAGGAGCTGATCGCTCGCCTTTACAGCGGTAATAAGAAAAGCGCAGAAAGCAAAGAGATCAAAACCTTAGCCAAAGATCTTGAGAAGAAACTGGGCAAACGTGACGAGTGGGATTTCACTACCCTACGTCAACTTTTTGATACCTTTGCGCAAGGTCGTAAGCGTCGCCGTCGTTCTGAACAACACGAGAAAAACTGGCTTCGTTTGGCGGGCTTTGCGTTGCGTCCGGGCTTTGGCGATCCAACCGATTCATGGCGCATTGAGCAAGTTTGGGGTCTCTACCAACAAAACATTCAGTTTAAGAACCATCAAGGTTGGACTGACTGGTGGGTGTTCTGGCGTCGTATCGCAGGTGGCTTGAGCCAAGAGCAACAAGAGACCATCTTGGCGGACATCGCGAAATACCTACATCCTGGTGCGATGAAAAACCCACAATCCGCCAAAGCGGCACAAGATATGGGTTACGAGTCGATGGTACGTTTGTCAGCTTCTCTGGAGCATCTAGAAGTCGAAGACAAAGTTCTATTGGCTACGTGGTTCTTGAGCAAAGCCATCAACCATAACCAGTTCGAACAAGCACACTGGTGGGCAATGGGTCGCTTGGCATCACGTACGCCTTTATATGGCAGTCAGCATAACGTCGTTCCTCGTGAACAAGCGGAACAGTGGTTGCCTAAGCTGTTAGAGCAGAACTGGCAGAAAGAGCCAATGATCGCTTTCGCAGCCGTAATGATTTGTCGTAAGACGGGCGACCGCCTATTCGATATCTCTGACGACTACCGTGAACAGGTACTGGCTAAGTTGAAGCAAAGCAAGGTACCTGAATCTTGGGTATCATTGGTTGAAGAAGTCAAAGAGCTATCTGAGAGCGAATCGAAGCGTATCTTCGGTGATGCACTGCCAAGCGGTCTGACGCTGGTAAATAACTAGGCTCTCACGCTTATAAACGCAACAAAGCCCTTCTCGTGAAGGGCTTTGTTTTATCTGATTCTGCTTGCTGACGAAAGTCGACTCGTTAATTCATTTCCGTATTGATCACCACATCACGTGTTTCATTATCCATATCACTGATGCCGACCACTGAGATTTCACGGTCAGATAAATTCTCAATCATGCTATCTTCTAACCCACCGTCCGTCATCCACGCATAGAATTTTTCCGCAATACGATCCGAACCTTCCCCGACAAACGTTAATGTGACCTTCTTCATTTGTGACACTCCATCAATTTACGATTCAGCCACTTAAGCGTAGTATGTTTCGCAAATATCGACATAAACTAGGACTAACTTCTTTTATGAGTATCGAAAAATTTGACGCGATTTATCAGCGCGCTGCTGAGCGTAAAGGTGGTGAAGATCAACTTGAAGCACTTTTGTCTCATCCACTAAGCAAAGAAGAATTGACAGCGATTCCCGACGACCGTTGGCTGGCCGCTTTTTCGATGAAAGTATTCCAAAGTGGGATTTCGTGGAGCGTAGTTCGCAACAAGTGGCCGAACTTCGAAGAAGTGTTCTTCGGATTTAAGATTGAGCCGCTGTTGATGCTGTCAGATGAGCAATGGGAAACCAAAGCAACCGACAAACGCATCATTCGCCACCTCACTAAAGTCATGTCGATTCCTGCCAACGCACGTATGATCCACGAAGCAAAAATCGAATATGGCTCGTTTGGCAAAATGGTTGCCGATTGGCCGCAAGAGAAAATCACCGACCTGTGGGCGTATTTGAAGAAACGCGGTAATCGCCTAGGGGGCAATACCGGTCCTTACACACTTCGCCAAATGGGCGTTGATACCTTCATCTTGTCTAGCGACGTTGAAGCTTACCTGCGTAATTGCAAGATCATTGAAGGTGGCAAAGATACGAAAAAATCGCTCGATGCAACCAACAAAGCGTTTGTTCAATGGCAGCAAGAAAGTGGCAGAAGCCTGTCTGAAATCAGCCAAATCATTGCGTTCAGCACCGGCGATAATCGCATTTAACAGAGACTGAACCCAAAACAAAACGGCGCACCAAATATTGGATTTAGTGCGCCGTTTTTATGTTCATTGGTTCAAGTACAGACTTACTTTGAAGCCAGTGATTCCCACTCAGTCAGTAGCTGCATAATACGGTGAGAGTCTTCCCATGTTGCACAAGGGTTCTCTAACGATGTACGCCCTGCTTCAACCGCTTGGCGAATATTGCGCACTTGATAGAAGAAAGCGTCTCCAGCTGCCGATACAGACACCTCGCGCTTCGACGTCTCGTAAATTTCCACACTAAACTGGTTTTCTTGCGTTGGTAGCCATGGGTTTGAATCTAACGTAATACAGCCTTTGCTACCCAGAATGGTGAATTGGTGTTTCAATCCGTGATCTTCGGCAGTGTGTACGATCGCCGTTTGTTGCTCACCAAATTGCATCATTAAGCTCGATTCACAGATATTACCGTCATGGCCTCTTCGGCCAATCGCCGTCATAAAGCGGTTTCCAAAGGCTTGTTCACCCAACATGGTTTTCACCACCAAATGCACTAATGACATTGGGTAGCAACCTAAGTTATACAAAGCACCTTTACTGTCTGGATTCACAAACTGCGCAATCGACGCAATATAAGAAGTATGAATCGAGCGAAGTTCACCAATCTCTCCTGATTTAAGCACAGAAACCAACTCGCTGATCAACGGGTGATGCAAGTACATCAAACCTTCAGCAAAGAATACCTTGTGCGTTTCGACTGCTTTTAGTGCCAACTCGGTTTTTTCCATATCTACCGACAGTGACTTTTCACACAGGATCGCTTTCCCCTGCTCTGCCGCTTTGACGATAAAGTCATGATGAAGGTGATTTGGCAGTGCGATGTAAATAATGTCGACTTGCTCATCAGCAATCAACGCATCGTAATCGGTGAACGTATTCTCGATGCCATATTGCTCAGCGAATGTCTTTAAGTTCTGCTCCGAACGCCCAGCAACCGCGTACAGTTCACTCTTGTCATCGCCTTGGATTGCTTCAGCCATGACACCTGAGATAAAGCTTGTGCCTAAAATGCCCCATTTCATGTTCGCCTCTCCTATTGAGCTTGGGTTTCGAATGCTTGGACTAACTCTGCCACTTCAGCAGCAATAAACGCTTGTGTATGCGGCATAGCAAAATGCGCTTCAATCGCGGTGCGGTTTTCATATCGCTCCCAAAGAATCACACGTTGTGGTTCTGTAGAATCGTAGGTCGCATTCGCTTGCAAGCACCCCGCTTCGCTTTGCATATCAAGGCAAAATTGTTCAATGGCTTCAACCACTTGTTGTCTTGGCTTATCGGCATTCATTTTCAGTTCGGCGGTAACAAAAATCGTCTCGCTCATGATGGCTCTCTTTCTCCATTCTTAATCATACGTCCACTGTAATTAACCTCATTTGATTGATAAACTCTGCTTTAGTTATTTCTTTATCAACTCTGGGTGTGTAATGGATAAATTAACAAGCATGAAGGTTTTCGCTTACGTGGTCGAACACGGCAGCTTTCGTAATGCAGCACACCACTTTGATATTTCACCGACCATGGTTGGCAAGCACGTGAGCTTTCTTGAGCAAAGCTTAGGTACACAGCTAATTCATCGCACCACGCGCAAACAGTCCCTGACCGAAGCTGGCAGACTCTACTACCAAGAGTGCCACCGCATTATTGAAGACATCACCAACGCAGAGAACCTGATCCAGACGCTGATCAACCGTCCAACCGGAACTGTAAAAGTTAACTGCCCTGTCACGTATGGCAAAAAGGTCATTGCTCCTATCGTGGCTGACTTCTTAGCTGAATTTCCCGATTTGAACGTTGAGCTAATGTTGGACAACAATTTGATTGACCCATATCGAAGCGAAGCTGACGTGATTATTCGAATCGGTGAGTTGGTCGATTCGTCGTTAGTCGCGAGAAAATTGGGTGAATACCACATGACTTACTGCGCCTCACCCTCTTACCTTGAGCAACATGCCCCTATCCAATCACTTGATGACTTAGCACACCATCATTGTTTGGGGTTTCAGTATCACCAAGGAGAAAGCCAACAAGTGGTGAACATGCCATCTAATACCTTTGGAAACAGCAACACCCGATTAACGTCTAACAATGGCGATGTACTTAAGTTCGCCGCGTTAAAAAGCTCTGGTGTTCTTATGCAACCAAAGATCTTAGTTGAGCAGGAAATCCAATCTGGTGCCTTGGTAGAAATTCTGCAGCAACATGCTCCCAAGCCAAAACCGATCCACCTGCTTTACCGTTCAAAACAGCTTTCCCTTAAAAACCGTACCTTGGTCGATTTTATTCTTTCTCATGTGAATCCATAACGTCACCCCATAAAGCGGCGACAATTTAACCATTTAATTAACTTTTATTGTCGATATGACAAATATTATTGCTTGTTAATTGTCTTTATTTTTCATGTTGTTAGTCAGAGACACCCATTAACTAGGCATAATTTATTGATTCACACCAATTGCATTGCTCTGACAAAGTGACTAGGATTGCCGCCTTTCCTGAGTGAACTATCAAAAAAATATCGAGAAATTTAATCTAATTTCTCTTCCTGTTCGTGTGCAATCACAACATTTACACTCATTTCAAATTGCATAAGCACATTCCTTTGCTTATGAAAACGACATTGATTTCTCAACGCTTCTAGTCACATATGTGGCTTTTTGGCTTGAGGGAGATTTTTATTCAAGGTAGGTCACAAGGACGCTACCCCTTGACTGCATTTACTGGAGGATAAGATGCCTAAAGGTCTAATGCTGACTGACTTAGCCATCGCTGGCTTACTATTGATTTTGGCAAAAGTCATTCGCGTTCACGCGCCATTACTACAGCGTATGTACATTCCATCGGCGGTTCTCGCAGGATTATTCGGTCTAATTTTTGGACCAGCCCTGTTAGACGTACTGCCTTGGACCGATACGTTTACCGCTAACGCAAGCCTATTAACTGCTGCACTTTTTTCTGCGTTAGGTCTGGCAACGGATGTTCCATCACCTAAAACCGTCGCACAGCGTGCTGGCTCATTGTGGGCGTTTAACCAAATCGCTTCTGTTTCTCAGTGGTTGTTTGCGGCAATGTTTGGTCTAGTTCTCACAACCTTCTTCTGGCCAGAGATTAATCCCGGCTTTGGTGTGACAATGTCTGCGGGCTTTATGGGCGGACACGGTTCAGCCTCTGTTGTTGGTGAAATCTTCACGGGGCTTGGCTGGGAAGATGGCTTCACACTTGGCTTAACGTTCGCAACCGTGGGTATTTTCATTTCAATTTCTGTCGGCATGCTCATGCTGCAATTCGCATTGAAGATGGGTTGGATTCGTAGCTTTACGACCTTCGACAGCATGGACGAACACGAACGCAAGGGCCTTGTTAAGCCTGTTGATCAAGAACCGGTAATGAAAGACACCATGTCTTCCCTGTCGGTTGATTCTTTTGCGATTCACGCGGCGTTGGTTGTAGTGGTAACAGCTTTCTCGTATGTAGCGGCTAACTACTTATCTTCTTTCCACGATAAGGTACAAATCCCTACGTTCGTAACTGGCTTCCTTGGCGGCATGCTCGTGCGAATCGTCGCAAAACAAACGAAAGCTTCACGCTATCTTTGTGACGGTGCATTCAAACACGCTGCGGGCATCAGTACCGATTATTTGATTATCTTTGGTATCTCAGCCATCAAGATTACCGTCTTAGCCCAGTATTTAATGCCGATGGTAGTGCTTGCAATCGGCGGTATCGCCTTCACACTATGGCTAATCTTCTGGGTTGCCCCACGTATCATGGGAGAAGATTGGTTCGAGAAAGGCATTTTCTCTTGGGGTTGGTTAACCGGTACGGTTGCCATGGGTATTGCGTTGCTTCGTATTGTTGATCCAAAAATGCGTAGCAAGGTGCTTGATGATTACGCCATCGCTTATGTCCCTGGCTCAATCACTGACATCTTCATCATCTCTTTGATGCCAATCGCGATGTATAACGGCATGCACTGGCAAGCGCTTGGTGTAGGATTAGGTTACATCGCAATTGTCTTATTTATTTGGCGATTCATTTTTAAACGTAACCGCAGTGCTCTGACACACGAATCTTAGTCGCTTTACTCGGGAGGATTTTATCCTCTCGAGTTCATTCCTTGGTTTTTATCAAAATCACTCCTCATCTCGAAGATAAGCAACCTGTTTTATATTTGAGATTTGCAATCCCGATCTCTTACTATCATTCTTTTTTAATACTTGACCTGAAAGTTTCTATATCAGAATAGCCGCCTATTCGTTTCTAAAACATGGAGAAAGGCTGTGCGTCGCTCTCAAGGATTTACTCTTATTGAACTCATTGTGTGCATCATCATTCTTGGTATTGTAAGCGTCGTTGCATTTCCTAAATTTCTTGGCTTACAAAAAGATGCCAGAGTTGCGGTTCTATATGGAGCCAGAGAAGCACTCATGACCGCCAACAACTTTGTCTACACCAAAGCAGTGATTCAATCTCAAGAGACAGTAGATGGCGGCATACAATATAACATTGATCTAGATAATGACGGCCATAACGACCTAATTGGTTACTTTGGATTTATCAAAAATGTTATTCCAGCAAAAGAGCTAGCAGGCTTTGATCCGCAACTCACTATCAACACTTGGTATGGGGTAGACAGCCCAGACGAACCCTACTTCCTTATTGGTTTTGCAAACAAGCCTGTTGGTCCAGAACATATGTGTTATGTCGAAGTTTACTACCCAGAAACTCCTGGTGGCCAAGTGAAATACAAAATACAAACTGACGATTGCTAATTCCCATAGAGAGTGGCAGTAACACTTTTACTTTTGGTGTCTTCATCGTTATTGCAAGGTCATGGCTCCAAAACCACCATTAACAACTATTTCACATAATGTCGTCGCACAGTTAGCTCATAGAGATAAAACCAGTAATTTGCGCCGACACATGGTTATAATTGAAACAATCTATCGTTTTTAAACCCGCCTATAACTTGTGCTTGTAAACTCATCATTTCGCTCAATAATAGTTCTATAACAAATTCAATAATTTAAAGCGGGAGGCGTAATGAGAATATTCTGGCAGCTACGTTGGTATTTCCAACAAAAGTGGAGGCACTATGTCGGATCCATTCTGCTTTTCGCTGTGATATCAGCACTACAGCTTGTTCCGCCCAAAGCAGTTGGCATCATAGTTGATGGCGTCGTAGACAACACTTTAGATACAAATACGCTGATTCTATGGCTCTCAGGGTTAACTGTACTGATCTTTACTATTTATGGGTGTCGCATCTTATGGCGAATTTGGCTTTTCGGCGCAAGCTGGGAGCTCGGGACCATTCTACGTAACCGTCTATATAGGCATTTATCGACACAGCCACCTCGTTTTTTTGAACGTTACAAGACGGGGGATCTGATGGCTCGTGGCACTAATGATGTGCGTAATATCGTTATGACTGCCGGCGAAGGGGTTTTAACCGCCGCAGACTCTTTGATCACTGGTATTGCGGTTTTAATCATTATGGTAACGCAAGTAAGCTGGAAGCTCACCGTAATGGCGCTTCTTCCAATGCCATTTCTTGCCATCATCATCTTCTTTATTGTGCGTATCCTACATCAACGCTTTCGTGTCGCTCAGGAAGCCTTTTCTACCATGTCAGACATGACACAAGAGTCACTTAATGGCGTGCGAATGCTGCGTGCTTTCGGATTAGAAAACCAAGAGCAGCAACGTTTTGAAGAGGTTGTGGATGATACTGGCGAAAAGAACATCGCTGTCGCAAGAGTCGATGCTAGATTTGACCCGGCAATTCAGTTAACCATCGGTCTTTCTTTCCTTCTTAGTGTCGCTGCTGGTGCTTACCTTGTTGATAAAGGTGAGATCACGCTTGGTGATCTGACCGCATTTACGATGTATTTAGGGTTGATGATATGGCCGATGCTGGCATTCGCATTCCTATTTAACATTTTAGAAAGAGGCTCAGCTGCATGGAACCGACTACAAGAGATCTTTGATGAAAAGCCAGAAATTATCAGTGGTAATAAGCCAATAGAAAATAAACCACTTCCGTTAAAAATTGATATCGACGATTTCCACTGGTCTAGTGATTTACCGCCCGCTTTGACGGAAGTAAACATCGAACTTGAACCCGGAAAAATGTTGGGAGTTGCAGGGCCTGTAGGAAGCGGAAAATCGACCCTGTTAACACTACTTTTACGTCAACATGATTTAGAAAACGGCTCAATTAAATTCGGTGATGTCGAGATCAAGGATGCCCTACTTCCACAGTGGCGAAACCGCTTTGCTGTCGTTAACCAAAGTCCGTTTCTATTCTCCAAATCTATCTTCGACAATATTGCCTTAGGCAACCCTAATGCAGAGAAAGAAGAAGTCTATAGAGCTGCAAAGTTAGCCTGTATACATGACGATATTGAGAAGTTTCCTGAAGGCTACCAAACAGAAGTCGGTGAAAAAGGCATTACACTCTCCGGCGGGCAAAAACAACGTATTGCGATAGCACGCGCTATGTTACTAAATGCACAAGTCTTGGTATTGGATGATGCGCTTTCGGCTGTTGATGGCCGGACCGAACATCAAATCCTTAAGAATTTGGAAACACACTACCGTGATCAAGCCCTAATCGTTATTGCACACCGCCTCACCGCATTGGAAGCAGCAGACGAGATCATTGTCTTGAATCACGGCCACATTACTGAACGTGGGCAACATAGCGCTTTATTAGCGCATCAGGGATGGTACGCCGAAATGTTCGAGTACCAAAAACTAGAACAGGCGATGGAGGAATAATGAATGAACCAGACCAGTACGTTTAAACGGTTGATGTCTTACCCATTATCTCAACCAAAGCCAATGATTAAAGGACTCGCCTTGCTGTTTATTGCAGCGTTAGCTAGCGCCGGCGGCCCTTGGTTGATTCAATATTTCATTGATGAGCACATCGCTAAAGGTGACTATTCACAAAGTGTTCTGATTTCGCTAGCAGTAGGTTATATCGCTCTTCAGATCGTATCGGCAACATTCCAGTATTTTCAGTCATTGCAATTTAGCATTGTCGCGGCTAACACGATCAAAGCGATTCGTAAGCAAGTATTTTCTGGCGTGATTAAGCAGCCGTTATCTGCGTTTGATTACACTCCTGCTGGAAAATTGGTGTCGCGAATCACCAACGATACGGAATCTTTACAGCAATTTTATGAGCTTTTGATCGCGACCGTGGTGAAAAACGTGGTCATGATTGTCGTAATGCTTGGCGTTATGTTTTTCATGAGTTGGAAGCTCACACTCGTTGTGCTTGTATTGCTGCCGATCGTCATCGGCTTTATGTACTTGTTTAAGCAGCTAAGTACAGAAAGCTACCGAAAGATGCGTGACCTATTGACCGATATAAATGCGAATCTGAGTGAATCCATTCAAGGGATGAGTGTCATTCAATTAATGCAACAAGAAGAGCGTTTTAATAAACAGTTCAACGAGCTAACCGCAGAGCATCTGGTGGCATCTAAACGAGTGATTCGGCTAAACGGCTATCTGCTAAGACCATTAATGGACTTACTCGCTGGTCTTGCGTTGCTTTGCTTGGTTGCGATCTTTGGTTTTAATGGTATTGAGTTGATTGGTGTGGGGGTACTGTATGCATTTATCAGTTATCTTGCGCGAGTTACTGAACCACTAATTGAGATGACTCAGCAACTTGCTCTACTTCAGCAGGCGTTAGTATCAAGCGAACGTGTTTTTGAATTGATTGATGCGAAAGAACAAACTTACGGGGGCGATCATCAACCATTAAGGTCAGGTGCTATCGAACTTAAAGACCTCACATTTAGCTACGATGGTAAACAGGACGTCCTAAAAGACATTTCGTTGAAGGCCAACCACCAAGACTTTATCGCGCTTGTCGGGCATACAGGAAGCGGTAAAAGCACCTTAGCGTCACTGTTAATGGGCTTTTATCCAACGCAATGTGGTGAACTGCTCATAGATGGTCGTCCACTTCAGACATTAGGGAAAGACGTACTTCGCAAAGATGTGGCAATGGTTCAACAAGATCCACATATTCTCCCTGCTTCAGTCAGAGAAAACATCTCTCTCAGTCGGGCGGTTGATGACAATCAAATATGGGATGCGTTAGACAAGGTAGGTTTGGCAGAACAAATTCATCGTTACCCTAACGGACTAGACACGCAGTTAGGTCAAGGCGAAACTAATTTATCTGCGGGTCAGAAACAGCTTTTGGCGTTAGCACGTGTGCTTGTGGTAAAACCTAAGATATTGATATTAGATGAAGCAACCGCAAATATTGACTCAGGAACAGAGGCTTTAATCCAAAAGAGCTTGGCGGTACTCAGACAAGACATGACGCTCGTTGTTATTGCTCATCGGCTGTCAACTATCCTAGATGCAGACCAAATCATTGTTCTTCATCATGGGGAGTTGGTCGAGAAAGGTACACACAAAGCACTCTTAACGCAAAATGGTCGTTATGCTCAAATGTATCAGTTACAGCAAGCAAACCGACACCTACAACAGATTGAAGAAGACACCAAGCAACTCGAAGAAGCGGTGTGATTTTATGCCCGTGCCTTCTTTTTATTTAGTCGGCATGGGCATAATTGGTGTAACTTCAAAATTTAGCCTTGTTAGCTTCCAATTTCTTCATAATGTGAACTAATTTTCTATTTCTTACCTATTATTGACATAACCCCTCGCTATATCACGCAAGGTCGTTGTAAAATCGTACGGTACTTAAGTCTACTGCCTGTGGCATTGGGCTGAATTCCGCTTTCTAATTATGCACATTAATCTCATGACACAAGTCCATGGACAAAGATAAGTTTACTAACATCTATCGCTTGCCTGGTTCGATTCAAATTCGTATCGGTAAATGGCAAAAGACGTTCCGCGGCACCTCTGATTTAGTTTTACATCAGGCGCTAATGGAGCGTAATAAGCAATTTAAGAAGCCAGACTTTTTACCTAAAGGCTGGTGTGTCACTCCTATTGATGAAAACGACATTACCATTACGCATCACGGTAAATATATCCAAACCGTTATGCGCACAATGCTGGACAGAAAGGTCTCATACAAGCGACTGTTCCTATCTCGAATGAGTCTCGAAGATGGTGAAAAAGTGCTCCACAATTACAAGCTGGAGTGGGTAAGAAAACATAACCAGATCGCCAAAAAGTACAATCAAATTAAAAAGAAACAATATATGAACTTTGCAAGAGAAGAAGAGGAAACCCTCTACCCTTCGATTCCAAAGGGTGAGTTTGACAAAACATTATGGAACAAACTTGTCGTATCATCGTTTGGCCCGCAGAAAAAGTACAAAAACCCGCACTTTGTCCGTAAAGCCGATTTCTAAATAAACACCCCTAAAGTTAGGGGTGTTTATTTATACGTTAACTCACCAGTCGTAAGTTAAACTTGCAATAACATTTTGTCGGTCGCCATACCAACAAAAGCCATCACATGTCGCTATGTACTTTTTATCCGCGATGTTTTTAGCTGCGACTTGTAACTTGTAGTCGCCGATTCGATAACTGACCGTCGCATCCATTAAGAAATAACTTGGTACTTTTAGTCTCTCTTCATTGTCTCCGTATGACTCACCTGTATAGCGCGCGCCTAAGCCAACAGCAAAGCCATCAAGAGGTCCATCAAAGAAACGATAATGTGCCCAAGCTGATGATACGGTATTAGCCACTTGGGAAGGTGTTTTGCCAACCCATGCCTTATTGATGTCTTCTTTTATCTCTGCATCAACGTACGCAATGTTCCCGATCAATGTTAAGGATGGTGTCACATTAGCTACAGCTTCAAACTCAACGCCGTTATTTTCTATTTTTCCTATTTGCGTTAATTCACTCAAGTAGATACGAGCCAAGTTTTCTTTTGTTGCCCGATACGTTGCAATATTGAAATAACCATCAAATGAATCCGGTTGGTATTTCATACCGATTTCAAATTGATCACCGCTTTCAGGCTTCGCTGGCTTACCATTGCTGTCTTCTTGAATAATTGGATCAAAGTACTGAGAGTAACTAAAGTATGGCGTGAAGCCAGAATCAGAAATATAAGCCGTTCCCACGCTAAACGTCCACTCTCCATTATCGACTTTCGTGCGAGCACCCGTGGTAACATTATGTACTTCATTACTTGTATCGTCGTAACGTGCGCCCAATAACATCGCCCATTTATCGTTGATCAGCATATGATCTTGAAAGTAGACGCCGAGCTGCTGATTATCGATTTTCGTTCTTTGCTTATCGGTTTCGCTCAATGGTTGTAGCGTATTCGGATCGAGTAACATTATGTTATCCGAATAAGTAGGATTAAATACATTAAACCTAGGATCGGGCAAAGCTCCCATTGGTGTGTTTAATAATGCATTACCATTAGCAACTATAGGGTCATTGGCAAAATCTTTACCATCGATACTGATCATTTGAAAATCTATGCCCAACATCAAGTTATGCTCAACACTTCCCCAATTTACTTGGTGCATCAAACGATTATCGATATTAAAAGCATCAGATGACCCATCTTCTGTTGAAGCACCCCGAAGTATGGTTTTGCGTTCATTTGATGGGTCCAAAACCGGCCCCAACGCAGGCACATCAGCCGAGTAAACGTACGAATACATTTGTCTTAGCTTAACATCCATTTCGCTGTAACGAGCTGCTTGAATAAATGAAGTGGTATCATTAAATGCATGAGAAAACTCATAGCCTAAAGACACCTGCTCACGCTCAAACGTCTCCCAGTTAGGATTGCCTATCGCTAAACTATCACTGATCTTTCCATTTTTGTTTGGCGTTAACGTTCCTTCAACTGGCAAAAATTGCAGATAAGGATCTGAGTCGTCTTTTTGATAGCTCGTTAGAAAGGTAATTTCAGACGCCTCATTAAATTTGTACGTCATCGATGGAGAGAGAAGAATGCGCTCTGCTTCTACCCCACTAATTCTCGTCCCATTTTTTCTCGCTAACCCTTGAAAGCGGAAAGCTAGCTGCTCACTCACCTCAGAGTTTACGTCAAGAGAAAGTTGTTTACGGTCTTCAGAACCGTACTCCAAAGATACAAGTCCTGACCCCCCATCAAATTGAGGTCGCTTACTGACAACATTGATGACCCCACCAGGAGGGTTTTGCCCATAAAGAACAGACGCTGCACCACGTAAAACTTCAACCCTCTCTAACGCAAACGGATCTATTTGCCAACTATAGAAGCCAGAAGAATATAAACGGGTACCATCTTGATACAACCCACTGTTCGCCTGTTTAAAACCACGAATAATAAACCAATCTTGCTTGTTATCTTCGCCGAAATAATTAGTTTGAATGCTTGGTGTGTACTGTAGTGCGTCAGAAATGCTAATAGAGGCACGATCATCCATTTGCTCTCGCGTAACAACAGACACCGCTCTTGGAGTCTCATTGATAGCAATATCAGTTTTCGTCGCTGCCCGACTCTTCGCTCCGAGATAACTAAAATCAGGACCAACTGCACTGTCTTGCTGCTGTCCAATCACAACTATATTTTCATCTTCCTGAGCCAAGACATTTGGCGTTGATAAAGCTAATACAACCGCCATCGACGTTGGTGTCAGCATAAACTGCCGAGTCATATTCTTCTCCTTTTTGTCGGCAGCCAAACCAACCCTTCATGACTTCAGCGACCGCTGAAAGAAAAGCGAGTTACGGCATCGCCAGTTGTTTCCGTAAAAGACAAACCAGAGGTTTTGCATAAAGCACTCGCATAGGTTACGAATGCCACTACGAGTGCTTATTTGTATAAGTACTTTCTTGGTTGAGGCTTAGCTCATTTCTATAAGCGGCGTAAACCCCACATTAAATACAAACCGCCAATGAGAGACGCCATAAGCCCTGTTGGTATTTCTTGCGGGTAAAGGATCTGTCGTCCCAACCAATCAGCCAACAACATCACCCCTGCCCCCAGTATCGCGGCGCATAACATGTGTTGTGACGCTTTGTTAAAACCAAATAAGCGAGCTAAATGCGGAGCCAACAACCCAACAAAGCTAATCGGGCCAACAACCAATGTCGCACTGACCGTGAGACAAGCAACTAAAAGAAGCAGTATTGCGCGTGAACGATCAACTCGAATTCCAAGTGCTTTAGAGGAAGCGGCACCGACAGGAAGAATATCTAGCCATCTTACGCAGAGAAAACTCAACCCTATAAAGACAAGCGCAGATAAAGACAATGGGAGTAACGTTTCAACCGAAACATAGTAGGTAGACCCAGACAACCAAGCCAATGCTTGATAACTTCTTGGGTCACCAGTGGCTAGAATAAAGCTCTGTATTGCATTCATCAGTGCGGTTATTGCAATACCAGTCAACAAAATACGCTCCGGCTGAAAGCCTGACTTACGGTTTAGCAGCACAATGACTAATACCGTCGCTAATGCGCCTACGAGCCCGCCTAGAGAAAGAGTGAAAATTGACGAACCAAACCCAGTAAACATCGCGATGATCAATCCCATCGCTGTCCCTGAACTGATACCGATCACTTCAGGACTTGCCATTGGGTTTCCACTTAGGCGTTGAATCATGGTTCCAGCAATCGCTAACATTGCCCCCGCAATTGCTGCTGCAAATAATCTAGGTGCGCGCCATTCCAAAAAAATCCAATTTTGGCTAGCAAATAAATTTGTCCACCCTTCATTTTGCACAGCAACCGTGGCAAAAAGAACAACAGAAATTAACGTGCCGATCAACGCCAATGAGATCGCTTTAGGGTTTAGCCTGTAAACATGTTGACGGTGTCGAGTTAACACTGTTTGAGTATGGCTCTGCGTCTTTTGTGATAAACGAGGTAACAGCCATAACAGTAACGGAGCGCCCAATGCAGCCGTTGCTGCTCCCGTTGGTATAAAACTCGCCATTAGCCCTGGCAGTTGCTGAATAACCAAATCGGTTAAAGTCAATAACATGGCACCAATCAGCATTGATACCCAAAGCTTATGCTGGATTTTATTGATACCTATCAATCGAGTAATCGCTGGCGCCGCTAACCCGATGAAACCGATGATTCCTACGGCAGAAACCACCCAAGAAGTGATTAACACCGCAAGCCCAAGACAGACAAAACGCAACTTAGCTAACGAGACACCTAAACTCTTGGCACCTTGCTCGGAGAGTTCCAACAGACTTAACGGCTTTGCAATCACAAATGCAACGACCGTAGCAAGTGCGATTCGAGGTGCAAGATACGAGAAATCTCCCCATCCACTCTGAACAAGCGAACCGGCTCCCCATATCATTAACCCATTCAGCTTTTCGGTATTCATCATCAGAATAACCGTACTTAATGATGCAAAGTACAGGTTTATCACTAACCCAGAAACGACGACAACCGTTGGAGATAACGCTCGTCGCCATGACAACAGCATCACCAACCCCATCGATATCACACCGCCGATGAGAGCAACCAAATTAGGCGCGATATCCAACATCCAAGGTGCGAATAGCGTAGCTAACATCAAAGCAAAACTTGAACCGCTCGCCACACCAAGTGTCGTGGGTGAAGCGAGAGGGTTACGCAGCACTTGCTGCATCAATACCCCAGCAACCGCTAATCCAGCACCAGATATAATCGTGGTGAAGACTCGAGGCCACCAGCTAAAGTGAAGTAAAACAGAATCGATAGATTGAAAGTTAGGCTCCCATAAACTGATTAGAGCCAACGAAAATGAGCTTACTTGGTACAATTGGAAAGCACCAATAGAAAAGGTAAATGCCGAAAGTAACACCACAAAGCTTAAAGGCATCGTTTTCATTGTGTTAACTCCTCGACCTTACTCGCCGTAACTAACTCTGCGAAACGGAGAGCTGAAGGCATAGAACCAAAACTCCAAACGGGTGCGACTTGCATGACCTTTTCACCAGATTGTTGAACAACATATTGCCAAAATGGGTCTTGAGAGAGCTGCTCCGCTCCACCGTAAGGTAATGGCTCTACGATAACAATTTGAGCTTTTATGCCAGCTAACTTGTCGATGCCAACTAGGCTAAAGCCCCAGCTATTCGTCTTTTCATTCCATGCATTACTCAGCCCAATCTTTTCGATAGCCTGGGAGTAAAGACTATTTTGACCAAAAACACGTACGTGCTTTGTATCCATAAACTGAATCATTAGAAGTGGCGGCTGGCCTTTATTTATACGCTGTTTTAATAAAGACAAACGTTTTTCATATTGTTGGATAAGCGCCTCTGCTTCCGCCTCTCTTCCCAGCTCTTCACCAAACCTCCGAGTGAAACTGGTAAGTACCGACCAATCCGTAATCCCGCTTTCATATAAGTCAATGGTGGTAACCGGGGCGATATCAACTAAGCGATGCTTCATTGAGGAGAAGTACGGGGCAATAAAAATACGCTCAGGTCTGAGCTCGTAAATGCGCTCTATATTGGGTTGAGTTCTTAACCCTACATCCTTCGTTTGAGGTGGTAACGGTGGCGATTTTACCCAAGCATCGTAATCTTGCCCTTGAGCAACGCCTACAGGTACGCCCCCTAAAGCCAACATCGTTTCAGTTTGTGTCCAATCAACCGACATCACCCGAGGTGATGCGTCAGCTAGTGCTTGAAAAGAACTGACCAAAAGCGCACTAAGTGAGAGAGCGAAAGAGAAATGTTTAAGTCGAGTGTTTGTACTGCTCATTATTCCAACCTTTAGCTTGGCATCGCCACCGGATAACCCGCAGGGTGGTCAGAGATCATCATCTCTATCCCATATATGTCCCTCAACTTAGGTTCAGTAAACACCTGTTCAACATTGCCTTGTGCAATCAAATCACCTTGATGTAATGCAACGATGTAGTCGCAAAATCGTGCAGCCAAGTTGATGTCGTGTAATACGATAATAACGCCCAAGCCCAGTTCTTGACTGAGTTTAGAGATAAGCTTCAACATATCGACTTGATGGCTGATATCTAGCGCAGACAAAGGCTCATCAAGAAGCAAATACTCGGTTTTTTGGGCTAACAGCATAGCTAGCCACACACGTTGACGCTCTCCTCCAGATAACGTGTCCACTAAGCGATCTGCGTATTTTAGTGTGCCTGTCATCGCCATTGCTTCTTCAACAATGTCGTGATCTTTCTTACTCAAACGTCCAAGTAAACCATGCCATGGATAACGACCAAAACCGACTAAATCTCGACCTAAAATACTGTCGGTCACCGGAAGATGCTGAGGCAAGTAGGCAATGTGTTGGGCGAATTTTTTCGCTGAGAGATCGTTAATGCTCGTTCCATGCAGAACCACGTCACCAGCGGTGTATGGCTGTTGCTGTGCCAGCAACTTTAACAATGTGGATTTTCCTGAACCATTGTGTCCAACAAGAGCGTATGTTTTTCCGGGTTCAAATGTCACATCAAACGCTTTTAGCAATGACTTGCCTTCAATCTCAAACTGGAGTGCTTTAGCTTCCAACATCCCTACTTCACCTAATAGCCATTTACGAATAACAGTTATTCAGAGCTCTCATTCGTTGATCACGTTTGCCGTTCTTATTCAACAGAACGATTAATAAGGGAGGTTTTATATAACAACAAAGATACAAATGCAAACCGTTGTCATTATCATTACATCAACAAGATCATTGAGAGAATTGCTAAGTGTTAGTGATAATTTGCTCTGCTGAACTTCATTAGTAAATTATAGGCAGGTCAACGAGAGCAGCGGTCTCCCACTGCTCTCGCATAAATTTGAACGAATACTGCAGCGTATGAAGAAATGAAAAATGCCGCAGTGAATACATTAATGACGAGCGTCAGCGCCAAACTCTACTTCTTTATAGATATCGGCCAGCGACTTTTTACCTTGTTTGTCTTTGGCTGAACGCTTTTTCTTAGTTTGATAATGGTATTCTTGCTCCTGAAGTGCTTGTTCGTGCTCTTTTGCTGACTCAACAAACTCAGGATTTGCAAGTGCTTGTTGGCGTAAGCGGTTTACTCTTTCAAGGGTTTCCCACAACATACTTCACCTCCAAACTCATTACTGTATATAAAAACAGTATTGTTTAAATATTCCTCCTCGTCAACATTTCAACTTTGTTACTGCTCTTCACATTAACCCCAAGCCTGTATAGTGCTCGGGATATTTGTGGATGATTTGCTTTATATAACCTTGATGCTCTCGCAGAGCATCAACACATTCTCGAGATAACCATCCCTGATATACCCATTTTTCAAGTTCTAACAATGCGTATGGGATGGACCACGCTTGTCTGTACGGATGGTGCGTCGTCATAAAATCAAAGGCATTCGCGACAGCCGTAATTTGCGCGGCGATTGGTATATCATCATTGGTTAAACCATAAGGATAACCAGTGCCATTTAAGTTTTCGTACTGATAAGTAACCATCTGCAAAAACAAAGTCACACTCGGGTGAACCGGATTTCCGATACGGGCAACTATGTCATCCGCTGAATCGATACAACGCTCAATATGTTGAATCAATATCGCCTCTTGTTCTTGAGAGTAATTTGTTCGGCGGCTAGCAATTTCAACTGGCAGCTGACTATCACCGAGCGCATGGAACTGAGCAAAAATACCAATATCTTCGACCATTTCGTCATTCAGGTGATAACGATCCGCTAACTGCGTTGCGATAATTTGACTGTAGTACTTCATGCGTTTGGTATGCGCGTAATACTCAGGTGAATAGCCTGGCATCATACATCGCATTCGGTTCGCTAGCGTTTCTATCGCATTGACTACTTGAGTCTCTGATGCAACCGCAAATCGAATCATTTCGAAATAAGGTTTAAGACCATTCAGCGCTTCTAAACTAAACGCATCACGTTGAGTGGAGTTCAAAAATACAAAACCAGTAAAAGCTTTGTTGTCATAACAAGGAATAGCAGCCGACGACTGATATCCGTGTTTGAGTAAAATTTGAACCCGAGGACAGTGATTAATATCATGAAGGTCTTCGACGATACGAGGAACCGCGTTTTTAGAGGCAATATTGAGGTGGTGGAGTTTACGGAATGCTGATTCGTGATGGGCTAAACACCAAGTGTCAAACTCACTTTCTGCAAATGATTTGAGCACATCTTGGTCTGGGTGATATTTTGCAAATGACACCCTATCAATACATGGCAAGTGCGCCTGCATCCTGCCTTTTAGCGTTTGCAGTTGCTCGTTAAGCGGTTTTGCAAACGGGTAAAAACTCCGGTGCGCCATGCTTCACCTCCACACCAAAGCAGAGAAACAAGAAAAGCTCATTGTGTTGCAAATTCAATGGTATTTTGAGCGGTTTTCTCCACTTAAATTATCGATATACCACAACTTAAGTGTACGAAATAAAAGCACATTTCTACCAATTTTTTCACCGGATATCTTACGGTAATTTGATCCAGATTAAAAAAGCCAACGAGCAAAACTCGTTGGCCTAACAATACTGATTGATTACGATGGATTCAGTAACTAGAGGTTATTCAAAGAACGTTCTAAACAACTAGCCTAGAGCAGGAAGCACACCTAGCGTAATTAACACCTGAGCTAATACGATGCCAGTGCCAGCAATGCCCGTTATCACTAGCGCACCTTGACCACCAGCGACGCGGTACTCCCCAGTAAAATCATCCGATTTACGAACCTTGATCACCATAACCAAAGGCAAAAAGATGGCTAAAATCGCTAAGGCAATCGCTGCATAGCCCAAAGCCATAATAAAGCCTTGAGGATAGAAAAGTGCGAAGCCTAGCGGTGGAGTAAACGTCACTAGTGCCGCAATCAAACGATTAGGCTTATCGTTACTTCCTTTGATGGTATCACCCAAAAATTCGAATAGACCCAAACTCACGCCAAGGAACGATGTCAACAATGCCAAGTCAGCAAACACACCAACAATGCTGCCCAAATTTGATTGGTGTACTGTCTGGGATAGTTGACCAATCAGTGCGCTCAACCCTCCGTTCTCAACAAGCGTACTTTGGCTAACCACACCCAACGTCACGATTTGCCAAAAGATATAAATAACGAGTGGAATCGTCGAACCAATAATAACGGCTTTGCGTAAAGAAGAAGTGTCACCGTCTAAGTAATTCACAATTGCAGGTATACTTCCGTGGAAACCAAACGAAGTAAAGATCACCGGAATCGCCGCTACAACAAGGCCTTGTTCGATTGGCATACCTAACAAGTAAGATTCCGTAACGTTTGGAGCAAGAAAAGAAAGCACCGCAACCATCGCAATGAGCTTCATCGCGAACAGAACTCGGTTTACTTTATCGACCGTACCGGTACCCACTGTCACAACTAAAGTCACAATCAAGGTAAAGATTATCGTTGATGTAGGCCCTGAAATATCGAGGTCAAACCATTGTGCAAGGCGGTCTCCGAACTGAGCACCACCGCCAGCGATATACGCTGCACATAATGAGTAGAAAAGAAACAACATCGCAAAACTTGCCACCCACTTGCCTTTTTGACCTAGGATCTGTTTCGCCAAAGTATGAAGTGTAGCACTACTCTCCGCATGTTGATGAAGCTCAAGCATAAGCAAGGCAGTGAAAGCCATCAGAGCCCATAAGCCTAGCATGATGATAATAGAAGTTGAAAAACCAATGCCGGCAGAGGCAAGTGGAAGCGCTAGCATACCAGCGCCTATTGTAGTGCCCGCAATAATTAGCGTACTACCGAATACTTTAGAACGACTCATTGTATATTAATCTTTACACTTTATTAGAAATTATCAGTATTAGATCGGGCAACGGCGGACCGAAACCAACACCATATTTGTATTGCCGTCGATATTGTAGGATCTTTAGCAGAAGATCAAGCAAAGTGTAAGGATAAAAAACCACACGTGCAAACTATAATTTACACCTTACTGATATTTAACAATAACTGTGTGCATTCTTCCCTGTTCATGAACTTGGGAACAGGGTAATTCCAGTGCGCCTCTTTCAGAATTAAATCAACAAGCGCATCAGCATCTTCACGTTGAATGAGCGCACTGGTTTGCTCAATATCAATAGTTGAAAACAAGGACTCCAGATTCGCCAAAAAATGCTGAGCACTTGCGTTACCTAACTGCCCCTCGGCCGTCAACTCATCGAGCTTTCTTAGTTGAGGCTCAATCTCTGATAATGAAAAGCGCAGCACAGGCAACAAGGCTAATCCGTTTGCCATACCATGAGGTATTCCATATCTCGCACCGAATGTGTGAGCAAAGGCATGAACATAACCCAAACTCGCTTTGGTAAATGCTAAACCCGCGTAATAGGATGCCATAGCCATTTTATGACGAGCTTCGACATCATCCCCTTGCATCACAGCCCTAGGAAGATATTTAAAAATGAGTTTAATAGCGGCAACCGAATAAGCCATCGTTTCTTGAGTAGCGTTTTTCGATACATAGGCCTCAATAGCGTGGGTTAATGCATCAACGCCAGTATCAGCCGTGATCTTAGGAGGTAAACCAATCATTAAATTCGCATCTAAAGCTGCCATTAGTGGCACCAACTTTGGATCCATTAAAGGGGTTTTAATGTGTGAGGAGGGATCTGACACGACCGCAGCGATAGTAACTTCACTTCCGGTTCCAGCCGTTGTTGGAATAGCAAAAAGCGGTGCTGGCATTCGCCATACCTTCAATAGTCCAGCTAATTTTTTTATTGGCCGTTTATTGGTAACTTTCGCAGCAATAACTTTTGCACAATCCATTGCAGAGCCGCCACCCAAAGCTAATATGCCCTCACAATGAAAACGATGATAAGCCTCTAGACCGCTCTCAACCTGATCATAGGTAGGATCGGGCTTAACTTGCGAGAAAACATCTAACTGTAAATCGAGTTGTGCTGCTGCCTCAAGCACCTTATCTACAATACCGACTTGGACTAACCCTTCGTCGGTTACTAACAAAACGCGTTTAAATCCCAGCTCGGCCATCGATTCTAATAGCTCATTCATCGAACCAGGGCCGGAAAACAAGGTTGGTCTCGGCATAGGAAGGATAAGGGCTGCTATTTTTAACCCTGCGGTGTAAGTCCGATATAAACGATGCTTCAACATACGAAATCCTTTTCATTTAGAGCTATCATTCTAGCTACTTTTACCACCTATGCTTACTTTGCAATCACACATTTTCAATAAACTTATCTCACCAAAAAGGCTAACATCGCTGGGAAGCCGTACCATTTTATTATCTTTCCTCAACAACATGAGCTACAGAGAAAATATTTTCAACGACGCTCTATTGTCATGTTGTTAACAAGCTGCTTTCCCTATTACTCTGTTAGTTACAGAGCAAGCCTCGAAGAAGTCTTCTTATTTTTTGCCTTCAAAAGCAACAATATAAATTCTGTTAATCACACATCAATACCGTGTGTCTCTGGTTGAGCCCGAACACGATTTACAAAAATAAAAATAAGAATGCGTTACATCATGATTTATTGTCGTTTTCAAATAAGTCAACAAGAGCAACAATAATCTTTCAAAACTTATACTTAGTTCAAATATCTGACTCTTAACCATGAGCTTCAGGTGATATTATTATGCAACTAGGATTATTATCCCGCCCATAATCAAAACTATGTCTAAACGCCCACCTTTTTGGGGTCTATTCGCTGTCGTACCCAATTTTTCCTATCACCTTCTGATTTGGGTTTAGCGTGGGCTAATTAGCAATGTCGGTATAAACCATGAATCATTCTTGCCATTCCCATACGGACATGGGCTTTGAAGTCGATCTGAAACAAGCACTTATCTGGGTTGCTCGAGCACTCGACTATGTAGGTGTTGATGATACGCACCATAGCCATCGTGTCGCTTACATCGCTTACCAATGTGCTCGGGTCATGAACTGGGAACCAGAAAAAGCGGAGTTTTGCTACTTCGCAGGGATGATCCACGATTGTGGGGTCTCCGAAACACAAGAACATAAAATGTTACTTGAGGAGTTGGTTCCACAAGATGTAAAAACACATTGCTTAAGAGGATACCGAAGCCTCAAGCAGTGTCGTTTGTTGCGTCAGTTTGCTACACCTGTTCTTTACCACCATACACATTGGAGTGAACTAAAATATCTTGATTTACCGCCTTTTGAAAAAGAGGTCGCTGCCCTACTCTATTTAGCCGACCGTCTCGATTTTATGCGTTCCAAATACGTCATGAACTGCCACTGTGACATTGTCACACTTCATGAAGAACTAATTGCAGAATGCATCATGGCAAACGCTGGAACTTTGTTTAATCCAGACATGGCTAAGGCAATGGTTAAGCTCGTTATGACCGACGCATTTTGGTTCGCGATGGAGTCTGAAAATATAGAAACCATCGGATTAAACTTTAAAAGCATTGATTGGCTTCAAAAACAGCTCACCATCCAAGATATGAATAGTTTGGGCATGTTTATCGCTCGAATTGTTGACGCAAAAAGCCCATTTACTTATCAACATTCGCAAAAAGTGGCGGAGTTATCTCGGTATCTAGCCATCAAGCTTGGGTTCTGTGAGCACGACCAAGAGATGTTATTTATTGCTGGGTTGGTGCATGATATCGGAAAGTTAAAAACACCAGATGAGATTCTTCATAAAGAAGGCTCTCTTAATAAACAAGAGTATACGCGTATTAAACGCCATACAATTGATACTCAGCTCGCATTACACAAAGTGTTTCCCAACGCTAAAATAGCGGAGTGGGCCTCTAATCATCACGAGCGTTTGGACGGTTCTGGCTATCCTTATCATAAAACAGGAGACGAACTCGATGTACCATCGCGTATTGTCGCGGTTGCCGATGTTTTTCAAGCTCTGTCTCAGGACCGTCCCTACCGAGGACGAATGGCTCAAGCACAAATCGCCGCGATTATGGGCGAGCAAGTCGCTAAACAAGAACTTTGTTCTGACGTCTATGCAGTGCTAGAGCGAAACATGACCGAGTGTTACGAGCTATCAACTAATGTTTAATCGATAAAGGGCGTATCTACGCCCTTTGCTGATTTTGTGCAGGTTGCAAACCAATCATTTTGCAATATCAAGTACATTGTCTCGCACACCATTGATTCTGAACCAACCTGCAATGCTGAACCGCTCTGCGTTGGTCGGTAAAACCTCATGCGGGAATTGCTCAGATAAGAATAAAAGTAAGCGTCCTGATTGAGGAGGGATGGTTGCTATCTTATTATCATTTAGATCGTAAACCACCAATTCACCTGCATCCTTTTCCGTCCAAGATTCGTTCATGTAAAAAACGGTTGTCAATCGACGGTTTTCATTGCCCTTAAAACAATCTAGATGCTTTTGGTAGAAATCCCCTTCCTCGTACTTGGCAAAGTGAGCTTCATACTCAAAAAGTCCCAGAAACAAGTGACGGTTCACTTCTTGGCGTATTTCTTCCATCTTATCTAAGTAAGAAGTAACCGCGTGCCCCATATTGGGCGATAACCATTGAATTTTGTCACTTCGAATTGACTCAATACGAGTCACATCGTCATTACGACCAATACGCGCTTTTTTCCAGTTACTTGGAATGCAGTCTCGCAATTGATCCACTTCTAGTTCAGAAAGAAAATCATCCCAGATGTAGTAGCCATGGGTTGCTAACGCATCGATCATTTT
This sequence comes from Vibrio sp. Vb0304, assembly GCF_033338995.1. NCBI lineage: Bacteria > Pseudomonadati > Pseudomonadota > Gammaproteobacteria > Vibrionales > Vibrionaceae > Vibrio > Vibrio sp. Vb0304. The sequence goes on from NZ_JAWOTT010000005.1 coordinate 198,838, forward strand.
ATCCATTATTGTCGTTCACTCATATTAGTTGGGCGGTCTATATAAAAAATCTTCAACCCCACAACAAATGCGATTTTTTGTCGAAACGACAACAAAATAAAAAGAGAGTAAAAATAGGTGATGACAAATATAAAAATGCCGCTCATATGAGCGGCAATATCTTTTATTATTGACGAGCTTCTAATCTGGTTGGATGAACTCGCAACGGACTAAGACGTTTAATAGTCGGGCGTTGTTTGTTTTTTAACTGGATATGACAAAGTTCCAGAATTAAGCCGAATGCCATCGCAAAATACACATAACCTTTGTTGATATGAATTTCGAAGCCTTCTGCCATCAATAAACCACCTAACAAAACGAGGAATAACAAAGCAAGTGTCTTAAAACCAGGGTAACACGACACCAGGTTATTGATTTTTTCTGCTGTCATGACCATCACGATAGCAGAAGAAACAATCGCTGCGACCATAAGTGGGACATCACTTGTCAAACCAACGGCGGTTATCACTGAGTCCATCGAGAATACAGCATCCACGGCAACAATCTGCAACAGAACTACCGCTAAACCAGTACGGGCGTGAGTTGAGTGAGCAGACTCGTTGTGATTTAACCAACTCCACAACTCTTTCAGGCTTTTAGCCAAGAGGAATGCACCACCCGCAATCATGATGACGTCTCTTCCGGTAAACGCATGGTTCGCCAAAGAAAATAGCGGTTGAGTCAGTTGCATGATCCAAGAGATTGAAAACACTAAACCAATACGAGCAATAACAGCAAGACCAATACCAAGGCTTCTTGCCAGCTTACGTTGGTGCAGCGGCAGTCTTTCACATAAGACAGAGATAAAAACGACGTTATCAACGCCTAAGACAACTTCAAGCGCAAACAAAGTGGCGAAAATAGCCCAAGCTTCTGGTTGCATAAAAAGTTCTAGCATGAGCATGTCTCCAATAATAAGAAGACATATGGTGAAGGGTTTTGTCGACTAAAGGGGTCGTCCATTAATTATTTATACCTTTGTTACTGAGGGATCATGAGTAAATCACCAAACAATCAACAAAACAATATCTATTTTAATTAACAAGGAACAAGTTTAATTCGTGTACAAATCAATCAACTCCTCCAAATTGATTAAAATTACATAGAAGCTTTAGAATTGAATAAATGAAAGCATTAAAGTCCAACAAAACTAAGATAAATTTCTAGACTTATAAGCACCATCAATCCTTATGCAACCCATTAAATGCATTGAGCTCAAAGAGAAACAGGCGTGTTTCCGAGATAAACAATAGTAAAAATTTGTTTCATGCTGATATACTGCCAAAAATCATAAGAAACCATGCTATTTATGGACTACATTGCTCTTTCGCGTATAAGCCTTAAACATCTAACTGTTTTACATATGTTGTTAACCACTCACAGCGTCACACTTGCGGCAGAACGCTTGTGTGTAACACCATCGAGCGTCAGTAAAACGCTCGGACAGTTGCGCGAAACGCTAAAGGATGACCTTTTTTACCGTGATGGCACTCGCTTAGTGCCGACAGCATTTGCGCTGCATATAGGCCCATCAATCCATGGCATACTCTCCAGTATGAATGGATTATTACATCAAGGCTCTTTCAATCCGGCTTACTATCAAGGTAGTTTTTCATTAGCAATGCGTGAAAGTTCATTTGAGCTCTTTGCGCCAGTTCTACAGCACTTGTCCCAACAACTGAGCAACCACGCGCACTTGAATGTCCATGCGAAAGAGGAAATGAGCTTCGATGCATTAGCAAGAGGTCAAGTGGATTTTTTGTTGCTTCCTCACGATCTCAGCCAACCACCCACACAAAATAAAGACTTGGTCTGGAAAACCATTTTGAAAGACGAAATGGTTTGCTTAATGAGAGCATCGAACCCACTCGCTGAGCAACCCTTATCTGTTGAAAGTTACCTTTGTGCAAGACACATCGGTATTCATGATAAAGATCTGTCACAACCTTATTTTGAGCAAAATCTCACCCAAAGGCATTCAAAGCGAAACTTGGCCATGCGTGTAGCCGACTTTGGTTCAGCTGCGGTGATGTGTCAGCACTCGGATTACTTGTTCACATGCTCCAAGCTTTGGGCAAGAGCGGCAATGCAAGCAAAAGGTTTGGTTGAACAAGCTCTTCCATTCGATTACGGACAGGTAGCCTACAGCCTCGTTTGGAACAAAGCGAGCTTAAACGATCCCGCTTTAAAATGGTTACAGCAACAATTACTCGACGCTTGCGCCATGTTAGATTTAGATGCCTGTGATGCGTAAGCATAGATAAACAACGGTACTACGTGAGTACTGTCGGCACGGTGATAGGGTTACTCACGTAGCATCGAAGCTCTGATTTTAAGCGTTCGATATCATGATGAGAGCACATATCCCAAGTTAACGCCTCCCCCATTACTCCGTGATGCTGAAAGGCATTTAAACGGATAAGCACCGATTCAGGAAGAGTACTCAAGTAACGTCCAATTGCTACGATTTCTATATCTAAATCACTTTTTTGGGGAATATGCAGTAAGCGGACCTCGTACAATTTTTCGTGTTCAGCTAGGTAATGAAGGGTTTTAAATACACGATGATTATCACGCCCAGTTAGCCACTGATGCGTCTCCGTCTGCCACGCTTTCAAGTCGATCATTGCGCCATCCAGAAAAGGGAGAATACGCTGCCAACCAGCAACCGCTAAAGAACCGTTACTGTCGATGAAACAAGAGAGGTGCCGTAATTCAGGATCTTGTTTTATCCCTTTAAACAGCTCAATAATGAAAGGAAGTTGTAAGGTAGATTCCCCACCGGATACAGTAACACCACTGATGAAAAAGCGATGTTTGCGTATCAAATCGAGCATTGTTACTACAGAGTAGTCAGTAATTTTTGGATTAGATTGGTTCTGACATATCTCTATACAATGATCGCAGTGGGTGCACTCCTCTTTAAGCCAAACAACGTTGTTGTTTTCGTCGAACTTCAATGCGCCTGCTGAACATTCACTCACACACTCACCACAATGATTACAATGGTTTATCGTGTGAGGATTGTGGCAGTTCAAACACTGATAGTTACAACCCTGTAGAAAGATGACTAGACGATTTCCTGGCCCATCAACACAAGAGAAAGGAAGGATATGAGTGACTTTTGCCAAAAGGCTTCCACTTCGTCTAGACATCTTGTTCTTTCCTAAACCGAACTTATGCCTGCGTGTAAGTCGGTGTTACTTCATGACTCACCACACGTGGTGAGCGTTCTAAAATTTTGGTATTTTTTGCTGCTTCCGCACCTAGAAACGTCGTGTTGGTTCTCGAACCTTCTTTATCATATTTCGCGACATCTGAAAGTTTGATCATGTAGCCTGTCACGCGAATTAAGTCATTTGAAGTGACATTCGCGGTAAACTCACGATAACCAGCATTTAGTGCCCCTTTACATAAATTGAACATCGCTTCTGGGTTAGATTTCACCGTTTCATCAATCGTCAAAATATCGCTGATACCCGCACGATAATACTGATGATGCTTCGCCGTTGCTTGTACATAAGTGACAGGGTCTGGCTCTGCACCATAAGGCAGACGTACACCTGGCGTAGCATCATGATCTAAGCTAATGCCGCCTTGTGCATGTAAGAGCGCTTTGCCATCTAAACCATATTTCACCGGGGTTGAGTCTACCAGTTTAGCCAGTGTTGCTGAAACATCATGAGCAAAAGTATTTGCTCGATCATTTTTTCCGTATCGCCCTATTTGCCCTTCTTTTTCAAATAGAAGGTTTACCGCTTCGGCCATGCCGTACACGCCATACATTGGCGCGAAATAGGACTCTTTTATCAACCCTTCTTGCGTCAAAAAGCCTTGAAAGAAGTTCGATTTTTCATGCAAGTGCGTGCTTCTTGCGTTTATGAGCTCGACCATTAATCGATGGTAAGAAGGCAACGCACTGTTTAAGAAGTCGTTACAGTCTGATGCTCGTTTTGCAACTTCTTTTAAATTCATTCGCACCAATGTGTTCGATCCACCTGCTAATGGAAGCGAGTTGTAGCAACTTACAATACCAAAGCGTGAGCCGTTGTAGGCTTTCGCGTGCATTGGGTAATTGGCGATATGCGGTTTACTGCATTCACAAATGTTCTGTGTCGCTTGACGAAGTAAATCATCAGGTGTAACTGTCTCGTCGTACATAAAGGTGAGATTCGGTGCGATCTGCTTGAGCTCCGCATCTACTTTTAAAACAGTGCGACAAATAATGTTGTCTGTCGGTCCGACATTCACATGCATAAACGCATCTGGCAATGTGCGATCCAGCATGACCCAAAAATGTTTTAACTTTTTGTAAATCTGGCTCTCTGTTAGGTCGCCTATGTAAGGCAACAAGACATCATCTAACTGACCTAAGTAAACCGGAATGTTCGTTACCGAAGGAACATGATGGTAAATGATGGTAAGCATATTCAGCGCATCATCGAAATCATCAGCCGGAGACAACTCTAAATAGTCCGAGCCTTGCGATAGAAATTTAGCGTAATCAGGCAACACATAGCGAGGTTTAAACGGTGCATGACCTTCAAACATATCGCAGATGATGCCTTCATCCATTGCTTGTCTCAGTGATGGAGATACGGTCATGTAAGGAATGCACGCTTCGGCCTCTAAAGCTAAAAAGCTCGACTTCTGTTTTGGAGAAAGACGGACGTCGGTCGCGATATCTAGAAAACGTTGTTGTAGTTTAGAAAGGCTTGTCATCTAAGATATTCCTACAAAGTAACCACAAGCCCACAAGACAAAATACGAGCTCTACCCCTAAAGAGTAACGTGATTTTACTCCTGCTTGGCTGTTGCCACTAATGAAAATAAACAAAACGTCTATTTCCATTCTGGAAATAAGACAAAGCTAAATTAGCGCATTCCAACTTACTATATGGGAAAACCTAACTGCGTACCGAAGTCTGTCTTATTTATCGGTTTGCCGTCGACAACATCACGCCAGCACCAATAAATACTCCACCAGTCAAACGATTGAACAACTTCGCTCTTCCAGCGACAAACAACCAATCAGAGGCTTTTACCCCTAACAATGCATAAAATGTTAGCCAGCTAAGCTCAAAAACCACAAATGTAGACGCGAAAATCGCGTATTGAGCCAGTAGCGGTGCGGAAGGTTCAATGAATTGAGGAAACAAAGCGGTGAAAAAGACTATCGCTTTGGGGTTACTAGCGCCAACAATGAAACCACTAGTGAACGCGCTGAACGCTGTCGCGGAACTTTGAGTCGTTGCCGTTTTATTAAAATCTGTCTGAGATGAGCGCAACGCTTGAATACCTAACCAGATTAAATAAGCGGCACCACACCATTTGATAATATTAAAAACTAACTCAGATGAAGCAATGACAACTCCCAGCCCGGTAAATGAGAGCGTAAGGATGATCGTAATCGCAGACAAACTGCCAAGTGCAGTCATGAAAGCAATACGAAACCCACTACTCACTCCTTTACTCAAACACAACAGTGAGCTTGGTCCTGGTGAAGCAGTGAGCACGAGAATGGCAAGAGTGTAAAAAATCCATGTATCTATTTGCATTGGCATCCCTTCCAGAAAAATGAGGTTTATAGCCCATTGTGTATAGAACTATTTTATCGCCCGGTTTCTATCCGTGAAGCCGAGGTCTTAATAACCATCTTACATCTAAATAACTTAGAAAAAATTAATAGATAGTTATGCAAATAAAATACGACCTACATGCAAGGATGTAAAGCCTGTTGTATAAGCTTATCTATTTCTCTTAATCATAAAAAGGCTTAGGATCGATCTCTAACGATGAAGGCGCTATCGCTCTTTCAATTTTGTACGCACTCGTTTTTAAATCCACCATCGTGACATCAATGTATCGTTTATACTTGCGGGAGTAGAAACATTTCACTTCTGGCTTTAATGCTTGAGATTCATTTGAAGACCAAACAATACCAACACGCCCATCGTTCAACTCGACAATAGAGCCTACGGGGTACATCCCAATGCAATTAATGAATTTGTAAACTAAGTCGGCGTCTAAATGAAATGGCGTTAGACTCAACAAGATTTTAAACGCTTCGGCAGAACTCATGCCTTTTTTGTAACAGCGATCAGCCGTTAGCGCATCGTAGATATCTACAATACAGCTCATACGGCCGTGAATTGGAATCTCCTCCCCCTTCAAGCCTCTAGGATAACCATTGCCATCTAACTTCTCGTGGTGCATCAAACAAACATCACGGCTTACGTCACTAAGTCCTTTTACGTGAAGGATAATCTCACCTGCGAACACTTGATGTAGCTTCATATGTTCAAATTCTTCAGGCGTTAGCTTCGCTGGCTTGTGCAAGATCTTATCATCGACTTTAATTTTACCTACATCATGAATAATGCCACCTACAGCAAGCTGTTTTAGCGTTGGCTTATCCAAGCCCAAGTACTTACCGAATGACACTAAAAGACAAGCGACATTGACGGAGTGTTCCAATAAGTAAGAGTCTTTTTTTCGGAGTGCAGAGACACACTGCAACGCATCTGAGTCAATCAAAACACTTTCAATGACATCGTCAGCCCAAGCTTCTACTTCATCAACTTCAATGATTTTTCCTTCAAAAGTTTGATTCAATAGTTTCTGCGCCAAATCTTTTGCTTCGGCGATCAGCTTTTTGGCTCGCTTGTGTTGGATGTCTCTCGAACGATAAGTTCGTTGACCCCTCTTAAAATCTGAGTGTTTCTGCTCTCTCGTCTCTTTAGTGGCATCAGTTGATTCATCTACAGGCTTGAAGACACACTGCTGCGAAGATAATGTTTGATCTACCCAAACATACTTTACGCCACTTGTAGCAAGCTTCTTAATGCCTTCAGGGCTAGATATCCGCCCTGCATTGGCTAAATTGACGCGCTTGTTGTGCTCTATCGCGGTAACAAACATACCAACGCCGATATCAGCGAGCGCAATTTTGATTGAATTTTTCGGATCGTACTGCATATAAAGAAGGCTTACTCGATATTAACGTCCGCATTATAAGAGATTTGATTACTTGGCGTGATAATAAATTTGAATTGATTACAATTAATGAGCATCCTGTCAATTAATAATCGGTCGCGCTCATTAAGTCCTTTTTGTTATTATGGTTTTATCCAAGATAACATATATACAAATGACGTTAGAAAACAACACATTGATACCGACACAACTGAAAATAACTTTAGGATAATTATTCATAAATATTTATAGATTGCGGACGGCATCAATAACTGTATTTTATAAATGATTTTTACTGTTGACTATTTTTTATAAATGTCGATGATTAGCCGCCTAATCTTAGTATGTTATTAACCTAGTAGCGCATAAAATGATAGCCAAACAATTTGAACTGACACTTTTGTGATTGTAATGTACGCCAGCAGATCAACTCTATGTTATCAACCCCAACACTTATCTCTGATGCTAAAAGGCTCGAGGAGGAAATATCTTGACCACCATATTTGACCAACAAGTCTCAGATAGTGACCGAGAGTTCCTAAAAATCGTCGAAGAACGATTCATTCATATCTTCGATGTATTTAACGAAGGCCTCTTTTACATGGATGAGTTTGGCACCATGGTATTTTATAACAAGGGCTTTTATGAGCAGCTTGGTATCAACGCTGGTCGAATCAGCTTAGAGCAATGGTTAGACCTTGTTCACCCTCTCGATCGAGAAAGACTCTCCACTCGGGTCGATGCTCACATCATTACCAACAACACGAGGGTCACAACGACCTACCGCGTGCGTAAACCCAATGGACAGTACGTCTGGATTGAAGGCGTAGCCATGACCAAAGAAACAGAACATGGTCATTATATGGTTGGTAGCCACCGTGATATTTCTGAACGCAAGCTGATGGAAAGCTATATTCATCAAGTCGCATTTCATGACAATGCGTCAGGTATGGCTAATCGCGCCCATCTCTTGCTGGATATTGAAGATAGTGTGCGAGCCACTGATTCTTGTGCATCTATCTGTTACATTCAGATAGAAGAGATTAAATCTTACTTAAATCAATATGGCAGCGAGTTGGTCGATGGGTTAGTGGAAAAATTGCTACAAACTCTCAGTCACCTACCTTCTCCAAATAGTTCTGTATATCGCGTACATGATGATGACTTTGCGATTTTGATTCACGATGAATGCTCGGTAGAAACGCTGCAAAGTTATGCCGAAAGTTTAAAGGAAACCTACCACGAGGCAGTGATTGAAGAGGGCCAATACTTAGGAAGTAACATTAGTATTGGTTTGTATCCTTGCATAGATCCAAGTCACTCAGCAGAGGAAATATTACGTAAAGCAGCACGAACTTGTCAGTACGCAAGCGAGCAGAATAAAGACCGTGTTGCGGTTTACAGTGAGAAAACTCAGCATGCCGTAGACCGTTATTTCTTTATTGAGCAAGGTCTAAAAAGTGCACTAGAAAAACAGACATTAAGCGTTAAGTTTCAGCCAATTATTGACGCCAAAAGCTCAAAAGTGGTGAGCTTCGAATCTCTGGTTCGCTGGCGTAGCAAAGAGTTTGGCGAAATTTATCCAGACGAATTCATCCCCGTGGCAGAGAACAAAGGTTTGATTGTCGAACTCGGATATCAAGTCTTTGCCAAAGCGTGTGAATTTATCAAAAACTACCGTGAGCGTTACCAAAACCAAGTTCGTGTCAACGTGAATGTTTCAGTACTTCAGTTAATGAACAGTGAATTCCCTGCGCGAATTAAAGCCATGGCGGATGAGGTTGGTGTCGATCCTGAGTCTATTGTTTTGGAACTAACAGAAACGTTTATTTTGGATAATAATCAGACAGCCATTGCCCCTCTGAATACCCTCAGGGAACTAGGATTTGCACTCTCTCTGGATGACTTTGGATCGGGTTACAGTTCATTAAATAGCTTCTTCGACCTCCCGATGACACAAATCAAAATTGATAGGTCGATGGCGTGGAAAACACTAACCAACCGCTCTTCACAAGAATATCTGAAGTTTCTTATCACTATGTGCCAGGAAAATAATATTGAAGTAGTGATTGAGGGAATTGAAGACGCCAAAATGTGTGAATTTTTTACCGAAATGGGCGTCGATTATCTGCAAGGTTATTGGTTCTCTAAGCCACTTTCTGTTGCCAGTGCAAGCCGCTATTCGTTGAGTTAAGCATACTATAGCAATATTCCGCACGGCCACGTTAAACATGCTGAACTATTCACTATAGATTTCAGACACTAACTGGCCGTGACGAAAACAAGCTTAATGTCCCCCGATTAACGTAGACGTTCAAACACCACACTCTGATCTAAATGCTCGTGATACTGAGTGTAATCTAAGCCCACATCAAAGATATATTGGGTCACCAAGTTTCTAACGCACTCTATTAATTGGCTTGCTTGCCATGGTTTTTCAAAGTAGCGGTCAATGCCTGCGGAGTTGATCGCATTAATCGTATCGGTGTGCGTCGCTTGCCCGGTAAGAAGCACTTTCCTCGTAAAGCCAAAACGACCGTCTTTTGATACATCGGTCAGCAGTTCTACTCCCGTTTTACCTGGCATCACATGATCGGAAATAATCAATGCGATCATCTCGCCTTCTGCATCAAATTCATCCATCAGTTCTAGAGCCTCACCTGCTGATTCGCAGTCTTCGACATTCAACCATTGATTTAACGGCTCTAAATCTTGTAGAACCGCGCTTAGTACCTCTCGTTGGTCATCAACGCAAATTACATTAAGCTTCTCCATGTTCACCCTCTACTGGTAACTTGATTCTAAAAATCGTTTTTTCACTGTCGCTCTTTACCACAATAGAGCCGTTATATCCGGCGATAATGCGCTTTACAATCGACAGACCTAACCCTAAACCAAACGACAAGCCCCCCTTTTTAGTGGTGAAGTTTGGCCGGAAAATTTTTCTACGTGTCGCTTCATCAATTTCTGGTCCGTTGTTAGCAAACGTGACCAAAATTTTACCCTTACTCTCCCGAGTATGTATTTCGATACCGGGTTTCTCCGTTTCACCAAGTGCATCGCACGCATTCTTTAATATATTTACCCAAACTTGGACGAGTTCGGTTTGAGAACCAATAAAAGCAGGTAAATCCGCAGGGCTAAAACGAACACTCACTCGTCTTAAGTCACTTTGCAATAGAGCCAAGGCGCGATTGATTGAATCATTGATGTTAATCGCTTCATCCAAGTCGATATCCGTGCGCCCCAATTGTTTTACGGATCGTACAATGCCAACGGTATGTTTAGAGGCGATGCGTAAGTCATGGAGATCTCGTCCCATTTGCCAGAAACGTATCGCTTCTTCTGGTCTTTTTAGCCAATGTTCCGAAAGGAAATTATTTGGAACGGCACGTGCAAGATCACGAGCAACCTCCTTGGTTAAACCGTAGTATTTTTCGAAGTGGCGCCCCCGCTTTCTCGCTTCGCTAGAAGAGACTTTCTGCCCTTGCATTAAACCAAAATCAAAAAATTGACTCGCTTCCGGATGAACTTCTTCAAGCAGTTCCATGATAACTGTCTCTAGTCGTTCTGATTTACTGCTTACAACGCCTATCGCATTGTTCAACTCATGAGCAATACCCGCTGCAAGCTGCCCCAACGTTGTCATTTGCTCTGCGGTATGAAGCTTTTGTAGTGCTTTTTCTTTAGCCAATGCCTCTTGCATTGCGCGCCGTTGACGACGAGATAATTCGTTAACCATCACAGGCATAAATTGTGTCGTCAATGGTCCGTATGTCGCTTCTTCCACGGCGGGCGTATCGCGCTGTATCCAAGCCAATTCAACATCGGTTTGAGCAATCACTGTCGAAGAGGCAGTCCACGTACCAGAAAAGAAACTATGTACGCCAATAAACGCACCTTGAGATGCAGAAAATACCTGAATCGGTTTCTTGTCATCTTCCGCGTAATAGCCCGCCAGTTCTCCCGACAGCACATAGTACAAGCGATCGTTGTAGCCAGCTTGCTCAATAAGCACCGACCCGGATAAAACTGTTAATCGGCGTTCAAGGTGATTAAAATAGCGTTGTACTAACGCGTCTAACTTCGTTTCGTACATGGTGGGTTATCCAATATGCCCAACAGTATGTAAAATCCACACCATCACAAAGCTGAGTAATACGCCAATCACGCCTAGCACGGCACCGATACGAGCCATTTGGCCGCTCTCGACATGCCCTGTTGCATGAGCTAACGCGTTTGGTGGCGTACTGATTGGTAACGACATACCGAGTGAAGCGGCAAATGTCACGACCAAGATCAGAGTAACTTCACCGCCGAGAGGCGTTAGCGAAGCCATAGAAGTACCCAGCGCAGCCATAATCGGCATCAGCAAGTTTGCGGTGGCTGTATGCGACATAAAGTTTGCCATTAACAAGCACAAGAAAGCCGCACCAAACAAGACAACATATGGCGAGAACTGATCAAACGGAATGCTGTGTACCACCAGCTTCGCAAGCCCGGTTTTATCTAGAGCAAGACCCAGAGCAATACCGCCTGACACCAACCAAAGCACATCCCAAGAGATTTTCTTCAAGTCTTCTTTGTTGATGATGCCCGTCAATGAGAACACTGCGACCGGAATTAATGCTACTGTGTAAGAATTCATTCCATGTGCAGAACCCATCAACCAAAGAATAATCGTGCCGGCAAAGGTGACGTAAACCATTATTGCTTTGGGTGTTTTCAAAAACTTGCTTTTAATGTTCAGATCGATGGTGGTTTGTTCGGCTTTATACAAAAAGCCAATCAGAAACCAGGCTAACGCCATCATCACGATAACGAATGGCACACCAAATACCATCCATTCACCAAACGTAATTAAGTTGTCACCAACCAAATATTTTAGGGCGATGGCATTCGGTGGCGTGCCGATTGGAGTACCAATGCCACCAATGTTGGCCGCAACAGGAATACACAAAGCGAATGCAATTCGACCTGGGTCTTTAGGCCCGAAAACCGCTATCACAGGGGTTAAAATGGACAACATCATCGCTGTTGTTGCGGTGTTTGACATAAACATGGAAAAAACAGCGGTGATCAGCATCAACCCCAGCATAACGAACTTTGGTTTTTGTCCAAATGGTTTGAGTAACACTCGGGCTAAGTTGACATCTAACCTGTACTTTGTCGCCGCCATAGCCAAAAAGAAACCGCCGAGGAAGAGCATGATAATCGGACTAGCGAAGGTCGCCATTATCTCGTTGTATTGTAATAGCTCACCAAAATGTGGCTGCCCTTCTTGCAAACGAAAGAGCACAACACCTTTATTTGATACAAGCAATAGCTCTAGGACAATGATCACAACCGACGTGGCGTAGATTGGAATTGGCTCGAATACCCAGCAAAGTGCGGCAAGCAAGAAGATTGCAATCACTCTTTGCTGGACGATAGTAATGCCATCAAATGGGAACGCAGAGAGAGGCATCAACCAAACAAGCAATGGTATCAATGTTGGAACAACGTATTTGAGATAAGGGCGCATAGTACTACTTCTCTTTCTGAGATGGTTAGCCAGACACATTTGGCGTTTGGAACGCTATTACCCGCCGCAAAACCAAAACTTTCAGACTGTTTTTAAGCCTTCAGAGACGAAATGCGGTAATGGCGTTCCAGAGAAGATTATGTACACTGTTTTCAAACAAAACGTTGGTGCGAGATCAATGAACTCGTTTTCACATTGGAAAACATTTTATATCTGTGTTCAAGCTCACTAAATGCTCACTATTTAAGTTAAATATACTTTTCCATCATAAAGTTAGTTAAGGTTTCTCCCCTAACCTCAACACGTTGTCGAGACTTAACTGTGAAACCCATTTTCTCGTAAAAAGGTCGGGCGGTAATACTCACTTCAGAATACAGTCGTTTTATCCCCTGTACTTTCGCCTGTGAAAAAAGAAAAGACATCAAATCACGACCAACACCTTGTCCTTGGTATTCATGATGGCAAAAGAAATGATCAATCAAGCCGTCACCTTGCAAATCACAATAGCCAACGACCTGCCCTTCTATCTCCGCGACGTATGGTTGAGTATCGTCCATTTTTCGTTGCCACACATCGAGGTCAAAATCTGATGGTGCCCAAGCGGAAACTTGTGATTCCGTATAATCGCGACGATTAATGATTCGCACAGTATGGTAAAAGAGTGCCCACAGTGTTGGGGCATCCTCGGTGCGATAACAGCGTATTGAGAGCATCAATTTCCTCATTCCTATTCAATAAATACTAAGCATTAACGCAAAGTGATACTAGTGAACTCATCATTTTCAATGCCAATCACTAAAGGCTTCCCAATCTGATCACTGTTCATCAATACGGTAGTATTCAGCTCACGGCTTGATCTGCGTATATTGCTTTTTCTTATGATATGAATATTCACAATATAATCGGAATACTCCTTTGTGATTCCGCCGGAAAATTCTACGTGCTCACTTTCATTGTCTCGGACAACATGAAATTTTCGATTGGCTTGAATATCAGTACTGATGGAGGAATCACCATAGTTCAGCACAACGGACGTTGGTTCGCTATCTTGATTGGCAAAACAGCCAAATGCGAACATGCTTAATGCGAGTATACTTTTTGATTTAAACATTAATTATTCTATTTCTAGTTATTTTTCTGCTATTTGCATGACCAAACAGCACTTGTTCTGTGAGCGCCTATTGTGCCATAGCTGAACGCTGACTCTAAACGCGCAAAAAGATGAGCGATGAAAATTCCGCCCAAAACAAGCAAATGTGAGACAATGTGAGGGTCCCAAACTCACTTAATCAGTCAAAATCCACTGTAAACCTCTGTTTTTTAATGCTTTTAATTCATGTGGTCGTGTAAGGAATACATACAACCTCTTACTTTTTCATACGCAACTAGACGAATCGTTCGAGAAATACGGCATCGTCTATGCCACATGTTACAAATCGGCTTACCTTATTATTACGTATGAACTGGAATTATGGCACTAACTTCCCTCTCTCTTTTAATAAGGAGAGGATTTCAACAATCAGACTTGCCACGTTTTTATAGCTAAAATCAATAGAGCGTTACCAGCATCGGTTGGTCTAGGAGCAATAAATGAAAGACCCTCTCAACTTTACTCACCATGTAAAAATTTGGCTCATGTCAATCGCGGTTATGCTGGGTGGATGCACTCAAGGAGATTGGCGTACCGCTAGCAGAGAACCTGCGGGTATCGCACCCGATCCTTCCAATGTTAAGCATGCTGTGATTGAGTTTTACGCCGCAGACGCGTTTGGTTGGCGAGGCTGGTTTGCTGTTCATACATGGTTTGCAATAAAGCCTGAAAATGCGAACGAATATACAGTGTATGAAGTAGTCGGCTGGAGAGTGAATCGCGGACAACCCGCTCTATATCAGTACCAAACTGGGACGCCAGATCGATATTGGTATGGTGCAAAACCAGAAAAGATCCTCTCCATACAAGGTGAAAAGGCCCGCCAGCTTATCCCTAAAATACAAAGTGTTATTAACCAATACCCTTGGGCTGAAGAATATACGCTGTTTCCAGGGCCAAATAGCAATACATTTCCGGCTTGGGTGGGTAAACAAATTCCAGAGTTAGAGCTAAACTTGCCGTTTCGCGCAATTGGTAGCGGTTACGCCAGCGATTAACAGCAAAGGTTAGTCACTGGCTCGTTTTATGTTCAGCATAAAGCGCAATATCTATTGTGCGTCGTCACCCAACTCCGTTCTATTTCTTCCATTATGTTTCGCTTTATACAGTGCATTATCGGCGTCTTTCATTACCGCTTCAATTGGTGTGTCATTGCCTTTCCAGTGAGAAACGCCCAACGAAACCGTGACCTTACCAACCACCTGAAAGTCATGTTGTTCCACGTTGTGTCTAATACGCTCTGCAACATCCATAGCGTGGTTTACGTCTGTTTTTTCCAAAAACATCATAAACTCTTCACCGCCAGAACGACACAGGTGATCATTAGAGCGAGCTTGGTCTTTCATTAACTGCGCAAACTCTCTAAGTAAGTTGTCACCCACGTCATGGCCATAGTTATCGTTTACGCTCTTAAAGTGGTCAATATCTAGCGCCAAAACAGAGAACGCGGTATTTTCCTGCTTAAACAAACCAAGAACTTTATCTAATCCACGTCGATTCAATAATCCAGTCATCGAATCTGTTAATGTATCCAGTTGCAGCTTATCAATGGTTTTTGACACGATACCAAATGCTTTAAGAAAGCTAAGCTTCAAATGTGAGACCTCAAAATACCAAGACTTAACCAGTTTGAGATCATCGATAGATGATGAATGTTCTTCGACACCTCGCACAGCACCCGCTAACTGCCAAAGTGGTCTAGAAATAAGAAGGGACAAGAACCAAATTAGCAACAAAGTTAATAAACCAATTGGAATCGACTTAAGGAAAACATTCCACATCTGTTCATCTAGCACAGATAACGTCATCGATTTCGGGCGCTGAGCAACAATTCCCCATCCTGATGACTTTACTGGCGCATAACCAGCAAGCATTTCGACGCCGCGAGAGTTAACAATTTCTTTGTTGCCGCTCTGCCCCATCGTCACCGCTTTGATTGCTTCATTATCGTCGATTACTTCACCAACCCTCGATTGATCTGGGTGATAAATCAGAGTGTTACTCTCATCGACAACGTAAAGGAAAGAACCATCTTTGTATGCGTGCTGGCTGAGTAACTCTGCAAGAATATTTTCTTTTTCTAGATAAATAGTGCCGCCGATATAACCTAAATATTCATTAGATTGAGAAAATATAGGGTATGAGATGGTTAACAAGTAATTTCCAGCTGGCGATATAAATGGTTCAGTAACAACCGGTGCTTGAGCGTTTAAAGACTGGCGTTTTCTTTCACCCACTAACCTTACACCTTTCACCTGAAGTGTTTCAGGGGATACAGAAATAATAACCCCTTTTGCATTAACGACAACCACAGAGTTAAATGATTTGGTTTGCGTTCTTAATCTCTCAGCCTCTTTATCAAGAAGCTGAGCGTCATGCATCTTGTCTTTTAGCACGTTCGCACTGTATTTTAGCTGCGACATTGAGCTTTCTATGAAAGAGTCTGTCATTTCAGACATTTTTTGGGCGTAAACACGGTTTGATTCTAACGTGTTATTGATGATGAGATCCCTTTGAACACGATAAATCGAGTAGAATGCGTTGATCAAAGTGACAAGCACACTGAACACACATAGGGTGACAATAAGATTTCTAAGATTGAGTTTTTCTTTTCTTCTAAAAGACATTGCCAATGGCCAACTTTGAAGGCTTTCTATATGAATGAGCGTATAGGTTATATGAAATTGATTTGATTTTCAGGTAGTAAGTTGGGATCAATGTTAATATTTGCTCACATTAAAGAACACTTTATGAGCTAAAAAGAGAATTCAGTAGCACGATAAAGAAACCGTGCTACTTTCATATTTGGCGTTTAAGAGGGTTTTGTCTCTGTCATCGTTTTTAATATATCCACAACTAGCTGATGATCATCTAACTGCGGTAAACCCGATACCGTCACAACCCCAACCAAACCAGACCCAGAAAGCCGAATTGGGAACGCGCCACCATGAGCGCAGTACTCACGAGCATCGAGATGAGGCTGATTTTCGAAATCACGTTGCTTTTGCTTGTTGTACAGAGAAAGATAGTAAGAGCTGTGGCCATACCTCAATACTGAGTTTCGCTTCCTACGGACCCAATCTAAATGATCAGCACAGGTTCCTGCCATCGCGTATTGAAATAGCGTTTGTCCAAAGCCGTAAACCTCAATAGCAATAGCCGCGCCGCGAGCTTCAGCCTCTTCTTTTAGAGCGAGACCGATAGACCACGCAATATGGTGATTAAATTCCGCCGACTGAAGTTCATGCTCTTGCCGGGCCACGAGTTCAAGCGTCAAACTCATGGTTTCACCTGAATCGTTTTACCCGTTTTACTGCTTTCCAATGCCATCTCAATCAGAGCGATATTCTGTACTGCTTGAGCGGCAGGGACCGGGTTATCAGTGCCCAAGCGAATGGCGTCTGCCACACCAACAAAGTAAGCTTGGTACGCGCCTCTCTCCGTTTTGATAGTTTGCGCACCGTCTTCGTCGTAACGGACGCCGTATAACGCCTCATCTTCTTCCGACCAAGCATCGTTTTCCGGCAAACGGCCTTCTTTTAAGTAGCCCTCTTGAGGATCTAATCCAAACTTTTCATATTTAGCTTCCGTACCCAATACTTTGTAGCGGAGATTCGGCTCTGGGCTATACAAGTTTGAATGCAAGTGCACAATATGCTCAGGGTAATGAAGTATCAAGTTGTAATAATCAATCGTCGTCGCACCCGGGCGCATCATTCGACATTGTGCGTCTATCGCATCTGGCAAGCCAAACAACACCAATGCTTGATCGAGAAGATGAGGAGCAAGGTCGAATAAAATACCACCGCCATCTTGAGCCTGCTCTCGCCAGCGTTGACGAACTTCAGGACGGTAACGGTCAAAGTGTGACTCAAACAGCTTTATATCACCTAACTTACCTTGTTCGATAAGAGATTTAACCGTGAGAAAGTCTCCATCCCAACGTCTATTGTGAAAAACGCTCAGCACCAGACCTTTCTCTTCGGCTAATGCGATAAGTTCATTACCGTCTTCTATCCGAGTAACAAACGGTTTCTCGACGATGACGTGTTTCCCATTGTTCAACGCACGCTTTGAAAGTTCGTAATGTACGTCATTTGGCGCAGTAATGATTACGAGCTCTGCATCACTATCATCGAGTAAAGTATTCGCATCAGAAAACCACTTAGCATCTGGCCAATCATTTTGAACCGCCTCCTGTTGACGAGAGCTTATCGCGCTCAGCGTTAAATTTGGTAGCGATTTAATGAAGGGTAAATGAAACGTTTTTGCTGAATATCCGTAACCAATCACAGCGGTTTTTACGGGATCGTAAGCCATTGTAAGATTCCTTATTTCGGTGATACAACAATACATTCAATATCATTGTGATCGAGGAGTTGTTGAAAATCTGATTGAGGGGGATGGTCTGTAATAATGATGTCGATCTTTGACAAATCACATACGTGGTGGAAATTGTCGCTACCAATTTTTCGGGATTCACAAACGACGATGACCTGCTGAGCTTGAGCAATCATCGCTTGTTTCATTGTTGCTTCTAACAAACTATTTGTTGTCAGCCCTCGGGATGACAACGCACACACGCCAATGAACGCTTTGTTCACGTGATAATGCTGCATTTGCTGCTCTGCTTGCGCCCCTAAAACTGCTCTGGCATAAGGGTCAAAGTGTCCGCCTAAGAAATAAACGTCCATTGTGTCGTTTGTCTCAGCAGCGGTCAGCACATCAATGCTGTTAGTAACGACGTTGAGCTTGTTTTCTCCACAACGCGCTTTTCCTGCATAGAGTGGGAGCAGAGATAAAATGGTGCTGGTATCAATAACAAGATGGTCGCGCTCATCCAACAACGCTGCGGCAGATTGAGCCAGTCGATGTTTAACGTCACTCACGGGTCGACTCGCGTATGCCTCGGTATGGGAAGAGATCGGCGCAAGCATGACACCACCTCGTATTCTTTGTAACCCAGGTTGCTGACTCAACTTAACTAAGTCTCGGCGAGCTGAATCTCGCGAGATACCAAAGTACTCACAAACTTCAGACAACGTTACTTTGTTTTGCTGCTCCAGCTTCGCTCTGAGCGCTACGAGTCTTTCTTCTTGTGTCATAACTTAAATTCACTTAAGTAGTTTTAAGTAAACTTGCCACAATGATAGAAAAATTACCAACAAAACCACTTACAACCAACTCAATTGACCAAAGGTTAACCAAAGATAAATGAGCAGCAAGGCAAACTTCCTAGAGCGGTACGTTCACTCAAGCCCACATAGTTAGGCGTATGAAGTTTATTTATACCCGTTTAAAACAACTGGCTCATCTAGCCCTAACTTCACCCTATTTATTTTAATAAGCGCTTTTGGTAGTGGAATAAACCCAGCATTTCGTACCTGTTGTGTATTGTTGTCGGTTGTAAGGAGTTCAAATAGCTTTGATTTTTTGATCTTCTGATTAGTGTCGAATTGTTTATTTATATAAACGTAATAGACCACGGAAAATGGATAGCGAAGAGAATAGATGCAATCTGTGCTCAAAGAGCATGAGTCATCGTTATGATGAACAGAGAGAGCCTTGTAGCTCGACCACTGTTCTGAGTATTTAAAATCGGAGTATCGCATATAAGCTTTGGCTGACAAGTCGTCGCTTAAAGCTCGTTTCAATCGGTCTTCATCAAGCATTTGAATCGATGATTGACAACCATTAGAGCTCACATCTGGGTTACTTAAACGCATCTCCCCGAAAGCATACGTATTTGCATCACAGCGTTTCAATTCACTAACGGAAACACTATCTACCGTACTCTTTTGACTATTGATTACGACAATAGCGTTTGCCATTAAAAACAAACGTGTAGGCCTGTGGCCTCTTTCTCGTTGAAATCGGGAGATGTTTTCATCTGACCATTTCTTAGATGTGATCGCAATAGAGGCTCCGTCATTTAGCATGTCGTTAAAACCACCAGACTGAGATGCAAGCGCTACATTTACACTTGGCTCATCTATCAATGTTTCTATCGTTTCTAGTATCTCTGGTTCGACAAAAATCGATGTTCGAGCCTCAGAGTCAGCAAATGCCAGCGGTGAAATCAAACATGAAGTTAGAGCAAGGAAAGGCAAGACTTTAATTTTCATAATTCAGCTCCAACTTCGAATTAGGTGTCAACTCGCTGTCCGAACTAAATATAGTCCACGCTTGTTCAGTACTTTCAGCTTTCGTGTTTACAACAGCAATTGTGCGCCTTTCCCGTTTTTTTAGTTGTACCGTCAATGCCGTATTCTGATAAAACTCTTGCTCTTCAATTCGATTATCTTGAATGCCGTTTCTCACTAGCAATTCTCGTATAGCTGCCGTCCTTTTCTTTGCCAACGCTTTGTTGTATTCGAGTGACGCTTCAGGGCTTGTGTCTCCTATCAGTATGACTTGCGCATTTGGGTTACTCTGAAGCAGTGCTTTCAACTCGCTTAGCGGCATATCATGAGATGGCGTTACCTGATGCTCATCCATCGCAAAGAAAAAGCTGATCAGGTGTGTCTGCGAGTCGTTGACCCAATTCGCACAGCCTTCACTGTCAACAACCACACCTTTTGGCGTATCTGCGCAGTTATCTCGTTGGTTTATCACGCCATCACTATCATTGTCTTTAAGGTCGTTGTACTGGTAAGTGGTCAACGTCGTATTCGGTGATTCAGCACAGCCTGCTAACATGAAAACTAGAAGACTCGTCACTGCGAATTTATCCATTATTGTTCTCCTTCCAGTTCTCTGGATACTCAACTCGCAACGCATAAGTCAGAATCCCCATCGAGTTGAATAAACGGTAAGTGGCAACCAAATGATCGTACTTTGTTCGGGTGTAGTTCCGTCTCGCAACAAACGTTTCAACTTTGGCATCTAATACATCTAACAAACTGCGTCGCCCTACATTGAACTGCTGGATGTACCCTAATTCAGTTACTTTCGCCGCATCAACGTTGACTTTTAAAAACTCCATTTGCTGTTGAAGCAATGTATGTGCGTCCCATGCCAGCCTTACACCTTCATTCGCATCTAGTTCTGCATTTGCTCGAATAGCCCTCGCCTCCTCTACTCGCCAGGCAGATGACTCCACTCGGGAGTCTGTAGAAAAGCCGTTAAAAAGATCGTAGTTGACCGTCAGCATAACCTTTGCATCTTCGTTAATGCCTTCAATATTATCCACGTTGTCTGTTTTGTTGGCTGACAGCTCAAGCTTGAGCTCTGGGTAGTAATCCCCCTTTTCTCTTTTTACTTCATGTCGAGCCGCCTCTAAATCTTTCATCGCCGACTGTATGGATGGGTGCAACCTAACCGCTTGTTTGAGTGCTTCGTCAAGCTTATTCGGAAGCAATTCCTGCGGGTAAACAGGCTCAACTAAGTTTTGCGGCGCTCGACCAACCAAACGTACAAATCTTGTTCTAGCATCGGAAAGATTGTTTTGGGCGGCAATCAATGAGGACTGTGTTGTCGCGACACGCGAAGAAACCTGCGCTAAGTCGGAGTTGCTGGTTAAACCTTTTTCTTTTTTATCTAGAATGAAACGGTAGATCTCTTGGTGTTCATTTAGGTTTCTTTCTGTCAGTTTCATCAACTCTCGGGCATGTAAAACATCCACATACGCTCTGACAGTATCTAATGCAACATTTTCCGCAGATGCCAATAAGTCCAAGCGTTCAGCTTCAGCCTCGTAAGATAGGCGATCAACATCAGCACTTGTTTTAAATCCATCAAATAACAGTTGGGAGATTCTTACGCCCATCTCCGTTCTTTCTAATGTTCTATCTTCACTGTCGATGTAGTTTCCGTTGTTATATCGAGTACCTTCGTACCCTGCTGCTGCATACAAATTAACCTGAGGAAGAAATGAACCATTTATGGCATTTCGGTCTCGTACCATCGACTCATAGCGAGAATAGCGAGCAAGCAAACTGGGGGAGCTATCGAGAGATAACGTAACTGACTCTTCTAAAGTCAAAGCGTTTGGCGACGATGATACTGCAAACAAGACCAATAACGTTGATTTAAGCCGCATCTTATATCCTTATGTCTATCTTTCTCTGAGCGAATTCTCTTTCGCACGTAATATAGGTTTTAACCAATAATTCAGTACTGTTTTTTCTCCTGTAAGAATGTCTACCACAACCTGCATTCCCGGGATGATCGTAAACTTATCATCAACCTTGAAAGTAACGTTGGCACGGTAGTAGGCATTGCCCTCTTCATTTTGAAGTGCATCGGCGCTTACGTAGGTCACTTCTCCTTCTAGGCCTCCGTAAATGACAAAGTCATAGGCAGACAACTTTACCGTTGCCGGCAGGCCAGGCCTTATGAAGGCGATATTCTGAGGAGAAATTCTCGCTTCAACGATTAACGTGCTATTACGAGGGACTATTTCTAAAATAGGCTCACCCGGCTTAACCACACCTCCGATGGTTCTGACAAAAACATCTTTGATGGTTCCATCGACCGGAGAAAGTAACTGCGTTCGATTCAACTGATCCGCAATCGCCTGACGACTTTCATTGAGCTGCGCTAGTTGCGTCACAACTTCATTGAGCTGCCCTTGTGCCTCTGCCCTAAAAGCAAGCGCAGTACCACGATAATCTGCGATGGATTCAGAATACACAGCCCTTTGCTTTTGGGCAGCAGCTTGTGAACTCGCGATGTCTCCTTTGAGCTTTATAACGTCTCTATTCAGTTTTAATAATTCCACTTCAGCCACCGCGCCACTAGAAACCACCTCTCTCAACATATCTCGCTCTTTCGAGACAATAACCAGACTGCTTTTTAGTGTTTGAATGGTATTCAAGGTATCTAGATAAGCTTGCGATTGTTGCTCAATTCGCAATTTAGCCTCCTCCAGCTCAGACTCCAGTTGGCTCAACCGCTCAAGATAGTTTGCTTTGGCATTCAGATAGGCAGAGTGGCCGGTCATCGAAATATCAAATGGCTGAGGCTCGATACTCACTTGTTGTTTCCAATCCAGTTGGAGGCTATTCACTTTTACCGTTTCTAATTCAATTTGAAGCCTCTGCTTTCTGGCGAGCAAAGATTCAACTTGTTCAGAGGTCTCCGAATAGGTCGACTTAAACCTTGTATCATCCAGAATAGCGATGGTTTGCCCCTTAGTGACGCTTTCACCAGGCATGACAAGTAACTCCTTTAGAATGCCTCCCTCTAAGCTCTGAATCGTCTGAACAGACAAAGTAGGAACAACCTTTCCTTCGCCGACAACCACTTCGTCTAACCTCGCCCACGAGGCCCAAATAATCACACTTAGCACTAACGCGGCAGACAACCAAATCAACGTTCTCGAACGGTTTGCTAAATGAGCATTACTCCAACGAACTGTGCTCATCATTGACCTCCTTCGCGTACAATTGATACTGCGCGTACTCTGTTCGTTTTCGCGTTAGACTGTTGTTTAGCAAAAATTTCTTGGGGCGCTCCTTCCCTCAAAATTGTGCCTATATCAAGCACAACAATTCGATCACAAAGCGATAATAAGGAATGTTTATGAGAGCTAATAATCATCGTCGTCGAGTGCGGCAACGATTTAAGAGCATTAAACAACGCATTCTCAGCTGGCTGGTCTAAGGAACTGGTTGGCTCGTCTAAAATTAATGCTGCAGGGTTTCGATAAAACGCTCTTGAAATCGCTACAGCTTGCCTTTGCCCCCCCGACAAATAACGCCCTCCTTCTCCGACTTGCGTTTCTAGACCATGAGGAAGGCGGCTCATGTACTGGTTCAAACCCGATAATTCTATCGCACGGCGTAAACGTTCTTGATCAATAACATGATGTCCTAATACTATGTTTTCCATAATGCTGCCGTATATAAGATGCGAATCTTGGCCAACCCAACCCGTTTTCTCTCTTATCAATTCGGCGGGCCAAAGCTGACTGTCAATGTCATCAAAATAAACGCTACCCTGTAAGGCACTGAGTTGATTGGTAATAATAGAAAGGAGTGTAGACTTTCCTGCTCCTGCACTACCAATAACGCCAACGCGTTCGCCTTGCTTGATAGTAAGATTAATATCTCTCAAACATGGCATATCAACATCTGGGTATTGGAAGCTCACGTTTTCTAAACGTATATTCCCTGTAAATTCGGCAGACGTAATGACCTGACTGCGTTGCACCTCCTGAGGTAAAGACATGATAGAATTTAAGCCTTCAACCGCTGTTTTTGTCTGTTGATAGCGAAGTAACAGCATAGCTAACTGGTTAATCGCCCCTGCAGCACGACCGCTAAGCATGACAATAGCAATGAGCCCCCCCATGCTGAGCAATCCCTCAGAAATTCTGTACACGCCTGTTACAAGTAACATTACGG
This sequence comes from Vibrio sp. Vb0304, assembly GCF_033338995.1. Classification (NCBI taxonomy): domain Bacteria; kingdom Pseudomonadati; phylum Pseudomonadota; class Gammaproteobacteria; order Vibrionales; family Vibrionaceae; genus Vibrio; species Vibrio sp. Vb0304. Next base: position 222,875 of record NZ_JAWOTT010000005.1, read on the forward strand.
TAATTATCTGCTGGCTAGATTGAATGGAGTAAGCAACGATATTCGAATAGTTTCGCGATTGATTTTGCCAATCAGAAAGCATGGATACCGTCTGCTCCCAACGCTTTTGTGCTTCTCCCGTAGCGTTATTTTGCTTAATCTCTTTTAAAGAGGACAATGAATCAAACAAGTGAGCTTGTCGCTTCATGGATAGTGCAGCACTTTCCGTATGTGATTGTTCTATTTTTGCTTTTACCGCAAAGCCAAGGATCAGCAGGATAAACATGACGGCAATAGGTATGAACATCATTGCCCCACCTAGCCAACCTATTAAGACTAAAAATAACAACGTAAATGGGAGATCAACTAAGGTCACAAGAGATGCAGAAGTAAAAAAATCGCGAACACTATCAAAATCTTGTAGTTGTCGAGCGAATGCACCGACTGATGCAGGACGGTGTTCAAGTTTCATCCCCATAACTTTAGAAAAAAGTATCGAAGAAAGCTTGTTATCGATGTACTTACCCGCGGTATCAGTGACAACTCCCCTTGCTTTACGCAATAGCCAATCAAAAATAATGATGACGGAGACACCAGCGACCAAAACCCATAATGTACTGAAAGCTTGATTAGGCACTACACGATCGTAAACGTTCATAGTGAAAAGCGGAATAACTAGCGCTAGCGTATTGATAAGGAAAGAGGCAATCAAAAGATCTCGATACCACGGAGACATTTCTTTCACTACGGCGAAAAGCCAATGTTCATTATAATCCGCTTGAATAGAACTTATCCGTTTGTCCAACTCTGGACGCATAGAAACTTGCCATGCTTGAGGCTGGAATTGATTATGCAGCTCCTCGCTCGTGACGTATTGCGTTTCACCTTGATCTTCACTAAATAACGTGACTTGATAATCGCTGTTATGTCGCTCAGATATAATAGCGGGTTGTAACGTCTTCCTATTGATTACCACCAATGGAAAGCTCAACATTGCGGTGGATTTTAAATCGATTAATGTGAGTTCAAGATCGGCTCGCTCAGCGGCTCTGATGAATAAGTCACTATCCAATCTACCCTCAACAAGAGGTAATCCAGAAAGCACCTTTTTTGTATGGTGTCTAACCTCAAAATAACGCATCAACCAAGTTAACGATTGCCCCCAAGGATCGTTAGTCAGCTCACTTGATGAGGATGAGTGATGCTTCATGACATACCACCTACTAGCAAGTTGTTGTCATCAATCATCTTCTGTAAGACATTTTCTTCGGCTACGCCAGTCGAGTCACCTTTGTAAAGCTGATCAAGAGTGACGCCCTGCATAAGAATCTGTTGTTTTGTCCCCGTCTCTTCTGGTTTTATGTGAAGCGTTACGCCATCATCATTCTCTGTTAAATCGAGCTTATTATCGACTTCTGTTATCGAGGTAGCGGTGATTATCGAGGCGATGTCAATTGTGTCATTATCATCACCAATAACGGATATTTGGAAATCGTTGATCACATCGTACGAGGGCTTTAACTCGTTACCGAGCCCTGAACTGTCAAACTGGAATACATCGCTGCCACTTCCTCCAATAAGCAAATCATTAGCATCTGTCGCAAGTAATGTTTGGCCCCCTTCTTCCACTAAGGTAACATTGACTGTCTGAGCAGCACCTTCTGCGACTGTAGCACCCAGTGTTGCAATCGGTTTTATCGACAACGTAAAATCACTTGCACCGCTAAACCCGCCAACGATGGAAAGATCAGCGACATCCTCTTGATCAACAGTATAAATGCCGTTCAATCTTTCACCATGACTCAACTCTAGATCTGTTGGTAATCCGCGAATCTCCACACTTCCAAACTCTTCGGGTGCAGGATTGACTAAATTCATGCTCAACCCCAAAGGAATACTCCCAGACGCTTCAGACACAATAGACTGATAATCGGCCGTTAGTGTTGGCTCATCAGCTTCAGGGGTAACAACAATGGTTAGATCGGTAGTTTGCACATCTCCAAAATCGGTTTCGAGTGTCTCTGACACTATCGCTTGATCAAACGTTCTAACATTGAGAGCAACATCCATCGTTCCAAATGCATCCTTCGGAATGAACTCCAAACCTGACACTTCATTTGCTCGCACTAATACCGTCGCCACGGCATTGCCCGCGTCATCGAAGGTAAAGGATGAGAATTGAGTTCCAATACGAATCCTACCTAAGCCTTCCAATGCAGAGGGTTCAGAGCTTGCTTTGATCAACATCGACACTTCTATATATTCGTTGCTATTTGTTTCAAAACCGCTCGCTAAAAAGTCAATCGAAATGGAATCACCTTCATCTCCAGTGAACGTGTTAGAGGTTGTATTCAACGATACATCATCGCCAATCGGTTTTACGCCGACGTTGAACTGAGAAGTGGTATAGTTATAGTCGTTTGATCCAGACTCTTGGGTAATAGCTTGCAGTGTTAATGAAATATCCCCACTAAAATCTAGTGGCGGTAGAAAGTAAACCTTATCAAGTTGTGCTTGAGTTAGCTGCCACTCCTTGCTCTCACCATCCGTTGAACCGTTATCAGGGAGTAATTCGAACGTCCCATTATTGTCCCAAACCAACACGGCTCCGTCTGGCACTCCTGTCATGACCAAAGACATCGACTCAGAACCATCTTGATCGATTAATGATGCAGATAAGTTTCCTAAATAAATATAATTATCTTCATTACCAACTACGTCTTCTGTTTCCAGAACCGCTTTATCAACCACTGGGGCAATGGTAACGGTAACTTCTGTTGATTTAGTTTGAGTATCTTTCGCACTGTCAGTACTTAAACAACTTCCCGTGACTTCATCAGTAATGTTTGCGTCAACGGAAATAACAAGCTCTCCACTGTAGTTTTCAGGTGGGATTAACTGAATTTCGTTTAGACGCGTAACATCTGTCACTACCCATGTTCCATCACCGTTGTCAATGAGTAGGCTCGGGTCCACGGCAGTAAACCGCGCATTCTCGTCAGACACAGATAAAGAAACCCAATTGACACTTTCAAGGCCAGTCGCTGCGTCACCTTCTCCAGTAATGGACTGCATTGGCCCTTCACTATCGCCCAATACAAGAGCAAGATTCAGGTTGGTTATAGTATCTTCTTGAACCGTAACTTGGCTTGGTGCTATCGCGATATCATCGACAACAGGAGAGATTTGTACCGTAATGGTCTGAGCGGTTGTTTTCGAGTCACCATCGCATGGGGCCGTTTCTGTCACTTCTAAATTGAAAGTAATGCATCCAGCAAAGTCCTCATCCACGCCAGTAAGCGTCAAGGAAGACAATCCAGCGCTAGAAATTGAATAACCCAACAGATTGCCCGCATTATCATAAGCAGGTATCACCCCTTCGCCAGTAAGCTCGACTCCTTCAGGTAAAGAATCTGCGGCGACAAAGAAGGAAACTAAGTTACCGTCACTACTCGCTACATCAGGGTTTAAAAACGCCCCAATTGAGACATCTTCACCTTCTTTACCTACAATATCCCCACTTTGAACGCTTCCTGGTTCACCAGGATCAGCACACTGGTCTCCATCTCCTTCATGGCCAGTAATTTGAATTTGGAACTGACCAGTGATGTATTGAGCATCCGTTCCATCTCGAACATACGCTAACACATTCACATCAAGTATCTCTGTGTTAGATGGGCTATAAATCGATGCGCTAGCAAGCAAATCTTGAGCGGTTTCCAACACGCTATCACTTGTGATTCCTTCCATTGGAATCAGCCAGTTCCCATCGGCATCTTGAGAAGCACCGTTCGGATGAGTAACAATGAGGTCTTGACCCTGCGGTATCTGTAAAACGATGTAATCGAGATACTCTGAACCATCAATATCCGCTTCTGTAAATGTAATGCCTCCACTCACGTCGACAGCAGACCCATCGGTACTTGTGAATACTTCAGTCGCACCTTCTAAACGTGTTTTGTCAATATCTTCATTACCAATATCCACTTTGCCAGAAACCACGACGCTCAAAGAGCCATTGATTGCCTTTACATCAGTCTCCATCGTCGGAGACGTGTCTGTCACTTCGTACTGAACTTCCAGGCTAAATGTCCCACTTAGGTCTTCATTAGCTTTTACAGTGATTCGTCCACTGTTTAACAACTCAGATAATGTTGCCGAGCTACCATCAAGTAGTTCATTGAGTTCTAACAGTAAGTTACTTTCCTCTACTGCATTACCATCAAAGTAAAGCGTTAAGCCATCTGGAATGGATACAATGGTGTATCCTGTCAAGGACTCACTAGAATCTATATCTTGATTAACGACAGGCTCAAGATTTAGTGTGATGAAATTGTCCTCAATACCATTGCTTTGTAATTCTTGGCCGTCAGTTTGATCAACAATAGGTGAGATTTCCATTTCCACTTTAAGAGGGGTTTCAGCAGAATCACCATCCGGCTCTGTTGAAACGACGATAACATCCATGCTCAGTGTTCCACTAAAATCTTGCTCTGTTTTGAGGTAAGTGTTTTCAAGAACAGCGTTTGAGACCTGATAAACTGGCCCCGTTATTGGGTCCACGTAAGCAATTGGAAGAACAATAGGGTCACCATTTACATCTGTCAGTTGTGTTCCCAAAGGGATGTTCTGAAGCAAGATATTAATTTCTTCTGATAGATCGTCGTCTGATGTCTGGATGATAAAATCCAGTTGTATCAGGTTATCTTCGTCTAACGTAGAGAGATTACTAATTACTTTAGTCGCTTGATCATATTGCCAATTCCCCTGTCCACCATCTAGGACAATTGGTTCATCGACCACGCCTTTTAGCTTAATGTCAATGGTTGCAAATTGGCTCTCGGCGGTTTCATTAAGAGGTGCTAAGCCATCAATAGTCGACTCTGTTGAAATGGCGGTTACTTGAAGGGATAGAGATTCAGTAAATGAGCTGATATCCGATTTTGGTTGAAGTAACGCCTCTGAATTGGCTAGAGCATTGGAGGTCACTAGGTAGGTATTAATACCGATAAGCGTAATCCCAGCTCCGACAGGCAATGTCCAACCATCTTGAACTTCTATGCGATAAGACAGAGACTCCGAGCCATCTGTGTCAGTGAGCCGCCCTAAGATGTACTCTTTTAAGTCAATCGCTTGGTCTTCAAGCCCCTGAATGTTTTTAACGGTCAGCGTAGGCACATCGGCATCTGGAGATATATCGATAACAACTTGCTCAGTGATCTCCGCTGTTTTATCTTGCTCATCGGCAAACACACTACCCGACTCAGTCGTTACTGCCGTTACATCAAAAGTAAATCTTCCGGCTAAGTTTTCGTTAGATGTGATTTCAATTTGATCTAACTCGGATTGGCTATACGCTTTCCCTTCCTCAATAGCACTTCCGTTAAGTGTTAATATAAGTCCATCTGGAATATTCGAAATTTGGTAGTGGAGCGTTTCAGAACCGTCTTGGTCAAACTTTTCAGCGACAATATTGAGTGAAAGTGATTCAGCGGAATCTTCAACACTTTGATAAGAAAAGTCCGAATCATTAGACCACTCTGGCAAATCTGCAACCGGTAAAACGTTAACATTTAACGTATTATTGCCTTGTAATACAAAACCATCTGGTTCGACATCAGATACGATTAATGCAGACACTGCTAAAGAAACTTTGATAGTGTTGCCCGACAGGTTTAGTGCTGGTTGATAAGTGAGATCACCATTTGGAACAGTGAATATACCCACCCCCATTAGCTCTGTACCAGAAAGACTAATAAATCCGTCATTATCATCATCTTCAAGGCGCGCTCCGTCTAAAAACAGAGCCCCTCCTTGTAGAGATTCAACAGAGATCCTTATCGCTTCAACACGCTCATTATTCTCCGTATCCCCAGGAGAAACTCTAATCGGTAACGCGACTGGCGTAGGGTCTCCACTATTATTCGCGCCATTATCTTCTAACGTATCTACATTAACGGTTCGAATAAAGCCCCTAGCATCATCAAGAATTAATTGAGCTTCACTGCTTGCTTGGTCACCGTCTGCATCCGTCACAGTTATCGTTAGATCATCAAGCAAACCACCTACAGGCGTATTAACAATAAGCTCGGTAGTTAGCGTAAATGTCCCATCTTGAGCAATAGTCAGCGTTCCATATTTTAAGTTACCATCACTACTATTGATTAAATCGATGGTCCAAGCATCATTGCTAAATACCGAACTCGCCGTATCGTATGTTTCACCTGCATAGGTCAAACTTGAAATCAACGTGCCATCTGAACTGATTAAGTCGGCATTATTGCTAAACCAGTTTCCCGAAAACTCATCCCCCTCGGTAAGTTCAATTTCTATTGGTGAGCTTGTGTCTTCAGGGATATCATCTACTACACTAACGGTATATGTCTCAGCTTCAGACTGGTCGCCATCCTTATCAACGGCATAAATTGAAAAACTGAGTTCTAATGTGTTCTCGTCCGCTGGAACACCGTCAGGTTCATCGTGTTCAAGTGCACGGTATAGATCAAACTCGGCAGTCCCATCGGTATTAAATCTAATTCTAAAGACGTCTTGCTCGCTTTCATCTCTTGCATATAACCAACCATTCGAGTCCGGTGAATCAAGCGAAACCAGGCTACCACTACTTGTTTTATAGCCGAGCGCATTGAACATATCGATATTCACGCTCACACTGGCGATAGAGTCTGAACCTTGTAATAGCGTAATGGATGGTGACGAGCCCTCGATGCCAGAATCAAGCGAATCATCATTCAACCCGCTTTCATTGACTGTGATTCCCTCTGTAATTACTAGTTCCGGAAACAAGCCATCATAGACCAGTATGTTGGACTCCGTAGAGATCTCGCTTCCATCAGAATCTCTCGCCACGATGGGCATAGAGATCGACAATTGCGTCCCATCACCTAAAACATGGTCAAGCGAGTGATAAAGCTCTACAGTTACATTAACGGTAGACGTATCATTTGATGGCAAAGAGAAGTCACTAGGTAACGTGACCCTAAATACAACGTCTCCAGTGTCTGAAATTGCGTCAAAGCTTCCATCATTGTTATCGTACCAAGTGGCAGCCTCTCCGTTATAAGTAACAGCATCACCAAGCGTAGTTTTGACAGTATCTCCATCATTTATGTCAACACCCAGATACACAATCGGATCGAATGATGACGTAACTATCACATCCGTATTCGCTATGGCTGAAACACCATCAGGAGCAATGTTTGTATCGACAGGTGTTTCGGTTAACTCGACATTGCCACTATTGATTAGCGCTTGTTCATTGTCGTTATCTATCACATTAATGTCTAAAACGACCGACGTGTTATCTTGGTCTGAGTCCATTGCAGTAACAACGAGAGGCACGTTTGGATCAGTATTTTCTTGTTGGTCGAGAGCCTGAAAAAGCTCAAAGGAGTAGGTAATGTCGCTATTTGCATCAATAGGTAATGAAGCATTGAGGGTAGCTTGAAAGATGGGAATCTGAGTTTGCCCATCTTCGTCAAGAATATAACCATCAAGTGTTTTGCCATCCGCAGAGACTTGATAAAGCACAACTTGTTCACCACTCGTCAACAAGGGTTGTTCAGAGACGATGAACGACAAAGATTCGAGGTAATCACTGCCAACCTCAACTTGAAAATTCCCTGAGCTCAACACACTTCCATTTGCGAGATCAGATTCTTTTACTTCTACCCCATTCAAATTATTTAAAGTTGGGTCTGCGCCATCCTTTAGAACATAGTCAATTTCATTCTCTACAAGCGGTGTGGCATCTAAATCTACGCCACCAATGGTCAACGGGAAAGTGACCATATCACTGCTATTGAATTGATCGATAGGGTGCTCAAGAGTAAGCGAAATTGATGCTAATACATCGTTACCCGACTCAACGCCACTCAATGTTAACGTAAATACAGTGACACCATTCGCAAATGCTGTAATTTGCTTTCCACTGGAACTTAACGTGTAGCTAAGCTCATTATCAGAGACTGAGCTTGTAAGCCCTAATGCTTCTAACTTAGTAATAGATGACCCACCGAAATACAAACTACTCGGATCAGGGTTGTCAGATCCCGCGACAATATTGACAGTTCCTTCAAAGTTCAATATCGGGCCATCCAAAGGGACTTCTGTTACGTCTATAGTCGCATTGCCTACGTAACCTGCTTGTCCATCACTAATATCAATGGTCGCGTTAGCCAAGCCATAGTCTTGGGAGTCATCTGCAGCTAAATAGCTGAAAGAAACACTTTGCTCGACCGAATGATCTAGGTTTCGACCTGCATCAAACTGCCAAGAGCCATCAGAAAATACGGTTAATTCGCCTTTTTCTAAACTAAAACTTACGGATCCCCCCTCTAGAATTGACTTCTGCTCCCCGCCAGCCTCTACAAATTTCACATAAAGTGTTCCATCAAGATCAATATCATTTTCAAGTAGATTGCCCGTAATTGTTTGATCTTCTACGACTGAGTATGTGTCATCTCTAATCACCGGATCAGAGTCATAAATAGTAATCGTTAACGGTGCCACAACCGTCTCTTGTGTGCCGTCAGCATCACTTTGAGTGCTTTCAACCAATACGTTAGTCACCAGCTCATCTTGACCTACACCATGATCAATCGCTTCATAAAAAGTAATTTGAACCGTACCATCATCATTGACCTCTGCTGAGAAAACTAATCGGTCGTCAGTCGATGTTCCTTGTAAGCTCAACCCATCTTCTGCAACAACAACATTTATAGATTGACCGACCGATGTAAGCGCGCTCAAACTTGGCTGCTCTGCATGCAGTGCTGGCACACCATTTTCTATGTTGATGGCTGCCGAGCTGCTTTGCTCACCAAAAAATCCAACGATGTTTTCAGAAAATACCGTTGAACCGGGTAGCACTATTGTCGGCATGGTATCGACCGCGTGGTTGCCGGCGGCATCCAACACTTCAGCTTCAATGGTCCACGTGCTGTTTAGATTGAGAGTGTTTACGTCAATTCCGGTTACTGTCCACGAACCTGATGCATCAACAAGGCCAGTAAAATTCAGCGTGCTGTCTCCGTCACTTACCCGAATCGTCACCGCCAGACCTTGCTCTACACCACTGGTTGTCCCTCTCATTTCCGTGACTATACCCTCACGGAAATCATCAATGGCAAGACCACCGCTAATATAAAAATCCGTATCGATATCAATGGTGGGAGCAGTAGCATCTATGGTCGTAGCCTCATCCATCGCTTTCGCTTGGTTGCCCGCCACATCACTCACGGAGGCAGATACGGTTAACGCCCCATCGGCTAACGTGGATAAGTTCGCCCCTTCGACTTGCCACATACCATCAACGACAACGGCATTGAACGAGAGCATCGCCCCCAAGCTGTCTTGAACCGTGACAGAAACCGTCTGACCATTTTCAACATCACTGACTTGCCCTGACAAAGTGACAGATTGGCGCTCTTCAATGTTTAAATAGCCGTCTCCGCCATCGTCAACGTCCACCGTCACACTTGCGAGCGTATCTTTGATGATGGTGTTTTCACTGGTTGCAGGGTTGCCCGCTATATCTATACTCTCAGCAACAACGGTCAGCGTACCTTCAGACAATCCAGAAAGGTCAACGTCGTCCAGAGACCAACTTCCACCAGTCACCACCGTTTCTAAGTTTATGACCGCTCCTAACGAGTCGGTTACCGTAACTTGGATACGCTGGCCATCTTCAATGTTTTCAATCGTCCCTTCGAGGCGAGTAGTCGCGATTTCGTACTGATTTAAATACTCATCCCCTCCACCATCAAAATTGACGTTCACCGTTGCAAGCGTATCTTTAATGGTCGTATCGACGGCGTTCAGGTTATTGCCATAAATGTCAGAAACCACAGAAGTCACCGTAAGCGGCCCTTCAGCAAGAGAAGACAGATCAACGCCTGATAGGGTATACGCCTCATTCTCTACGGTCGTTGTAACAGTAATGGAATTATTGAGGCTGTCGGTAATGGTGATAGTAACAAGCCACTCATCGCTTATCTTGAGTGCGTCACCTTGAATCGTGACACTAGGAACTTCAAACTGGTTTTCGTATCCATCGCCGCCATCAAGAATATCCACCGTTAAAGAGGCATCATCGTTCAAACCTTCAATTGCCTCTAAGGTAATATCCAATGTTACGGAGGTGGTGTCACCGTCTGAATCTGTTGCATTAACTAACAATGGTATATCCAGGATTTGATCTTTTGACAGATCGAAAGAGCGATATAATTCAAAGGAATACTCTATTTCACTACTCGACTCTAAAGGTAATGTGGATAATAGTTTCGATTGAAAAATATTTACTTCCACCCCACCTTCTAAGATATAGCCAGTAATTGTCGTACCGTCATCAGACAGACGGTAAAGCAACTCACTTTCACTACTCACTAATGTGGGCTGGTTTAATTCGCTAAATCGAAGAGAGTCAACATAATCACTCCCGATATCGAGTTGAAGGCTCCCAGTCTTAAAGATTGCCCCACTTTCTAGATTAATCTCCTCGATTGCAACAACAGTCAAGTTGCTCAACGTAGGATCAACACCATCTTTCAACACGAAATCAATTTCATTCTCTACAAGCGGTGTGGAGTCTAGATCTGTCCCTCCAATGGTCAGCGGGAAAGTGACCGTATCACTACTATTGAATTGGTCGATAGGATGATCAAGAGTAAGCGAGATTGAAGCTAGTACATCGTTACCCGACTCAATGCCACTCAATGTTAACGTAAATACAGTCACACCATTGGCAAATGCTGTGATTTGCTTTCCACTGGAACTTAACGTGTAGCTAAGCTCATTATCAGAGACTGAGCTTGTAAGCCCTAATGCCTCTAACTTAGTAATGGATGCCCCACCAAAATACAAACTAGTCGGATCAGGGTTATCAGAGCCAGCAATCACATTAACACTGCCTTCGGTGGTTAATAATGCCTCTCCCAGAGGTACTTCTGCTGTGTTTATAGTAGCGCTGCCTACATAACCCGCTTGGCCATCTATAATGTCGATAGTTGCGGTTGCTACACCGTAATCTTTTGAATCATCGGCTGCGAGATAATCAAAAACGAGACTTTGCTCAACCGTGTGATCTAAGTTGCGACTGGCATTCAACTGCCAAGAGCCATCTGAAAATACGGTTAATTCACCCTTCTCTAGACTAAAACTTACTGAGCCACCATCAGGGACAGACTGGATCTCTCCTCCGGCTCTGACATATCGAATGTACAAGTCACCATCAATATCAATGTCATTCTCCAGTACATTGCCAGAAATGACTTGGCCTTCGGTTACACTATATGACTCATTTGCGATCACTGGATCGGCATCAAGGATGGCGATTTCTAGGGGGGCCACAACCGTTTCTTGTGTACCATCAGCATCACTTTGAGTGCTTTCAACCAATACGTTAGTCACCAGCTCATCTTGACCTACACCATGATCAATCGCTTCATAAAAAGTAATTTGAACCGTACCATCATCATTGACCTCTGCTGAGAAAACTAATCGGTCGTCAGTCGATGTTCCTTGTAAGCTCAACCCATCTTCTGCAACAACAACATTTATAGATTGACCGACCGATGTAAGCGCGCTCAAACTTGGCTGCTCTGCATGCAGTGCTGGCACACCATTTTCTATGTTGATGGCTGCCGAGCTGCTTTGCTCACCAAAAAATCCAACGATGTTTTCAGAAAATACCGTTGAACCGGGTAGCACTATTGTCGGCATGGTATCGACCGCGTGGTTGCCGGCGGCATCCAACACTTCAGCTTCAATGGTCCACGTGCTGTTTAGATTGAGAGTGTTTACGTCAATTCCGGTTACTGTCCACGAACCTGATGCATCAACAAGGCCAGTAAAATTCAGCGTGCTGTCTCCGTCACTTACCCGAATCGTCACCGCCAGACCTTGCTCTACACCACTGGTTGTCCCTCTCATTTCCGTGACTATACCCTCACGGAAATCATCAATGGCAAGACCACCGCTAATATAAAAATCCGTATCGATATCAATGGTGGGAGCAGTAGCATCTATGGTCGTAGCCTCATCCATCGCTTTCGCTTGGTTGCCCGCCACATCACTCACGGAGGCAGATACGGTTAACGCCCCATCGGCTAACGTGGATAAGTTCGCCCCTTCGACTTGCCACATACCATCAACGACAACGGCATTGAACGAGAGCATCGCCCCCAAGCTGTCTTGAACCGTGACAGAAACCGTCTGACCATTTTCAACATCACTGACTTGCCCTGACAAAGTGACAGATTGGCGCTCTTCAATGTTTAAATAGCCGTCTCCGCCATCGTCAACGTCCACCGTCACACTTGCGAGCGTATCTTTGATGATGGTGTTTTCACTGGTTGCAGGGTTGCCCGCTATATCTATACTCTCAGCAACAACGGTCAGCGTACCTTCAGACAATCCAGAAAGGTCAACGTCGTCCAGAGACCAACTTCCACCAGTCACCACCGTTTCTAAGTTTATGACCGCTCCTAACGAGTCGGTTACCGTAACTTGGATACGCTGGCCATCTTCAATGTTTTCAATCGTCCCTTCGAGGCGAGTAGTCGCGATTTCGTACTGATTTAAATACTCATCCCCTCCACCATCAAAATTGACGTTCACCGTTGCAAGCGTATCTTTAATGGTCGTATCGACGGCGTTCAGGTTATTGCCATAAATGTCAGAAACCACAGAAGTCACCGTAAGCGGCCCTTCAGCAAGAGAAGACAGATCAACGCCTGATAGGGTATACGCCTCATTCTCTACGGTCGTTGTAACAGTAATGGAATTATTGAGGCTGTCGGTAATGGTGATAGTAACAAGCCACTCATCGCTTATCTTGAGTGCGTCACCTTGAATCGTGACACTAGGAACTTCAAACTGGTTTTCGTATCCATCGCCGCCATCAAGAATATCCACCGTTAATATAGCATCGGGATTCAACCGCTCAGGAGCCTGAGTCTCAGAAGTTGGGTTCTCTCTTTCTTGCACTGCTGGCCTAGTAACATAGCCATTAGAAACGAGTTGCTCAGGTAAAACAGCGCGAATATAGGCAACAAAACTTAACCCGCCAGAAGACTCACTAAAATCTCGAACGCTCTGATTAAAAGTGGATTCAATACCGTTTTGAGATGCAATTAAAAGATCATTCGAACTCGATTCATCCTCACTTGTTGTATCTTCATTAAATGCAATATCGAGAATGTCAGTATTAAGAACAACCACCTCTACTTCTGGAACTAATTGTTCGTTAGGCAACATTTGGATCCAAGAACCGTCACTTAAAACCGCCCAAAGAACATTACCGACTTGAATGTAGAGTATTGGCTGCATAATTCGCCCCATATGAAACAACGAACTTTAAGTATGGTCGACGAATGTGACTGTTCAAATGAAACTAGAAAAAACATGGCCCTAAATGGCTCTAATGAGATATTGAACCAAAAACATACCTCATGTATGCGAGAAAGAGCCATTGGGGTAAACTACTTCTGGCGTAACCCATCCACTGGAAATTGATTGAAATTCCCCTTGCTACAATCGGGCTTATATCCAAATGGAGCAGGGAAAGGAATCGTATCGCAGCTTGTTGCAACGGAAGATTCAAACTTTACTCTCTTTCCTATCATGATAGGAAATAACCATGTGGCATTATTTCTTAAATCAAACTCCTCTTTAGGGTCATCAATCAAATTGTATATTTCAGGGATCTGTAATGAGCGCCCTTTCTCCGGCATGATATCTTGATCAATAAAGTGCATCTTGTAATTTTCCCACTTATAAGCGTAGGTTTCAGAGCCATTGTTAACGATAAAACCATCTCGATTAGACTTTTCACTATCTCCCTTTAAAAAGGCCCACTGATCAATACTATCTATTGTTCTATCGCTTGGTAATTTGTATCCACCGACATGAGAAAGTGAGGCAAATAGATCCACAACATGGATAATTTCATCACTCACTCTGCCCGGTTTGATGTGGTGAGGCCAAGAGGCAATAAATGGTGTTCGGAGAGAGCCTTCAAGAGCCGTAAAGTACGCACCACGCCATGGTCCGCTAGAGCCTTGGTATGGCATATGCCACTCTGGACCGTTGTCAGAAAACCAAATCACTAGTGTATTGTCTTTAATTCCTGCTTTTTCTATTGCACCAATAACTTGCCCAGCTCGAAAATCTATCTCAGCTAACACATCTGAGTAATTTCCTTTGCCTGTTTTACCAATAAAATCAGGATGAGGTAGCGTCGGTAAATGTGGTTGAGTAAAAGTAATTACAGAGAAAAATGGCTTATTCTCTTTCACATTTCGATTTATAAAATCTGTGGCATGTTCAACTAGCTCACTGTCAATCGTTCTACGTGAGTCCAAATTATATTCTTTGACCCCTTTAGGATCCTGCCCTGCTCTAGCTGAAAGGATTTGAGGTTTAGGTAATATAGCTTTATAACCGGGTTGAGAGCTATATTCTGACTCATCCGTCGTATTTGCAATGCCATACCATTCATCAAAGCCTTGATCCGTTGGAAAGCGCCCTTTTTGGTCTCCCAAATGCCATTTCCCGTAAAGGCTCGTGTTATATCCTTGTTCCTTAAACTTCTCTGCAATGGTTATCTCCCAGTTCACCATACCGTAAGGCACTCCCCAAACAACCTTATCTGTCCCAGATCTAAGCGCTCGCCTCCCCGTCATGAATGAGGAGCGAGTTGGCGTGCATTGCGGTTCCACATTAAAATTAGTAAGGCGTACACCTTCTCTAGCAAGTTGATCTAAGTTTTTAGTTTCAACACCTCTGGTACTCCCATAGGAACTTAGTTCCCCCCACCCAAGGTTATCAACCAACATTACCACGACATTTGGTGTCTCTTCCGCAACCACTTCTAACGGGATACATAGAAACAGGATAGTTGCTAGTTTATTTTTCATAGTGTCGCCTTTCATTGAAATTCAATCCTGTAAGTGCGTCTTATCACACTTAAAACACACTAAAGTCTAGTCCATGTTAGTTAACATTTTTGAAAAACAGGGATTACTTGGAAGCAACAAAAAACCTCTACTATATTCAACTGACTACATTGTCTCATTTGGTGTCATCTCACTCGACTTCGCCATGATGAACACAATTAGTAACGTTATATAACGATAATGGATTCATTTATCGCGGAGGATTTTCATGCGAAACTCGATTAAAAAGGTAATGGCATTGGTCGGTACATTAGCTGCGTCCACAGCCTTTGCTGCCGATAAGCCCAACATCCTTGTGTTCTGGGGTGACGATGTAGGTGTATACAACATTAGTGCGTATCACAATGGTATGATGGGAGGGAAGACTCCTAACATTGATAAAATCGCCAATGAAGGTGCCATTTTCACAGACGCTTACGCACAACAGAGTTGTACTGCCGGACGAGCCTCATTTATTCTGGGTCAACATCCGTTTCGTACCGGTCTATTGACTATTGGTATGCCCGGCGCAAAAGAGGGTATTCAATCGAAAGATCCTACTATCGCAGAGTTACTTAAAAATCACGGCTATGTGTCTGGTCAGTTTGGTAAAAACCACCTTGGTGATCAAGATGAGCACCTACCAACTAACCATGGGTTTGATGAGTTCTTTGGTAACCTATACCATTTAAACGCGGAAGAAGAGCCTGAGTCTGAGTTTTATCCAAAAGATCCAGAGTTTCGTAAAAAATTCGGACCTCGAGGCGTGTTGAAGGCGACTGCGGATGGCAAAATCGAGGACACAGGTCCCCTTACTCGTAAGCGTATGGAAAACGTAGACCGAGAGTTCATGGATGCTAGCTTGGCATTTATGGAAAAAGCAGTAAAAGAAGACAAACCATTCTTTATTTGGCATAACTCAACCCGTATGCACGTCTGGACACATTTGAGTGAAGAATATCAAGGGAAGTCAGGTTACGGCTTATACGCCGATGGCATGATGGACCTAGATGATCAAGTAGGTGTCATGCTTGATAAACTTGAAGAGCTAGGCGTAGCAGATAACACCATTGTTGTTTTTAGTACTGATAATGGCGCTGAGAAATTTACCTGGCCAGATGGTGGTACTACACCGTTCAAGGGCGAAAAAGGTACGACTTGGGAAGGCGGATTCCGCGTTCCGATGATGGTACGCTGGCCTGGAAACATTAAACCAGGAACGGTTATCAACGATATCTTTTCACAAGAAGACTGGATGCCAACTCTACTAGCAGCTGTGGGCGAACCTGATGTGAAAGAAAAACTATTGAAGGGTCATAAAGCAGCGGGCAAAACCTTTAAAGCACATTTAGATGGCTACAACCAACTTGATCTGCTGACTGGTAAAGCTGATGAAGGCGCACGCAAAGAAATCTTTTACTTCGATGCTGGTGGTAATTTAAACGCCGTTCGTTATAAAGACTGGAAGATCCACTTCAGTATTATGGAGGGTGCCATTAATGAGGCATACCGCAAAACACCTAGTTGGCCTTTGATTGTAAACCTTCGTATGGATCCATTTGAGGTCGGTCCAGATGCAGCACTTTACGTCAGACATTTTTACGCTGATCAAATGTGGATGTTCGTTCCTGCTCAAGCTATCGTGCGTAAGTTCCTAGAGACATTTAAGGAGTTCCCTGCAACGAAAGGTAGCTCGTTAAGTATTGAAAAAGTGGTAGAAACAATGACACAGCAACCTAGAAACTAGACCCTAGGTATCGAAGCTACTGTGGAATTAACTAAGGCCTCAATTGTGAGGCCTTTTATTTCGTTGCAATTGTTTGGTTGCAGCAATTTATGGTCAAACAAAGATTATCATTTAGTGCTCTCTTTAAACACTTGATTCCAATCTTGTTTCATATCGACAAATAGCCAACCTTGCTCTTCACCTACTTTAAACGATTTATCTAACTTACCAACATGAGAATCTTTATCATACGCCCATTCGCGCTTGTCATCCGTGTGATGGATAATCGCAGAAAATCTTGGACCTGAACCTGCTTTCGTCCACTCTAACATCTGTAAATCACCATCAGAATTACCAAACGCCATTACCGGACGTTTGCCAATGAAGTTTTGGATCGTCACAGGCTTTACTGCTTTGTCATTGACAAAGTCTATTTCCGGCATGCGTTGGATGGTAGGTTTTCCATCAACACTTTGATATTCCGCCTTTAACGTCGTTCCCACGATGTTTTGCGTTGGAATGCCGTATACTTCCGGCGCCCAAACGCGCATAAATTCAATTCCGCCTCCAGAAACGATGTAGGTCTGATAGTCGTTAGCTCTTAAATAGTCGAGCAGTTCGAGCATAGGTTGATAGACCATTTCAGTGTATGGTCTACCCGTTGTTGGATGGACAGCCGTTTTCAACCATTCCTTAACTTCTTGATGAAACTGTTCAGTAGACATTCCAGAATGGGTTGCCATAACAAGCTTCATTACACCTTCGAGTCCTTGTTTACCAATCCCCTCCATGTCACCTTTTAATGCGGAAGCAAAGGGTTCGGTTGTCTTCCAATCAGGATGCTCAGAGGCCATTTCTTTTACTCTATCGATCGCAAAAAACAACTGTAGATAAACAGGCTTTTCTGCCCAAAGTGTTCCATCATTATCAAACGTCGCGATTCGTTGGCTTTCAGGAACATAGGAATCCGAACCTTGGGTCGTTGTTTTCGTAACAAACGCCATAATAGCTTGCTTAGCGTCAGTGTTGTTCCATGACGGAAGTGGATCTTGCATATCAGCAGCAACAGCGTAACTAGACAGAGCAAAACCTGTTGCTAAGACAATCGTCTTTAACTTTATAGCCATCTTAATTCCTTATATTGAGGTGCTAGGTGCGAATCCAATCAAAAGTATAGTTCAATTGAAACAGGCGCATATTGAACTGACATATCCAACGGCCACCAAAGAGTGACACCGTCACTAAATTGGTTCACTATTTTATTGAAATAGGAACATGGAATTTACCGATTAGAGTTTAAGTTCATTGGCTTCAACTGATGTAGAGGCACTTTTACGTCCCTTTTTCTGGTTGAGCTCTTCAATAACATAGTCGGGAGCGACCTTCGTTAGCTCTGTTAAACAGTCATCCGTTTTAGGGTTGCCGTATCTGACATAGATGTCACACACGGCATACAATTGTTCTGGAGCACCGGATATCAAATACGCTTGCTCAAAAGCGTTGACAGACTTCTTCAAGTCTAACTCTTCTTGCAGAACACCATTTAAATACCAAAAGTAACTGTTCGTCTTTGCCATCGTCGCAGCTTTGTCTATTTCAAACGCCGCTTCTTTCTTTTTGTCTAATCTAACCAAAGCGAGAGATTTAGAATAATGCAGCGAGGCATCTTCTGAATTTAGCTTGATACCCTCGTCAAGCACGTTGATAGCTTTTTGGTCTAGCTGTTGCGCTCGGAAGTTGTCTGCATAGCTTAACCAAACTTGAGGGTTGTTTGGCTCAAGCTTAGTTAACTCTGGGTATATCAGCGCCGCTTTATCCCAATCACGATGCCAACGGTAAACGTCTGCAAGTAATAACTTGGAAACATTATCGTTCTTACTGGACAAGTGTACTGTCAGCTCTGAAACAGGCCCTTCAAGTGACTGCTGTTGCTCTGAACTCAAATTGGCGTAACCTCGAACGAGGTTAATCGCTGCTGTAATTCGCACCATGGCGGCGTCATCACTCAATAATGGTGAAATCAAACGCCAACGGTGCTCAATCATATATGGTTGTGCTCCCACGATCGCAGCTTCGCGAATACCTGCATCTTCATCCTGCAACCCACGCGCAACTGCAACCAATGCATTTTGGCTTGGATAGTTGGCTAACTCACGTAAAGCATCAATACGTTTTTCTGAAGACAACTTTTTATTTTGCGCATCATAAGACAGCTTTTCGACTCGTTGCGCCGGTGTCATTTGAGCTTCTTGTGGAGTGACAACCGTTGTCGGCGATACCTGGTCTGGGTCTAGCAATGTTGTTTCTTGTGCCACTGTTGTTTGACTCGCAGCAATGCCGATCGAGATCACGAGTAATGATTTAGAGAGCAGCTTAATTTTTTGCATTCAATAACCTATATTCTTTCATTTCCGGGCCTGTAGCAGGCGTAGTGACTATCTTAAAACTTCATTTCAAACACAGTCTGTGTTTGAGTAGCTTGCTGGCGTAGAATCTGGTCACTGTATTTACCGTGAACCACTGGGTTACCTGTCGCTCGTAAGATGTACGCCATCGACTGATCAACATGGGTAAAAAACTTCTTCCAACCCGCGCAGAGATAATTAAGACCAGGCTCACCTTGCCTAGTACGGATAAAACGGTTTTTGGGACATTCTCCAAAACATGCAAATTGATAATCACATTGAAGGCACTGTTGGGGCAGCGTACGATTTTTAGCAAACCCAAATTTCTGCTGTTCAGAGTTATAAGCGAGCGTATCGAGCTTTTCGTGATGGATGTTTCCAACCTTATATTCTGGGTACACGTAATGATCACACGCAAACACATCACCATTAGGCTCCATTGCTAAGCCTTTCCCGCAGATTTCACCTAACGTACACAGTGGGTTTTTTCTGCCCATCCAGGTTTCGATACTGGCTTCAAAGTACTGCACAAACACGTTGCCGATATCGTGTAAAACCCATTCATTGAAAATCGCGATCAGAAAATTTCCCCATGCTTCATCCGCAACGCAAAAAGGTTCAACAACGGCATCTTTATGACCTGGGATCAACCGTTTATCTCCTTGCTTTAGTTGCTCGTTAGGCTCCCAAGTTTGAGGGGCGGTTGTTCTGAATGTTTTCTGCTCAACTATTGGAATAAACTGCATTTGAGGGGAGCGTACTTCATCTCGCAAGAATCGGTACACTTCAAGTGGGTTACGGCTGGTCAAGTTGTTAACACAAGTGAGCGTAGCAAACTTTACTTCGTGCTTATGTAATAGTTCAACCGCATTCATAACTTGCCGGAATGTGCCTCTACCAGCTCGGTTTGTTCGATAAGCGTTGTGCATCATTTCTGGGCCATCAATGCTTAAACCGACGAGAAAGTTGTTCGCCTTTAAAAACTCACACCATTCATCGTTAAGCAGTGTGCCATTAGTCTGGAGATCATTGGAGATCGTAATACCATCGGGACGGTATTTATTCTGTAGCTCAACAATTGTCTTGAAATAATCCAAACCTAGCATTGTCGGCTCACCACCCTGCCAAGAGAAAATAATTTCAGGTGTATTTTGTCCCGCTATATATTGACGGATATAGGTCTCGAGCGTTTCCTCATCCATGACTGGTGAGCAGCCTGGCTTGTACTCAAGTAAATCTTGTTTGCTTAGGTAGTAACAATAGGTGCAATCGATATTGCACACTGCACCGATAGGTTTCGCCATGACATGTAATCGCTTGGATGCTTTTCCATTGAACTGCGGACCTTGAGTTATGTGCATTCATCACCTTCTTAGTTGCTAGCCTGTGCCCAACGGCGCTAAGACTAATCATTAAGTTAATCGCCTAGTGTGATGATAATGTTCAATTATTCGTGGCGCTTGTTATAGTGTGTATAACTGTTTTTCATAGACTTGCCTGATAAAATTCTTTGATCATAAATGTTGATGGAGCTCCCCTATGAAGCATTCCAAAAGTAATACTCTTTACCTTGGTGCCGCTATTTCGATTTCGCTAATTATGACTGGATGTGCAACAACACAACCTAGACCTCTTGCTCAAAAAATCGATCAAGATATGGTTCTTATTGAAGGCGGACAATTTACGATGGGCTCGGATAATCCATCAGCAAATAAATCCGAGCGCCCGGCCCGCACCGTTCGCGTGGAAGATTTCTATTTGGCAAAATTTGAGGTAACCCAAGAGTTATTCGAATCGGTTACAGGATCTTCTCTGAGCTATTTTAGAAACCCAAATACGCCCGTAAATAACATTAGCTGGCAACAAGCCAATTATTTTATAAAGAAATTGAATGAAAAAACGGGAGAGCACTATCGTTTACCCACAGAAGCAGAATGGGAGTTTGCAGCGAAAGGGGGGAATCTAAGTCAAGGATTCACTTACGCGGGAGCTGATGATATTAACGACGTTGCCTGGTATGCCAGTAACTCAAACAATAAGGCACACAAGGTAGGTCAGAAAAAACCGAATGAGCTTGGCTTATACGATATGACGGGTAATGTTGGTGAGTTTGTTATTGATGCCTTTGATGAAGGTTATTACAAATCAGCACCAAGTGATAATCCGGTAAACGCAAAAGATGAAAAAGAAAGCCTTGCACACAAGTCTGTACGAGGTGGTAGCTTTGCCTATGATGCTGACGAATCCGAAAACTATCGTCGCGATTTTGCTAGCCAGTCAGTCATCATGTCCGACATGGGGCTGAGATTAGCGAAAGACGCTGATTAAACTAAGTAAGAAAAAAGTGGAGCGATAAAAGTTCCACTTTTGGTAATTAGCTCCTATTGACCCCGACAATAGAGGCTTTAAGCTGATCAATAGCTTGTTTAGGTGCATAGTGACTAAGCTCTTGTATGCACCTATCGAAAGCAAAAGCGACAGCACCTTTTTTATGATTTCTCGCTAGAACCTCGCATTGAGCATACAAGTGCTGTGGATTGCCACCGACTTCAAATGCTGTTTGCAACGCTTTACTGGCTTCTAGAACATCGCTTTTTTCTAGAGCTAGACCGTACACGTACCAATAATGAGCATTAGTTTCACCAATTTCTGCGGCGCGTCTAAGTAGCTTTTTCGCATCATCAGCTTTGCCTTGACGCAACAAAGAAAGACCTGCGCTGTATGGTAACGTGCTGGATTTAGGTTGAGCTTTCATCCCTTGTTGTAGCACCGTGAGCGCAGCTTCTTCTTTACCTAGGTGACGATACAAATCTGCTAGGTTAACGTAGCTATTTTCGAAATAGGGTTCGATGCTGATCGCTTGTTTATACAGCTCGGCCGCTTTGTCGATTTCACCTAAGCTGCGGTACACATTCGCCAAATTGGTTCTTCCGAAACCACGATCGGCATTAAACTCTTGAATTTCCATGTACTCTTCTAAAGGCGATTTAATGATATCTTTTTGTAAAGGGGTCATTTGTGCGTAGTTCGCTACCAGCACCGAGGCAGCTTCCGTTCTCACTGAAAGCACCGGGTCATCAAGCAATGGCTCTAGAATCCGCCACCGATCATGAAATTCATAACCAGACGAGCCTGAAATTGCCCCTAATCGAACCATTTCATTCTCATTCTTAACGGCCCTAGCCAAAGATACTGTTGTATTTTGGTCTGTATTGCCTCCCATCCTCTCCAGGGCTGAGGCGCGAATAATGTCTTTTAAAGACGAATCCTGAGCAGAGTATGCTAACGCATTTGCTGCTCCTTGATGACCAATTGAATCCGCATAAAATGCGACAGCAAAATGTTGCTGATTACGATACTTCGAATTCGGGTACCATTCTGCTATCTGTTCATCGGCCCATTGATTGCTTTTATCTTCATGGCATGACATGCAAACATTGGGCGTTCCAATATGTTTGCTCAAATCCGGTCGTGGAATATGCCAACTGTGGTCTCTACGAGGATCGACTTGCATGTAAGTTGTTTCTGGCATGTGACAAGTCGTACATTGCGATGCTTCAGATCCAACCTTATGAAAGGTATGCTTTTCAGGTGTATATTCCGATGCAATATGGCATTGCGAACATACTGCCTCTTCTGGGATCGTTAATTCTGCCGTGTGTGGATCATGGCAATTAGTGCACGTGACCCCCTTCTCCGCCATTTCAGATTGAAGAAACGAACCATAAACATAATCTTCGTCGTAAATCTGTCCATCATGATAGTAGAGTTCAGGTGTTATAAGACTTAAGCGATATTTATCAAAAAAGGAACCTTTAACATGATCACCTGTTTCATTTAACTGGGTTCGGCGACTATGGCATTGAGCGCATGTTTGCACTTGATTGGTTGCTTCAATTGATTTCGGCTGTAACGTACTATGGCCTTCCTCAAACACCCAATCCGACACTGCTTTAGACAAATTTCGATCAAAGCCATAATGGCTGTCATGCTCAAAAGAAGTGCCAGCATTTTTGTATTTCTTGGCCAGTTCTATGTGCTGACTAGCGGGACCATGGCATGCTTCGCATCCCACATTAATCTCTGACCATGAGCTGTTGTAAGTGTTTTTGTCAGCGTCGTAATTCTTCTTTAGGTTCGTTGAATGGCAATCAGCACACATGAAGTTCCAATTTTGCCCGGTATTGGTCCAATAGAATTCATCCGTTGTTGTCGTTTCTGGATAAAGATGAAACCAACGCTGTCCCCCTTCAACTTTAGCTCTTGTGTCCCAAGCAAAAGGAATAAGCTGCACGCGGCCATCTTCAAACTCGACCATGTACTGTTGTAATGGCTCCCAGCCAAATGTATAGCTGATCTTATAGTCATGCCATTGCCCGTCAGCACCTTGAATATTGACCCAAAATTCGTCGCCTTTTTTAAAAAAACGGTTAGGCATTCCTTTGTGCGTTACAACATGGTTATCAAAATCACCACGTACAGAGGTTGTACTTGCATGCTTCATGGCCATATCGTGATGTGACCCTTTCCAGGCCTCCACTTCGTTTTGGTGGCAATCTATACAAGCTTGTGTGCCAGCATATTCTGGATTTAAGCCTGAAGGAATATTTGGTTTCTCTGTTAATAACTCTTGAGAAAAAGCCATAAAACTGACAACAACGTTGACCAGCAATAAAATGCGAAACCGGCCTGCCCACTGACTCATAGATATCCTTATATTTATAATGTACGACCTAAATCAATATAGACACTAAATCACTGGTTATACAAATAATTACAAGCAATACATAACGACTTTAGTATTGCTTTAGGACCGTAAAACAAGCGAGCATCCTATTGTTTTTCATTTCCATCCCCCTCTTCTACTACGCAATAAAAATAAGGCTCTTCAGTGATCTAAATCTACTTTACGAATCTCTACAAACTAACAGAACAATCCTATTTCTTCTTAATTAACAAATGGTTACAACCTAGCAATAACTTATGGTTATATCGAGTATAAGAGGATTTTTCTATATACATCATTAACTTATGCAGCAACTAAGCATAAGGCTCACTTGTGCTTATCTTTACTCTCAACAATCTGGAGTTTTTATGGCAAATCAATTGAGCAAAATCGCTGTAGGCGCAGGACTGTTAGCGGCGTCCAGTGCTGCTATGGCAGCCGACAAACCGAATATTCTGGCAATTTTTGGTGACGATATCGGCTACTGGAATATCAGCGCATACAACCAAGGTATGATGAGTTACAAAACGCCAAACATCGACCGTATCGCGAATGAAGGTGCGTTGTTCACAGATCACTACGGACAACAGTCTTGTACTGCTGGTCGCGCGGCCTTTATTACGGGTGAAGAGCCATTTCGTACGGGTTTGTTAACAATTGGTATGCCAGGCTCTGACCACGGCATACCTGATTGGGCGCCAACCATTGCAGACCTGTTAAAAGAACAAGGTTACATGACGGGTCAATTTGGTAAAAACCACTTAGGTGACCAAGATAAGCACTTACCGACAAAACACGGCTTTGACGAATTCTTCGGTAACTTATATCACCTAAACGCAGAAGAAGAACCTGAAACTTATTACTACCCTAAAGACCCAGAGTTTCGTAAAAACTATGGCCCTCGTGGTGTCATTAAGTCTTATGCCGACGGTAAGATTGAAGACACTGGCCCGATGACACGAAAACGTATGGAGCACGCAGATGAAGAGTTCCTAGAGAGCTCTTTGGCATTTATGGAAAAAGCAGTTAAGGCGGATAAACCCTTCTTTATTTGGCATAACGCCACTCGTATGCACGTTTGGACTCGCTTGCAGGAAAAATACCAAGGTAAATCAGGTGTAAGCATTTATGCCGATGGTATGCTGGAACATGATGATCATGTAGGTGTTTTACTCGACAAGCTGGATGAGCTAGGTGTTGCAGACAACACTATCGTTATCTACTCAACGGACAACGGCGCAGAAACCATGACTTGGCCAGATGGTGGCGCAACACCATTCCATGGTGAAAAAGGTACAACTTGGGAAGGCGGTATGCGTGTTCCTCAACTGGTTCGTTGGCCAGGCGTCATTAAGCCAGGAACCAAGATCAATGAAATGATGGCACACCAAGACTGGTTGCCTACATTATTGGCAGCTGCTGGCGTACCTGATGTAAAAGAAAAACTGGCAGAAGGCTACAAAGCAAATGGCAAAGAATGGCGTGTGCATTTAGATGGTTATAACTTCATGCCATACTTTGAAGGTAAGGAAGAAAAAGGCCCTCGTGAGTCGCTGCTTTACTTTACGTCTAATGGTGAATTAAACGCTGTCCGCTGGAATGACTGGAAACTTCACTTTGCAACGCTTGAAGGGAACCTAAGTAACGCAGTTCGTTTTGCTCCGAACTGGCCTAAAATCATCCACCTACGCGCTGACCCATTCGAAAAAGGCCCAAGCGAATCACAAATGTACTTGCGTTGGATGGCTGACAACATGTGGCTATTTGTACCTGTACAAGACGTTGTGGGAGAGTTCTTTAAAACACTTCCAGAATACCCAATGCAACGTGGCACAGCGATGAACCCTGCTTCACTAAACTACGACTCTCTAAAAATGCAAGAGAAGCTGCAACAACTAGACAAAGTTAAACAAGAAATCAGCAAGTTTAAGTAAACTAAGTTAACGTTAGTTAATCAGTAACATTAATCCAGCAGACCATTCTGCTGGCTTATGTGTATCGCTACATAGGAACTTACTTAAATCGCCTGTTTAGCCTATACAAAGTGGGCATTGTGAGTACAAACTGAAAAACAAAAAAGGAGAGCTAACCTGCTCTCCTTTGTATTTTAACCGTGGATAAACTAAGCCACATTAACCGATTTAGCTAAACTGCTACTTTGGAAAAACTCATCATGCAATGCGCAAATCGCGTGCTGGTATTCCTTATCACCGACAACAAATTGAACATTTACATTTCTCAATGATGAGTGCAGTGCAACTGGCGTAACGCCATTATTCATCAATGCAAGCACACCTTTCGCCAACGTCTTGTTGGTATCAATTTGAGAACCGATGGCTGAGATAAGCGCGACCATACGACCTTTAATCGAGGCATTCGGATAACGTTTCTCGGCTTTATACAATACTTTGTTTAAGCTATCAGTACTGCCACCTAGATAGTAAGTAATAGAGTTAGCGTTCATCTCTTTACCAACCAAACTTACACGAGCATCGGAGATGATTTCCATCAATTCGTAACTAACGTTATCGGCTTTTCCTACCATTGCTTGGTCAAATAAATGCAGTGCAAATACTTTCTCTTTACCTGCGATGATCTCGACTTTGTCTTCTTCTGGGCGGTAGCTTGAAGAGATCAAAGTGCCTTCGTGTTCAGGTTCGAATGTATTTTTAATCTGTAGCTCAATACCACTTTCACGTAAACCCGCAGCGGCATTTGGGTGAATCGCTTCCATGCCAAGGTTAGCAAGTTGGTCTGCTACGTCATAGTTTGTACTACCAATTGGTAATACTTTTTCAGGGCCAACAACGCGTGGGTCTGCTGAGCTCAAGTGGTACTCTTTGTGAATTACTGCTAAATCCGCTTTTGTTATTGCTGCAATTCGGCTAAATGTCATCTCACTATAACCTCGGTCATAAGTGTGCATTAGGCCCTCTTTACAGTAAGCATAACCTGTCACGATTGGCAGTTCTTTTGATACATCGATATCAGCAAACGCGTCACTGATCGACTCATCAAGGCTTCTTGGCGCTTGATTATCCCAACCAGACAGGTCAACGAACTTAGCGTTAATACCCATATTTTTTAGTTTTAGTGCTGTGTTGTAAGCACTATGTGCCTCACCGATAGACGAGAGAAACTCTCGAATTTGAGGCAAGTACTGGCGCAACGAAAATTGACCGTACTGACAGGTTTCTAAAATATTCGCGATACAGTTTTTCGCTTCAGCAATGCGGGAGCGAATGAATTTATCCGCACGGATACGATTCATTGGGTCCGCAAAAATATTTTCATTGGTCAGCAACATACGGCTTTCAACGTACGCTAACGCTTCTTCCCATTTGTCGTCGCGTTTCGCGATAAGCTGATAAACGCCTGGTTTACTGGTTTTTTTACACTCGAGCAGCGCATCGGTCATACCACCGTATGCAGATACGACAAAAATACGATTGTATGGTGTTTTGGGACGAAGAATAATATTGTCGAGAACAGCATCAAATGCTGTCATTGATGTACCGCCGATTTTTTCTACGGTAAATGTCATGATAAGCCTTTTTTGATTGGTAACTTTAAAAAGAAAAAAGAAGAGATAGTAAAGTGTGGGGTGGCAAAGCACCCCACCATCATCTTTTAGTCAACGAGAGGATAAACACCGTTTTCATCGTGCACTTCAGCGCCAGTAATCGGTGGGTTAAACACACACGCCATTACCATTTCTTTATTCTTATAAGCTCTCAAGTAGTGCTCATCGTGTTTATCAAGGATGTATAATGTACCTGGTTTGATGGGGTACGTTTCTCCACCTACAACTTCAATCTCACCTTCACCACTCATACAAAACACCGATTCAAGGTGGTTTTGATAGTGAATATGAGTTTCTGTATCTTCATAAATTGTTGTGATGTGGAAAGAGAAACCCATGTTGTCGTCTTTCAACAACATGCGGACACTTTCCCAGTTATCTGAAACAACACGTCGTTCGCTGTTGCGGCATTCATCTAGAGTTCTGACGATCATAATTAAAATCCTTATTAAGATGCTTGTTTGAAATGTTTCGCAGCGATAGTCTCTACTGCATTTTCAAAGATGCTTAGTCCTTGATCTAGCTCTGATTCGCTGATGGTTAGTGGACAGAAGAACTTCACAACTTCATCTTCTGGACCCGCTGTCTCTATCACCATTCCATTCTCGAAACAGTTTTTCGCAATTTCAGATGCCATGTCACCATTGATACATTCAATACCAACCATCATGCCGCGGCCTTTTTTCTGCACAAACATTTGAGGAAAGCGACGAACACAACGGTCAATCACTGCACTTACCTTGTCTGAACACTGCTTGATGTGTGTTTCAAAATCATCGTTTGCCCAGTAAATTTCTAGTGCTTTTGCAGCAGTAATAAAGGCGTGATTATTGCCACGGAACGTACCGTTATGCTCGCCTGGCTTCCACTGGTCAAGCTCAGGCTTAAGTAATACGACAGCCATCGGCAAACCGTAACCACCGATCGACTTCGATAGCGTCACGATATCCGGTTGGATACCAGACGGCTCGAAACTAAAGAAAGTACCGGTACGTCCACAACCTGCTTGAATGTCATCGACAATCACAAGAATGTCATTGGCTTTACAGATTTTGCTCAAACGTTGTAACCACTCGTTTGAAGCAGCATTTAAACCACCTTCACCCTGCACAGTTTCAAGAAGTACAGCGGCTGGTTTATCCATACCTGCAGAGTTATCATTTAGCATGGTTTCGAACAGCGCGAGACCATCTACGCCAGCGTAACCTTCAAATGGAATACGAGTGACGTTACTTAGACTAGAACCGTTACCTTGTCTGTGATGCTGGTTACCCGTTGCAGCCAGTGCGCCAGCAGTACAACCATGGAAACCGTTAGTAAACGCAACGACGCTGTCGCGGCCTTTTACTTTTTTAGCCAGCTTCAATGCCGCCTCAACAGCGTTAGTGCCTGTTGGGCCCGTAAACTGAACCTTGTAATCCAAGTTTCTTGGTTTAAGGATGTAAGTATCCAACGCTTCCAGAAACGATGCTTTCGCTTCTGAGTGCATATCCAAACCGTGAGTAATACCGTCCATTTCAATGTACTCAAGCAACGCTTGTTTTAGTACTGGATTGTTATGGCCGTAATTTAGAGATCCCGCTCCAGCAAGGAAGTCTAAGTATCGTTCACCTTGTTCTGTTTCTAGCCAGCAGCCTTTCGCTTTACGAAAAACGACCGGGAAATTGTTTGAATATGAGCGTACGTTGGATTCCTGCTTTTTGAAAATATCCATGATGAGACCGTTTTTAATTCCTAT
>NZ_JAWOTT010000006.1:0-191312 GCF_033338995.1 Vibrio sp. Vb0304
AAATTGTTTGAATATGAGCGTACGTTGGATTCCTGCTTTTTGAAAATATCCATGATGAGACCGTTTTTAATTCCTATTGTTTGAGGATTATTTGAGAGGAATGCGATACAAATATTCTGTATCGTGTTTGCCTTTAAAGTGGGCTTCTTCATCCAAAAATGTGCTTACTTGGCCAGAATTGCCGTTCATCGCATCTAACTTTTTGAACAGTGCCCAAGAGGCTTTATTATCTTCCGTGATGGTAGTTTCTACCGATTTAACACCGCCTAATTCCTCTCGGGTGAGAAGTTCTTTCAACATGCGGAATGCTAAACCATGACCTCTAAAGCGAGGTGAGACTGCAACTTGCCAGACAAATAAAACGTCTTGCTCGTCTGGTTTCTGATAACCGGAAATGAAACCTGCGATTTCGCCTTTTTGCTCAACCAAAATACTGGTTTTGCTGAAATGCGTAGACTGTAGGAAATTGCAATAAGATGAGTTCATGTCCAATGGAGGACAGTCTGCAATCAAGCTGTAAATGTCGTCACCATCAGAGATTTTAGGCTCACGAAAAATCCATTTTTTACTTGAGTCTTCTCCAATCTCTGGATAAAGGACCCAAGGTGCTGATGTGATCATGTGAAAATACATATCCTTTGAGGTCTAATTAAATTTCCTTTTTATTATGGGCATCCCTCGCGACTAAAAATCAAATAATCCGCCTTTTTATCGGCATTTTTGTGATTTGTATCACAAAAATAAACCTATTAACCAAAAGTTAAAATAGTTTGAGGTCTAATTTATTAAATAGTCACCTAAATGCGCAGTACAAAAAACAACCAGAATAAGACCATTTTCCATGCTGTTCATTTCTCAGAAAAAAATAGAAATCCAAAAAAAAAGCGGCATGCTTTCGCATACCGCTTTTATCAATAATTTAACTGCTGATACTAGTTATTTTGATTTCTTAGAAACCGCCTTTGGACGAGGTTCATCCATCAAACCTTTTATCAAAGATACCGTTGCAACAAGCAAAACAATAGTAAATGGTAAACCAGTCGTCACCGCCATTGCTTGAGCAGCAGCTAGACCACCACCCAACATCAATGCAATCGCAACCAAACCTTCAAACGTACACCAGAACACGCGTTGTGGCGTTGGTGCATCGACCTTACCGCCCGCAGCAATAGTATCAATAACCAGTGATCCTGAGTCAGAAGAGGTAATGAAGAACACCACGACTAAGATAATGCCGACAAAAGATGTTATCTCAGCCAATGGCATAACATCTAACATGGCAAAAAGTTTTAAAGGGAGTTCTGCGTTAAACACCGCCTCATAGCCATCATTAACGTATTGGCTAATTGCGTTACCGCCAAAAGCCGTCATCCATAACACACAAACTGAAGATGGGATAAGAATAACGCAAATAATAAACTCACGAACCGAACGACCGCGAGACACACGTGCGATGAACATACCCACAAATGGTGACCAAGAAATCCACCACGCCCAGTAAAACGCCGTCCAGCCTTGAGAGTAATTCACATCCTCTCGTCCAAATGGCATAGATAAGGCAGGGATATTAGCCACATAGGAAACGATGTTCTCGAAGAAACCAGTTAAAATCGCAATCGTCGGGCCAACAACAATAACAAATAGCAATAGCAGTGCTGCAAGACCCATATTGATTTCAGATAAGATTTTCACGCCCTTATCGAGTCCAGCCACAACAGAGATTAAAGCGAGCGCAGTAATACCAATAATCAATATGACCTGCGTGGTATTGGTCATTGGGACATCAAACAGGAAGTTCAAACCCGTTGCGGCTTGAGATGCACCGTAGCCTAGCGATGTTGCTAAACCAAAAACCGTCGCTACCACTGCAAGAATATCGATAATATGACCAGTCCAACCCCATACACGCTCACCAAACAAAGGGTAAAAAATTGAGCGCATAGTGAGTGGCAAACCTTTGTTAAATGAAAAGATAGCCAGTCCAAGAGCCAAGAGCGCGTATATTGACCACGGATGAAGTGCCCAGTGGTAAATCGTCGCAGCCATCCCTAATGCCGAAGCTGCAGTTGCATCGCCCTCTGCACCACCTAGCGGTGCCCAGTCAGTACGTACACCATTCTCAACGCTCACGCCACCAATCGCAGAACTAAAATGGGACATCGGTTCTGATACCCCGAAGAATACGAGACCAATGCCCATACCTGCAGCAAATAGCATTGCCAACCATCCGGCATAGGAGTAATCCGGTGTTGCTTCAGTACCACCGATTCGCACACGGCCCAATGGTGTGAAGATCAATCCGACACAGACAATGACAAAAATATTACCTGAAGCGAGAAAAAACCAGTCTAAATTGTGTAACAAACCCGCTCGTAGGTCTGCAAAAAACGGCTCTACCTGTTCTCGGAATAATAGTGTTATCACAACAAACATGACGATTGCTAAGCCAGAAATTGCAAAAACACGGTTGTGAATATCAAGGCCAAATGGGCCTACCTTTAGCGCAACGTTATCCTGACCAATTTGATAGTCAGTATCTATTGCGTTTACTTTTCCATCGGGGCGTTGAATGCCACCGTTATTATCGGTGCTCACGGATAATCTCCTTAAAAATACGTGACCAAGTTTAAATTACTTTCGTCGGAGTTCGAGTAATGAAACGTCTTCATCACTACCAAGCACATGTTCATAAAACATTGTTCTTATAAGCGGTTACTCAATCCGCCATCATAATCTTAAAGCCCCCTATCTCTCATTGCATTTTATTGTTTTCACCATAAATAACGCCTATTGCCAAACCGAAGATATTGGCATGTTTCGATTAAAGTGATACTGCAGTTGTGCTTGAAACAGCTCCGCAGTTGCTAACGCATCCGTCAGGGCATGGTGAGGTTGATAAGCAGGGAGGCCATATCTTTCACGAGCGTACCCTAATCGTACAGAACCGGGTTTCTTGCCTTTCAACTTATTGATAAAACCTCTGCATTCACGGCGTTGTATCGCATACTCAATATCTAACGTATCAACAACAGGAAACTGTATCCCCTCTCCGATGCTATTTAGCAAGGCGTTATTAAAGAACTGCCTTTCAATGTTCTTGTAGTGAACAAGTACCACTTTGCCTGACAACGCATCCAATATTTCACCCAAGATCTGAGACAGCTGCGGCGCGTTTTTAACCTCAGAGTCAGTGATACCGTGAATAATGACAGACTCGTGGTTTAACTCTCTGTTTGGGTTAACGACCCAATGAGCAGAACCATTACATTGAACACGATCAATAGTGAACGGCACAAGTCCGATCGTGAGAATGACATCCTCTTCCGAGTTCAATCCTGTTGTCTCAAAGTCTACCGAGACAAATGGCACTTGTTCAATTGGTGTTTCCCCATTAACCATCGGTGTCGAATAATAGCGTTTGAGCCTCTCGTCTTTCGCTTCTTTAGCGAGTTGCTTGAACAACATTGACCACTCTGGCGTCTGGGATGTATCCAACAACGGATGTTCTTTTTCTGCCTTTTTTGAGAACCACATCATTTGCTACTTCTCTGGTATCGAAACTTAATGAAGTTCTGTGCGTTACTTAGAATTTGAAATGCTGCTTTTAAGTTTCGACGTTCAAATTCAGACATGTTCTCCGGCTCAATATTGTTGTCTGGCTCTTCTCCATTTTCTATATCAAGGGCTTGGTGACGAATTCGAACCATGTAGATTAGCTCCATCGCATCCCTTAAATCCAAACCTCGACCTTTCGGTAAAATGCCAGCATCATTAATGTCATCTAAACGGTCGAAAGAGTTTTGCGATCGCGAACCGATTGCCAGAGAATGCACCCGTATTAAATCGGCCAACGGAGCCGTCCCCCTTCGCTTCAAGTTAATCGAGTTGCGATGACGACCATCTTTCTCCATCACAAAGTCTTTGAAAAAGCCCAGTGGAGGCGTCCTACGTATTGCGTTATACGCCATACAAGCAAGAAAGCGGTTATTTCTTTTCGCTCGTCTCACAATAAAGCTGCTTAATTGCTCCGCCCACTTCACTCGCCCATGCACACCGAGGAGATCAAAAAAGATATTACTATTTAACAATCTCTCAGGGGTTGGATTGTCTATCCAGTTTCCAAAGCATTCTTCCCATTCTGCACGAGTTTTTCGCCATTCTGGGTTGGTAGCCATAATGTCTCCAGTACAATAAGCATAGCCGCATGCCGCTAAACCATCACAAACAAATTTAGCAAACTTTTCAAAGTACTCTCCGTGAATCTCAACGTCATAACTGTTATCGAGAATAAGCGCGTTATCTTGATCCGTTACAATTAGCTGCTCATCCCTCGCCATTGAACCCATTGCGACTAAACAATAAGGAATGGGCGCTGGGCCGAACTCTTGCTCAGCTAATTCAGCGAGGCGTTGTTTGAAACTACTGCCTATAACCGACATGGCTCGACCAATCATGTGCGCGTTGGCATCTTCATTGACCATTCTTACGAAACAGTCTTTTACTTGTTCAGAAACCTGCTTGAGATCCTCGACACTGGTTTGCTGAAAAATAGAGCTCACTAGCAATAGGCTGTTCTGAGATTCGTAACGAACGATGTCCGTCATGCCAATAATTCCTATCGGCTTTTTATCTTTTAAAATTGGTAAATGATGCACGTTGTAACGCAACATGGTTAACATGGCCTCAAACACATAGGCGTTATAATCCAATGAAACCACGTCATAACTCATGACCTCACTCACTGGAATATTGGTATCAATACCCTGAGCTAGTACGCGAATGCAAAGATCGCGATCAGTCAATATTCCAAGCAGCTGTTCGTCATCTTCTTCTGTGAGCTCCTCTGTCGGGCGAATAATGAGCAGAGAGGTGACATTTTCCTCTGCCATTAGTATCGCAGCTTCCTGAATTGAAGCCGTTGCCTCCAGGGTTACTGGATCTCTTGCTAAGATTTTACGTGCCTTAGCGGTGGTAAAGTCATTGCTTTCGGAGCGGCTAGATATTGCGCTTCGCAAACGCGCGCTATCTTCCAGTTCCATGTAGTCCGCAAAGTTTTCAAACTCATCACAAAGTTCATTGAAGATGTTTTCCGGAATACAGTAAACGAGAGTGTCTTCTATCGCTTTGGCTGGCATCCGTACGCGGTTGTTCATCAACAACCCCATCTGACCAAACAGTCCACCAGCATCAATCCTGTTGTAAAGTTCACCTTTACGCCGATAAATCTCTACCGCCCCACTTCTCACCATATACAAGTCGCGGATCGTATCTCCGAAGTTAAGGATTTTTGTTCCTTGCCGAAAGTATGCAACCTCGGCATTGAGAGCAATTTTTCTAAGCTGCTCTTCAGGTAGGTCATCAAAAGGTGGGTACTGGCTAATGAAATTGAGCACTTCTAACTGTTCGGCTTCCATTTTTTATTCCATACGTTGCCTAAACTACAGCGATAAATATCACCCTGAGTGAAATCAAGCAATAAATAAATCTAAGGATAACAGTACCTAACCGATTTCACAGGACCAAGTCTTAATCAAAAATTAGAGCTCTAACCTTTTTATATGTAGAGTTCTAAGCTATCACAGCTTATATCTATGCAAGCGAGTTGAGTTGAAATGTACAAAAAAATTCAAAATAAATTCAACCCTACGTCAGGGCAACGTTATGGCGGATAAAAACACATCACAAGCAATTGTTTTAAATATAAAAAACAAGAATTGAACATACCTTGCTCAACGAACTCTCTATGCACGGCAGAACTAGTTAACCAACCCCCTTTCGTTGAAAGTTGAACTAAAATTAATTAGAGTACAAATCGTTAAACAGTTATAAACACACGAAAAAGGACAGATAACATGGATCCCATACTGGAAGTTAAGGGACTGTATAAAGTGTTTGGAGAAGACCCAGAGAGAGCCTTCTCGCTTATCGACAAAGGCGTCGATAAAGACGGTATTTTTGAACAGACAGGTTTAACAGTCGGCGTAAACGATGTATCTCTCACCATAAATGAAGGGGAAATTTTCGTAATCATGGGCCTTTCTGGCTCCGGGAAATCCACCCTTGTTCGACTTCTTAACCGGCTCATTGAGCCGACTAAAGGTAGTGTTTATCTCAAAGGAAGAGATATCGCCCACATCTCCGAAAATGAACTTCGAGAAGTTCGTCGTAACAATATCTCAATGGTGTTTCAAAGTTTCGCACTCATGCCACACATGACGGTGATTGAAAATGCCGCCTTTGGTTTAGAACTTGCCGGCATCGACGTTAATGAGCGTCAGAAAAGTGCCCTTTCCGCCTTAGAAAGAGTGGGTTTAGACCCTTATGCAGAATCTTTCCCTGACGAATTATCCGGTGGTATGAAACAGCGCGTTGGTTTAGCGAGAGCGTTAGCTTGTGATCCAGACATCCTATTAATGGACGAGGCGTTTTCCGCTTTAGACCCATTGATCCGTTCTGAGATGCAAGATGAGCTTATTCGTCTACAGAACGATGACAAACGCACAATTGTCTTCATTTCTCATGATTTGGATGAAGCAATGCGCATTGGCGACCGTATCGCCATCATGCAAAACGGTGAGGTTGTTCAGGTTGGTACACCTGATGAAATATTACACAGTCCAGCAAATGATTATGTCGAAGCCTTTTTCCGCGGCGTAAACATCGCAAGTGTCTTGACAGCAAAAGATATCGCGCGCAAGAAGCCAGCGGCTGTTTTTAAGAAATCGGAAAATGACGGTCCAGGCTCTGCGATGCAGATTCTGATGGATCACGACCGTGATTACGGTATTGTCGTCGATAAATCTAGCCGATATTCCGGCATCGTATCTCTTGATTCACTACGTTTGGCTCATAAAGAAAACCGTTCGTTAGCCAGTGCTCAATTACCGGATGAAGTTACTCTTCAGCCTGATCAGTCAATTAATGACATTTTGGGTCTGGTTGCTGGTGTTCCTTATGCCGTGCCTGTCGTAGATGAGCAAGGAACTTACTTTGGTGTCGTGACTAAATCACGTCTTCTACAAACACTAGATAAGGATTAACACGATGTCTTCAGAGCAAACTAACAATGATCCCTGGTCAAATACTGCTCCTGCGCAAGATGATCCTTGGTCGCAAGGTACAGAGGCCGCGCCAAGTAATGATTGGCTCAACTCAGAAACTGTAGAGCAAGCACCATTCGATATTATGAACCCATTCCAAGATGCGGTTTTACCCCTCGATAGCTGGGTAGAGTCCGGTTTGAACTGGCTGGTGGAACATGGTCGACCTGTTTTCCAAGCAATACGAGTTCCAATCGACTTTATTCTAACGTCGTTTGAAACTGCTTTGGTGTCTACACCTGCGCCTATAATGGTACTCATTTTATTTTTGCTAGCGTGGCAGTTTTCCAATGTAAAACTTGGTTTTTCTACTCTTGTATCCCTTGTTTTCATCGGCCTAATTGGTGCGTGGTCACAAGCGATGACAACGCTAGCACTGGTGTTAACCGCCGTTTTCTTCTGTTTGCTTATAGGGCTACCAATGGGGATATGGTTGGCAAGGAGCCAAACCGCTGCCAAATTTGTTAGGCCAATATTAGATGCAATGCAAACGACTCCCGCGTTCGTTTACCTTGTGCCAATTGTTATGTTGTTTGGTATTGGTAACGTTCCTGGCGTAGTAGTAACGATCATTTTCGCCCTGCCTCCCGTTGTGCGCCTGACTATTTTGGGTATTCAGCAAGTACCTGAAGAGCTTATCGAAGCTGGCCACTCTTTCGGGGCAAACAAAAAACAGATGCTTTATCGCATCCAGTTACCGTTGGCGTTACCAACCATCATGGCAGGTGTAAACCAAACCTTAATGCTGTCACTTTCTATGGTAGTGATTGCTTCAATGATTGCTGTTGGCGGCTTAGGCCAAATGGTACTTCGTGGTATTGGCCGACTTGATATGGGTCTTGCTGCCGTTGGTGGCTTAGGCATCGTTATTCTTGCGATTTTGTTAGACCGTATCACCCAGGTGTTAGGGGTTAATGCGGGCAACACTAAACTTCGCTGGTATCACACAGGTCCTGTTTCATACCTATTAAAACTGAAAACAAAGACGAACCAAGACGATCTAAAACTTAGGAGAAACATCAATGAATAATTCATGGAAGAAAGCGCTCTCTGTTGGAGCTCTAAGTACTATCGCATTTTCAACTTATGGTGTGGCAAGTGAACTACCGGGTGAAGGTGTCACTGTTCAGCCTGTTCAATCAACCGTTGCAGAAGAAACATTTCAAACGTTGATCGTAAACCGCGCACTTGAAGAGCTTGGTTACGATGTTAAACCGACCAAAGAAGTGGACTACAACGTAGGCTACACCTCTATTGCTAAAGGTGATGCTACTTTCTTAGCGGTTGGTTGGTTCCCTCTTCACGCCGATAAGTACACGATGTCTGGCGGTGATGATAAGTTCTTCCGTAAAGGCCAATACGTAAGTGGTGCTGCGCAAGGTTATTTGATCGATAAGAAAACCGCGGAAAAATATAACATCACGAACATTGGTCAGTTAAAAGATCCAAAATTGGCGAAGCTATTCGATGCAAACGGCGATGGCAAAGCGGACTTAACTGGCTGCAACCCAGGTTGGGGTTGTGAAATGGTTGTTGAACATCAGTTGGATGCTTTCAAACTTCGTGACACAGTAACACACAACCAAGGTAACTACGCGGCGATTATCGCTGATACAATCTCACGTTACAAAAAAGGCGATCCGATTCTTTACTACACTTGGACACCGTACTGGGTAAGTGGCGTTTTAGTTCCAGGGAAAGATGTTGTGTGGTTAGAAGTGCCATTCTCTTCACTTCCTGGTGAGCGTAAGGACATTGATACGACACTAGAGAACGGTAAGAACTACGGCTTCGAGATGAACTCTATGCGCATCGTTGCTAATAAAGAGTTTACAGAAAACAACCCTGCTGCTGCAAAGCTGTTTGAAATCATCAAACTAAATATCAATGATGTTAGTGCTCAGAATATGATGATGAGCCAAGGTAAGAACAGCTCAGCGGACATCGAGTCTCATGTAAATGGCTGGATCAAAGCGAACCAGAAAAAGTTCGACGCATGGGTCGAAGAAGCGAAGAAAGCCGCAATGTAATCATGCCTTTATCAACCTCTAGAGCCAGTTGGTGTTATCAACTGGCTCTTTTTTTTTACACAAACGCCCCTCCCCCTTACATAGACATACCAACACTTACACTACTCGACCATAAACCCACATTATAATTCACGTTTATTTCACGCTTGCTTTGCTAAAAACAACACAACATAACAATTAAACTATTCGAATAAATATGAAAAACTTATCAAAGAGCTCTGTGTGGGGGCCTTTGCAGCCAATTGCTGCCTTTTCTTTGTTTTCGCTTCTATTTCTGTCTATCTCAAGAGTTTTGCTAGCCTTTTGGAAGATTGACCGTATTGACTCTCTAAACGACTTAATTTACATCCTAGGTCAAGGTTTGCGCGTAGATATTGCAACGCTTTGCTGGTTATTTATTCTTCCAGCACTGGTTTCAACCTTCATGCCATTAACCGGTAAGATGGGAGAGTGTTGGAAGCGAATATTACGCATATGGATGGTTTTAGGGCTTTGGGTGCTTGTATACATGGAGCTAGCAACAGCGCCATTCATTCAGGAATACGACCTACGTCCAAACCGCCTGTTTGTGGAATATTTAATCTACCCAAAAGAAGTCTTGAGTATGCTCTGGATTGGCTACAAATTAGAACTGTTTATTGGTGCGTTAGGTACAGTTTTAACCATCACTTTAGGTTGGAAGTGGAGTAAGAAACTGACCGATAAGGCGCAGCAGGTCAACTGGAAATGGCGACCACTATTGGCACTTTTCGTTGTTCTTTTTGGGGTTGCAGGTGCTCGCTCATCTTTAGGGCACCGCCCGCTAAATCCTGCTATGGTCGCCTTTTCTAACGATCCACTGCTTAACGACTTAGCACTGAACTCATCTTACTCATTGTTGTTTGCGGTTAATAGCATGAAGTCAGAAAAGAGTGCGGAGCAGTTCTACGGAAAAATGGACACTCAAAAGATGTTGGAATTAGTTCGCACTTCATCAACAAAATCCGACTTCAACCCTTCATTACTCCCAACCATGAACAGTAACCCCGCGACTTACCAAGGTAAACATAAAAACTTAGTGATTTTGCTACAAGAAAGCTTAGGCGCCCAATTTGTCGGTGCTTTGGGTGGTTTGCCTCTAACACCAAACCTTGATGAACTCATGAAGGAAGGTTGGCAGTTCACACAAATGTACGCCACTGGTACTCGTTCTGTTCGTGGAATTGAAGCTGTAACCACGGGCTTTCCTCCATCTCCGTCTCGCGCGGTAGTGAAGCTGAGTAAAAGCCAAACGGGTTTCTTTACCATCGCGGACTTACTGAAAGCTCAAGGCTATCACACGCAATTTATTTACGGCGGTGAAGCCAACTTTGACAACATGAAAACTTTCTTCTTTGGTAACGGTTTTGATCAAATAGTAGAAGAAGACGATTATAACAACCCAAGCTTTGTTGGCTCTTGGGGTGTTAGTGATGAAGATCTATATAACAAAGCAAACGAAGAGTTTGAACGCCTTTCAAAAAGCGACAAACCTTTTTTTAGCTTAGTTTTTACGTCAAGTAATCATAGCCCTTATGAGTATCCAAAAGGCAAAATTGAGCCATACGATTCAGAACATATGACGCGTAACAACGCCGTAAAATATTCCGATTACGCTTTGGGCACTTTCTTTGAAAAGGCGAAAAAGTCATCTTATTGGGATGATACCATTTTCATTGTAATTGCAGATCATGATGCACGTGTTTCTGGCGCTAACCTTGTTCCGGTTAAGCACTTTCACATTCCAGCATTGATCCTTGGTAAAGGCATTCAACCACGTAAAGATGACCGCATAGCAAACAACATCGACATGCCGCCTACACTGTTATCTCTAATTGGGGTAGATGCTAAAACACCGATGATTGGTCGTGATTTAACGAAGCCACTAGCTCGCGAAGATGAGCGCGCAATGATGCAATACGACAAAAACTTTGGTTATTTAACGCGCGACAATCTCGTTGTGCTTTCACCTGGTGAAAAGGTATCGACCCTGGCGTACGACTTTAACGGCCAAACCATGGAGCCGCTAGAGGTGGACGAGTCTATTGTCGAGCGTGCAAAAGCAAACGCATTATTTGCATCTAAAGCTTATCAAAACAACTGGTATTCTTCCAAACACACTCATTAATACCAATGATTCCGCTGATAAAAAGGAGCTAAACGGCTCCTTTTTCTTATTCTTTCACTTACCTTCGAGAATGTGCTACTGACAACTCCTGTCGTTCCTTTCCGTTAGATTGCCCCTACTATTTCTAATTGATTAAGGAACAAACCATGCTGACTATCAATTCATTCGTTCTCTACGTTGAGGACATCCACATAAGCCAAGTTTTTTATTCGAAACTGTTCGAACGCAAAGTCACGCAGTTGTCTCCAACCTTCGCCGCTATTCCACTGACCGAAGGCTTAACGTTGACACTCAAGCAAAGAGATAATCTTTCACCCTACAGCGGCATTCGAGGTGGTGGTACCGAGTTGTCTTTATCAGTGCCCAATAGTCATATGCTAGAGCGCATTTACAAGCGCTGGAAAGACCTAGGTGTTGAGTTTGTTCAACCACCAGCGACATCAGTGTATGGGTTAAATTTTATGGCTATCGATCCAGATAAGCATCGCATTCGTGTTTTCATAAATGAATAAAAATGCGTTAAAAATGCTTTTTACCCATTCCCAATGTGACTTCAATAAATTAGACTCAAGGAAACATCAAAAGCGGCGTAGTAATAAGAAGGAATGCCCATGAGCTCAAGTATGATCCTTAGCGAATCCCTAATCGAGAGCGGAAGAGATATCCCCCTCAAAGAACTGCTTTATGCAAAGCGCGTGCTGGATAACTACATGGCAGTAGCCAAAGAAAGTAGCCCGCTTGAGCTATTAACTGAGATGAAATCGGCAGCAAAGCAAGTAGAATACTTTACAACGA
Organism: Vibrio sp. Vb0304; assembly: GCF_033338995.1. Taxonomy (NCBI): domain Bacteria; kingdom Pseudomonadati; phylum Pseudomonadota; class Gammaproteobacteria; order Vibrionales; family Vibrionaceae; genus Vibrio; species Vibrio sp. Vb0304. Next base: position 12,072 of record NZ_JAWOTT010000006.1, read on the forward strand.
CTAGTAACCCGTGTGAGGCTCGTAATGTCATCAGTCAGATGATTGATAAAATCGACACCGCGGAATCTTTTGCTTCGTTCAAAGCATTAGCAGGTAAGCCATCTCAAGCACTCAATGAACTAATTGAAGATCGAGCTCAGCTGATTAAACACGAACGAGAACTCCTGCTCGCCTCAGGCTATGACGCCTCACGAATCTAATATACGCGATAGGCTAAAAGTCATAGCTAACAACGAAAAAGGAGCTCTTAAAGAGCTCCTTTTGCTTTTCAAAAATCGGATACAAAAGACTTAAAGGCCGATATCTTCCGTTATTGCTTTGATTTGTTTGAGGTCCATTTTATAGACTTCAATCATTTGATCGACCTGACTTAGTCGTGAATTAGCTTCATCATGTTTATCACACGCGTCCGACTTCACGTCCCAAGATTTGCCTTCTAAAAATACGTCACACTCTTTCTTGAGTTTCTCAATCTTAGGTAATAATTTTGACCGTTCTTTCTCGAGAGACTCTAATTCTTGCGAAATTTTTAGCTCTTTCTGGAATACTTCGCGGGACCGCTCAAACATAGTCGCTTGCATATCCGCTTGACGACTCAACTTCTCATTTTCTGACTTCGTCGTGTTGATCTTATCTGCCTGCTGCTTCAATTGAGACTCTAGTGACAAGTTGACCTTCTCGACCTCAGTCAATTGCTTTTGCAACTTCTTAAGTGCTTTCTGATGAGCTTCATCTTTCGCGGCGAGTAACTCACTAACTTGGTTTTGTATTTCTTGGTCGAGCGCCTCTTCCCGCACTTTTACTTGAGATGCCAACTGGGTTCTATCTTGCGTTAGTGCTTGATACTTTTCTTCTAATACGTGGTAAGTCGATTCCCACTTGTTCGCAGTGACAACCGATCCAACAAGGCCACCAAATGCCAAGCCTAACACCGCAGCGATTGCGATATAGATATGCGTACGTTTGTCACGCTCTTCAATGACAACTACGTCGTCTTGCTCTTCCATTTTGTTCTGAGAACTCACCGTATACTACTCCAAGGACTCTTTTACTTTGCTAGCGGATCAATTCCGCAAACATAATTGATGCTGTATAAATCAGAAATGCGCCAATTAATGTTATAACGGTCGCTTTTTGGACTTTTTCATTGGTTCGATAACGAAACAGCACAAATGCTACTGCAATCAACACCGCAATGGCTAATAATCTGGTCATACCGCCTCCTTGTCCACTCATGAAAAACTGCCTAGGTCCGTAGACTGTTTCACAAAGATTCATTGTAACCCATTTATACGTACCATAAGGTCAACTTAGCGTAGATTTTAAAATAAGTGCTCCGATTTTAATCAATTTTGTGTTCTTAATTGAATAACTTATGTCGTAACGATCGAAACACATTTATCGTTCTGAAGTGTTTTTGGGTTCCATTCCCTAACCCAATAAATTTTATTTATGCCGTGACTCGCACAAAAAGATTGGCAAACATACCTTCATGAAAATAGATGAGGTTATTTCATTGAAAATAAATTGACATAGGGTGTTGAAATGGACCAAAAACATGATAGAGTTCACACGTTAATGATGACCAGCATCATTAACTAACCTTTACTCATTTAATTGAGTAATTGTTCCGATGAAGACTGCAGGAGAGTGGTTATTAATCAAATTTTAACATTTGATTAGCATAACTCGCCGAAGAATTAACTATTTCAGGTGCTACCTAGGTAGCGGAGACTGTAGTTGGAGGAACCTCTGGAGAGAACCGTTAAATCGGTCGCCGAAGGAGCAAGTCTTGCACTCACGCAAGGTGAAACTCTCAGGCAAAAGGACAGAGGAGTGGAAAGTTACAACCTAACTATTTTGGCTTGGCCTTCCCGCCTACAACCAATAGCTTAGTTCTTTTAGAGATCGTTGATCTCGTCCTTTCCCTCTTCTCCTTATTAGTTGTTTTATTAAGGGGAAATCATGAACAACCTACAATCTTTACTACAAACCATCGATAATTTTGTCTGGGGTCCACCGCTGCTTATTTTGCTAGTAGGTACAGGTGTTTACTTCACTTTTAGCCTTGGCTTGATCCAGTTTAAACACCTCCCAACAGCGCTAGCGATGGTATTCAGTAAAGATAAGTCATCTAATACTCAAGGTGACGTTTCTAGCTTTGCAGCTCTTTGTACTGCGCTCTCAGCAACAATTGGTACTGGTAACATTGTTGGTGTTGCCACAGCAATCAAACTCGGTGGACCAGGCGCTCTATTCTGGATGTGGCTCGCTGCCCTTTTCGGAATGGCGACTAAATACGCCGAATGTTTGTTGGCGGTTAAGTACCGAAGAGTCGATGATAAAGGCCAAATGATTGGTGGCCCAATGTATTACTTGCAATACGGTGTTGGCTCAAAAGCTCTCGCGATCATGTTTGCAGTGTTTGCTTTGGGTGTTGCTTGTTTTGGTATCGGTACGTTTCCACAAGTAAACGCGATTCTGGATGCAAGTGAGATATCTCTTGGTGTTAACCGTGAGCTATCTGCCTTTGTACTAACTCTTTTGGTTGCTTTCGTAACTTTGGGTGGCATCAAATCCATTGCTAACGTTGCAGGAAAAGTGGTTCCTACCATGGCTGTATTTTATGTGTTGGCGTGTTTAAGCGTGATCATCATGAATGCAGACCAATTGTTCAATGCCGTTGAATTAGTGCTGGTTTCAGCCTTTACATCAACAGCAGCGACTGGTGGTTTTTTAGGTGCAAGCATCATGCTGGCAATCCAATCAGGTATCGCTCGCGGTGTGTTCTCAAATGAATCAGGTTTGGGTAGCGCGCCTATGGCAGCAGCAGCAGCGAAGACAGACTCTTGTGTTAAACAAGGCCTAATTTCAATGACGGGTACCTTTTTCGATACCATCATTATTTGTACCATGACAGGCCTTGCTTTAATCCTGACCGGTGCATGGCAAAGTGACCTAGCAGGCGCCGCGATGACGACTCATGCTTTTGCGGTGGGTTTAAATGCAGATACATTTGGCCCTATGCTCGTCTCAATCGGTTTGATGTTCTTCGCTTTTACCACCATTCTTGGTTGGAACTACTACGGTGAGCGTTGCGTTGTGTTCCTGTTCGGAACTAAAGCTGTGCTTCCATACAAACTGATTTTCGTTGGCTTGGTGGCATCTGGTGCATTCCTTCACCTCGATATGATTTGGCTACTGGCTGATATCGTAAACGGTCTGATGGCAATTCCTAACCTGATTGGTTTGATCGCACTGCGTCACGTCGTACTGGCAGAAACCAAACTGTTCTTTAGCTCAACATCGCAATCAGGTGAAGTTGAAGCAGTGAAAGCTTAGTGAAACGACAGCTGTTCGGTCACAAACTACCAGTAACGGAGAGCAAAGCACATTAGAAATGGTAAAAACATAAAGCCCGCTATTATTTAGCGGGCTTTATTTATCTTCGGTTAAATGGTTAATCTCTCAACCATTGATGCTCAACGTTTTCTCCACGTTCTTCAAAAAACTTCGCATTTTTTTGCTTGAATTGATCCGCTTTCAACTCTGATAGCGGCCAGTCTAAAAATGCTTCTGTTACAAACGAGTCGCCGACACCAACCTCAATCGATTCCAGATGTTTCCCGATGTAGCGATAAAAGTAGCCTTGCCCAAACGCATCGCACACCATAGGTACATGCCTGACACGTTGATGATTGACAGAGACCGAAGCCCAAGTCGTCGTTTTAGGTTCACAGGTTTGCTCTTTTACAACGTCGACCTCAAATTTATTGTCCATAGTTGTCGAAACAAAAACGACAATAGCGTCATGCAAATACACACGCCTGAGCAATAACTGTTTAGTGTCTTGAGTTCGCGTTTGTTGTATTCCATTAGCAAAAGGCTCGAAGTAGCCCCAGTGCCAAGACCAGATCATGCCGCGTTGCGCAAACTGTACTTGTGGCCACGTATGCCAAGCAACAGCGGCACCTATCCACACAATAAATACAGCGAGTAGTATCAACAATCGATAAATATTACGCATTAAACGGGTTTTTCAATTAATAACTTCACACCAAGTGCGACTAATACTGCGCCCGTCGCGCCTTCCATCCACTTCATAAAGCTTGCATTCTTTAGTAGATTTTTAGCCGAGTTAAGCGCGCCAGCTAAACCACACTGCCAAACCATCGCAATAGCAAAGTGTACAGATGCCATCATCATTGATTGAAGCAAGGGTGAACCTTCTGGATTCACAAACTGTGGCAAGAAAGCCAAATAGAAGACCGCCGTTTTCGGGTTCAAGACGTTAGAAAGAAAGCCCTCTCTAAAAGAGCGCTTACCATTAAACACTTCGTGAATCTGCTCGGTCACGGTCAATCCATCTTTCGACGACATTAGCGCTTTTAAACTGCTCAAACCAAGCCAGATAAGATAAGCTGCGCCAATCATTTTTACGATTTGGAACAACTCTGCTGATTGCGCAAGAATCGCCGAGATACCAACCGCAGAAAAAAAAGCATGTACGAATAAACCAAAGCAAATCCCTAGACTGGTTGTACATCCATCTTTTAGGCCCGAGCGGCTAGTGTTACGGATAACAAGTGCAGTATCTAAACCTGGCGTTAACGTTAAAATCGTAATGGCAATAATAAATGCCTCGAAATTCAAAATATCCATATTATCGTGATAATTAATTGTTAATCCTTCATCAATACCGCCAATCCACAAGATTCGCAAGCTTCTTTTTTAAGAGAGCTATACAACTGGGTGAGTTTATGGACAATGGGTTGGAGTTAATTGTTAATTATTAGTAAATTAACGCAGGTTGCTTAGTGCAACACCATATGAAGGACCCGTTATCGGGTGTTTAGGGAAAGAACAAAAGAATAAGAGTAGTCACATGAACGCATTTACAAAACTCGTTGAACATTCCAAAAAAGTGGCAAATTTTGAGCATCTATCAGCCATCATAGATTGGGATCAAGCGGCGGTCATGCCACCTGGTGGCGCTGAAGCACGCTCGAATGCCACGGCAGAGCTCGATGTACATATCCATTCTTTAATGACTCAACCGCACTTGGGAGAGCTTTTCGCTCAGGCAGAAGAAGAGACGCTGTCTACAAAAGAAAAATCTATCCTAAGAGAAATGAAGCGTGGGTGGCAGCAAGCTAACTTACTACCAGAATCATTAGTTCAAGCTCAATCTCTTGCTGGCTCCAAATGTGAACATGCATGGCGTACGCAACGTGGAGAAAATGACTGGGCTGGTTTTGAAAAGAACTGGGCTGAAGTCGTAAAGCTATCGCAGGAAGAAGCGCAAATTAGAGCCGAAGCAAATGGCACGACTCCTTATGATGCCATGCTCGATGTTTATGAACCTGGCACAACGTCTGCGTCGTTAGACATTCTTTTTGCTGACGTGAAAACCTGGCTTCCTACTTTGATCGATGAAGCGCTTGAAAAACAACAATCAGACAACATCTTATTGCCAACTGCACACTACCCTGCGGAAAAGCAAAAAGCGCTCGGTTTGGAAGTCATGAAGCTACTTCAATTCGATTTTGAACACGGTCGACTTGATGAGAGTACCCACCCATTTTGTGGCGGTGTACCGACAGATGTGCGTATTACGACACGTTATAATGAAAACGAGTTTGTCCAATCATTGATGGGGATTGTCCACGAAACTGGCCATGCTCGATACGAGCAAGGGCTACCAAAAGATTTATCAGGAACACCCGCGGGAGAAGCTCGCTCTATGGGTATTCATGAATCACAATCACTCTTCTTTGAAATGCAAATAGGACGAAGCAGCGCGTTTATCGATCACCTCGCTCGACTGGCTTCTAACCATTTTTCTGGTAGTGAATTCGAAAAAGACAATTTAGCCAAAATTTACACTCGCGTAGAAAAAGGCTTTATTCGCGTAGATGCTGACGAACTAACATATCCTGCTCACGTTATCCTTCGATATGAAATTGAGCGAGATCTCATGAACGGCGTCATCAAACATACAGATGTACCAGAACTCTGGAACGAAAAGATGAAAGCGTACTTGGGGCTATCAACCGAAGGAAACTTCAAAAATGGCTGTATGCAAGATATCCATTGGACAGACGGAAGTTTTGGCTATTTCCCGTCCTACACGCTCGGTGCGATGTACGCTGCACAATTTATGGCAGCAATGAAACAAACCGTCGATGTAGATGCGGTTATTCGTTCTGGCGACTTAGCTCCGATATTCAATTGGCTCTCGGAAAACATCTGGAGTAAAGGTAGCTTATTCACCACTGATGAGTTGGTAAAACAAGCCACGGGTGAAACACTGAATGCTAAACACTTTCAAGCTCACCTAAAAGATCGCTACTTATAAAGCGAAAAGAATAGAAAGTAAAAGCCCAAGGTTCGTATGTTCCTTGGGCTTTTTGTAGGCTCTCTATGTGTTATGCCAAGCTAGGGATGAGCCTAGGCTTGTACAAACAGTCCTCACCCTCTGGTCTAGTTTTAAACCGACGATGAAGCCACATATACTGGCTCGGACTTGCCATGATTGATGTTTCAACTATTTGATTCACGAATGCGGCGGCGCGTTGATGATCCTCTTTCGGGAAACCTTCGACGGGCGCACTAATGGTTAGGGTATAGTGTCCGTCTTTTCCTCTTACCATCGTAAAAGGCACAATGGCGCAATCTGTAGAATCAACCAACAAACTTGTACCTGTCGTAGTACAAGCATTTTTAACGGCAAATAACGGTGCAAATGTCGAGCGTCGGTTACCATAATCGTGGTCCGGTGCATACCAAACCCGCTCACCCGCTTTAAGTGCTTCAAGCATGGCTTTGACGTTTTTACGATCAATCAGTGTACGATTAGAGCGAGAGCGTCCCTTATACTGAAAATAATCAAAGCACGGATTATTGTTTGGGCGATAAACACCGGTTCCAGACTTTTTAATGCCAAAAGCTCGAGCACCTAACTCTAGATTCATTGAGTGTACGGCCAACATTAATGCACCTTTGCCTGACTTCTCTAAAGCCTCTAGATGCTCCATGCCTTTTATCGTGACGTGTTTGTTTACCCGTTTATCTGACCAAAACCATGCCATTGCGGTCTCAAAAAGTGCGATGCCAGTATTGTCGATGTTGTCTTTTAGAATTGCTTCGCGTTGGCATTTTTCCATATGAGGGAAGCAAAGCTCAAGATTGCGTCTGATCGTAACTTGACGTTTTCTCATGAATCGCATAGCTAAACGACCAATGTTGCGTCCCAAAGCTAGTTGAACTTTAAAAGGAAGGAGGCTAAGTAAGTACATCACGCTAATGATAATTAACGTTCCCCAGTAACGAGGCAAAAGAAATTCGGCCTTGAATGCAGGCTTTTTGTATTTGTTCATGTAAGTATTGTCAGATGTGCCCATCTATAAGTGATAAAAACAATGATAATGGACTGCACTTTTATCATTGATAACGCTAATAACATAAATTAAAGCGCGCGGATTCTATGGTTCTTCGACACACTACACAATAAGAACTTTGCAGAAATATGTAGGGAATGAAAAAGCAGTAAAGATGAGTCGCCACGTTAACATCTATCGGAGTGATTTATCTACTGCCCTTTCCTAAAGTTTGAAGAAACATAACTTTGTATTTTCAATGCGCTAAATAATGTCTATTTTTCAATCACATAATGCGACCGTTATGAATACAACAATAAGACGTCATATCAATACTCGCCATTAGCGATTGAATTTGCACTAAAAAGCCGCAGCAATTTCTCGCTGCGGCTTCTTATTCACTTAACAAGTAGAGTGGCGTTATTCGTGCCCTACTGTTTTGGATAATAAATTTACGATCAACACACCAGCGATGATAAACCCAACACCAACTAGGGCTGGTAAGTCTAGACGCTGTCCGTAAACAAAGTAACCAACCGTCGCAACCAAAACGATCCCAGCACCACTCCATATGGCATAAACAACCCCAACAGGCATTGTTTGCACTGTGACGGAAAGCAAGAAGAAAGCGATGCCGTAACCAATCAAAACGACTGTGCTCGGCATTACTTTCGTAAATTGCTCTGTTTTGGGAATATAAGAAGTGGCAATCACTTCACATACAATCGCTATCGACAGCGCCAACATTGGTGGCATAGAGACAAGCATTTTGAACATAAGGCATTAACGCTCAACAGAAATGTAACCGACAACATGTCCGGATAATTAGGCCGCGCATTATACCCAACTCATCTCACGATGGAATACCACTAACGATGTTTACACACCATCACTTTCGCTTACTTTTTGATGACCAGGTGAAAGGCTGACGTTTTGGTGCTGACGAGAAATTTCAAAGTAGATATGCATATCAATCGGCTCAGGTGTATTGAGTAGCATCTTACCTACTTCACGTTGGAAATGACCATAATTACCTAGCTCATCCGTTAGTTCTAGGAGCTCGTAAGAGGCTTCATCGGCAAACATTCCATACGCATACTGATAATGACTGATATCCTTGCTCTTATCATAACCCAGCTTTTGAAGAGCTTGATCAATCTCTTCCGGCGTATAAATGTCTTTATCACCAAACGAATGCAGTAGCACGCAAGGAACTTCTTGAGCGATGCCCTGAATCTTTGTCTTTCTCTTGAAAATACCGAACATAATGTCCTCCACTGACGATGTTTCCAAATATGCACATTAATGCAAAATGGTGAGCTGATTGTTTTTAGTATGGCTCATTAATTTGAGACTTCCTTACTACGAAGTCACCTTCACATATTAACGTGATCGCATAATTACCAGCAAATAGTACACACTGCGTTTCAAACCTATCTCATCAGAAACTCTGCTTTAGTCACAATTGTGTGACAACCCCGAGTACGGTTTACCATAATGTAAAGAGTAGATTGAAAAGTCGGATTTCGTATCGACATCTAAACTTAATTAAGTTAGCTTTAGAAGTATAGACGTCTAGATTGACTATACTTAGGGAGAGAAAGTCGTGCCAATTAGAATTCCAGATCAATTACCAGCTACCGATGTATTAAGGACAGAAAACATCTTCGTGATGAGTGAAACGCGTGCAGCGAGTCAGGAAATACGTCCTTTAAGAGTGCTGATCCTTAATCTGATGCCAAAAAAAATAGAGACTGAAACTCAGTTTCTGCGTCTACTCTCAAACAGCCCACTACAGGTTAACGTCGAATTACTGCGCATTGATAACCGCCCGAGTAAAAATACGCCAACTGAACATTTAGACACGTTTTATCGCCAATTTGAAATGGTGCGAGATAAAAACTTCGATGGCATGATCATTACTGGGGCTCCATTAGGTTTGGTGCAATTTGAAGATGTCATTTATTGGGATCATCTCAAAACCATCATGGAGTGGGCAAAAGATCATGTGACATCCACTCTTTATGTTTGCTGGGCTGCGCAAGCAGGGTTAAAGCTACTCTACGATCTACCTAAAAAAACGCGTAAAGAAAAACTTTCAGGCGTGTATCATCATCAAATCCATCATCAGTTTCACCCTATCTTACGCGGATTTGATGACACGTTTTTGGCTCCTCACTCGCGTTACGCAGATTTTTCGCCTCACTTTCTAGAAGAGCATACTGACTTAGACATTTTAGCGACATCGGATGTCGCAGGTGTGTACTTGGCCACCACAAAAGACAAACGCAATGTCTTTGTCACAGGACACCCTGAGTATGATTCTCACACCTTACATAATGAATATATCCGAGATTTAAGCGAAGGTATGGAGCCCGCTATTCCTGTCAACTATTACCCAAACAACAACCCAGATAACCCACCAATTGCAAGCTGGAGAAGCCATGGACACCTCCTCTTTTTAAACTGGCTGAACTACTGTGTTTATCAGCAAACACCGTACGATCTCGATCACTTCAGTGAAGATGCTTTCACTAAAGACGATTAGCTTCAAAATAAGCAAACAAAGCACTCATCATTACCGAAATGTAATATGTGAACCAAGCCGCCATATGGCGGCTTTTTCATAACAGTTTGCAAACCTGATCGCATAGTGTTTTTTCCTCAATAGGTTTTTGCTAAGTAATTCATATCATGCAGAAAGATTCAGGGATGTAGGGATAAAGAATGAAAACAGCAAAGCTCGGTGCACTAATATTATTGTCTCAGTTTGCACTCGTGGGTTGCGTGACGGTGAAAGAAGATGGAAGCCCTGTCGTTAAAGCCGATCCTGTGGCAATGGCAGAATCACGTATCGCACTTGGCTTAGGTTATTTAGACGGCGGTAACATGATTCGCGCGCATGATAACTTACAACAAGCCTTAAACCACGCACCTCAATACTATCGCGCGCAATTATCTATGGCTCACTACTACGAAACGGTTGGTGAAGATATTAAAGCCGAACAGATGTATAAACGCTCTCTACGCCAACACACTAAAAACGGAAATGTGCTCAATAACTACGGTACTTTTCTTTGCAAGCGAGGTGACTTCGAAAAAGCCGATCAGATGTTTAATCGAGCCATTGAGCAGCCTTATTACTACCTTATTCCAGCAAGCTATGAGAATGCAGCTTTTTGTGCGCTAAAATCACAAGATAAAGACAAAGCGAGATACTACTTTACTAGAGCTATCGATCATGACCCTCATAGACCAAAATCGATTTTGCAACTCGCTAAAATAGAAATTGATAGCGGTGATTATACTGAAGCTAGAATTCGATTAATGAGATTCAATCAAATGTATGGCGTGAAGAAGCCCTCTTTGCAACTCATGATTCAACTTGAACGTGCAGCAGGCAATGAAGCTCTCGAGAAAAAGTATCAAAAACAATTGGAAAAATTTTCTTAGTACAAAATAGCGATACATAAGGCGCATTAGCTCACAGCCAATACAGCGCTTGACCAAGAATCCAGTGAATTCAGACTCACGGTGATACATTCATCCTGTACATAAACGTCAAATTCGGTACTATTTGAACGGAATAAGTGACCAAGTCACATTATAAAAAGTGCGCACACAACGAAATTTGTACATCATACTGTTTTTAAGATTGATTTCGGCACATTGATAAATACTAAATATTACTGACATGCACCAGAAGGAAGTTGAAGCCGGATGAAACCTGCCTGCACTCTGTTATTACTCACTTTGCTGAGTTCACCTTTTGTTGTCAGTGCACAAGAAAATATTGAGAAAACATTCACATTTGGCATTGTGTCCAATAAAGCCCAAAGCAAAATCAAAAAAGCGACGCCCCTTACTCAGTATGTAACTGAAAATATGACTGAATATGGTTACGCAAAAGGGGTGGTAAAGGTATTTAAAAATTATCGTCAGCTCGCGGTTGCGCTTGAAAATGGCACCGTTCAAATTGCAACGGCGACCCCCTTTAATGCGATGACCTTAGAAAAGGAGTCTAATAGCCAAGTTCTTGCTATACGATGGAAAAAAGGCCTGCAAAAATATCATACGGTGTTCTTTACTAATAAAGAGAGTGGCATTGAGTCACTTTCTGACCTGCGCGGAAAAACGCTTGTTTTCGAAAAGCGCACGTCTACCAGCAGCTATTACCTACCTGCGATTACATTGCTGAATCACGGAGAAAAACTGCAATACCTTCCCTCTCCTGATGACAAACCGGCCAAAGACAGTATTGGTTATTTATTCCTTGATGAGCAACTCGCTCAGTCAAATGAAATCAACCTATCTGTATGGGTATATAAACAGAGAGTTGCAGCAGGAGCATTCAGTAACTTCAACTGGAACAATCCCAAAGATTTGCCAGAAAACATGAAAGACAAACTAGCGATTTTTTCTCGTTCTGTTGAAATACCCAGGGATTTAATTCTCGCTTCTCCAAGCATGAGCCTAGAGCAACAGCGTAAAATCACGTCCATACTGCTTGATATGGATACAACTCACGAAGGCTCTCTCGCACTTAAAAAGTTTCAGAACACCAAAAAATTCAGCGCGCTTACTCCAGAAATGCGAGCCTCCTTAAGTACAGTGCGCAAGTCAGTTCACTTATTACCGAAGGTGGATTGATGTTTCAAAAGCTCTCACTCGAAACCAAATACATTTGCTCGACAATGTTCGTTGTCTTGTTTGTTGTGGTGATAAATCTTGCGTTATACATGCACGGTTACGATGCGTATTCAAATAGCTTAACTCAACAAATCACGAACAACTCTCAAGAAAAAACAGAATCTTACGTTAAGCAAAAAGGGTTGGTTTATGCAGAGCTATTATCAAAACAGCTTTTTGATCCACTCTATACAGACAATATCAGTCAAGCGTATGAGCAAATTAAGGCAACATTGAGCCAGCCAGATGTCTCGAAAATACATGTTGTTGACAATGAAGGGCTAATCTTTCACGACGGCACTACTCAGCTAAGGATGTTTGCCCAACCTCATTACCGCTCTCCTTTTATTTTGAAAGCAATAGAAGAATCTAGAACTCTCGTTTCCTTTTCCAAGCATCAGTTGGAGATCGCAGCGCCGATTCAGCAATCAAACATTACTCTTGGGGCGGTGTATCTTGAGCTTAACTTGATACACCTACTGGAAGAGAAAGAACAGAACATTGAACAAGTCCAAGCGATTACCTCAAACGATAAACAGAAGATGTTTAACTTGCTGCTAACGATCAGTGGGATATCCGTTCTATTCGGTAGCATCATCGCTTATGCTTTGGGGCGGTCGTTAACTAAGCCACTCAAGCAACTAAAAGATCAATTTTCAGAGTCAAATACCCAAGCGCTGCCAGTCACCGACATACAAAGCAAAGATGAAGTGGGAGAACTTATTTCAGCGTACAACAAAATGTCAAACAAAGTGAACCGATACACCAGCCGAGTTGAGTTCATGGCATACCACGATATTCTGACTTCCCTGCCAAACCGAGAAAAGTTACTCATTGATATTCAAACGCAAATAACTGACCACAAATCCCCCTCACTCGCGGTTGTGTTTATTGACTTGGATGACTTTAAGCACATTAACGATAACTATGGACATAACATTGGGGATAAATTGCTAGGCCATCTTGCCTCAGAGCTTCAAGGCCGTTTGCCGAGTTATTTTAAGCCGCTTTACCGCCTTTCTACCATCGTAAGTCGAGTAGGTGCGGATGAATTTGTACTGGCCTTTCCGTGCTCGGACAATCATGAAGCTAGAGAAAAAGCGAACGATATTCATCGCCAACTACTCTCTCCCTTTAGTTTGGAAGAGAACGATATTCAAATTACGGCAAGCCTCGGAATTGCCGTGTATCCAGAATTTGGTTCAAACGCTGAGTCTCTTTTACAGCTTTCCTCTCTTGCGGCGCAGGAATCTAAAAGACGCGGTAAAGACATTATGACGATATACGATTCCACGTTTGATGAAACGATTAAACAACGTTTATACATAGAACGAGAACTGCGTCGTTCAGTACGTGACTTGTCTCAATTCGAGCTGTGGTATCAACCACAATTTGATCTAAAAACCTATCGCCTAATTGGGGTCGAAGCATTGGTTAGGTGGAATCATCCCGAGAAAGGTTATATCAGTCCAGAATCGTTTATCCCGATCGCAGAACAAAGTGATTTAATATTGGAGCTTGGAGAACATATCATTGAGACGGCAGTTGCTCAGCGGGCAATGTGGGCAGAACATTTCGGTACTGATTTTCACATCGCACTAAACTTGTCCCCAAGACAAATCTATCGCCAAGATTTAAGTCAATTATTTTCTAAGTATTTACGACGACATGATGTCGCCCCTCAAACCATTCATGTTGAAGTGACAGAGTCACTTTTTATTGATGATAATATGTGCTTAAAAAACTACAAAGTATCGGAGTGGAAGTTTGGCTAGATGACTTTGGTACGGGGTATTCAGCCCTTGCCTACCTACAACATATGGCTTTTGACGGGCTCAAGATTGATCGTTCATTTATCGCTCAAATCCGAAAAAGCGATCAAGACGATTCATTAGTTCGCGCGATTGTATCCATGGCTCACAACCTAAGAATGAAAGTAGTAGCCGAAGGCGTAGAAACTCAAACTCAACTCACACGAATGGAGTCTCTCCACTGTGACATCGTACAAGGTTTTTTCTTAGGTAGACCTGTACCTGCCGAGGAATTGATTGCATTTGAATACCAACGAGGGAGTGGCGCTCAAAACGTCAATCACTTTGCTTAGAACGCCGTTTTGTTAACTATTGCCGCTTAGCGCGTTAGTACTCGTAATGCAATATCGGTCACACTTCCCCCACCTCATTAATATGAATTTTCTCTTAAAATCTAACATCTGAGATAAATAAACTACACTTTTCATATCAACTTCTTGGATATGGAAATGCGCGTGGTAGGAATCTTTTCTTGGAACAACCTGTCGGTAAAACAAAAGCTATTTGGGTTGGTTTTGCTGCCAATTTTATTGTTGCTTGTCCTCGCGGGTAAACATGTACAAAGCCTTTCTATCCAGGCTCAGGAACTACAAAAAGCACAGTTATTCTCTGTCTACATAGACCGCGTATCTTCGCTTTATCACCTACCGAATAACCCTGATGTAATAGATAAGCAACTAAAAACTCAGCAGATATCTCAATTGTTACGCGACACCGCTGCACCAGTATTCGGTGAAAACGCTGAGATACTAAACCAGTTGACAAGCTTTGAGGAAGCAACCCTCTCGATGCTCTCTTCGCAAAATCAAGAAGAAAAGTTAGATGCGGCAGAGTGGCGCGCTGATACGTTCAAAGAAATCCTCATGAGCTTAGACAAAGTCTATTTTAGAAATGTGAGTTATGAAACAAACACTCACCTTTCTTCTTTGATGCAACTTGAATGGTTGATGTTTTGGTCCACTGAAGAGCATAGATTAAGCGAATATTTGATTCGATCTTCAGAGGAAAATAACGAGTACGACCTCACAACACAGGCTTCTATCCAATCTTTAATCCAGAACCAACAACTATTTCTAGAGCGTTTTGTGACGCTAAATGCCAATCAACAACAAGTAGATCTGCTCATTGAGACGTTTACGGGTGAAGTCTTTATCAAAAGCCAAGAGTTTCGTGCTTATTTATTGCAACCAGCTCAACTCAAATCATTAACCCCGGATGAGATTGATGCGGGGTTATCTGCACTCAACAAACGCTTATCGTTATTACAAAGTGTTGACGACAAAATGGAACAACAGCTGAGTGATGATATATCAAAGACAATCAACACGACGACACAGCACCGCTTTACCTTTATCGCAATGATGAGCCTTTTAACGCTGTTGGTCGTAAGTTTAACGCTAAGATTGGTGCGAAAAGTTACTGGAAACTTGAATCTAGTCCTCAAATTTCTCAGTAACGAAAGCAATGAACAAAGTAACACTGAAAATTCACCTCTTGCTCAACTAATAAAGGGTAAAGACGAGCTGAGTAAGTTTGCTCGAGAGGTAAAAAAGCTTAGTGATGAGCGGATGTTGTCCAGACTAAAGCTCACACAAGCTAAAGAAGATGCAGAACAAGCAAAAGATGATGCAATTAAGGCGAGTAAAGCCAAAAGTAGCTTTTTGGCCAACATGTCCCACGAGATCCGCACGCCGCTAAATGGCGTTATTGGTATCTCTGAAGTCTTATCCGATACTTCCCTGACTGCCACACAACGCGATTACGTCGACACGATTGAAACCTCCTCCCAACTGCTTTTGAGTTTAATTAATGACGTTCTAGACTTCTCAAAAATTGAATCTGGGATGTTGCTCATTAGCCCACATTCAACTTGTGTTCGAGAGTCTATCTATGACATTGCTTCTATCATTTCACCGAAAGCAAAGGAAAAAGGCATCGATGTGCAAGTCAACATTAGCCGTAACACGCCTTACCACGTAATGTTGGATGACCATCGTATACGCCAAGTTGTCATGAACTTCATGTCTAACGCGGTAAAATTTACCGAACAAGGCAGTGTTGAGCTATCGGTCATCACCCGCGAAATAAAAAATGGTGAAGCGGTCATCGAGTTTTCCGTTAAAGATTCTGGGATTGGTATTGATGCCCAGCAGCAAAAGAAAATATTTGCTCCATTTGCCCAAGAGGATAACTCTACTACCCGACAATTTGGGGGAACTGGACTTGGGCTTGCCATTAGCACGCAATTAGTTGAGCTAATGGGGTGGAGAAATTCAACTTGAATCCGAGAAAGGTAAAGGCAGTCGCTTCTTCTTTGAACTAACTGCTCCTGTTGTGACGCAAGAGTTTAACGCTTATCACGCTCTGAATCACAACGATATATGGATTGTATGCAGCAGTACTCAACTAGAACAAAAACTGCGTAACGAGTTAAGTTTTTTCAACATCAATATAACGCAGTCAGTAGATACCTTAAGTGCGTTGCCAACGTGGATTGATAACGAGCGCGTTATCGTTATTCATGTAGAAGCATCACCAAATGCAGCGGCGATGCATATCGATGAGATAGAAAGCCTTTGTAAACGAAACATTCGTGTCTGCCTCATCAAGCACCTTCATAGCCCACAATTCGACTTTAGAAACAGTATCAGCGCCTTGGTCACTCAGCCACTACTAGGGCAGCGCTTAATTAAAGCACTTGAAAGTTGTGCGGCAAATTTCTCGCACGCACAACAAGAGAGCACTTCAGCGCAACATGTTAAATCTCTGCCGAAAATTTTGGTCGTTGATGACAATACGGTCAATCAAAAAATCGCGGGGCTACACGTCACAAAAGCTGGCTTCGACTTTGATGTCGCTGTAAACGGACAAGAAGCGGTTGAGAAATTTCAACAGAATCAATACAGCCTAATTTTAATGGACTGCATGATGCCCGTAATGGATGGATTTGAAGCCACCCAAATAATTCGTCAAATAGAAGTAAAAGAAAAACGCGCTTTCAGAATTCCGATTATTGCTCTAACGGCAAGTGTGGTCGATGACGATATACAAAAATGCTTTGACGTTGGAATGGATGACTATGTGCCCAAACCGTTTAAAGCAGGGTTGCTTAAAGAGAAGTTAGATAAGGCAATTGGGTTACGTGTTTCCAACACGACGCCTGCTGAACCACACCAAGAGAACACCACCCCCGATAAAACTCATGAACTACCTGCAAGTTCTGAGCAACCAGAAGCAACGGTAACGCCTATTCGCTCCGAACGTATCTTGCTTGTCGAAGACAATAGAGTGAACCAGAAAGTGGCTTCTCTATTGCTATCTAAAGCAGGCTATCAATTCGAAGTCGCTGAAAACGGACAAATTGCAGTCGAGATGTTCCAAAAAGATGGAAAGTTTGATGTTATTTTGATGGATTGCATGATGCCCATAATGGATGGGTTTGAAGCTTCTAGGCAAATTAGAGCTTATGAAGCGAGTAAAGGATTAGCTAAGACGCCCATTATCGCATTAACAGCAAGCGTCGTAGATGATGACATTCAACGCTGCTTTGATTCAGGAATGGATGCCTACGTACCAAAGCCTGTGCGCAAAGAAAAACTGTTGTATCAAATTGAACAAGCAATGTAGGTGGATTCTATGAGTAGAAATCATTCTCGCGTTGCTTTTCCTTTGCGTTACATAAAACGCTATCTGTTTATTCTGATTGTCCTTCTTTCATTAAATTGCCAAGCTCTCGCTGCAGAGAGCTACGCCGTTTTCTCATTTAATGACGAATTCTCTCCGCTCACTGTCAATAAAGCGCGAAAGTTGTACAGAGGGAAGACGCAACTTTTACAAGGCCAGCGAATTGAACTCTCTGACTGGCCTGCGACATCAACAGAAAGAGCTGAGTTCTATCGTTATCTTCTCAACAAAAATTTAGCGCAAATGAACGCGCATTGGGCAAGCTTGTCTTTTTCAGGTAAAGCTAGACCGCCAAAAGTGATTGCACGCTCCAGCATTGATGACCTCATAGCATGGATGCAAGAGAAGCCGAATAGAATTGGTTATGCCCCAACATCGAGCGTCCCTAGTAATGCTCATGTTTTATGTGTGGTTAGCTCGGAGAATTGATATGAAAAAATATTTAACCATGTTATCGCTGAGTATCGCGACCTTTCCGAGCTCAGCCACGATTGAACTAACAGAACAACTTTCTTTAAGTGGTTTTGGCTCTACTTCGTGGGCAAAATCCGATAACCCAACTACGTTACTAGTTAACCGCTTTATTGGCGATGAATCTTGTTTCGATTGCGATACCACTTTCGGCATGCAGCTCGATTATTTTCACAAGGCATTTCGGGCATCCGCACAAGTCGTAAAGCGCCCGCAAGACCATTGGAGCTCGCCTCAGCTCGAGTGGGCGTATTTGGCTTATACCTATCAAAACATAGAAATACGAGGAGGACGCTTAAGACTGCCACTGTTTTTGATGTCTGAGTACAACTATGTCGGCCACGCTTTTACCCAAGCCCGCCCACCGAATGAGGTATATGACAGCATTCTAGGTATCACGGCTTATAACGGCCTATCTGCACGCTGGATTCATGACCTCAATGAGCAAGTCGTACTTACCGCCATGCCGTTTGTCGGGTTTAAAGACAATAGTGACGTAACCATCAATGAACGTACTGAATTGGAAATTGAGTCAAACAACACTGCAGGGATGAACTTAACGCTAAGCGGAGAGAGTTATCGTTGGAATTTTTCCTACCTCCACGGCGATTATGATCAAACAACGACGCTCTCTAACATTGAGCAGTCCACTCCCGGTGGCGGAACCACAATCATTGACCGTCTAGTTGAAACAGAAAAAAACAACACGATCGATCTGTTCTCTCTAGGGTTAAGATACGAGCTCGATAACATTGTGATTATGGCAGAAGGACAGACCAGCAATCTTTCCTCATCTTGGTACGCGACAACAAGTTATAATGTAAACAAGCTGACTCCTTATATTGTTTACGGTCAGCAGTTTAATAGTCGGGATAAAAAAAGTGGAGACAGTTTCTTACTCGGGTTGAGATATGACCTAGATTACAACGTTTCCCTGAATGCAGAATGGCAAAGGTTCAACGCCTACAATAATAGCTCTGGCGCGTTTTCATCAGCCCCAAAGGATGACAGTGCGAGCCTTTATACGCTAATGCTCAACTTCGTTTTTTAATGTTTCTTACAGTACCAATTTCCACAACACTGGGGGCTGTTGTATTAAGAAGGCTTTTTGCAACACGTAACTAAACGCTAAACGACTGGAAGGGATAGAATCGATCAGATAGGTAAGTGGCAATCCAAACAGAGACAAAGGTTACTCTATTTCGGTTTGTTTTGATTGCCTTTTAACCGCTTTTCTTTGCGTCGCAGTGCCCGGAAAAACTTTGACTCTTCGTGGTACCAACCAAGGACACTAATTGGGAAGCCCACGAGCATCATAATAAAAACATCCGCAGGGAGTTGTTCCCAAATGTCGCTTAAAGAATGCAGCTCTCCAAAAATGAACAAACCGATGACTTTACCAAGCAGTAATGCACAACAAATCATAAAGAAGGACTTTAATATATAGTGCCATTTGCCTTTTTTACGCTCTTCTCTCCAATAGGCATATTTATATTGTCGGTCGTACATTCATCCCCCTAAAGTAAACTTGCCGTAAGTTTAAGTATCTCGATAGCGTAAAGTGCGTTGGCACCTCTTTAATCATAGTGCGTATCTAAAGTGAATGCTTGTCGTGGCAATAAGAAGGTGAGGTATTCTGTAGTAAGAGCTACATAATCTCTGAACGTTATATGTCTTGTGTAATTCGGATGATGCGTGATTTTGCTTATCGCTAGTGTTTTCTGAACACCCAAATCGGGCCGATGAGTAGAAACTGTAAATCCTCAAAAAACGACGGTTTTTTACCTTCAATCTTGTGACCGATAAATTGCAATATCCACAATACACCAAACAAGAGCATAGAAATATGCAGAACGGGCAACATCAATACCTCTAGAGACCAAATAAGGCCAATGCACGCTAATGTGTAGCCGATCATCATCATGAATACGCTCAGAGACAAACGAAAATAGAAAACCCAAGTGGGGATCACCGCTACCCAAACCCAATTAAGTTCGAAGCCTAATAATGAAATCTGGGGAATCGACCAAATAAGTCCAACCACAGAAAGGTAAATACCTGGAACTGCGATTGTGTGAATCTTTTGGTTGATAGGGTTTTGGTGACTCTCCCCGTATTCTTTTAGCCATTCAGATAATGCTCGCATATCATTCCCCTTTTCCACCTTCTTATTCTTATATAGCCCGAGGATGAAAAAGGTGCGAATTTTTCCGTAAAGGCTACGAGCAACGAGCGACAAAACAACAGAGGCCAGTGCGTTGCCGATTACTCACCAAGCAACGCTCGTTGTGCTTTCGGCAGCTTGGCAACGACAAGAGCATAAGAGCGTTCACACAAGTCTTGAATCAACCCATCCTCGACATCACCGTTAAAATAAACCGTTATCCAATGACGCTTATTTAAGTGATAACCCGGGATAATATCCGTAAACTGCGACGTTAAGACTTCTCCATCTTCTGGTTTTACTTTTACGCTGACATACTCCCGACCGTTTCTCTCTGCAATGATGGCAAACATCTTGCCTTTGATTTTGTATACAAGCGCTTCAGGCCCAAATGGGAAATCGCTTTCTGCACACATGAAGGTACTTAAGTATTGTTCTAGTTCTTTGCTTTTCATATCCCCTGCCTCCTTCTGCGTTCTCATTCAAATTGTGGCAATAGCAATTTTAACGCCTGGTTAACCTGCTCTTTTTCATTGCCTTCTAAACCATGCAATAACGATTGCTGAACGTCTACATGCTCCAAAATTAGCTTGTCAATTAAGGTTAAGCCTTGCCCTGTTAGTTCAACGGTGACGCTACGTCGGTCTTCTTTACTATGGGTTCTGGTGATAAACCCTTTCTTCTCTAGTTTATCTAAGCGATTAGTCATCGCACCCGAAGTGAGCATCATCGACTCTATTAACGCTGAGGGAGTAAGACAATATGGTGAACCAGCTCGACGCAGTGTCGCTAACACATCAAATTCACCCATTTTCAGATCGTACTTCTTATGTAGCTCGGCGACCCTAGATTCCATGTGTTTTGCAATTCGCATTAGTCGACCCATTATTGCTATCGGTTCAGTGTCGAGGTCTGGCTTCTCCCTAGCCCACTGCTCTACCACTCTATCAATTGCATCCATTATTTCTCTCCAAACATCATATATTTTTTATTTTAACATAAAGATACTTTACAAAAAGCCACCTTACCGATATCGTTACATTTAATTATCTCTACATAAAGATATTTAACATGAACATTTTACTTGCGATGATTCCTGCCTTTTTTTGGGGGACGACTTACGCTGTTACTCAGTTTACTCTACCGGATTGGCCTCCCGTTTTACTTGGCGCTCTAAGGGCACTGCCTGCGGGTCTTTTGTTGCTGGCAATAAAGCCGTCGTTTCCGAAAAGAAGTGAGTGGAAGGTGCTGCTTGTTTTAGGAACCATCAACATCGCTTGCTTCTTTGGTCTCATTTTTGTCATGGCGTTGACGCTTCCTTCTGCCATCTCTGGTGTTGGTATGGTTTCGGTCCCCGTTTTTGCGATGCTGTTTGGTTGGGCGGTCTACAAACGCCAGCCTAGTGGCATCCAAGCTATAAGCGGCGCAACTTTGATTGCTTTAGCTTGGTTCTTATTTGATCCTAGCTCTATTTCTCTCGACCCCGTGGGATTACTTGCGATGATCTCCGCCATTATGTGCATCGTGATAGGAAGTAGCGTAACAAAGTCACTAGGTACAAAAATGCACTGGTGGACAGTGTTAACATGGCAGCTCATTTTGGGTGGCGTGATTATGTCTATCGCAACAAGTGTGCTGGCGATAAACAATCCAGAGCCATATGTTACTGTCGTTCAGGACGTATCCATGACGAATATTCTAGGGTTACTTTGGGTAATTATTCTGAACACCGCATTAGGGTATGGCATGTATGTATGGTTATTACAGCGGATGTCGGTCGTAGATTTTACCTTTGGTGGTATTGCAAACCCAGTCGCAGGCATTGTTTCGGGCCTACTGCTATTGGGGGAAACGTTCACTCCTCTGCAATACAGCTTAATGCTAGGAATGATCGTAATGTCATTACTACCTCAGCTCATTACGTCAATCAAAACGAAAAGAGCCGCGCTAACCTAGGAAACTGGCACCTTTAAAGCGGGATGTTATGACGTTATGGCTGTTAAGCGCTTGCAAGGTTAGTCAGGGGCTCTGGTTTAGCGTAAACATAACCTTGAATAAGGTAAATCGCATGCTGAGCCAGATATTCGACTTGAGCCTGGCTCTCTACACCTTCTGCAATCATCTCACATTCCGCTTTGTTCGCTGCAGACACAATTGAGTCCAGCACTTTCAACTTTTGATCGTCAGATCCTATTGGATCAATGAACATCTTATCCACTTTTACACACCGGATGCCCAAATCTTGTAGGTAAGAAAAGCCACCATATCCGGTACCAAAATCGTCAATTTTGAACTTGTAGCCTTTATTCGTTAAATACAAAATCTCTTTTTTCGCGGCCTCAGTGTCTTTTACTGGTATTCTCTCGGTCAACTCAAAATGAATTCTATTCGAGATTGGCCAATTTAACTCCGACAGCAACTTCGTTAATACGCCTGACTCTAAATGGGAGGAAACAATATTGATGCTGACCCACGTATGCTCGGGCAAGTCACTTAAGTCTTGTATGATTTTACGAATGAGCTGATTGGTCATCGGGATAATCAGGCCACTTTCTTCTGCAGCACCAATAAACATATTTGGTGGCACCATTCCATCACGTCGCGACCATCGAATCAGAGCTTCATATCCTACTGTCTTACCATCGCGACTATCGACAATCGCCTGGTAGTAAGGAATAAATTCTGTATTACTAATCCCATTTTCAATTAGACCTGTAATGGATTTTCTCAAGCTTTTACCAGATATGTATGCAAAGGCAGTCACAAGACCAGCAAGCATACTTACAAGACCGCCCCACAAAAGTACTCTTTCCTGAGCATAATGTTTAAGTTTTTCACCGCTGTATATCTTTATGAGCATGTTGGCTTGAGAATCTCCTGAAAAGAAAAACTCTTTTGACAGTGCGTTTTCTTCTCCTGCAATATTCGCTTTGCCACGGCTTATCGTTAAATCACCAAATATTGGTTCATCATACTTAAACTCTACAAATAGGCAGTCTTTGCAAGGCGTTTTTATTACCTCGTTAACCCAACTGTTATCAAGTACCCAGAAGACTTCAACGTGTTCATTATCATAAATGACCATCCACTCTATTTGGTCATTCTGTTGCGGCAAAATAAGTGATGCGAAAAAGTTTTCATCCATCTGAAATCGTTCACTACTAGATGGGCGAGACACTTCACTACCAATCGTGGAACACGTTTTTCCGCCTTCTGTGGTCATCGCAATAAAACGAATGTAACGGTTATAAAAACGTGGGTCGCGTAAAGTTCTTACATCACTATCACTACAAGTAAAATCTAACTGAGCAATCTGCTTCACTATTGCTCCGTCCAAATAGGCAGACCTTTGATTTAAATAATCTACGTAAGCATCTATTTTCGACGCTTTTACCGAGTTGACGTAAAAGTTGGTTATCGAATGAAAGGCCACTACAAATATGGCGATGGGAACTAAGCCGAGTAAAATGGCATACCTTGTATTCTTTGTTATCAAAGTTCGTCCTGCTAATCTGTCAAGCAACCTAAGTGGGATATGAATACTATCTCATTTTTATAGTCCAAAAAGTGAGGAATGACGCTCAATAAAATTATAGACTCAAGTGGCTTTCAGATGTCGGGATTTAGAATGTGGGCACCAAACCACATTCGAGGAGAACAAAGTAGCGACTAAGTGGAAAGTAAGAACGAGCCCAACTGTTAAGTCATCCGTAATAAAAGTGACAACTTGGATCTTGAGCAATACTTTTTAGATAGGCAGCAGATACGCTAAAAAACAAAAAGGAAACGATTGATGCCAACCGCTTCCTTTATTTGTTATTGCTATTTAAAAGTGCGTGAATTACGCCACTTCAAGAATCACTTTTTCCAACTTATCTAGGCCTTCATTTAGCACGTCAGATTCGATGGTCAGTGGAGGTAACAGACGAATCACGTTCGCTTTTACTCCACAAGAAAGCAGGATAAGGCCGTTTTCTTGCGCTTTAGAAATCACCGCTTTGGTCATCTCTTGCAGTGGTTTGCCTGATTCTGGGTCAGTAAACTCAATCGCCATCATTGCACCCGTAGTACGGATTTCACCGATAGCAGGTACTGACTGTTGCAGCTTAGTCATTCGTGCATTGACCACTTCACCAATGCCCATCGCTTTAGTGCACAAGTTTTCTTCTTCGATGATTTTCAGCACTTCAAGACCAGCAACACAACCAAGTGGCGAGCCCGCATAAGTGCCACCTAAACCACCGGGTAGTGCAGAGTCCATCACATCCGCTTTCCCAACTACCGCTGAGATTGGGAAACCACCAGCAATGCCTTTCGCCATTGTCATTAGGTCTGGTTCAATGCCTAGGTACTCTGTGGCAAACATTTTACCGGTACGAGCAAAACCCGTTTGGATTTCATCGGCAATCAGCATGATACCGTGCTTATCACACAGTTGACGTAAGCCTTGTGCAAACGCTTCAGGTGCTTTGTAGAAGCCGCCCTCGCCTTGCACTGGCTCGAAGATGATCGCAGCAACGCGTGAAGGTTCAATATCACAAGCAAATAGATCGTCGATCGCTTGTAAGCTTTGCTCAATGCTGATGCCGTGGAACGCATTTGGGTACGGCGCGTGGTAGATTTCGTTCGGGAAAGGACCAAAGCCTGCTTTATATGGCGCAACTTTACCGGTTAACCCCATCGTCATATTTGTGCGACCGTGAAAGCCACCTTTAAACGCTATCACTCCGCTACGACCAGTATGAGCGCGTGCCACTTTTACGGCATTTTCGACCGCCTC
This sequence comes from Vibrio sp. Vb0304, assembly GCF_033338995.1. Lineage (NCBI taxonomy): Bacteria > Pseudomonadati > Pseudomonadota > Gammaproteobacteria > Vibrionales > Vibrionaceae > Vibrio > Vibrio sp. Vb0304. Next base: position 37,050 of record NZ_JAWOTT010000006.1, read on the forward strand.
GGCGCCAGTAGTAAGAAAGATCGCTTTCTTCTTAGTCTCACCTGGTGCAAGTTCTGTCAGTTTTTCTGCCAGCTCAACGAATGACGCATACGGCGTTACCATCGCGCAGGTGTGCGAAAAGTTATCCAACTGAGCTTTGACCGCTTCACTGATGCGCTTATGAGAGTGCCCTGTATTGGTCACTGCAATGCCTGCTGCAAAGTCGATGTATTTGTTGCCTTCGATATCCCATACGTAAGCGTTTTCTGCTTTCTCGACGTAAAGTGGGTACAGTGCGCCCATACCTTGAGCAATAACTTGGCTTCTTCTTTCGTGCAGTTGTTGGTTTGTCATTGTTTTGTCCTTAATTAGTTGCCACCAAAGCAGAGATATTTCACGTCCATGTATTCATCGATACCTTGTTTTGCTCCTTCGCGTCCGATGCCGGACTGCTTAACACCACCGAAAGGAGCAACTTCAGTAGAGATCATACCTTCGTTAATGCCGACCATGCCGTATTCGAGCGCTTCTGCGATTTTCCAAACACGGTGAATGTTTTGGCTGTAGAAGTACGACGCAAGACCGTAGATGGTGTCGTTCGCCATTTCGATCAGCTGTGCGTCACTGTCAAAACGAATCACTGGCGCGACAGGGCCAAAGATTTCCTCAGAGACAATCTTCATGTCGTGAGTAACGTCTTTGAGAACCACTGGCTGCATAAATAAACCATCGAGCTTTTTAAGTTCTGAAACCGGCTTCGCGCCTTGCTCGATAGCACCATCAATAAGCGTCTGAATGCCTTGCTTCGCTGACTCGCTGATCACTGGACCAATGTTGACCCCCTCTTCCAATCCGTTACCAACTTTGAGCTGCTGAACCGCAGCGTCAAACTTAGCAACGAATTCGTCATACACTTTGCTGTGTACATAGAAACGGTTCGCACAAACACACGTTTGACCTGCGTTACGGAATTTCGACGCCATCGCGCCTGCCACAGCTGCATCAATATCCGCATCATCGAATACGATAAATGGCGCGTTGCCACCGAGCTCCATTGAGGTACGTTTGATGTCAGCCGCGCTTTGCTGCATCAGCACGCTACCGACTTGAGTAGAGCCAGTGAAAGACAACTTACGAATCAACGGGTGTGAAGTGAAGATAGCACCGACCTGACGGGAGTTTTCCCCCAATACCACTTGCAGCACATCGCGTGGGATACCCGCTTGATAGGCAAGCTCTGCGACCGCAAACGCAGACAGCGGCGTAGATTCAGATGGTTTTACGACAAAGCTACAACCGGCCGCTAAAGCTGGCCCTGCTTTGCGCGTGATCATCGCAATTGGGAAGTTCCAAGGCGTAATCGCACAGGCGACACCAATTGGCTGTTTGATGGTCACCAAACGCTTGTCCGCACTTGGGGCAGGAATCGTCTCACCGTAGGTACGTTTCGCTTCTTCAGCAAACCATTCGATAAAGCTCGCGCCGTAAAGCACTTCACCTTGAGCTTCAGCCAGCGGCTTACCTTGCTCTAACGTCATTAAGCGGCCAAGGTCGGCTTTGTTTTCTAACAGAAGTTGGAACCAACGATTGAGCATGTCAGCGCGCGTTTTTGCTGGCAGTGCCGCCCACTTTTTCTGCGCCACACTGGCACGTTCAATGCCATTTAAAATGTCGTTTTCGGTTGAGCCTGGTGCGTACCCGAGGAGTTCTCCGGTCGCCGGATTAGTCACTGCAATGCCCTGTTGTGGATTCGCTACCATAAACGAAACAAGGCTTTGGTTTTGTATCTGTTGCATGGTCATTCCTTTTGACAACTCATCATCGCCGCTAAGCCAGCGGCGAGTTTATGTTTAAGCAGGGATCTGCTGCGTAATACAGTGAATGTTCCCTCCGCCGAGTAGAACCTCTCTCGACGGTATCGCGATGATTTGGTATTCCGGCATCGCGTTTTGCAAAATATCGATCGCCATAGCGTCGGTCTCTTCGTCCAGCATCGGCAAGAACACATGCTCGTTGACGATAAGAAAGTTCGCATAAGAGGCACTTAGGCGTTCGCCAGCTTGTCGACTCATTCCCGAACTGGCGTCAATGCCATTGGCTTCGCGCTCGCTGTAATGCAACGGACCCGGTAATGGCAAACGGACAATTTCAATATTGCGCCCTTTCGCATCGTGCTGAGATTTCAGTACTTGTTCCGCTTGACGAGATAACGCGTATTGCGGATCACTTGGGTCATCGGTCCAACTCAGTACCACCTTACCCGGAGCGATAACGTGCATCAGGTTGTCAACATGGCCGTCTGTTTCGTCATTGAATAAACCATTTGGCAACCAAATGACTTTTTCGATACCGAGATACGCCTTTAACTGCTCTTCAATTTGCGCTTTGCTCAACTGTGGATTTCGCCCCGGACTAAGTAAGCACTCTTCTGTGGTGTAAAGGGTGCCTTCACCATCGGTGTGAATCGCCCCACCTTCAAGTACAAACGGTGCGCGGTAATGATCAATACCGATGATGTCGCACACCGAACCAGCGACAAGATCGTCCTGCTGCCAGTTGTCGTAAAGGCCGTTGTATTCGCCGCCCCACGCGTTGAATTGCCAACTAATCCCACGGCGCTCGCCCGCTTGGTTAACAAGCACGGTCGGCCCGATGTCTCGCATCCACGCATCGTTAAATGGGATTTCCACCAAACGTACATCTGAGTGAAGCATTTGACGCGCTCGGTCAAAGTTGTGCGAGCACACCGCCACACACACTTTGGTCACTTCCGCGATTAAGTTCGCGATTCTGGCGAAGGTTTCTTGCGCGGGTAATGCGTCATCACGCCAATTGTCTTTCCTTTCTGGCCACGCTAGCCAAACTTCACTAACCGGCTGAAACTCAGCCGGAAAATAGAAGCCATCCTGCGCTGGTGTTGTCGATAACTTCATTTTAACGCCTCTTTAAACGGCTAGTTTGCCAACGCTGGTGTAAAGGTCTGGACGACGGTCGCGGAACAAGCCCCATGCGTGACGCGCTTTCGCTGTCGTAGCTAGGTCGATTTCTGCGTAAATGATGGTTTCACCTTGACGCGGTGCTTCGGCAATTTTTGCACCAGTGTGGTCAGTGATAAAAGAAGAGCCGTAGAACGTCGTCTCGATACCATCATCGACTTCAGTGCCCACTCGGTTTGACGCAATCACTGGAACGAGGTTTGCTGCCGAGTGACCTTGCATTGTACGTTGCCAGTGGTCACGTGAATCCAGTGTCGGATCTTGAGGCTCAGAACCGATTGCAGTTGGGTAAAAAATCGCTTCCGCGCCGTGCAGAGCCAAGCTGCGCGCAAGCTCTGGGAACCATTGGTCCCAACAAATGCCAGCACCGAACTTACCGAACTTGGTTTGCCACACTTTGAAACCGGTATCGCCAGGGCTAAAATAGTACTTTTCGCTGTAGCCCGGGCCATCAGGAATGTGTGACTTGCGGTAGTTATCTAGTACCGTACCATCGGCATCAATCATCACTAGCGAGTTAAAAAACGTGTTGCCCGCTTTTTCAAAGTAACTGACTGGAATAACGACGCCGAGCTCTTTAGCCAACGCACTCATCTCTTTAATAAGACGACAATTCTCCGTTTCTTCTGCAAGCTCGAAATACTTTGCTTCCTGTTTTTTGCAGAAGTAAGGCGCAGCGAACAGCTCTTGCGGAAGAATCACGTTCGCACCGCTTTGTGCTGCTTCACGAATCGCCTTTTTTGCTTTGGCTAGGTTATCTTCCAGATCCCAGCTTTTCGTCAGTTGAAGGGCTGCAAATTTCACCACTTTGCTCATTGGATATTCCTTATCTCTTAAATCGCCAGTTTGTCACGTAGGTTGTAGTAAGCCGCGCCCATTGCCGTAAACGGAATTTGGAAGTGGCGGCCACCCGGGAAGGAGTAATGTTTCAGTGCAGCAAACGCGTCGAAACGTTCAGCGTGTCCGGTCAGAGCTTCGGCCAGCAACTTACCTGCTAGGTGAGTACACGTTACACCGTGACCGCTGTAGCCTTGTAGGTAGTAAATGTTGTCTGCAAACGAGCCAAATTGCGGCATGCGTGAGTAAGTCAGCAAGAAGTTACCTGTCCAGGTGTAATCAATCTTGATGCCTTTCAATTGTGGGAAGACTTTCTCCATCTTCGGACGAATCAATGCTTCAATGTTTTCTGGGTCACGTGCGCCGTAAACCACGCCACCTCCGAACAACAAACGCTTGTCGGCGGTTAAGCGGAAGTAGTCAAGCAAGTAGTTACAGTCCTCAACGCAGTAGTCACTGGTCAGCACTTGTTTTAGCTGCTCATCACTCAAAGGCTGAGTCGCCACCACTTGTGTGCCACACGGAATCGCTTTGTTGCTGATGTTTGGTGCCAAACCACCAAGGTAGGCGTTACCTGCCAGTACCACGTACTTGCTCTTCACGCTGCCTTTCGCCGTTTTCACTACTGGGTTAATCCCTTTGTCAATCGACACGACCGCCGACTGCTCAAAGATTTGACCACCTAGAGACGTAAACGCAGCAGCTTCACCCAATGCCAGTTTAAGCGGGTGAATGTGACCACCGCGCATATCCAGTAAGCCGCCAGTGTATACTTTAGTGCCTACCGCTTGTTCTACCTCTCCTGCGTCAAGCAGAGTCAGTTGGTCGTTGCCGTAACGCTCCCAGTTCTTCTTATGTTCTTCTAGCCCTTTGAGTTGTTTACTGTTCAGTGCCGTGAACAAGCCACCTTGCTTGTAATCACAGTTGATGTCGTATTTGTCAATCAGGCCACGGATGATATCGCCGCCTTCAAAAATCATATCGCACAGAGCTTTGGCTTGGTTTTGGTCGTAACGGCTTTCAATCACGTCAACATCTCGGCTGTAGCTGTTAACGATTTGGCCACCGTTACGACCAGTTGCTCCAAAGCCCACTTTTGCGCTTTCTAACACAACGACTTTAAAACCTTTTTCTGCAAGGTGTAGTGCAGAAGAAAGACCAGAAAATCCCGCACCGACTACACACACATCGCACTCGATGTCGTTTTGCAACTGTGGGTATTCCGGCATGTTTGGCACAGAGTGCGCGTAGAACGAATCCGTATGCTTGTTCATAGAACTATTCCTTTATTTATCGTAATCGTCAGCAGGCTTAAGGATGGAGGCGAATCCAAGTGGTTTTGGTTTCGGTGAATTTTTCAATCGCGTGGAGAGACTTGTCTCGACCGTTTCCGCTCATTTTGAATCCACCAAATGGAACCGTCATGTCACCTTCGTTGTAGTTGTTAACCCAAACCGAGCCGGCTTGCAGTCGTTTTGCTACGCGATGAACGCGGTTGATATTGCTACTCCAGAGTGCCGCGCCTAAGCCGTACTTCGAATCGTTAGCGATCTCGATTGCTTGCGCTTCGTCTTTGAATGGAATGACACACAGCACCGGACCAAAAATTTCCTCTTGAGCGACACGCATCTTGTTGTCGACGTTGTCTAAAATGGTTGGGGAAACAAATGCACCTTGCCCATCGACATCGCCGCCACAACGTACGTTTGCACCTTCTGATTCACCTAACGAGATGTATTCCAACACTTTTGATTTATGATCTTGATCGATAAGCGCTCCCATGGATGAACTTGGGTCCATTGGGTCTTTTGGCGTGAACGCTTTCGACGCTTGAATAACTTTTTCTAAGAACTGATCTTTGATGCTTTCGTGAACAAGCAGGCGGGTTGCCGCGACGCACACCTCACCTTGGTTGTAGAAACACCCTGCGGCGGTTTCTGCTGCTGCGCGATCTAAATCATCACAATCTTCAAACACGATGTTCGCGTTCTTGCCGCCCGCTTCTGCAAACACACGCTTTAGGTTGCTCTCACCCGATCTGACCATCAGTTGACCTGCAATGCGCGTCGAGCCTGTGAAGGCGATGCAGTCTACGTCTTGGTGTTTCGCCAGCGCGTCGCCAGCTTCATGACCAAAACCCGTAACGACTTGGAAAACGCCTGTTGGTAAGCCCGCTCGAGAAGCAAGTTGACCTAGGAATATCGCGGTGAGAGAAGATTTCTCTGACGGTTTTAGAATCACGCTGTTACCAGCGGCTAAAGCAGGGCCAAGCTTCCAGCACGCAAGCCAAAGGGGGAAGTTCCACGGTACAACCGCAGCAACCACACCAATTGGTTGATGAGAAATAAAAGCGTGTACATCTTTTTCAGTTGGGGCAACTTCGCCGTATACTTTGTCGATTGCTTCTGCGTACCAGCGTAATGCACTCGCCGCACCAGGAATATCGGTAGAGAAGCTGTGAGAGATAGGCTTACCGGTATCAAGCGTTTCTAGCAGAGCCAATTCTTCTTGGTTTTGATCAATCAAGTCAGCAAACTGTTTAAGCACTGCTTTGCGATGAGCTGGGCTGCTCTCGCTCCACTGACCGGATTGAAATGCTTGGCGAGCGTATGAAACCGCGAGATCAACATCTTCATTTTGGCAACGGGCGATTTCGGTGAATATCTCATCTGTTGCTGGGTTAACTACCGGGATGGTTTGCCCTGTTAAAGCGGCACTGTATTCACCGTTAATGTACGCCCTGTTTTCGATGTTTAGATTGTTTTTTAGTTCAATCCATTGCTCTTGGGTTTTCATACGCTCTCCTTGTGATCACACAAGGCAAGCCCCCACTAAAATGTGGTTGGCGTATGCGCACTTATCATTCGACAAGCCTTGTCTGTGTGATTTGTAAATCGATGGGGCTTCGTCGTATCAATAATGTACGACTCGCCCGCTGTTATGACATGAGATTGCCCTTTATATTCCAGAGTGATTTCGCCCTCTAATACGGTGCCAATCTCTTCGCCTTCGTGTTTGATTTCTGCCGCACCAGTGGTTCCATAAGGTGCGTATTCCTCGATCAAGAATCCGATGACTTGATCTTTGTCGCCATTCGTTACCAGTTTCATGGACACCGTCTCGCTCCCGATTTCCACAAGATCTGACGGCTTGATGACTACTTTCACTTCATCGTTCGAAGGTTGTTCAAAAGTGAAAAACTCTGATAACGATAAAGAAAATACATTAACGATTTTTTGTAGTGAGCTTACCGACGGGCTCACTTTGCCATTTTCAATGGATGAGATTGCACTGTGGGTAATACCTGCGCGCTCGGCTAGTTCCCTTTGTGACAATCCATGTTTTTTTCGTAACTGAACAATATTTTTACCAATCTCTTGATTGTCCATTCATACAGCTCCAAACGTTTAACGAGAGGTAGCCATCATAAATTCATTGAACAAAATTTGAGAGAAATGATTGGTTTTTGCTTCCCATTCTGGGTGCCACTGCACGCCAACGAAAAATTTTTGATTAGGAAGACTAAATGCTTCTACCAAGCCATCCGGGGCTTTAGCTTCTACTTGTAATAGAGGAGCAAGCTGATCGACGCCTTGGTTGTGTAGTGTGTTCACTTCAAAGAAGGTGGTATTTTCCCAATGATTTTGCACCAGCCATTGTTCAAATAAGCTCTGCTTTTGAACTAGTACAGCGTGTGCTGGCGCGTATTTTTGTTCGAAATCTTCAACAGGCGCTTCACGATGGTCATTGAAGCCGGAGTCATGAACGGCTGGGTTTAACGAGCCACCAAGTGCGACATTCATCTCTTGAAAGCCGCGGCAAATACCAAGGCACGGAATGTTTTGGTCAACCGCATGACGAATTAACGTGAATGAGAGCTCATCACGAGCTTCATCTTTGTAGCTCTCTTCGTGCGTTGCATTGTATCGATGTGGCGCAACGTTAGAGTGGCTGCCAGGAAAAAGAAAACCATCACATATGTCTAGGATGGTGGTTACGTCATCGCCCGACATGTCGGGAGCCAACATAATCGGTAGTCCTCCAAAATCCTTTATGGCGCGAAGGTAAAAGTCGTTGACCGCTTGTATCTGATAGCCACCCAACTCTTTAGCGCAGCTAACCACACCAATGATGGGTTTGTGTGTATCTGCCATGATATGTCCGTGTTCAATTTATTTAACACAAACCCTACAAACCATGTACAAAATTATCAACACAGATGACCATTATTATCGTCACAACGTGATCTGACGCACTTTTTAGGCTTCAAAACTGAATATTTATGCTCATTATATTGAACAAAACAAAACCAACTGTTACAAAATAGTTAACAGAAAGACATAAAAACCAGCCGTTAAACATCAAAAACACAGTGTAAGTGCATGTTTAAATTAAAAATAACCTAAAAAACAAACAACTCGCTCAGAGTACTGTAATTTATTTGTTAATTTGGTTATTTCTAATTTCTACTCGTCAGGCTATTTGGAGAAGAAAATGGAATCGTATCTACAGGAAGTAAAAAATTTTAAACAAAAATGGCCCGATATTGAATTTATCGATCTCATCTTTACCGATATAAATGCCACCCCAAGAGGAAAACGCATCCCGATAGATGCTCTAGAAAAACTGAATAAAGGTGTTGCCCTCCCCCTTTCGACCATCACCCTAGATACCAAAGGTAACGTCGTTGAAACAGCCGGGTTGGGAGAAGATCTCGGAGAACCAGATAATCTCTGCTATCCAATCAGCGGCACCTTAATGCCGACGGCAAAAGAACAAGTTGGTCAGCTACTGCTTAGTATGATGGATGAAACCGGGCAGCACCCTAACCCACTGTTCATCCGAAACATTCTCGCTTCTATATTGCAAACACTGCATGCTAAAGACCAATATCCTTGCGTCGCGCTCGAGCTGGAGTTCTATTTAATAGACAAAACCCGCGGCGAAAATGGCGAACCATTAACGGCAATTAACCCCACGAAAAAAACTCGAGAAAAAGATACCGAGGTTTACGACCTTGATGGACTAGATGACTACGCTGATTTCTTGGCCGACCTTAATCGAATTGCATTAGAACAAGGTTTAAACACTTCCGGAGCCCTATCTGAATCGGCACCAGGGCAGTTCGAAATCAACTTCAACCATTCTAAAGATGTGCTTCGAGCATGTGATGAAATCATCATCGCAAAACGCTTGATTCGCCAGGTCGCTCATCAGCACGGATTTGACGCCACATTTATGGCGAAACCTTTTAGTGAGCAAGCGGGTAATGGCATGCACATTCACCTCAGCTTGGTTGATACAGATGGTAACAACCACTTTAGCCAACCAGACGGTCAAGCGAGCGCCTTCTTCTATCAAACCATGGCAGCGATGCTGTCACAAACATCCGATGCCATGGCCCTAATCTGTCCTAACGTTAACTCTTACCGTCGCTTTGTTCCTGGCGCTTACGTCCCAACCAAAGCCGATTGGGGAGAAAACCACCGCGGTGTTGCGTTGCGTGTGCCTATCAGCGATAGCAAAAATCGCCGTATAGAGCATCGTATAGCAGGCGCTGACGTTAACCCATACATTCTCGCTGCAGTAGTACTTTCCGCAGTATTAGCGAGTGAAAGCTACACCAAAGATCAATGTCCACCGACTCTCAGTGATGATGCAATTGAGTTACCTCTGCGTATGTCAGAAGCTCTAGAGCGACTGGAGCACAGTGAGCTGGCTCAATACATCTCAAGAGATTTTATCGATTTGTATCTAGCTTGCAAACAGAGTGAACTCGCAGAATTTGAGCGAGCGATTACTCCATTGGAAATCGACTGGATGTTGCACTCGGCATAAACAAAGGAAATGAACTTTATGACTACGCAGACCAAGGCGCTGGATGCGCCTCTTAAAATCAACTCTCAACACATTATTATTTCTTTAATCTCGGTTGCGACGTTTGTCTTTTTTACCACAATCGGTTTGAACCATGAGGAAGGCGAAGCCTACGGATGGATGAGTCTTTTACCAACGGCGTTGGTATTGGTCTTTGCGCTGACAACACACCGAACTGTGGAAGCCCTCTTTAGCGGCGCTATTGCCGGTGTTCTTCTGCTTAACCCAACTGAAGCGGTAGAACAGATTGTTGATATTTCCATGAGTGTAATGATGGATGAAACTATTGCTTGGATCATCCTCGTTTGTGGTTTGATGGGCGGCCTAATTGCTATTTTGGAGAAAGGCGGCAGTATCTTGAGCTTCTCCGACATGCTAGTCACGAAAGTAAAAAGCCGTAAGCAATCGATGCTGATGACCTTTGCTTTAGGTATTCTGATCTTTATCGACGATTATTTGAATGCGATTGCAATTTCTTCCTCAATGAAAAAAGTTACGGACGGCTACCAAATCTCGCGTGAAAAACTCTCATATCTTGTGGATTCAACCGCCGCACCTATCTGTATCCTCGTACCAATTTCCACTTGGGCAATTTTCTTCAGTTCGTTGCTAGAAGCAAACGGAGTAGCAGGAGCGGGAGATGGTATCAAAGCATACATTGAAGCTATTCCATACATGGCTTACGGCTGGGTAACGCTGGTGATTGTTTTGCTGGTTGCAATGGAAAAGATCCCAGATCTAGGTGCGATGAAAAAGGCAGAAAAGCGTGCGAAGAATGGTCAAGTTCGTCCAGACGGTGCAACAGATGTCGACTTTGGTCCCGATGTATCTGCACATACCAACCCAACCATGGGCCTTGTCAACTTCTTGTTACCAATGATCGTACTTGTTGCCGCAAGTTGGTATTTTGGTATCGATCTACTTGCTGGTGTTTTCGTCGCGTTAATCTTTACTATTAGCTTTTACGGCGCACAAAAACTGATCTCGATGAACGACATGTTCGAAGCTGTTTATGATGGCATTAAGGTTATGCTACTGCCGCTTGCGACCGTTATTGGTGGTTTCATGTTGAAATCGGTCAACGACTCATTGGGCGTCACGCAGTATGTCATTGAGACCGTCAGCCCTTACCTGTCAGCGTCTTACTTCCCGGCGATTATCTTTATGATTACGGGCGCGTTGGTATTTGCAACGGCATCGTCTTGGGGAACGTTTGCAGTAGCGATGCCAATTGTTCTACCTTTGGGCGAACAGCTTGGTGTGCCTCTACACTTAACCGTTGCAGCGCTGCTTTCAGCATCAGCGGCAGGGAGCCACTCTTGTTTCTTTAGTGACTCAACCGTGTTATCTGCACAAGGTTCAGGCTGTACAGCAATGCAACACGCAACCACACAGTTTCCTTATGCGTTGATTGGTATTGTTGCAACCGCGATTTTCTTCTTCATCATCGGTTAGCCCCTTTATCTAATTGCAAAGCCCTGCTCAAAAATAGCGGGGTTTTGTTCTATCAAGTCAAATGATCCTCTTAAAACGACTTTACGCGCGTTCAGTATAAAAATACTCAAAGATGTACAGCTGCACTCAATAAGGGTTTGGTAAACCTAATATTTTTGGTTTACGCTTAGCGAAGCGTTTATTGTGCAGCAAGGCAGCTTTTGAGTAACTTAAATGCCGCCTTAATACAGTGTTAACGGTTGGAGAGACATGAAAAAGTTAGCCCAAGAGATATGGATATTTGACGGAGATCCCGTCCAATTCTTAGGACTCCCATACACCACTCGTATGACTATTGTTAGGCTTTCTGATGGTGGCCTTTGGGTTCATAGTCCAATTAAGTTATCAAATTCGATTAGAGAGCAAATCAACAATCTAGGCCAAGTGAAATACTTAATCGCTCCTAATCATTTACACCACTTGTTCTTATCTGAATGGGTATTTGCCTATCCTAGCGCAGAAGTTTATGGCACAAATGAAGTCATTAAGAAGTGCCGTGATATACACTTTCACGCTTCACTTAACCAAGGCGGTAATGCTTGGAACTCTGAGATTGAACAAGAACTATTTTCTGGCTCTCCATTAATGGAAGAGTGTGTGTTTTATCATCGACTTTCAAAGACCTTAATTGTTACTGACCTCGTCGAGAATTTTTCTGGCCAGAACTTTAACTACTGGCAGAGGTTTGTGGCTAAAGGGGCCGGTATTCTTGCTCCGAATGGAAAAATGCCTTTGGATTGGCGCCTAAGTTTTATGTTTAGCAAACAAGAGGCTCGAAAACACTTAAATAAATTGCTGTCTTGGAAACCTAATATATTGGTTATGGCTCACGGTGAAATCGTCCTTGATAATGCAGACAAGTTCTTACAGCGCTCTTTTAAGTGGCTAGTATGAGACAGCATTGAAAACTCACACAACAGAATAGACAAGAAGCTATTTTAAAACATTAGGCCCTTTTAGCTTAGTCTTAGGGGGGGGAATTTACAGAACTACACGTTATGTTTAACGATAAGATCCCCTGTTCCTCTTAATTGAGCATTATGCAGCAATTTAAAATTCCGTTAGAATTGCACTTCAAAAACTTCAATGCGAAGAATTCTGGACATTGATACGGACATAAGTTCAAGAGTTAACATAACGCAATAGCAATCTCTTACTAATTATTTTGCATCGAGACATTGGCATACTCCCGAAACAAACCCTTCTACTCTAAAGGTTTTGTTAATAACAGTTGCCATGCTTGTTAGTTATTCTCGTTGAACTCAGTATCTTGAAGTTGTTTGAATATATAAATTTAAAAAAAAAGAGACATAAGATGCACAAAAAACTCATCATTCTAAGCTTGCCTATTCTATTAGCTGCATGTGCGGCACCAAAGTATACGGTAGAAACAATCTCGAAAGAAAATCAGAGCAAGGAAATCACCATCGTAAAAGACAACGCCACGCGAGATGTTTTCTTAGATTCGATGCAAGACTGGTGTTTGGATACCGCCCACAAATGCACAGTCGTAAGCGATGGCACTCCTCCTGTTAGCTCTGAGCTGACACTTACTTACGTATCACGCTGGAGCTGGGATTTTAGAACATTTATCGCTGATGCTCAGATCAAAGCCTACAAAAATAACGAAAAAGTAGGACAAGTTGAATTTAAAGCACCAAACAGCGCGAATCCAGATAAATGGGGTAAAGACAACAAACGAATCATTTCGATGATGGATTTGTTATTCGGTAAACAAACCGTGAGTGAGGCTCAATCCAAGATTAAGCTGGGCGAAATGTAATGAGCCGAGCAATTGCCCATTTAACCAGCCTCATATATTTGTAGAAAAAGATAGGAATGTTTAAGTGACTGAAGTCAAAACCATTGGGCTTTTCTTTATAACCGCCATTGCAGAAATATTAGGCTGCTACTTACCTTATCTCTGGTTAAAGGAAGATAAGTCAGTTTGGCTTTTGGTACCAGCAGCGCTATGCCTTGCTATGTTTGCTTGGCTTCTATCTTTACATCCTACCGCAACTGGCAGAGTTTATGCCGCTTACGGTGGTGTCTATATTTTTGTCGCAATTCTATGGTTGTGGTGTATCGACGGCGTTCGACCAACGCTCTGGGACATAGTGGGGGTTTCTGTCGCTATGCTTGGCATGTCAATCATCATGTTTTCACCCAGAGCATCCTAAACGTAACCGAGGGAAACCCTTACGCTTAGTATTTTGGCTATGTGCTAGATTTATTGATTAATAACATTATGACGTAATTGCTACATAGCCAAAGTATGCTTGGGCTTCACCCCAAAACAGCGCTATTTATAGGAGATACCAATGAACCATGCAGTGAAGGCAAGATTTGATGAGTATCCAAAACATGTGCGTATTCGGATAGAAGAGCTACGAAATATCGTCTTAACTATCGCTTCTGAATTAAAACTGGGGGAAGTTGAAGAATCTCTAAAATGGGGAGAGCCAAGCTACAGTGTGAAAACAGGTAGCCCGGTAAGGATGGATTGGAAACAGAAAACGCCTAGTCGTTATTATCTGTTCTTTAATTACCAAACTAAGCTCGTCGACACATTCCGCGAACTGTATAGTGACTCACTTGAGTTTCAGGGTAATCGAGCAATAATTCTATCTTTATCCGCTCCTTTGCCAGAAGCTTCAATCAAGAGCTGTTTAGAATTAGCATTAACCTATCAAAAGCGAAAGAACTTACCTCTTTTAGGTATGTAAGATCGCTTAATAAAACTATTTACGGCCGATTAACCATATTCAACTACTCTACCTTTGTATCCTTTTTAATGCTTACGCAGTAAAGTTTTAGATTAAGTGGTCACGTTAATAGCGCCGTAACCAAACTAGTAATATCGAAATAAAGAAGAGTTTATGAAATCAAAAATCTTGTTCTTACTTATGCTTGGAGCTCATTTCAATGCTTTTTCAGCGACGAACTATCAAGTCAATGTGGTAGTAACAGAGCCTCAATCAACATTCATTTTTCCGACTTTTGAAATATCCTCTAAAGGAAAAAGCAAAACCAGTTTTGTCGACGGCTGCGCGTACTTAGGAACCCTTTCAGAACCGAGCAAAAATAGCATACAGCTTGAAGCTACCATGTCATGCAACCGAGATGGCGCTACGTCAAGGATGGAAATGCCGGTATTTGTACTCAACTCCGAGGGTCAAAGCGCGAGTTATGATCTTGTAGAAAACGGGGTCGTGATGTGGAAATATTCTGTAGAAGTTAAGCCGTCACTTAAAAAGTGATATATCAGAAATACTAAAGTAACAATCAGCACTATTAACCGCCGCTTAAGTGTAATAGGTATATTCTTTACGACTTAATGACGTTACTTGTTGCCGCAAGTCTCCAACTCATGTACAAAACAGCCCTAATTTTAATAGGAGCTAAGTGGCATGAATTTAATTGTACGTCAGGTAACTTTAGGTGATGCTGAAGGCATTACAAACGTCCTCAATCCCATCATTATTGAAGGTTTATACACTGTATTAGATACGCCTTTCACACCTGAAGAAGAAAAAGAGTTCATTACTCATTTCCCAGAACGGGGCGTGTTTACAGTCGCTTTATCCGAAAATAGCTCACAAGTCATTGGTTTCCAAAATATCGAGCCCTTTGCACAATATACAAAAGCTTTTGACCATGTTGGCATAATTGGTACGTTTGTTAGTGACGGTGCTCGTGGCCAAGGTGTGTCTAAACAGCTTTTCAAATCGACATTCGAAGTAGCCAAACAAAAGGGTTACGAAAAACTATTTGCGTACGTCCGCAGCGATAATGACCGAGCGTTATCAGCCTATCTCAAACAAGGCTTCGAAATCGTAGGGACCGCGAAGAAGCATGCAAAAGTTCGTGGGAAATACGTAGACGAAGTCCTCATTGAGAAGTTTTTGTAGGTGTTAAGTCGCTAAACACTAAGCACGCATATAAGAACATTTGAACCAAGACTCAATTTCCGTCGTAACAATGTCTTTTCTTAAATAGGTTATTTGAAATGAAACTGACCTCGGAAACTGAGTCAAGAATAATAGAAATGGCATGGGAAGACCGCACCCCATTTGAGGCTATCGAATTTCAATTTGGTTTGAATGAATCCGACGTGATTCAGTTTATGCGTAGCCGGCTCAAATCAAGTAGCTTTAAATTGTGGCGTAAAAGGGTTTCGGGGCGCAATACAAAACACAACAAGCTACGAAACTCAGACATCATTAGAGGTTATTGCCCGACTCAATATAAGCCGCGATAGCGAACTGCACTTGGCATAAATTTTTATTACGAATCGCAACATTTATCGCCCTACCTTTGAACCAACTTCATGATTGGAGGGGAATAGTCACCACTTAATTCAACCTAGGTGTTTCAGGGCGATAATAAATTCAATGGGAGTCATATTAACATCCTCAGACGCCATCAAACTAATGATTCCACAGAAAAGATTGATACAAAACGCCCACTAAAAGTAACTCAGATTAAGGCGTCATTTAACCCGTGTATCAATCTCTTTTACCTTCTATTTAGGCACTAGAATCACTAACCTTCTATTTTATCTTTGAAGGCACAGACAAAAAGCTGCATGATTAAAAAGGAAAAATAGCTGATAACGGTTTAACAAGCACTCGGAGCTTGGAGGCAATTTTGAACAAATTACTTATGATATTTGCGTTGGTTTCTTTACCTTGCTTGGCTTCTGCTGATGTTGAAGATCCCTGCAAAGTAAAAGGCGGTGGCGTTATGGCTGGTTATCAGTGTGTAGAAAAGAAGATGGAGTCTGCAGATAAAGAGCTTAACGAAAGTTACAAGGAAGCAATCGCTAGAATAGGTGAGGAAGAAAAAGCACTAAGGAAAACATGGTCTCAGACCGAACTGGTAGAGCCATTTCGAAAGGCCCAAAGAGCTTGGCTAAAATACAGAGACGCCGAATGTGAATTTACGGGCCTGTCTTCCACACCCTCACCCTGGCAAGGTGTCCAGATTGAAGAGTGTAAGTTAAGAATGACGTTAGAACGCGTCGAGTACTTCAATGGAGTATACGTAGGCTAAACGGATTACATCTAACAAAGCACTTCAATAAGATTCGCAACTCTTGGCAATTTCAGTTTAAATGTACTCAGTGTTTAAGATGCAAACGTTCAGGTTGAGTGGTCGCTCCGCTTACTACTTAACCCTGCGTTGTGCGTAAAGCTAATATGGGTGTGAAATAATTATGGAAAAAGACGATTTAGTTGGGCTAGTAGTTAAGTATTTCGAGAAAATAGATGCCGGTGATCCTAGCTATCTGGATCTATTCTCAGAGGATGTTGATTTTTTCTTTCCTAAATTTGGGCAAGCGAAAGGAAAGAGTGCCTTAGTGGAGTTTGGCAATAGGATTGGTAGCTCGTTGATTAGTATCTGGCACGACATAGACGGCTTTCAAATAACGACTGCTGGAAACAAGGTCATTGTTGAAGGACAGGAAGGCGGCGTAATGAGTGATGGTACCTCTTGGCCGGACAACAAAGTTTCCACAGGGCGTTTTTGTAGTGTATTTGAGTTTGAAGGAAAAATGATAAGTCGTATGTTTGTGTACGTAGACCCTGACTTCCCGAGTCGAGATTTTGAGAGAATTTCCGTGCTGTCAGGCGAGAGCAACGTGCGACAAACTGTTCAAGCCTGAATACCACCGTTACCGCATAGCATCTTTGTTATGCGGTAGTATTCGTAGTTAAGGTGTGTTGAGGGCTTTGATATCGCTTTACTCACACCTTATCAGTGCGTTAGCCACATTCCCTTACTGATAGAAATGCTACTTTCTTCAATCGTCCTGTATTATGATAATGAAAAAGATTGCATTAATTTTAAGATTAAAATGAACCAAAAATTTTTTCTAAAACTACTCCCTGTCCCTTTTCTTCTAGCCGGTTGCCAGTCTACGCAAAGCCAGCTACAGCCTATACCTGAAAACGTATTATCAAACCTATCGACTCAATGGGCAGTGGTAGAGGCCTGTTTTCATTCCGATGCTTATAGCTTAGAGCAATCGGTAAACTATCGAGAGGCCATTAACTATTCTTTTTCTACTTGGCTAGTCGATCAGTCCGATATCGATCAGTCGGTAAATGAAGCTCGTGTAGCGTTATCAGAATATCAGTCTCAGAATGATGGTTTAGGAACAACATGTAAGGATTGGCACCTACCCCTAGAATCTGGATTGCGAGAAGTTAACAATCATAAGAATCAAGTGGCGATAGACCAACAGCGAGCACATGAAATACATAAAGCAAACGCTTCTAAACCTGTGACGTATTCAACACCAGCATCTACTTCGACTAGTAATGTTGTTCACTGTTACAAATTGGAAGACGTTAGCTTGAATAAGAACATTCAAACCTTTAATGGAATGATATGCCCTATAGGCTGGCTTAAATATTATGGCTATTAATGTATTTGATTAATACAGGACTTAAGAATGAACTCTAAGTTTAATTTTTAGTTCAAGATTGGGTTTCTTGTTTACAATGTAATGTTTCCAGTTGGATTACCGTATTCGAATAGATTGACGAAGTTAATCAATATATGTGTATTGATGCTTACTTTTTATCGAGTTATCTTTGTTTGATAGCCATTAAAACGAGTAAGGAAACAAAGTGACTGTGTTAACAAAAGGCATACACCACGTAGGTTTAACCGTATCTAACCTAGAAGCAAGCGCGAAGTTTTTCACTGAACAATTAGGTTGGAGTGAAGTAAAAAGAAACCCAGACTACCCGGCAATATTTGTGAGTGATGGGCATATCATGCTTACACTATGGGCGGCTAAGGCTGATGCCGCCACTCCATTTGACAGAAAAACGAATATTGGTTTGCATCACTTAGCTTTACTCGTAGAGACTGAGAAGCAACTCGATGAGTTGCGTGATCAATTTATGGCGTCGGGAATCGAAATTGAGTTTGGTCCCGAGCTTGTTAAGACAGGACCCGCAAAACATTTAATGTGTTACGACCCAAGTGGTATTAGGGTTGAGTTTTTCTGGGCGGGCTCGTAAAACAAACATAACAAAGTTTTATAATAGGGATTTGGCACACATGGCATTGTTAGTTTGCACCGCGTTTGGTGTTTAAGGTGCTTAGCAGAAGCTTGTGTATCGAATACCCCCTCCTACTACACATTTTGCGACTTACGAGTAAGTCCAAAAGGATAAATGTTATGTATAAAATCGGCGTTGTTTTATTTGATGATTTCACGGATATCGATTTCTTTCTTATGTATGACTTGCTGGGGCGCACAACCGACAGTTGGACAGTAAGTATACTTGGAACTAAATCTGAACATCATTCCCACCTCGGTATGAAAGTTAAAACAGACGGACACCTTTCTGAGGTGACGAATCAAGATGTCGTTCTTATTACAAGCGGCAAACGGGGTATTCCAGCCGCTTTAAAAGATGCTGAATTTATGTCAGCGTTGAATCTTGATCCAAATAGGCAGCTAATAGGTTCGATTTGTGCGGGATCATTCATCCTCCATGAACTAGGTTTACTAAAAGGCAAGCGATTAACAACAAACCAGATGCAAAGGATGTTCTACAAAGTATGGGAGGAGATGTTCAGGATCTGCCTCTCGTGATAGACGGTAATGTAGCGACGGCTGGTGGCTGTCTTTCACTGATGTATCTAATTGGTTGGTTAACAGAGCGGCTATTTGACTCAAACAAACGAAAAGCTATACAAAATCAATTGATACCTGCTGGGCAATTAGATCTATTTGAAGAGCTTATTACCACAACTATTCAATCAGCAGAGTTAGCAAGCTCGGATAACAAGGCGTTAAATAATCATTCATAACATGTGGTGTTTTACATTACGTTAGTTTTAGTGTTTAGGGTAAGTCACACATCAGTCTTGTGTGACTTACCCTTGAACATAACGCCACTTGGGGAAATTAACTTACAGGGAGTAAATCAATTGGTAAAAATGTACGGTTCTGAAGAGACAAGAGCGTTTTGCTGTAATTGTAAAGAAGTAACGCTACATCGGTACGAAAGCTTCTCTAAAGCGCAGGAAAAGACCGAGAAAAAAGCTAAAGGTTTCTTCTCTGGTCTATTTGCAGCAATAATTAGCTCATTAATGGAAGGCGAAGCGACTGGTGACTACAAATGTACAATATGCGGCACCAATCTTCACACGCCAGATAATTTAGATTAGTAGTCAGTGTCTCTAAAGCCACAGCAAGTGGCACGCAACATAATTTATAGACGGCTCTAGTGGGTTTGAAGTGTATGCACCTTATGCATTGCATTTAGGGTTTTGAGGTTGTGTTGCGGATCAGGTAGTGCGCTTTTATCTTTAACAAGGGGCTAACGCAGAGCAAAAACAAGGGACAAGAAAAGAAGTAGTTTTACTTGAATATCAATGAATTACAGACACAAAAAAGCCCACCAAAAGGTGGGCTTTTTTAAAATTTGGTGGGTCCGGGCGAACTCGAATCGCCGACCCCTACCATGTCAAGGTAGTACTCTAACCAACTGAGCTACGGACCCAAATTTTTATGTTCCTAACCATTCAATTCAGAATGGTGCGTCCGAGTGGACTCGAACCACCGACCCCCGCCATGTCAAGGCGATACTCTAACCAGCTGAGCTACGGACGCATTTCTCTGGAACGACGAGGATATTAGCTATAAGCGAACGACGGTGCAAGCACAAATTTACCAACTTTGAACCGTTTGGCGAAAATGTAAACTCAACACGCGTTTTCAGATGATTTTATCGACAAGGACTGAGCCTGCAGGGTTTAAAAGTGTGATCTATATAACTTTTATTATCTCACTTAATTGTCGTAAGGCACTTCACTGAGCATCCAAATCTGTAAGATTTGCGATACCTTAGGGCAAGTGCCGAACAAAATCTGATATTTAGGTTTAAATGGTTCGCCGATATAGGTTGTACGGATCAACTCTCCTGTTTTGACGTCTACTTGAGTGCTCACCCTGCCTTTGAAGTTTTGAAATATGACAAACTGCTCACTGTGGTAAACCATTTGCTCTCGGTAAAACAAGAAATGATCTTGGGGTGTCTCTGTCAATTCACACTCCAGTGGTTTCAAATTAGGTATCGCACTAACATTCGATGTGATGAACAACGCCGATAAAATCCATCCGTATCGCATATGGCTGCCCTATTCTGCCCTCTTTTTCAAAGTATAGGCCCTGCCTTGATGACTGATACAAAAAAGGCTTTGATCATCTCTAATCAAAGCCCCTTGTTTCTGCTGGTTAATTGTCGTGTTTAGTCGTCCGCCTCAAACACAACGTTATAATTTTCGGTGTATGTACAATTCGGCTGACGGCTACAAGTAAAGAAACGTCTCCCTTTGAACTCACCTTGGCTTGCGGTTTTAATGATCATCGGACTGCCGCATTTTTTACAAAAACGCACTTCTTTATCGGGCTCAATCAAATCAATGTGTGCCGCAAGCAAACGACGTAATCGCCCAACTTGATAACTGTGCTTTATCGAGGCGCCAATTAAAGGCAGGTTGGCCGTCTTACAAACATGAATCAATAACTTTTGTCTTTCTATCTTACCCTTGTTTAGCTCCTGCCCATTATCCAATTCAACGATAACGCGCGGCTCTAGTGTCCTTGGGTCACAAATAACGTAATCAAAATAGCTTCGAGATATACGATTGTTCGCGACAAAAAACTGCTTCTTATTTTTGATTTCTTTTGGCGTAACCAAACTGGACATGTTTACTTTCGCGAATACTACGGCATGCTCCCCTACCGCCGCTCTTAACGCATTATAGAACGCACCCTCTTGACCTCTGAGCAGAGGGCCTTTCGAGCGATAAGGATAATCACGCGTGTCATCGTGCTTAATCACGTACTTTTGAATAACAAAGAAGAATAAAACCAGAAGAACAACAATGATAAAAATGTTGGTCATAAATAAAGTGCATCCAAAACAACTCGTTGCTCAAAGCGTAAATGGAAATGTTATGCAGAGCAACAAAACCTCGCAATTTTGAGGCGCCACGACGATAGCGAGAAACAGAAAATTTTGCTCACCAATAAAAACGAGCCAATCACACACTTGGATTGGCTCGTTTAAATTTTGTTAATACATTATGTATGCTAAGAATCAACTATTAGCGTCTGGCTGATTCTCTGGCATCGCATCAATAAAAGCTGGCAGTTGATTGCATGACTGCACAACAGCGTTAATGGTTGGATAAAGAGAAGTATCTACACCAAAGCGTTGTGCGTTATAAAATTGTGGTACCAGACAAATATCGACAATAGATGGCGAGCTTGTCAGGCTAAACTTGCAATCACCATTTAGTTTACGATGCTTCTGAAGTTTCTCTTCTAATGCTGTAAAACCTTTGTGGATCCAGTGATGAATCCAAGCGACTTTGCGCTCTGGTTCGCAAGCTAGCTCCCCCTCTAAATACTGTAGAACTCTTAAGTTATTCAGGGGATGAATCTCCATTGCAATATCCTGAGCCAAAGCTAGCGCTTGGTATCGAAGCGGCGTTTGCTCGGGGATCACAGTGACATCCGGGTAGTGTTCTTCTAAGTATTGAATGATCGCCAGTGACTGGGTTAACTGAACCTCCCCATCCACCAGCAAAGGAACCAGTTCAGAAGCGTTTAACTCATGGTACTCGTCACTGTGTTGTTCGCCACCATTGCGCACCAAGTGTACCGATTTTGAATCATACGATAACTCTTTAAGATTCAAGCAAATACGCACACGATACGCCGCCGATGATCGCCAGTATCCGTATAAAATCATGCTATCGCTCATATCGTCTCCCAACCAGCATTGTTAGTGCTTGAGATATTGGCTAACTTGTTGGTCAATCGAGCCGAATATGTTGTTGCCATCCGCATCGAACATTTCCAATCTAATTGAATCTCCAAACGACATGAAGTTAGTCGACGGCTTACCATCACGAATGGTTTCAATCATGCGAACTTCCGCGATACATGAATAGCCAACGCCACCTTCTTCAATAGAAGTGCCATGTTCCGTTCCCTGCTTGTTGGATACCGTACCTGAGCCTATAATCGCCCCAGCAGATAGCGGGCGCGTTTTAGTCGCGTGAACAATTAAGTCTGCGAAATCAAACGTCATATCGATACCTGCATTCGGGCGACCAAACGGCTTGTGGTTGTAGGTCGAGACCAATGGTAAATGCACTTTGTTTTCGTACCACGCATCGCCTAGTTCGTCTGGTGTTACTGCCACAGGAGAAAACGCAGAAGAAGGTTTAGATTGGAAAAAACCAAACCCTTTAGCTAATTCTGCGGGAATTAGCCCACGCAGTGAGACATCATTCACCAGCATGATCAAACGAATCGACTCCTGAGCCTCTGCAACACTCGCGCCCATTGGTACGTCACCTGTTACCACAGCCACTTCACCTTCGAAATCAATACCCCATTCATCACTCGCAAACTCGATGTTGTCACAAGGACCAATAAAGGCATCAGAGCCTCCTTGGTACATCAACGGATCCGTCCAAAAACTCTCTGGCATTTCAGCGCCGCGAGCTTTTCGAACCAACTCAACGTGGTTTACGTAAGCACTGCCATCAGCCCACTGATAAGCGCGAGGAAGCGGCGACTCGCAGTAGTGCGCTTCAAACTCTTCATACCCTGCAACCGTGCCATTGTTCAGTGCAACGTATAGCTCTTCCAGTTGCGGTGCTAGCGTATCCCAGTTATCAAGTGCCACCTGCATCGTCGGTGCTAAGTTCATGGGGTGGAAAATTTCTGTCGCTGGTACGCAGCGCGTTAAGTCTTTGCTCACGACCATCAACAAACCGTCACGAGTGCCATTTTTCTTGGTTGCTAATTTCATCCTTGCCTCTTACTTCTCTTGCCAGCTATAGACGTATTCTTTGTTTTCTACTTTTTCCAGCTCATCCGAAAACTGAAGTGCGTGACGCGTATCAATCATGACCGCAACTTCGTCGGTGAAAGTCTTCTTATGCTCTCGCCCTGCTTTGAATGCTTTCGGGTGAGGACCATGCGTAAATCCTGCTGGATGGAATGTCACCATGCCTGCTTCAATGTTGTCACGGCTGAAAAAATCACCTGCATGGTAGAACAAGACTTCGTCATAATCGTCATTGTTGTGGTAGAACGGTACTTTGAGCGCTCCAGGATCACTTTCAATTGGACGAGGAACGAAGGTACACACCACAAATCCTGCTCCTACAAATGTAGTATGTGCAGAAGGCGGTAAATGGTAACGATGTGACATAAGTGGACGAATATCACGCCAGTTCACTTTTACTACCGCCAAATCACCATGCCACCCAATCGCATCCAGCGGGTTGAATGGGTAAGTGATAACACTGACTTTATCGTAGCGTTTCACCTGAACCTGTGTTTGATTCTCAGAATATTGAGCACGGAACTGATCGTTGATCGACGGCGTTTCTAAAACCGCCGGATCAAACACCGCGTGGTTTCCAACCATGCCTTTTTCGGGCAATGTATAAGCCGCATCGGTGTTTTCAATCATCAGAATGAACATCGGCTCGCTTGGTTCTAAACGCCAGCTCGTTGAGCGCGGGATCATGACATAATCCCCTTCGCTCACTTTCAAATGACCATAATCACAGTAGAGATCTGCCGTACCTTGGTGGATGAATAGCAGTTCGTCGCCATCTGCATTTCTCACCAAGAAGTCCATTTTTTCATCCATACGCCAAACACGAACTTTACAATTCGCGTTGTGTAATAGATGCGGGACTGCCCAAGGGGTAATATGGCTGGCTTTTTCGACTAGATTAAAATCAAACGCTCGTGGACGTAGCTCGCCCTCCCACTCAGACCACCCCGTTGGGGCATGTTGATGATGAAAATGTGTTGCGGGGCCGAAGAAGCCACTTCGACCTGCCTCACGTTCATAAATTGCCTCTTCCGGGAAGTCAGCATGTGCTTGTTTAGAGCACACTCCCTCCCGATGAGGGAATGTGATCCATTTATGCATCGCTCAATACTCCTCGGCGAATTTGGTCTTCTTCTATCGATTCAAACAACGCTTTGAAGTTACCCTCGCCAAAGCCTTCATTGCCTTTACGTTGGATGATTTCGAAGAACACAGGGCCGATAACGGTTTGAGTAAAGATTTGTAGCAAGATGCCATCTTTCGTTGGCGCACCATCAATAAGAATCTGCAAATCACGAAGCTTGCTTACATCTTCGCCGTGGCCTTCAACACGCTGATCGACTTTCTCGTAATAAGTATCTGGTGTTGGCATAAAGTCCATGCCTCGCTCACGCAAGGTTTTGACCGTTTCGTAGATGTCGTCAGTGGTCAATGCGATGTGTTGAATACCTTCGCCATTGTATTCACGGATAAACTCTTCAATCTGTGATTTATCATCTGACGACTCATTGATAGGAATTCGGATTTTGCCGCAAGGTGCGGTCATCGCACGGCTGACAAGACCAGTCAGCTTACCTTCGATATCGAAATAACGAATTTCGCGGAAGTTACCAATGCGCTCATAGAAACCTGACCAGACATCCATGTTGCCTTGCTTAACGTTGTGCGTTAAGTGGTCGATTTCGTAAAGACCAACATTCGCTTTTGATAAACGCTCATCAGCATCATCATAAAAACGAAAATCGACATCATAAATGCTCTGCTTTCCATAACGATCGACAAAATAAAGCAAGCTTTCACCGATGCCATAAATAGCAGGAATGCTAAGCTCCATCGGCCCAATTTCCGTTTTATATTCTTTACCGCCATTCTCTAACGCATGCGCCAGAGCAACGGTGGCGTCTTTCACACGAAATGCCATGCCACAAACCGACGGACCGTGAACTTTGGCGAATCCCTCAGCTTGGCTATGCGGCTGCGCATTCACAATAAAGCTAATGTCACCTTGTCGATATAACCACGCTTCTTTTGAGCGATGCTTTGCAATCTCCGCAAAACCTAACGATATAAACAGATCTTTAAGCTGTTGAATGCCTTTGTTGTCAGCAGCGGTATATTCAACAAACTCAAATCCGTCTGTTCCTAGTGGGTTATATGCATCAACCATGACTTTCTCCTTGTCTCAGTAGCTTT
Organism: Vibrio sp. Vb0304; assembly: GCF_033338995.1. Classification (NCBI taxonomy): domain Bacteria; kingdom Pseudomonadati; phylum Pseudomonadota; class Gammaproteobacteria; order Vibrionales; family Vibrionaceae; genus Vibrio; species Vibrio sp. Vb0304. The sequence continues at coordinate 62,326 of NZ_JAWOTT010000006.1, forward strand.
TGTTTGGACTTATTTTTCTAACTTGGCGCAGGTCTTGAGAAATTGGAATACGTGGGGAGAAATCTTTATCTTGGCGATTTTTACGCATAATTGTAAAATATATGTTACACATAGAGAGCACGTCGAACCCACTTTCGTAAACATCAAACAAACTGCTTATTTTCAATATATTAGATTGATATTTTCGGCTTTACGCCACCACATAAAATGTAAACAAGTTGTTACTTTGGCATTTTATCTTGGCAACGTAGCTCAAAAAGCAAAAGGGGATGGAAAGTCTATTGCACCCTATCTCTATCCGATTTATTCATTTGATCCTGCAAAACATCAAAAGTAATATTTCGTGACGCTTCATACAGTTCGAAAGGCTCATCGGTCAGAATCGTGTCATGGATACCCCTTTATTGATTCACCTCAGTTTTATTCAAAAGTAACTGTGCCATAAGTGGTGCTCTGTTCCCTATCGAGCCGAGCCACAAGGCTTCACGCTCGATCAGAAAAAGAGACATCTAATGACACACATCAATCAAGAACGCTTAGTTGAACACTTTTGCCAACTAGTACGTATCGACAGCGAATCAAAAAACGAAAAACAAATTGCAGAAACACTGGCAGAACAGCTAGGCGAGCTAGGCTTTACCGTACGCAAACTTCCAGTACCTGAGCACATTTCTAACGGTTTTAACGTGTACGCCCGTTTAGACGGCAAAAAAGACGGCTCTATTCTAATGAGCTGTCATATGGATACGGTCACTCCAGGTATTGGCATTGAGCCACTCATCGAAGACGGCGTTATCCGTTCAAAAGGCAATACGATTCTTGGTGGCGATGATAAATCTGGTATTGCTGCCATCATGGAAGCCGTTCGTTGTATTCAAGCGGAAAACCGTGAGCACAAAACGTTAGAACTTGCTTTCACCGTGTATGAAGAAGGCGGTTTATTCGGTTCACAATACTTCGATATGTCACACGTCACTTCAACGGAAGCAATCGTGTTAGATACGGGTGGCCCTATTGGCACCATTGTGACCGCAGCCCCAGGCCAGCAAAAGATCATGGCAAAAATCAAAGGTCGACCAGCACACGCAGGGCTTGCGCCAGAAGAAGGCATCAGTGCGATCATGGTGGCGGCAGATGCCATCAACCAAATGAAGCTGCTTCGAATCGACGAAGAAACGACAGCCAACATCGGTATGGTTAACGGCGGTCAGGCCACAAACATTGTTATGCCCGAATTAAAAATCGTGGCAGAAGCACGCTCCCTGAATGGCGATAAACTAGATGCTCAGGTCAATCATATGATCTCAACATTAGAGTCTGTCTGTAAAAAACACGGTGCAGAAGTCGAAATTGAATCTAGCCGAGCCTACGACGCTTTTGTTATTGAAGAAAACCACCCACACGTAAACGCTATAAAAGCAGCGTTTTCAGAGTTGGGCATTGACGCCTTCACAAAAGGCACTGGCGGCGGTAGCGATGCCAACAACTTTAACAAGAAAGGTCTCACAACGGTCAACCTTTCAACTGGCATGGCAAAAGTACACACGACAGAAGAGTTTATCGCGGTAAGTGATATGGTCAAAATCACTGAGTTCGTGAAACATTTCCTAGTCAGTTAACGTCGTGCCTTTTGAAGAGCAGACTGACTATCTTCCCCTTCTAGCCTGTGCTTGAAGGGGATTTTAATTTGTATCGAAGCAAAATTACTTCCCGTCATGCCAACTTGATATCAGATCTTCAAAGAAATTCCCCTAGCTCACTTTTTGAGACCAGACAGCTCAACACCCGACACCCTGTTACAGTAATGTTAAAACTCGATTGTGTAGACAATTTATACAATATACATTTTTGGCATCTTTCAGGATGAAAAGAGTGAGACAAGGATGAAATTACCTAAGTTGCTTTTATTAACGTCGATGATGAGTCCAATACTGGCAACATCAAGCTATGCCGCGCCGTATCCCGCAGGTGTGACCCTCGATGAGACACAAGAAATTACGCTAAACAATGGGGCTGAAGTTACTTCTATTGACCCAGCCAAGCAAGCCGCAGAGCCCGCTTTTAATCTTGGTCGAGACCTGTTTGAAGGTCTGGTCATTCAAGATAAGCAAGGTAAAACCATTCCTGGTGTTGCTGAGTCTTGGTCAGTCAATGACAACAATACGGTTTATACCTTCCACTTACGTGATGCAAAATGGTCAAATGGCGAAACGGTCACTGCACAAGATTTTGTCTACAGCTGGCAACGCTTACTGAATCCAAGCACTGCTTCACCGTACGCTTGGTTTGCGGCCATTCCAAATATCGAAAACTCGCAAGCCATTATGAAAGGCGACGCCGCACCCGAGTCTTTGGGCGTGAAGGCGCTGGATGAAAAAACGTTCCAGGTAACACTCGAAGAGCCTATTCCCTTCTTTACGAAACTATTAAGTCATCCAGTGCTTGCCCCCGTTCATAAAGCGACCATTGAAAAACATGGCAACCGTTGGACCCAGCCAGAACATATAGTTACAAATGGTGCGTTTACTGTCTCTGAATGGAAAGTTAACGAAAAACTGGTGATGGTTAAAAATCCACATTATTGGGACGCAAGCAATGTAGTGCTGGAAAAAGTCACCTGGCTACCAATTGGTGATGCAAACGTAGTGCTAAACCGCTACCTAGCTGGTGAGATAGACCAAGCGGTTTCCATTCCTGCCGCTCAGAAGAAAAAGTTAATTCAACAACGCCCGCAAGAAGTGGCAAGCACCAGTGCGTCTCTTGGCTCCACATTCTATTACCTCAACACTCAACAAGGGCCAACAAAAGACGTGCGAGTTCGTAAAGCCCTCTCATATGCCATTGACCGTCAACTGTTAACGAGTGCTATTTTGAGAAACGGTGGGGTTCCAATGTATACCCTTGTGCCACCTCAAACAGATGGTTTTAAATCTCACACTCCTGAGTTCGCAACTTGGAACCGCCATAAACGTATCGAAAAAGCGCGGCAATTACTGTCAGAAGCTGGATACGATAAAAGCAATCCGCTTAAGTTAACGTTTACCGTACCAACTTTCTCGATGGACGTAAAAATGGCAACCACCATGGCAGGCATGTGGAAAAGCCGATTGGGTGCGCAAGTCACGATAAAACAGCTAGAACCGAAAGTGTTCTACGCACTTAAAGAGCCGACCGACGTTACTCGCGGCGGCTGGACGGCCGACTACAATGAAGCCTCTACATGGTTGGATATCTTCGTTTCTAGTGGCGAGTACAACGATTCTCGATATAACAACCCGCAATACGACGAGTTAATGGCTCGCTCAAAGACCATGAGCAACCCATCAGAACTGTATCTACAAGCAGAAAGCATGCTGATTGAAGACATGGCCCTTATTCCTATTTATCGTCCGGGTAACGATCAATACCTCATCAAGCCTTACGTGGGCGGCTACGAACTGACAAACCCTGAGTCGTCGTACTACCGCAAGAATGTCTATGTAAAAGCCCACTAAAAGCATGTTTTCGGTCTGAGTCGGCAAGTTCAATGTTTACTTGCCGTTCCTCATATCTCTCGGTGGAGAAGGCAACCTGAGCTCAGACCATTTTTTATTCATAACCGTTCGAAGTGATTTCGGATGACCAAAGGATGATGGATCATGATTTGGTACATTGTTAAGCGATTAGCTATCGCTATCCCCACGCTTCTATTCATCGCACTCGTATCATTTTGGCTGATGCACATTGCACCAGGGGGGCCATTTGATATGGAACGGCCTATGCCAGAGGTGGTACGTGCGAATATCGAAGCAAAATTCCATTTGGACCAGCCCTTCCTTACTCAGTTTTGGATTTACATTGGTAATTTCATACAAGGAGATCTCGGTCCGAGCTTCGTTTATCAAGACTTCAGTGTTACACAGCTCGTCGCACAATCATGGCCAGTTTCAGCAGTATTAGGCGTACTCTCCTTTTGTATTTCCGTTCCACTTGGCATGTTGCTTGGCACCATTGCGGCATTGAACCGAAATAGCCGCCTAGATTACGGCCTGATGACACTTTCGATGACTGGAGTTGTGGTTCCGGCTTTCGTGCTTGCTCCAGTTTTAGTCATGATCTTCGCTATTCAGCTCGGCTGGTTCCCTGCTGGTGGTTGGGAAGGAGGAAAGCTGGCTTTTCTTGTTCTTCCCGTGCTCAGCCTAGCGATTGGCTCCATTGCGAGTATTGCACGCGTCATGCGTAGCGCAATGATTGAAACGCTCAACCAACCATACATTCGAACGGCAAAAGCCAAAGGTTTGTCCACAACCTACATTTTATTCCATCACGCTTTGCGACCATCCCTGATTCCCGTCGTTGCGATGCTCGGCCCTGCGTTTGTGTCTGTCGTGACAGGCTCGGTAATTATCGACATTTTCTTTGGTACAGGTGGCATGGGACAACACTTTGTGTCTGGTGCTCTCAACCGCGACTACGGCCTAGTAATGGGCATTACTCTGATTGTCGCTTCACTCACTATCTTCTTTAACCTTGTGGTCGACTTGCTATATACGATTATCGACCCTCGTATACGCGTTTAGGAGTCCGGCATGTTAACGATCAAAAAACTGGATACACAAGCTCTTCAAGATCAAGTCGTCGACAATATTGAAGCCGTCGAAGGTCGCAGTCTTTGGCAGGATGCATGGACTCGATTTCGTAAAAACAGAGCCGCGATGACATCAGTGTATGTTTTGGCGTTCATTACCTTATGCATCACTTTCGGCCCCTCTCTTGCCGCTTTTGGCCATGATGAAATTGACTGGGAAGTACTCATCGATCCATACGAGCTAGGGAAACCTTCACTGAGCAGTGGCCATTACTTTGGTACCGATGATCTCGGGCAAGATGTTTTCGCTCGCACGATGCAAGGTGGCAGGCTCTCTATTTTGGTAGGTTTTGTTGGCGCCTTAGTCGCCGTTGTTATTGGTACGATTTGGGGAAGTATTTCCGGCTATCTTGGCGGCGTTGTCGATAGCGTAATGATGCGCATTATTGAGGTGCTCGATTCGGTGCCATTTATGTTTATGGTTATCCTGTTTGTTACCCTTTTTGGCAACAACATCTACCTGATTTTTATCGTGATCGGAATGGTATCTTGGCTGGGCATTGCCCGTGTTGTACGTGGTGTCACCTTCGGTCTAAAAAAGAGAGAGTTCATCGAAGCCGCACACTCTATTGGGGTTTCTAAATTGACAATTGTCCGACGCCATGTTCTGCCTAATGTGCTTGGAATCGTGATGGTTTATTCCTCCTTAATGGTACCAGGATTCATTATGTTCGAATCGTTTTTGAGCTTCTTAGGGCTTGGTGTTCAACCACCAGACACGAGCTGGGGAATCCTAATTTCCGAAGGCGCAAAAACGATTGACGTTGCATTATGGATGCTGCTTTTTCCATCTCTGTTTTTAGTTGCCACCCTCTTTTGTTTTAACTTCATCGGCGATGGCTTACGTGATGCTCTTGACCCGAAAGACCGATAAGGACAAACCCATGCTATCTATTGAAAACATGAACGTGCGCTTCGATACGCCAGATGGGCAAGTGCAAGCGGTCAGTAATCTCTCCTACTCGATTAAAGCGGGCGAAACTCTTGGGATTGTTGGGGAATCAGGTTCGGGAAAAAGCCAATCTGTTTTCTCATTAATGGGGTTAACCGCGGACAACGGCGCCGTGTCTGGAAGCGCAATGTTCCACGGTGATGATTTACTCGCGATGTCGAAAAAGCAGCTCAACCGCATCCGTGCAGAGAAAATCGGAATGATCTTTCAAGATCCGATGACGTCACTTAATCCATTCATGAAAATTGGCAAGCAGCTTTGTGAAGTTCTCATGATTCATAAAGGAATGAGCCGAAAACAAGCAAAAATGGAATCGATTCACATGTTGGATGCGGTGCGTATTCCCTCTCCCGAAACTCGGATGAATCAATACCCTCACGAATTATCTGGCGGAATGCGTCAGCGAATCATGATAGCGATGGCGTTGTTGTGTAAGCCCGAGTTGTTAATTGCAGACGAACCAACCACCGCATTAGATGTAACCGTTCAAGCTCAAATTTTGACGCTATTACGAGACTTACAACAAGAGTTCAACACCGCAATTTTACTGATCACTCACGATATGGGCGTCGTCGCCGAGATGTGTGATCGCGTATTGGTCATGTATGGTGGTCAAAAAATGGAGCAATCAGATACCGAGACATTGTTCGCTCAACCTGCGCACCCCTACACTCAAGGCCTGCTAAAGGCTATTCCTTCTATCACTGAAGATATGCCACGTTTACCAACCATCCCAGGTAACCCACCAAGTGCGTTGATTAACCATCAAGGGTGTCCGTTTAGAGAGCGGTGCGAGCATCGAGAGACGCGTTGCCAATACGAAACCCCACGGTTTTCTCCATTAAACACGAGCCAGTCCATTGCCTGTCACGTTAACGCACCCAGTGTTATCACTCCTATTCAAATAAAAGCTTAAGGAGGCGTTATGAATAAAAAAGAAGTCCTCATGTCTGCTCGTGATTTAAACGTCCACTTTCCTGTGTCGCGTCACCTTATTCCAAGTCGACGTAAAATCGTGAAAGCGGTCAATGGTATCGACTTAGATGTTTACCGAGGTGAGACACTTGGCATTGTGGGGGAATCAGGCTGCGGAAAATCAACACTTGCACGCGCCTTACTTCGCTTAATTGAACCTACACATGGCGAGTTGACTTGGAAAGGTCAAGACATGCTCGGGTTTAGTAAGAAAGAGCTTTCCTCTCGACGTAGAGAATTTCAGATGGTGTTTCAAGACCCATCCGCTTGTTTGAATCCGAGGTTAACCATCTCAGAATGCATCGCCGAACCACTGCTCACCCATGAGCCGCAACTTAAACGGGCTGAGGTAGAAAAGCGTGTCATCGCTATGATGGATAAAGTGGGTCTCTTGGCGAGCCAGCGAAACCGCTATCCACATGAATTTTCCGGAGGTCAATGCCAGCGTGTGGGCATTGCTAGAGCGTTAATTCTCAATCCAGATTTGGTCGTGTGTGATGAACCCGTTAGTGCACTAGATGTCTCCATACAAGCTCAGGTCATCAATCTTCTAGATGATCTTAAACAAGAAATGGGGTTAACACTGGTGATGATTGCGCATGACTTAAGCGTGGTGCGCCATATCAGCGACCGCGTTATGGTGATGTATCTTGGTAAACCTATGGAAGTAGGACGTTACGATCAAGTATTTGATGATGCACAACACCCCTACACCAAAGCACTGTTATCTGCTGTCCCGATAGCTAATCCGCAATTAGCACGTGACCGTGAAATACAACTATTGCCCGGCGACCTTCCTTCTCCACTTAATCCACCGAGCGGTTGCGTTTTTCGTACTCGATGCCCAGAAGCAACAGAAGTATGCGGGCAACAGAACCCAATAAAAACAGGCTCGGAGCAGCATCATATCTATTGCTCAAATATGACTTTAGGAACCATTTAATGAACAATACTAACTCAGTAAACCAACGCCTTACGTTATTGCGTGAGGCAATGTCCTTTCACAACGTGTCTGCATATATCGTGACCAACAATGACCCACATAACAGTGAATACTCAGCGGATCATTGGTTAGCGCGAAGCTGGATTTCAGGTTTTACCGGTTCTGCAGGCGATGTCGTCATTACCCAACAAGGTGGTGGCCTGTGGACTGATGGTCGTTACTATATTCAAGCTGAAGAACAGTTACACGGCACAGGACTTGAACTGTTTAAAGCCAAACAACCAGAAACACCGACAATTGCCAAATGGCTGGCTACCACGCTACCAGAAAACAGTATTGTCGCGGTTGACGGGCGCGCCATCAGTTACGCTTTTTATCAAGGCCTCAAACAAGCCTTTGAAGCGAAAAACATTAAGATCATTCTCGACCTGGATTTACTCACACCAATTTGGCTTGAAAGACCACCTCGCCCAAGTGCACCCGTATTCGAGCACCCCACCGCTTTTGCTGGCGTTGACACTGAAAATAAGTTAGCGAGAATCCGTTCTTGGTTAACCGAGAACCAAGTAGATAGCTTATTAGTGTCAACGCTAGATGATGTCATGTGGACAATGAATATTCGAGGTGGTGATACGAATTACTGCCCAGTTTCTGAAGCCTATCTAGTCGTAGAGCAATCACTTGCGACACTGTTTATTGATAAAGCCAAACTGCCTCAAGACGTTGAAAGAGCGCTGACCGAGCAGAGTGTACACATTCGCCATTACAACTACGTAAGTCAGTATTTGAATCAGCAATGTGAGGGATTATCGCTCGCTTTTAACCCGACCCACACAGACAGCTTATTGGTGAGTTCGATTGAAGGGAATGTGAATCTAAAGCCAATGGCTTGCCCTGTAACGGCAATGAAGGCCATAAAAAATGCGACCGAGCTAACTAGCCTAGAACAGGCATTAACAGATGATGGTGTGGCAATCGTAAGGTTTATGAACTGGCTCGAAGAGCAAGTTCCAAGCGGACTCGTTACAGAATTGTCTGCTGAGGCACAACTGAATCACTATCGCCGTCAAACCCGACATTATGTGAGTGACAGTTTCCGCACTATCGCAGGCTTCGCAGCTCACGGGGCAAAAATGCATTATGCCGCCGATGAAGAAAGCAATGCGGCAGTCAATGAAAGCAACTTCTTTCTCGTCGATTCTGGTGGCCAATACCTTGGCGGGACAACAGACATCACCCGTACTTTCCACTTCGGGTCACCGACCATTAAGCAGCGCAAAGATTATACCTTGGTGCTCAAAGCGGTCATCCGACTGACTCAGACTCGATTCATGAAAGGCTCTACGGGTGCCAATCTTGATATCATGGCGCGTGGCGTCTTATGGCAACATGGTATTGATTACAAGTGCGGCACTGGACACGGCGTAGGCATTTGCTTGAATGTTCACGAAGGCCCACAAAATTTCTCGCAAAGCCACCATGAGGTTGAGCTAAAACCGGGTATGGTCATTACTAATGAACCAGGCGTTTATCGCGAAGGTGAGTACGGGGTAAGAATAGAGAACATTCTTAAAGTTGTAGAATTAGAACAAAATGAGTTCGGCACGTTCTACGGTTTTGAGACCATCACTCTTGCTCCAATTGCGACCAACGCCCTTGATTTATCAATGCTAGATCAAGCAGAGCTAGACTGGCTCAATCATTACCATTCACGAGTCTATCAAGCGCTTAGCCCTTTTCTTGATTCGCAAGATAAAAACTGGCTTCAACGCACAACCCAACTTATTGAGAAATAGGATATCAGCAAGTTTTATAACGTTTTCATTTTCATCTCAAACTCCTTGTTTGCCAGCCTTCGGGCTGTTTTTTTTATAGAGATAACGGCGTGAAAAACAAAAACGCCCCGCAATGTTAGCGAGGCGATCAATTAAATTAAAATGATGCAGTTAAAATGCCCTACTGACGACACTTCTGAGCATCAAAATCAACGACGATGGCGGCATTCTCAAAGTCACCAGAGACTTTAACGTAGCCCCAGTAGTTACTCTGATTTGACAACGGAATACACTCTCCATTACCAATATTATCTGACCACCCGTGAAGATTAGTATCATCCGGCCAACCAGAGTTACTGTATTCAAGCTTTAGGTTGCCCGTACCATTCCCCGTCGTTATCGCCAGATTTGAGCTCTCATTCACCGCTGGCACGCTTAGCCAAATGGTTTGTTGATTTGCCAAGCAAACGGGCTCTCCTGTTGTTAGGCGCCCACCGCTTACTTTACTTTGCACCGCGCAGTCTTGTGGCAATGTGTCATTACCGCCCAACGTTGAGATAACAACACTATGAGTGGCGGTTGCCGTCAAGCCTTCACTGTCTGTCACACTTAGACTGACCGAATACTCCCCTTCACTCCCATATTGGTGCGTCGGCTTGGTTTGTGTACTTGTCGAGCCATCACCGAAGTCCCATAAGACGCTGACGATCTTCCCGTTTGGGTCTGTACTGTTTTCACTGCTAAATGTAATGCTTTCACCGACTTTCCCCTTGTTGTTTGCGGTTATGACTGCATTAGGTGCACCATTTGAGACAAGGGCTTGCTGCCACTGCTCAAACTCACTTTGATATAAATTCGCCCATTGGGTGATCGTGGCCTTGTAATTGCTCCAATTCCCTTGGCGTGTTTCCACCAGCATTTGGTTTACGTCATCTTTATGATTTTCAAACATAAAACGTACAGCTAAGTACCCCCAACGATAAATTCGATCGACATCAAACCCATCATAAGTAGTCTCGAAAATCTCACTTAAGGTATATGTCGAACCGTCTAGAATCGTCTCAAGTGCTGCTTGGTTGTCATTTTCTTGAGCGACATACTCTGCAATGCCTTCACTCCACCACACTATTTTTTCAGTTGGATGACTAAACCCTCCATAGAGATCAAATCGACCATCTAAGTAATGCACGTATTCGTGCTCTAGGTTCCAGACAAAGTGATCCGCGTTCGCATAAGAGGCTTCATAAGCAATAAAGTTGGGAATATTCCCCGGCTGGGAAGGGTCGCCCTCCAAGTACATACCGCCATTGTCAGTACTAATATCGAAAATTGGCCCTGCGTACTTACCATAATCAGTGCTTGAATCGAAGATATTGACTTGGAGCTGAGTGTTGTGGTCATCTTTTACTGGCTGTTCACCCGTTTCTAAAGACTGATGAAAGTAACCCTCTTCGTAACCCATTTTAGAACATGCGGCCGCGTGTTGCTCTTGCATCATATTCTGGGACAATATTCGAATTGTCGGACTACAGGTATAAGTTTGCGATAGCACCAAGCCTTTTAGCTCAGTTTCGAAATTACAAATTCCGAACTCACTACAATCTGCGTAATATGAGGCGGTGTCCGCCGCCGCAAGCCAAACCGCGTCACCCCGACCATACATTTCATACTGTTCAAAGATTCGACTCAGCTGACTCTTCACAACAGAACTCGCGTTACCCGTATATTTGGTCAGACGCCCGAGCTCTCGCCCCGCATTCGCGGCCATAAACTCATCTTCAGCACCGATTGATGACGCCCTCAGAGCAAAATCGCCTAAAGCTTTGGCAAGGTCTGTTTGGTTACCAACTACTTGCACAAATTGCTCGTTCTACTGCCCACCAAACAAAATAGTGAAAACACCATTAACCGCATTGCGCATATACCAGTGCTGGGCGTATTGATCATTCCAACGTGTAAGCCACTGAGTCACTTGCGGTAAGTACGCGTGCTGCAAGCCCGCACTATCCATAGTGATGATGACTTCACTAAGCACTTTGCCGTGACGGTCGCTGTTCTCGTAGAAATTTGCGTTGTTAACAAACGCATCCACTGATTCTTTCACCGCTGGTGTGACCCATTCAATAAATGAGATGTTGTCATTGTAAAACTCGGCGTAATAACCTGCGCGTAAGTATAAGAACAACGTTTCTAGTTCATCGCTCCCGCCACCTGTATACCCCTTCGCCAATGTCGTAGTACGCTTCGCAATGTTGTACATATGATCGGAGCTAAATACCGACTCTTGAATCCGACTTTCAGCAGAGAATAGCTGGTTCACACACGTCGCGCCCTGACTTAAAATTTCGCCGATCAATTGGTTACTGCTTTCGGTAACCAATGCTTCCAAATCACAAGCAGTGCTCGACTCATCAAGGCTTTCAAGTGACTGTACTCGAGTTGCCTTGGAGGGCTGAATAGGGAGAGTTGCGGTTGGTTGGTATTCAACTCGATTGGATTCAACACCGTGTGTATGAGCCGAATGTGCATGTTGCTCTGTAACTTGAGAAACTGGCTCGCTTAACGCAAATACGCCAGTGCTGGTTAATGTTGTCGCAATCGCGACACTCAAAGTCTTCAGTTCCATCTAATTTCTTCTATATTGAGTTTTCCTTAGATGCATTACGTCTTTTGCATCGCCACTGCCCTTATTACTGCAAGAGCATCTCCATATAATCTACTCGCAAGACAAGAAGAAACATTTTGTTAACAACTAGATGTGGCGGTATCAGTTTTTGGTACTCGAGTTGCCGTTGCACGGGCTTGCCAGAAATCGATTTGCTTTAGTAATATTGATCAACTAGTTGTTTATCTTTCCATTCAAATATCTTTTATTGCTCCTCACAAAAGCTATAAAATGGTTTCTTTTCTTTTTGCTAAACAACTCCTATGACCGACGCTGATATTGAGCTACAACACCTTTGGTTAGAAGTCCAAGCCGAACGCTGGCAAAACCTGCCACGCTTTTTATTCAGTTACTACTGCTACAAGCACAACCTTATCAGTAAAACCAACAAAGTTTGCTGGGAGACGGCACGTGCAAACCTGCCCGCTTCAACGTCAATAAAAGAGCGAAAAAACGCGGTGGTTGAACCGTTAGTTTCTGAGGAAACCGTCGCTGGGTTATTGAAAGCCATCAGCAAAGATGGGGAAATGACATTCGACGTGATGGGAACCACACTTGATACGTTTTTGCATTATGTTGTGATTAGCAAGGAAGAAAAAGCGCGACTTAAATCAAACATGCCAGCTAGTTGGTATCAGCGATCAAACAAGTCGCCTTTGGCACGTTTCGAGCAAGCTGGCATTAAGCTACCAGAGTGATATGTCAGTCATCGCTGATGATAAACACAAAAGACAAGCGCCTACAATGAGGCGCAGTTGGTCAAAAATTGAGGTGCCCCTAAACAAAAGTGCATAGTGAGCAACAAAGAAAAAGTTTGGCTATTCTTGAATGCCTCGAATGCGTACATTACGCCTACGTAGAACTTCTAAAGTCACGAGCAAACACACCGACATAAAAATCAGCAACGTAGCGACCGCCAATATAGTCGGACTGATTTGCTCTCGAATTCCTGACCACATCTGCCTAGGAACGGTTTTTTGTTCTGCCCCAGTCAGGAATAACGCCACCACAACCTCGTCGAACGAAGTGCCAAAAGCAAACAAGCCGCCAGAAATCATCCCCGGACGAATCAGAGGAAAGGTAATGTGTCTGAAAGTATAAACAGGGTTTGCTCCTAAGCTAGCCGCCGCTTTTACCAAGCTATGGTCAAAGCCGCTTAACGTCGCAGTAACGGTAATGACGACAAAAGGCGTACCTAAAGCAGCGTGTGCCAAAATGACGCCTAGATAAGTTTGTGACAAGCCAAGGCGCGTGTAGAAAAAGTACATCGCAGCAGCAGAGATAATGACTGGTACGATCATGGGTGAGATCAACAGCGCCATAATCGTATTGCGAAAAGGCAAGTTACTACTTGCTAAACCCAACGCCGCCAGAGTTCCTAGCCCTGTTGCAACGAGTGTCGCCATAAAAGCAATAAACGTGCTGTTTTTCAGCGCCAACAGCCACTGATCACTAGTAAACATTTCTTGATACCAGCGAGTAGAATACGCTGCCGAGTCAAGGTTTAACATCCCCTCGGTAAAAGTAAAGTAAGGCGTTGCATTAAACGATAACGGGATGATGGTCAGAATTGGAGCGATTAAAAAGCACAGCACCAACCCACAAAAAACTAAGTAGCCTGCGTAAGCGACTCGCTCTACTTTTGATGCATAGTTTGGTAATGCCATGGTTATCCTCCTACCTTAAGGTTATTCATGCCAACCACACGGTTGAATATATAAAACAGAACCAGTACAACGAACAAAAGCAGTCCACCCAATGCGCCAGCCATCCCCCAGTTCAGTGATGTCTGCATATGATAGGCAATCATATTGGATATCATCTGTCCGCTTCTTCCACCAACCAAAGCGGGCGTAATGTAGAAGCCAATAGAAAGAATGAAAGTAAGCAAGGCCCCCGCACCTATCCCCGGTAACGTAAGCGGCATATAAACTTTGATGAACGCAATGAAAGGCGTCGCGCCTAGAGAACGAGCGGCACGGAAATAAGTTGGGCTAATTCCTTTCATTACGCTATACAGAGGCAGGATCATAAAAGGCAACAGAATGTGCACCATAGACACCACCGTTCCGAAGGTATTGTGAATCATCTGAATTCGCTCAGAAGTAAAACCCGACCAAATAAGGAGATCATTAATGACCCCTTGGTTTTGCAGCAGAACAATCCAAGACGTGGTTCTGACTAACAATGATGTCCAAAATGGCAGCAGCACAATAATTAAAAGTAAGTTCGCGCGCTTATCAGGTAAATTGGCAAGCAGGTAAGCAACGGGGTACGCCATCACCAAACAAATTAAGGTGATTGAAATAGACATCCAAAAAGTTTTAAAGAAAAGGTCGACGTATATTTGGCGTTTTTCTGGTTGGGGCTCAATGTCTCCAAACTCATTCACTTGCAAGTCTAGCACAGCAAGATAATGACTGAATGTTAATGCGCCACTAAGATTCTTAAACGCCGCCCAATATTTAGGATTAGCCCAACGCTTATCCAGCTTAGCCAACTGTGTCACCGAGATCGGCAGCGACGTCAACCGAGACAACTTTCTGCCGGTTTTCATGAGTAAACTGCGCATACCAGACTCTTCAATATTCATCCGGTTGGCTATTTTCGGTAGCTCTTTGCTTTGATAAAGCGCAAGTACCTCAACAGAGAATGCCTCAATGACTTCTTGATGAGGCTGACCTTGATAATCCCAACTTTCTAAAGCTTGAATAGTTTGTGGGAGTGACAGGGATATTTCTCGGTTATCCACGCTTCGATAAAGCATGTCGAGGATAGGAAAAGCAAACGTAAGCAGAATAAAACACACCAATGGCGTTGTGAGCATAATGGAGCGAAGCTTTTTTCGGCGCTCGGCCTTTTGCAACTGCGCTTTCAAATTGGTTTCTTGCTCATGAACTTGGCGTTCGATTTCCAATACAGAATCTAATGCGGTTAGCTCTCGACTCATGCTGCTACCTCGCTACTTTGAGTTTGTGTCCCATCAAGAGCATGGCAATCGTCACTTTGCCAACCAATACGACAAATTGAGCCAGGCGTTAACTGCAAGTGTTTACGATTATCGTTAGGTACTTTAACGATGAAGTGACCAACGCTCTCTACTTCGACGACCAGACGATAATGATCACCGTGATAAATCAATTCTCGTAGGACGCCCGAGACTTGGTTCTCACAAGACGCTTTCTCTGGTTGAATAACAATCTTTTCTGGTCGAATGGAAAGTGTTGTTCTCTGCCCTTGCTCAGAGACTCTGACAGGTTTCGCAGTAAATAACTCTTTCCCAACGAGCACTTGGCAATACTTTCCGTCCCACTCTTTGACTAAACCTGAGAGTTGGTTGTTTTCTCCGATAAACTGCGCAACAAACGTATTACTCGGAGATTCATAAAGCTCGGTTGGTGTCGCGAGTTGTTGCACTTCGCCGTGATTAAAAACCGCAATACGGTCGGACATAGTGAGAGCTTCGTCTTGATCGTGCGTCACATACAAAATGGTAATGCCAAGCTTTTCATGCAAATGTTTAATTTCCATCTGCATTTGCTCACGCAGCTGCTTATCTAACGCGCCTAGTGGTTCATCCATCAAAACGAGTTTAGGCTCAAACACTAATGCTCGCGCTAACGCAACACGCTGTTGTTGACCACCTGATAACTGCTTCGGGTATCGAGTCGCAACATGCTCAAGCTCGACCATTTCTAATACACTCTGAACTTTGCTTTGAATCGTGTCACTGTCGAGTTTTCGCACCTTTAAAGGAAACGCAAGATTCTCAGCAATGGTCATATGTGGAAACAACGCATAGTTTTGAAACACCATACCAATATCGCGCTTGTGCGGCGCGAGATGATTGACAGGAACGCCATCGATATAAATGTCTCCACCGGTCGCAGTTTCAAAGCCTGCTAGCATCATCAAGCAAGTGGTCTTGCCCGATCCTGACGGCCCCAACATAGTAACGAACTCTCCAGGAGCAATATCTAAGTTGAAGTCTTTCACCACCAAATTCGTGCCATCGTAGGTTTTCTTAACGTGTTGAAAGCTGACATAGTCCTTGTTTTCCGTGCTCATGACTTCCCTCTTCTCATTTTTTGAATATTACGAATGAGTAGAGCGTCAGTTAACGCTCTACTAAACAGCACAATTACAGATTGTATTTGGATAGGTCTAAGCGGGTTTCTAACGCATGTTCAACCATTTGAATGACTTGTTGACGCTCTTCACCTTGTAAGAGTTGGCGTGGCGCACGAACTTGTTCAGAGCCACGTCCGCAGACTTGCTCGGCCAATTTTATGCACTGAACCAGCGTAGGAATGGTGTCTAAACGCAATAGGGGTAAGAACCAACGGTAGATCTCTAACGCTTCAGCATAACGACCTTGGCTTGCCAGTTTATAAATCGCAACGGACTCTTCTGGGAATGCGTTGGTTAAACCAGAAATCCAGCCGGTCGCACCTAGCATCAATGATTCAAGAGCGATGTCATCAACACCACTGAACACGGTAAAGCGGTCATCAAATTTATTGTAAAGCTCGGTGATACGACGAGTATCAGTGGTCGACTCTTTGATAGCTACAATACTTTCAAACTCAGCCAGTTTCGCCATGATGTCGAGGTTTACATCGACACCATAAGCAACCGGGTTGTTGTAAATCATGATTGGCATTTCTGGCGTTGCTTCCGCTAGCGTGCGGTAATATTCGAACGTTTCGCTCTCAGACGTGCGGTAAACCATGGCAGGCATCACCATACAACCATCGATACCAATTTTGTACGCATCCTGCATGTAATCAACAGCTGCTGTGGTAATAGACTCTGCTGTACCAGCAATCAAAGGCACACGGCCATTTACGACTTCTTTTGCCGCTTGCAAGACCTGGCGTTTCTCCTCCGGGTACAACGCACAGTTCTCACCGACAGTACCCAAGCAGATAATGCCATTCACACCATCTTTAATTTGGTTATCTATAACAGTTTGCGTTGCGTCTAAGTCGATTGACTGATCTTGACGAAATTGCGTACTGACCGCCGGATAAACACCTTTCCAATCAATTTTCATGAACTACTTTCCTTATATGTATATTGTATGCAATTTAAATGAACGAGCAAAAATGCTCAGGCATGGCTATCTATGCCATTTTCTAACAACACCGCCTTTACAGCGGCCAAATCAGCCAAAGCACTGCCAACTGATTTGTATAAAGTAATGACCTCATCGTTTTGACGTCCTGAGATTTGTTGGGCGCAAAGCTGCGGTAATTCCCCTCTAATATCGTCTGACGTGAACACGCCCTCTTGAATTGGAATGAGAAGATCGCCCGCTTCGGCTAATACATTAATACGGCTATCAACATACACCTGTGCTCGTTGCACTGCTTCGGAGTCGCATTCACGCTTATCCAAGTCATGATTACCGACCAAATCAATATGGGTGCCCGGCTGCACGTCTGCGCCATTAAACAAAGGCTCTGCTGATGCAGTAATACAGCTGATGATGTCAACGTGTTTGATAACGTGGTCCACTTTTTCTACGACTGAAACGCGAAACCGACGCTCATCAGGAAGCGACTGATACTCTGAAGATGACACAATGGCATCTACCGTCGCCTCGGCTTTATCTGAGTTACGCCCCCAAATATAAACCTGCTTAAGTGGGCGAACCGCAGCGTATGCCCACGCAAAATAAGGCGCAAGATTGCCCGTTCCGCAGATCAACAGACGATCAGCATCGGGACGCGCCAAATAGTCCGCTGCCAACGCAGAAGCTGCGGCGGTGCGCCAAAACGTTAAAACTTTACCGTCCACGAGTGCGAGCGGCTCACCATCGTTTCGTCTAAAAACAAGCAGCTTAGATGCAAGCGTATCTTTGCCTTGCTCAGGGTTATGCGGGAAATACGTAAAGGCTTTCACCGCAATTAACTCCTGGTTCCAAGCTGGAAGTAGCGCAAACGCCTCGTATTCTCCCTCTTCTAAGGGCATGACTCGGCGTTGAGGTATTGTTGCTGGCCGCGAGTACATTTCACGCATCGTTTCAATAAGAGACTTCATTGTTAAACATTGCGCGACTTGCTGTGCTTCGATGACTTTCATCATTTCTCCGAAAACATAAATACAGTTGAGGAAAAGTACGGAACCTCGCTTATGGATGAAAACTCGGTCCCATACAAAAATTAACGCCTAGTTAAGCAGCCAGGTGTTGAACTCTTCATTGAGTTCATCAGCGTAGTCTGACCACCATTCATCGTTAATCAGGAAGGCGGTTTGGAAGTTTTGAGGTGCGGTAGGAAGGTTCGCTAAAATGTCTGGGTTCACCTCCGCCGAAGACGACTTACGCGTAGGCCCATAGGCAACGTACTTAGCTTGATCAGCTAATGGTTTTGTTCCTGAAGAAAAAGCAATGAAGTCCAATGCAAGCTTTGTGTTCTCACTCCCTTTAGGTATCGCCCATCCATTCATGTAACCCATTTGACGGTCCCATATAATCCGAAATGGTTGACCCTCATCTTTACGGGCATTGTGAATTCGGCCGTTAAACGCCGAGGCGATCACCACTTCTTTGTCAGCAAGCATTTGAGGTGGCTGGGCACCTGTTGTCCACCACAGCACTTCTGATTTGATCGTATCCAACTTAGCAAAAGCACGCTCACGCCCCGCTTCGGTTTCGAGCAGGCTGTAGACCTCTTTTGGCTTTACACCATCAGCCAATAGTGCCCACTCAAGATTACCCTGAGGCTGTTTTTGCAATGCACGTCGACCTGGAAAAGTTTTTAGGTCAAAGAGATCGGTCAACTTGCTAGGCAAAGCCTTACCTTTAAACGCGTCTTCGTTCACCGCTAATACAGTGGACACTACGATGGTATTGATTGCGCACTCGTGAATCGCACCATCAATAAAGTCCTCTTGTGCTGGTGTTCCATCTGCGCCCGGAGGCAAAATACTTGGGTTCACTGGTTCTAGTAACCCTTCGGCGCAACCACGAACAATGTCTGGCTTGTCGAGAGAAACCAAATCCCAGCGCACGTTGTTCGCTTCCACCTGTGCTTTAATTTCGGCTAATCCGCCGCTGAAATCCTCGGATACGATCTCGACACCTGTTTTTTTAATGAAAGGCTTGTGATATGCCTCCACTTGGCTCTTGGTGAATGCACCACCCCAAGACACGACCGTCAATTTGTCTTCAGCATAAGCAGAGGTCCCCAACAGCATTCCTGAAATCAACAGCGCCAATGGTGCTTTGGTCATTCGTGACATGTTTTACTCCTTTTGGTTGTTTTTCTGGAGGCATCCGAGTACGGCTGTTGGACACCATTTTTGTTAAAATTAAGTTAACATTAGCATTTAATATATTTTATACAATATTTAATATTAAGTTTTTTCAGGCGAATCGTTGTAATGAAAAAGGTGAAAGATCAATCGATGTCGGCTTTCCTTCGATAAGCTCTAAAAGGAGATCTGCCGTAATCGCCGCTTGAGTTAATCCAAGGTGTTGGTGGCCAAATGCCAGTAATACATTTCCATCCCAAATGCTATCAATAACCGGTAACGAGTCGACTGTTGAAGGCCGATTCCCCATCCACTTTTCTCCTTGCTTGAGTGGATGTAACCTCGATTCAAACATCTCATCACCTAACTGAAAAAGCATTTCTGAACGTTTCATATTGGGTGGTGACTCTACATCGGCATACTCAACAGTGCCTGCCAAGCGTAGCCCGCCAGACATCGGAGTCATGATGAATTTTCTATCGGCAGAGCTAATAGGAAATGGCAATACATCACGCTTGTCATCCACCATTAGGTGATAACCACGCTCGGCTTGAATAGGCACTTTGACTCCGGTTAGCTGCCGTATCAAAGGCTTAGAATGTACACCAGCGGCAACAATGATTCGGTCAAATGAATACGTTTGAGACTCAACCAGCACCTCGCCATTTTTCGCCAACGCAGATACACCTTTTTGTAAAACCATACCGCCAAGAACTTCAAAAGCTTCACTTAGCTCAACACAGAGCTGATAAGGGTCTAGCGTATGACCTGTATCGGGAAAAAAGACGCCGACAAAAACCTTATGGCTGAGATCAGGTATCCTCTCTCGAATCGCCTCTTGTGTCCAAACTTGATACGCCACACCGTTTTTAGCCAGTGAGTTAAGCGTACTTTGGTAGTCTTTAAACAGTTTCTCGTTTTCAAAAGTGAGCAATGAACCATTCATTTTTATTAGATGCGCTTTTCCGATTGAATCAAGCATGCCACGCCAACTTGCCACTGACCGCTCGTTAAGAGTTTTAATCGCGTTTTTTGCCTGCTCCGCGGCTGATGGCTTTGTTTGTAATAGAAAACGAATCATCCACCCGATAGTGCTTGGAATATCTTGCCAACGGATCGAAACCGGACTTTTGGGATCTAGCAGCATTTTAGGTAATTGTGAAAGCAGCGCTGGCGTTGCAAGAGGGAAGATTTGCTCAGTCGCGATATGGCCTGCATTTCCCTTAGAGCATCCATTCCCCACGCCATTGGGATCAAAAATCGTGACTTGATAACCTTGCTGCTGCAACTTCAATCCAATTGATAAGCCGATAATTCCCGCACCTATCACGGCGATCCTTTCCTTTTTGGTTTCATCCTTGACCAACATAAATATGCTCCGAGTCACACTTGAAAACGTAGATTGTATACAATATATTTTACATTACGTTAACATCGTTATTGTTTAATTCAACCATTTTTTCAGCAAGGAGCGAAAAATGAGACAAGGAACTTTTTTCTGTATTGATGCCCACACCTGCGGCAACCCAGTTAGGCTGGTCGCAGGCGGTGTGCCTCCACTCGAAGGCAATACCATGAGCGAAAAGCGCCAATACTTTCTTGAGCATTATGATTGGATTCGTCAGGCACTCATGTTTGAGCCTCGCGGACACTCAATGATGTCGGGGTCAGTTGTCTTGCCTCCTTGCAGCGATAACGCAGACGCTTCAATTCTGTTTATTGAAACCAGTGGCTGCTTACCAATGTGTGGCCACGGCACCATTGGAACCGTCACTACCGCTATCGAGAATCGCCTTATCACTCCCAAAAAAGAAGGCCGTTTGATACTTGATGTCCCAGCAGGACAAATCGAAGTGCACTACCAAACAAAAGGTGACAAGGTCACGTCAGTGAGGATATTTAACGTACCAGCTTACCTTGCCCACCAAGACGTAACCGTGGACATAGAGGGCTTAGGTGAGCTCACTGTCGATGTTGCTTATGGCGGAAACTATTACGTAATCGTCGATCCTCAAGAAAACTATGCCGGACTTGAACACTACTCTCCAGATGAAATTTTGATGCTTTCACCAAAAGTTCGCGAAGCGGTATCTCGAGCGGTTGAGTGCGTACATCCAGAAGATCCAACAGTGTGCGGTGTTTCTCACGTGCTATGGACCGGAGAGCCCACTCAAGAAAACGCTACCGCTCGAAATGCTGTGTTTTACGGCGACAAAGCGTTGGATCGCTCGCCATGTGGTACGGGAACAAGTGCGCGCATGGCGCAATGGCATGCAAGAGGCAAACTCAATCAAGGAGAAGACTTTGTTCACGAAAGTATCATCGGCAGCCTATTTCAAGGACGTATAGAAGGCATTACCGAAGTGAATGGCAAAGCGGCTATTTTGCCAAGTATTGAAGGATGGGCACAAGTATACGGTCACAACACAATATGGGTAGACGATGAAGACCCATATGCGTACGGATTTGAAGTGAAGTAATAAGGATAGTAAGGAAGAATGATGAACCCACAAGAACCAACCACTTTTTACGCAGTCAACGCCTTTACTGGTGAGCCTCTACCTATAGCGTTTCCGGTACATGGAGAGCAAGAAGTTAATCAAGCCTCCTCAGCCGCCCAAAGCGTAGCGCGTGAGTTTCGCCAACTAAGCAATGCAAAACGAGCGAGCTTACTTTGTTCTATCGCCTCTGAATTGGAAGTGAAGAGTGAAGAAATCGTTGCTCGTGCTCATTTAGAAACTGCCCTTCCCGAAGCACGTTTAAGCGGTGAAATAGGACGTACCGCGAGCCAATTAAGACTATTTGCCGAGGTTGTGAGATCGGGTAATCACCATCAAGCAATTTTCGATACGCCAAACCCAAACCGTCAACCACTGCCAAAACCAGATATTCGCCGTCAACAAATCGCAATTGGCCCTGTAGCCGTGTTTGGTGCGTCTAATTTTCCGCTCGCATTTTCTACGGCAGGTGGTGATACGGCTTCGGCACTGGCAGCTGGCTGTCCTGTGATTGTAAAAGGCCATACCGCCCACCCTGGCACCAGTCAACTTGTTGCAGAGTGTATTGAGGCTGCACTGGAGAAAGAGTGCTTACCGCAAGCCATCTTCACGCTATTGCAAGGCAACAAACGCGCACTTGGCCAAGCACTCGTTACCCATCCAAAAATTAAAGGGGTTGGGTTTACAGGCTCCGTCGGTGGTGGCCGTGCGCTGTTCAATCTAGCTCAGCAAAGACCAGAGCCAATCCCCTTCTATGGTGAACTAGGGGCGATTAACCCAACATTTATTCTCCCTTCAGCCATACGAGCAAACGCCTCATTGGCTGAAGAGTTTGTGGCTTCTATGACTTTGGGCTGTGGACAATTTTGTACAAAACCAGGCGTTGTATTTGTCTTGAATAGCCCAGAAACGCAAGCCTTTATCGAAATCGCTCAAGGGTTAATTCGACAACAATCAACGGCCACTTTGCTAACGCAAGGAATCCGAGAAACGTATGAATCCGAAGTGGATAAGCGAGCTTCCGAAACAGGCATTAACGTCACTCGTTCTGAACAAGCAGAAGCGACCAATGTCTCACCAGCACTGTTCGTGACGGACAGTAAAAACTGGCGTGAAAACCCGCAATGGGAGGAAGAAATATTTGGTCCTCAATCGTTAATCGTAATCTGTGAAGATTTCGATGACATGTTGAAACTGAGTGATTCACTGACTGGATCGCTCACCGCAACCCTTCACGCTACCGCTGAAGACGAAGAACAAGCCAAGCAACTGCTTCCAAGTTTGGAAGAAATCGCCGGACGCATTGTATTCAACGGTTGGCCAACTGGCGTCGAGGTTGGTTACGCTATGGTTCATGGTGGACCCTATCCGGCTTCAACCAATTCTGCCTCAACATCTGTCGGTGCGGAGGCTATTCATCGTTGGTTGCGTCCGGTCGCTTATCAAGCTTTACCAGAATCTTTATTGCCGGATTCATTAAAAGCGTCGAACCCACTGGGTATTCAACGCGCCATAGATGGCAGTGTGTCCCAATAAGCCCACCAAATGGCTCAAAAAGGCATCAACTGATGCCTTTTATTTCACTCTACTTCTCAAAACCTTCTTTCCTAGTTGGTTTGTGCCAGAAAAACAATAAACTACTAAAGTAAAATGGATTGGATACAATATTAATTTCACGGGAGACTTCAATGTCACAGAAACCTGTTTTTAAAACGCGCACTCAGCTCGTTGAGGAAGCAATTCGAACTCAGATCTTGAAGGGCGAGTTAAAAACTGGTCAACCTTTACGTCAAGATGCGTTAGCAAAAGAGTTTAATGTTAGCCGAATTCCTGTGCGTGAAGCGTTAGTTCAATTGGAAGCACAAGGACTCGTTAGCTTTGAACCTCACAAAGGTGCGACGGTCACTGAGCTATCTCCAGAGAAAATCAATGAGCTATTTGAACTGCGCGCTGTCGTGGAATGCCACATTTTAGAGCGCGCGATTCAAAATATGACAGACGCTGACCTTGAACGCGCGCGCGAAGTTCGTGAACGTTTCGAGTCAGTAGTGAACAGTGGCGACGAAGTAGAAGAATGGAGCAACTACAACTACGAGTTCCACAAAGCCCTATATGCGCCAGCCAACATGCCTGAAACTATGGACGTCATTTACAACCTGAACACAAAGTGTGACCGATACATACGCATGCAGCTATTGTTTACTACAGGCATTAAAAAGGCAGAAGAAGAGCACTTAAGCTTGTTTGAAATGTGCCAACATCGCGATATCGAAGGCGCCAAGTACCTGCTGAAAAAACACATTCTAGAAGCGGGCACAGCGATTCGAAACCTGCTGCTTGAAAGGCAAAATATCAGCCAGTAAACGGAATAACGAATAAGGTGATGTTCAAGGATGAATGTTGGACCAAAGTTTTTACTCGCAGCGCTACGACAAAAGATTAAAGAAGAAGGGCTTTGCTACAATTCCTTGTCAGAGAAAAGTGGCATCCCTTTATCTAGTATTAAACGCCACCTACATAATCCAGCTTTAGGTTTGGATAAAGTACTTATTTATCTGAACTACCTGAATACCGATCTCGTCGAACTCGCAACCTTAGCCAACGAGCTTCAGCACCAAAACGAGCAAATGCTAACAGATGAAGAGAGCGACCTTTTCGTTGAGCATCCTTATTTACTTGATTTTATTTATATGCTGACTTCTCGTGATATTAAACCGCAAGAGATAGCCCAAACTTACGGACTTTCTGATACAAGCTTACGATTCTATTTGCGTATCGCGGAAATTCTAGGATATGTCGAAAACTTCGGAGACGGCTTGTTTTACCGTTCTGGTCGTCGATTTATTATGAAAGAAGGTACGGCATTAGACACCTTATTCAAAGAGCGATTTCAACAAGATTCGCTTTCTCATGATATCAACCCAGGCGTATGTATAGGTCGCATTAGGCTCACCGAAGAGCAGAAAGTGCAAATAGAGGACGAGCTTTGTAATAAATTAGCGAAACTTAACGCAGTTAACACTTCCAACAATGAAGGTGAACTAACAAATATATTAATGCGCTGCACTCCTGGTTCTCAGATATTTTTCGCTGATGATTTACCTAACATTGACGGAAGCCTATTAAAGCACGTCGCTCAACTCACTAAATTAAGTTAAATCATCAGACAAATAAATCAAACAAACCCCTGATAACATCATATATCCCTACCAAACTATTGATTCAAAGCGTTTCCTGAATCTAATTCTGATTTAGCAAGCATCGCTTAGTCAACTAAGAACTTGTCTTAATTTCACACTTATTAATTGTCTTGTTAGATCTTTTGAAATAGACAGAAAACTTAAGTAATGACTAATTTAGCTTAAGGATAAAAGACAACTTTTTTACGTTATTTACCTCACACTATTTAACTATAAATTTGCAGACGAACAAATTAAATTAATACATTCACCTAGCTAATAAAAACAAAAGCAAAACACATAATTATAATTCTATTATTTATAAGGACATAGAAAAGTGAAATTTAAGTATTCTTTAGCAACGGCAGTCACTCTCGCATTATTACAAGGCTGTGGCGGTGGCGGCGGTGATAGCTCATCACCTACTCCGTCCACTAGCAGTGCAAACGGTCCAACATGGAAAGTTCATGATTTTAGCCAATCGTCGAAAACGTTTATCAACCAATGTGAAACGCCCCGCGTCGGACTGGACCCATATGACAACTATGCCGCCTATCCAGATAAATTGGGCTCTGCATTACACGAAAAACTCTTTTTAAGAGCTTTTACTAACGAAACGTATCTATGGTATGACGAGGTTCCTGATAATAATCCAGCAAACTACAAAACTGTTACTGATTACTTCAATACGCTGGTCACCTCTGCTACTACCGCGACGGGTAAACCAAAAGATCGCTTCCATTTTACCGTCCCTTATGAGGATGATATGAAATCATCGCAATCCGGTTTAGTTGCTGGATTTGGTTTTAACTGGGCATTCCTACGTGGCGTACAACCTCGAGACGTTCGTATTTCCTACACTGAAGAAGCCTCGCCAGCTGATAGAAGCGGCATTGCTCGTGGTGATAAGCTTCTGAAAATCAATAATATTGATGTGGTTAACACCGGTAGTCAGTCCGACATTGATTTTATCAACAAAACGCTCTTTAACCCTGACATCAATCAAGATTACACCTTCACATTTGAGAGTGTTGACGGTCTAGAGAAAACCGTGACGCTTACCGCCTCTGATGTCATGACCTCTCCAGTTAAAAATGCCAAAGTGATTACACAAAATGGTATGCGGATCGGCTATCTGCAATACAACTCCTTTGAACCAAGCGCTCAAGCCCCGCTTATTGAGGCGTTCAGTACGCTCTCAGCAGAGAATGTTGACGAGATCGTCGTTGATTTACGTTACAACGGCGGTGGCTTAGTCCTTCAGTCCTCGCAAGTAGGCTACATGCTAAGCGGTGCTGGTCAGAACCGAGTCTTCAGTGAGTTGATTCACAATGACAAAGTGATGCGTACCATTAAAGATGGGGATAACATCTATCGCTTTACAAATATAGCAATAGACTGGGCAGCACAGAAATATTCGGACCAAGTGCTTCCGACACTGAACAAAAAGCGCGTATATGTGCTGACTTCAGGAGGCACGGCTTCCTCTAGTGAACTGCTAATCAACGCTTTACGCGGCATTGATGTGGAGGTTATCCAAATAGGCTCAACAACCACAGGTAAACCGTATGGGTTCTCACCAGAACAAAACTGCGGCACTATGTACTACACTATTCAGTTCAAGTCGGCGAACGAGAAAAAATTTGGCGACTTCGCTGATGGTTTTATTCCTACTCCAAAGAGCCAAATCAATACCGAGCTAGGCTTAAACAATAGAGTGGAAGGTTGCTGGGTCAATGACGACCTAACAAAACCGTTAGGCGATCCGTCTGAAGGTATGCTTTCTGCGGCGCTAAACTACATGGAAACAGGAACCTGTCCGCCAGTATCCCCTTCAAGTTTCAACGCCATGCCGCGTAACATTTCATCTCCGGAGTTAAGCGATCTTCGCTCTCCGCTACGAACAGAGGCAATTCATGTTGAGATCAACTAACTTTTTACGAATGCTGATTCGGGTTGCGCTTTTCTTAGGCACTTCGATTTCTTTGATAGGATGCCAAGCTATGTCACAAGAACCCGTTGAAGCATTGAGTAAAAAGAACTCTCCGGAAACAGTCATAGAGATTCAAAACGCGATCGCAGAAATCCAAGGGACACCAGCACCTAGAATCGCAAATAACGTATTTGAATCCTCACCGCATTTGTTGATTGAAAAAGGACGAGTAAAAGGGAACAACAATCAACTGTTGGATGGCAGCTATACGGATCTTCCAGACCAATATACGTTGCAGATAAGAGGTGAAACCTGTGGCTTGTACTATGCCAAAACAGATACTTTTGTCTCTCTCAGTTCACTAGATTGTGAGCCCATCATTAAGTTTTAGATCTCCCAAAAGAGAAGCCCGCTGATATCAGCGGGCTTCCTACTTTATTGTTCAGTGTGAAACGGTCAACGTTACTTTAGTTCAATCCATGCTTTGCGCTGTTGCTTATCCATGTATGACCAAGCTACAAAGCGGCTCACTTTCTGTCCTTGGCTCATTTCAACCACACGAATGGCTTTCACACCCAATTTTTCAAGCTGCTTGCGCATCGGGCGAACGTTGTCTTTTTTGGATATGAGTGTTGTAAACCACAAAACCTGCGCGGCAAAAGCTTGGCTTTCATTCGCCATTTTTCGGATAAACGCCGCTTCTCCGCCTTCACACCACAATTCAGCGTTTTGACCGCCAAAATTCAACGCAGGCTTACTTGTCTTTACTGGTGCGGTTTGAGGTTTTAGCCCTTTCTTGCGCTGGTTTGCTTTTAGATTATCGATTTTACGCTGGCTGCCCATAGCGGCATCTTCCGCCGAACGGTGGAATGGCGGATTACATGTCGTCACATCATAACGATCATTCGGTTGAATGATACCTCGATAAATATTGGCATCATTGTATTGCTGTACCAGTGCAATTTTTCCCGTCAAAACACGATTGTGCTCTACGATCGTTTGAGCCGATTGGATGGATTTTGGATCGACATCGCTGCCCGTATAGTGCCAACCGTATTTTGTTACACCAACAATCGGATAAATACAGTTTGCTCCCACGCCAATGTCCAACGCTTTCACTTTTTGGTGCGCGTACTGACCTTTTGCTTCACCATCAAGTAGCTCTGCCACTCGGTGAATGTAATCAGCGCGGCCCGGAATCGGCGGGCAAAGGTAGGTGTCGGGAATGTCCCAGAACTCGATACCATAATACGCAGCAAGCAATGCTTTATTGAGCATTTTAACAGCATTAGGATCAGAAAAGTTTATGGAGTCTTCCCCTTTCGGATTTTTGATAACGAATGGCTTTAACTGTGGTTCACTTTCCACGAGTTTTTTGAAATCGTAACGACCTCGATGAACATTACGCTCATGCAAACCATTCTTCGCTATTTTTATGAACTCGACTTCGCTCTTTCCTGCAGGCTGCGAGGATTTGCGCGCAACTTTGTCTTTAACACGCTTCGGCTTGGCTTTATTCGCGTCTTTATTCTGACCCGCCATTGAAGTCTTTGGCTTTGCTTGCTTCGCGTTGTGATTATTGTTCTTCATTCAAATTCGCTTTTAAATCGAGGTAAATCATAAACAAACGAGCATCAAATTCGAGTTGGTGATACTC
Source organism: Vibrio sp. Vb0304 (assembly GCF_033338995.1). Taxonomy (NCBI): domain Bacteria; kingdom Pseudomonadati; phylum Pseudomonadota; class Gammaproteobacteria; order Vibrionales; family Vibrionaceae; genus Vibrio; species Vibrio sp. Vb0304. The sequence goes on from NZ_JAWOTT010000006.1 coordinate 90,790, forward strand.
AGGCTCCATATAGCAACATAGCTGATAGAACGCCTTGTCGTGGTTTTTCTCACGAGTATGCGCCAACTCATGTACCACCAGCATTCTTAATAGTGGCTCGGGCGCATCCTTAAATACATTGGCAATGCGAATCTCGTTTTTCGACTTCAGCTTACCGCCATGGTTTCTACTGATTACACTGTGCAAACCAAGCGCGTTGTTTACCGCGTGAATTTTCTTATCGTAGACAACTTTACTGATTGGCGCGGCTTTCTTCATGTAGCGGTTTTTGATTGCCATGGCGTACTCATAGAGCGCCCTTTCGCTTTTGATTTGGTGCCTATCGGGATAACGCTTTTCGAACCAAGGAACAAACTTGCCACTCGCTATCAATGAGCTCACCTGCTCTACGATGTTTTGTGGGTAGCCTTGAATGTATCGAAGTGACGGATGCATAGAATTAACGTCTGTTATGACAAAATAAAGGCGCTCAATATACCTGAGATAAAGGACAGTTTCACCTTAGCTTTCGCCTTTCATTTATGGTGAAAGGTCGTTAAACTTCGCCTCCCAATGATAATGGAGAGAAACTCAATGAAACGTGTCGTCCTTTACGTCAAAGACAAATGCCCTCACTGCAAAGATGCTCAACGTTATCTGGATTCGAAAAATATTAACTATCGTTTGTGCAATGCTAAGATGCAACGCGGTCGCAAAGAACTTGATGCGCTTGGTGCTCGTTCAGTGCCAGTTTTAAAAATTGGTGATCGGGTAATGATTGGCTGGAACCCAAAGAACTTCGAGAAGATGTACAAAGGCGACTAGTGCTCGAACAATGAATCTGCGCTGCGTTTAAACGTAGCGCTTGATAAAGTCGATAAACGTTCGATCTGCTATTGATAAATACCCCTGCTTGCGCCAAGCAAGTGCCAGATCCAGCGTCACTGGTGGTTCAAACGGCACGCCAACAACGCCTGACTCATGTTGGGTCACCAATTCCAGTAACGCGGTAATCGCAAACTCTTGTTTCACAATACTCAAAATCAAAGGCAGTAAGTTGGTTTCGAATGATGACTTCATGGTAAACCCATGCTCCTCACTCACCTGATCCAAAAATTCACGGTGAAAATAGCCATGCTGAAACATAACCAAATCGTGTTCAAAGAACTCATCAAAAGTAAGAGATTCTCGCTGGGCTAACTCATGCTCAGGTGAAACAACTGCGACCATTTGGCTAGTAAACAAATGGTCAGTTTCTAGGTCATCAGGCACGTTATCACAACTGATCACACCGATATCGAGTTGACCATTGAGCAGCATACGACGAATCGATTGAGTCCCAGCTTCGACCAAGGTCAATTTTAACTCCGGGAACTGGCTTTTAAACGCCATCACAATTCGTGGAAAGAAATAACTGCCCATCATTGATGGCGTTCCGAGCCTTACTTCGCCTTTCGCTAAACCTTTCAACTCATCAATCGCGAGCTGCGCGTCGTGCAACTGTTGAATCACCCGCTTGGCATGTACAAGTAGCGTTTCGCCCTCTTTCGTTAAGCTGATTTTTTTATCATCACGGCGAAATAGGGTAACACCCAAAGACTGCTCAAACTTTTTGATAGAAATGCTTAATGCGGGCTGGGCAATATGCAGGGCTTTCGCCGCATGGGTAATATTTCCATGTTCAGCGACCGCCAGAAAATGTTTAAGTTGTTTCGATTCCATTAGATCAAAAATATATGGTGTCCATATTTTTAATATATTTTTTTAATTTACAACGAACTGATAGATTGATCACAGTCTCTCCATTTGCTCACATTAGGCAGGATTCATGGTCAGTTTTGGCACACCGGAATACAAACGCATTACGCTCTCGCTAGCGCTTGGTTCCTTCTTAGTTTTTTCAAATTTATACCTACTACAGCCAATGCTGCCCACTTTTGCCCAAATTTTCACGATCTCAGAAACGCAAGTGAACTGGTTATTTGCGGCCTCAACACTCGCTCTCTCTTTTAGCCTCGTTCCGATGGCTGTGTTGTCAGAATCAGTGGGACGAAAGCCAGTCATGATGGCTGGTCTGTTTTCGATTCCTACCCTTTCCGCTTTGATGCTGTTTGGTGACTCATTTCTGTTTTTGGTGGTATGTCGAGCACTGATCGGTGTCGCGCTCGCCGCTTTTGCTGCGGTCGCCGTGGCTTACATGGCAGAAGAGCTCGACAAGCACGCTTTCTCGATGGCAATTGGAACGTACATTGCGGCTAACTCATTAGGCGGTATTGCAGGGCGTATTAGCGGCGGCTTATTGACGGACAATTTCAGTGTTGATGTCGCCATTGAAGTTATGATGGTGTTCACTCTTCTTGGTGTCATTGGCGTTCACTATTTATTGCCAACACAGCGCAACTTCACCCCGTCATCAAGCAGCTTGCGCCATCAAAATCGTGCGCTTATTGGTCATTTTAAAAACCAACGCGTGTGGTTCGCGATGCTGATAGGAGGACTCAACTTTGCTTTGTTCGTCAACCTTTACTCCGTCATGGGGTTCCGTCTGGTGAGTGAACCTCACAATGTGCCCGTCGGGTTGGCCTCACTGATCTTTATTTGTTACTTGGGAGGGACTTTCTCCTCTCGTTGCGCAGGCCACTGGAGTAAACGTTATTCATCAATCCTCGGTATGTTCTTAGGCGCGATAGTGAGCATGACGGGGATGTGGATTGCGGCGGTTGAAAGCTTGACTGCAATGCTATTTGGGTTGTTGCTGATAAGTTTTGGTGCCTTCTTTACTCATACCCTCGCCTACGGTTGGGTCGGTCAGAACGCCACTCGCGCCAAAGCCACCGCGACAGCGCTCTACTTAGTACACTACTACGTAGGCGGTAGCTTAGGAGGATTCTTACTTCTTTACTGTTGGCAGCATGGTGGTTGGTCGAGTGTTCTTATGGGGGGAAGCGCAGTCTACCTAGCGATGTTTGCTGCGATTGCGTATTTGAAACACATTGCCGAAAGAAAGCACACTGACCAAACACCTGACGCTGCGAGTTTAAAGAGTAGCTAAGGTACGCTCACTTGCGTAATACCTCTCTGGTTACTTGGATAACCAACTCTGCTATGCTTGCGCTACTTTAATAAAAAACCAGAAAGTCGTATGTCAACGCGTTCAACACAAAACACAGATATCGAAGCGATCACTCAACAGGTCGATCAATGGCTCAACGATGTAGTAATCGGTCTCAACCTTTGTCCGTTTGCTGCCAAGCCGCAACGTAATAAACAAATCAAAATCTTTGTTAGTGAAGCGACTCAAGAAGAAACGCTTCTTGAAGATATTTTATTGCAACTGATTGAGCTGAGTAACACAGAGCCCGAACAACTTGAGACCACGTTGGTTGTGGTTCCCAACATGCTACAAGATTTCTGGGACTACAACTTTTGCATAGATTGGGTTGAAGGATTAATTAAGCAGCAAAACTGGGAAGGTATTTTCCAAGTAGCGACTTTCCATCCTGATTACTGTTTTGGCGGCGCAAAGCCTGAAGACGACGAAAACCTGACCAATCGTTCTCCTTACCCGATCTTCCATTTGATTCGCGAAGAGAGTATGGAAAAGGTACTAAAACACTATCCTGATCCTGAATCCATTCCCGATACAAACATCGCTCGTGTTTCCTCCCTCTCAGAGGAAGAACGTAAAAAGCTGTTCCCTTACCTATTTCGTTAAGCACCACCATTCCCAAAGGCAGATTTATCACCAGTTAGATGCAATGCCCTTGGGGTTCAAAGTGCGGTTTGGTATCATTGCCGCTTCAATCGATTCAATGGAAATTAGAATGCAACTGTCAAAGCTAACCCAAGAGATTTTTGATCACTTATACCGTGATATCACCGAGTTCCGTAGTACGTTCGACTTACCAGTCGCAGACGCTGCAAGCCTTGATACGCAAGCAGACACACTACACACCTCTTTGGCGATCGAAGAGCTAACAGAGCTAGCAGAAGCAGATTGTAAAACTGAGCAAGCAGATGCCATCGTAGACAGCGTGTATGTATTAATGGGCCGTCTCGTTCATCTTGGCCACAGCAAAGTAGAAGACAACCTAGCGATCAGCTACTTAATTGATCTTCTATTAAACGTTGCAGTAAACCGTGGTATTGAATTTATTCCTTGCTGGGATGAAGTGCACTCAAGCAACATGAGCAAAGTATGCCGTAACGAGCAAGAGTACTCAGAAACAGAAGCATTCTACGCAGAACAAGGCATCAAGTTGATGGCGGTGCAGAAAGGTGAATACATCATCGCGAAATGCGCCGAAGATTTCGTATCGGAAGGTAAAACCATTCGTAAAGGCAAAGTACTCAAATCTGTTTACTACCGCCCAGCAGATCTAAAACCGCTAACTCAGTAAGCGTTGAGTTTGGCTTTCTCGATTAAAAAAACGACCTCAAGTAGGTCGTTTTTTTATTGTCCCTAAATACTAATCAAAGATTAAATAAGGTTGCTCATCTACGATGACCTTTTTGACTTGAGTATTGAACACTTCCCCGAGAGCTTCTTCCGTTAGCACAGTATCGGCACTTCCTGATGAGTGCAGCACACCGTTGTTAAGCAGCAATACTTTATCTGCGTGCTTTAATGTGCGATTGAGATCGTGATTAGCAACCAATACTCCAATTCCCTGCGCCGCCATAGCGTTAATCAATTGATAGAGCAGACCCTCTTGCGCAATATCTAACGGTGCTGCTGGCTCATCCAAAATTAAAAACTGCGAAAAAGGATTAATGGTACGCCACACCTGCAAACATACACCTGCTAATCGGACACGCTGCCACTCACCACCGGATAATGTTTGAATACTGCGATGAAGCTTATCTTGCAGTTGTACCAGCTCCACCACCATATTGACGGCATCACGCACTTTGATATCCGCAATCTCAGCACCACTTGGCAGAGATAAAGCGAGATACTGAAACACATCAACATTAAACGCTGGGCGCGATTGCTGACACAAATAACCTCGAACATGAGCTTGCTCTGACAACGGTAAAGTAAGCAAGTTTTTGTTGCCAACGTACACTTCACCACTCATACCGTCTCGGTGACTTAACGTACCAGAAATCGCAGCCAATAAAGTACTCTTACCGGAACCATTAGGCCCAACGATATGTACGATTTCGCCAGCTTTGCATTCAAAAGAAAGAGGCAATAATCGACTACCAACCGACATATGTTTAACGTGCATCATGACTCTTCACCAGCATCCAGATGAAAATAGGTGCGCCAATCGATGTTGTCATGACACCTAAAGGTAACTCTGCGGAGTCCAATAACAGTCTTGCGCCGATGTCAGCAAATACAAGCAACGCAGCACCAGATATTGCAGAAAGTGGCAATAAATAACGGTTTTCCGTACCAAAAGCCAAACGCAACAAGTGCGGCACCACCAAACCAACAAAACTGATGATGCCACCCAAAGCGACTGAACTACCCACCAAAACAGAAATGGCGAGGATCAATTTCCAACGCATTTGATGCACATCGACACCCAATTGGGTCGCATGAATCTCACCCAGCATCAATTTATCAAGCGACTTGCCTTTACAACATAACCAGATAAGCACCGGTAACATCACCAAAGTAACGGTATGTTGATACCAACTTGCACCGCCAATACTGCCCATTAACCAATACATCAGTTGGCGTAAACTGAGATCATCACTAAAGTAAAATGCCCACGTCACAATCGCGCTCGATAAAATACCCAATGCGACCCCAACCAAAAGCAATCGAGCCGTCGTCAGGTGCATTGCCCTTGCTATCGCCACCAAAACAAACGTGAATACCATCGAGCCAGCAATCGCTGCCAACATAAAAACAATCGGGGTAGGAAGAACAGGTGACGCGAACATGATTAAGACCATTGCTAAGCTTGCGCCACCAGAGATACCAAGCACGCCAGGTTCAGCCAACACGTTCCCAAGCAACACTTGTAACGTCGCGCCAGATACCGCTAACGCAGCACCAATAATTGCCGCAGACACTAACCTCGGTAAACGCAAGTCCACCAATAACTTCTGTTCAAATGCAGATAAGGATTGAAAAGGAGAAAGAAAAATTTCTCCGACCATCAAGTGAATGGCAGAGAGTACAGCGAGCACGATCGACATAACCATCAGGTTACGTTGCCAGCGTCGCTCCTTGTTCAGGATAAGTTGTTGAAAATCCATAGCAGCCGATACAAACAAACGAGGCTTAACCTTACAGTTAAGCCTCGGTAAATTGCAATTAACTTCTCAAAGCAATGTTGGATTAATCGTAAACCAACTCACCCTCTTCAAAACGGGTTTTCACTTCACAAACCATCAGAGCTGCGCGTTGACCTATTGCGACGTGGCGATTCGGGAAGACAATCGCTTCGTTTTCATTCTTCGCCATTAATGGTTTGTCGCCATCATGACCAAACACTTCGCCGTGAACAAATGAGGTGAAGTTTTCAACATTGTCGTCGAACATAAAGTCAAAGTCTTCGTTCAAACGAACGATTGTGCGACTTACGCGATACTTAATGCATGGTTTTGGTAGGTGTTCTGGCTTCGTTTCCGCAATCAAATTACGTAAAGACAAATCAAACGCGGTCAGTTTATCGAGGTCATTTTCACCGATACGAGCCACACGGCCAAGCTCCATTGTGAGAGCCTGCGCACCAAAGTTCTCGGCACTGTACCAGCTAAACGTGCTCGATGGTGAGTTTGACAGGAGCACTGCTTCAATGTGTGCACTGTCCAAGAAATCGATCAATGCTTTGCTGCGCACAGGATGACGAGTCTTAGGACTTACTGCAAACGTATAGTGCTTCGAGCCTCTAATCGCGCAGTGTAAATCAAGGTGCCAGCGTGTTGTCGGGTCGGTATCCTGATAAAAATCTCGAACAAGCAGCTTAAGTGTATCGGCGATAACAAGCTCTTTTGTCTGTTTGTGTTCTTTTTCGTCAAACAGACGGTTGAGGTTTTCTTCGAGGAATCGCGTGTGCGCCAGAGTGGATTCTGGGTGAGCGATAATGAACAGACAACGGGTATCGACCGTCTGGAACCCAGATTCTATGTCTTGAATAATGGAATCCACCAGCTCCATCGGTGCGGTTTCATCTCCGTGAACCCCACAAGAGATGATGATGTTCTTCGTATCCTGAGTATAATTCGCAGGGATTACTTCTAATACACCACGCTGATAGAGTTTAAGTTTTACACCGCTAGAAAGCACCTGCTCCGCTGGTGCAACATCAATATGAACATCTAACGTGTCAGTTAAAAACGATTGGCGAAAGAGAGACTTCGTCATGCGTTACTCCTTAATAGCACGGCGGATATGTTAATAAATTGTACAAAGGATTTTTGTTGCTGCGATCTCACTTATGAGTAGAAATCACTATTTCCCTCGAAAATCCGATGCCTTTTCGCGCCAGGCACTCAAATCAAGCATTGAGGCGTTTAATTTTCAAACAATTACAAAGTGTTAGGGCTGTGAACTTTACCACAGCCCTGATTAAGATCATTATGATTTGATCAAATTTTTGTAGCTATAAAGCAGATTATGCATCAACACTGCGAAAAACTTAGCCGCGCTGTGCGAGCAAACGCTCAAACTCATCGACTTTTTCACGCACTAGCTCAACACTCTGCTGCCAAAACGTTGGCTGGGTTAAATCCATCGACAGATGCTTTTCGACGACATCTTCCGCCATCATGCAGCCTGTATCGCGCAGCAAATTGATGTAATCGGTGTAAAACGCTTCGCCTTTGGTTTCTCGCTGTGCATAGATACCCTTGCTAAACAAGAAGCCAAATAGGTATGGGTAGTTATAAAAGCTCACGCTATCAATAGAAAAGTGCAGCTTGCTTGCCCAGAAGTACGGATCCGGTTCGCTCATTACGTCGCCATACCATTCTTTCCAAGTTTCTGACATCAACTCACAGAAATCATCTGCGGTTAACTCTCCATCCTGGCGGCGTTCATAAAACGATTTTTCAAACTCGTAGCGAACCGGAATGTTGATCATTAAAGCTAGCGCAGATGACAACTCTTCCCACAACATCTCGAGCTTTTCATCAACGCTCTCAGCTTTCGAAATCAAATGATCACGAACGATGTTTTCTGCAAAGATAGAGGCGGTTTCTGCTAACGTCATTGGGTAGTAAGTTTGGCAAAGTGGCAAATCACGAATAACCCAGTTATGGAACGCATGGCCAAGTTCATGTGCCAGAGTCATAAGGTCTGAACGGCTGCCACTCCAAGTCATAAACACAAGTGGTGTTCGCGTTGCTGGCAGTTTGGTGCAGTATGCGCCAAGACGCTTGTTAGCATTTGGCGCGGCATCAATCCAACCATTTTGTACCATCAAACGGACAAACTCCGACATCTCAGGGTTTACTGTTTCAAATGCTTCACAAATAACATCAATCGCTTCATCAAAGTCGTAAACCTTCGCTTCACCGCTCAAAGCAGGCATAGCCGCCAGATGATTCCAAGGTTTCATCTCATCCAGACCATGTACTTGCGCCATCAATAAACCTGCTTTCTGACCAATAGCTCGACTGTCTTTGGCGACTGTCATCATCGCATTTAAAGTTTCAGCTTGGATTCGGCTACCATGCAAACTCGGCTCTAGGAAGTGAACTTCACGCTTCGTAGAACGCTTTTTGTTTTCAGTTAAGCGCCATCCTGCTAACGCATTCAAAATCGCAGCGAATGATTCTTGGTGCGTTTGCATTGCATCTTGTACGCCTCGCCACGCGGCTTCTTGACGCTCGAATTCAGAACCATAAAGAATGCTTGCCGCTTGAGAAAACCCAAGCTCTTCACTCTTACCATCTGTGTACTCAAGCTTCACTTTCAATGAGCCAGTCAGGTTATCGTATAGGTTACCCCAAGCCGATTTGCCATCCACACTCATCGCAGCCAGTAACTGTTCTTCTGCGTTGCTAAGACGAGTATCCGCCAACTTTCTAGAATTCAAGATAGAAAAAGCTTGCCCACTGATATCAGGATTCTCATGGTCTAACACGCGCAAGATAAACTCTTCGTCGGCATGAGTTAATGTCAAATCAAAGGGACTGAACGCTTGGGAAAGCTCCGAAAAGATGCGGGTCATTTTACCAAGTAACGATTTCGCTTCGGCGTTTGTTGCATCAACAGAAGCATAACAACTCGCAAAATTTGCAACTGTGCCCGCTAAACGACTCGCGGCTTCATTGGTTAAAATCGCATTTTGCATGATCTCTACGTTGCCACAATCTGCTGATTGTTTATTCAAAAGATCAATACATTGTTCCACAAGAGCAATATCGTCTTGAATTCGTGGGTCAGAAAGGTCGTTATAAACGATGGACAAATCCCAACTCGGCGTTGTCATTTCTATATTTCCTTTTTATGTAACTGAGTCAATTTTCGCTTCCTGCACCTAGCAGATGGGCTTCCACTGACATCTTCCGTGACTATGCCCGTAAGCAATATCGTTCTGGGCATTTTAATATTTATAAATTAACGAGTTAAAAGAGGTACGCCAATCGAACGCACCGAGGCGTAAATTTGCTCATCTATAGTAATTGTTATATGCGTGACAGAAGCGTTTCCTATCGACAACGTCGAATACCACTTTGGGTTACGCCAATCTAACTCCAATACATGAGCAAGAACCATACGAATGACGCCACCATGCGTGACGATAAGTAGATTGTCATTGATATCGTTGATGATTTGAGACCAAACGCGACATATGCGCTCAGAAAATGTGCTTAAGCTCTCAGCATTCGGCAACGTATGTTGTGCTGGCGATTGCCAAAAAGCATCTAGCTTTTTCCACTGCTCAGTGAGCAGATCAAAAGGCATACCATCAAAATCACCAAATGCCATCTCTTGTAAAGATTCATCCGTCATTACTGGTAATAATTGCTGTTCAGCAATGATGTTTGCCAGTTCTTGACAGCGTGAAAGTGGAGAAGAAATTATTCCACCCACACCTCGTCCACTCTCAGCCCAAGCCCGAGCAATACTCTCTTGATCAGCAGGCGTAACTTTTACATCTGTTTGGCCATGGAGTCCTGGTGGAGCGTCTACTTTTCCATGACGCACAAGATAGATATTGAGTGTTTTCATTTTGTTCCATCCTACTCTTTAAGAACCAACGGCAAACCAGCAGCAACAAAGGTAACGCGATGGCAAACACTGGCTAGTTTTTGATTCATCCGTCCTGCATTATCCACAAAATAACGACTAACCGCCCCCAAAGGTACAATGCCCATTCCAACCTCGTTAGAGACGAATATTAACGTCGCATCTGAGCCACGTACCATCTTTATAAGCTTTTCAATTTCTGCTTCTAGCTTCTCATGGGAACATTCATCACCTAACTCAAATATCCAATTGTTGAGCCACAAGGTTAAACAGTCGACCAATACAACATCGGTGGTAGCGAAATTTGTCAGTAACTCAGATAAATGAAGGGGGCATTCATGCTCTTGCCACTCGCCCCCGCGTTGCTTTTGATGATGCGCTATTCGCTCTCGCATTTCTTGGTCAAATGGCAGCGCGGTTGCAACATAGTGTAATGATCGATGAGAAGCGACCGATAATTGCTTAGCTGTTTTTTCTGCCAAATGCGACTTCCCAGAGCGCGCGCCACCGAGTATCAATTGCTTCATGAGGAGTGATACAACCCTATCATAGTGAGATAAACAAGCAGTTCCGATAGCTGCTGCGCTGCGCCAAGGCAATCCCCCGTAAAGCCGCCAATTCGCTTGGTTAACCAACGTTTGAACATCAAACGAAATACAACGAGAACAAGCGATATAAAGATCGCATCCGCGATACCAAGCACAAGCAATGTTATGCCACCAGTAAACAACAAAATGGAGACTTCTAGAGAAGACTGGCGACTTGCTAGCGGTTTACTTTTCGACGTATCACTGTCACTGACATAAGGTATGTCATAAATAAGCGTCGCTGCTAGTGCTCGGCTTGCGGTGTAAGCGACGACAATGATCAACCAAAAGTGCGGCAAGTTCGCCAGTTCACTCCAAAAAACATACTTAGCCAATAACGCCATAATGAGAGTGGCGGCACCATAAGTGCCAATACGACTGTCTTTCATAATAGAGAGGCGTCGCTCTACGGTCATGCCACCGCCAATGCCATCCGCCATATCGGTCAAGCCGTCTTCGTGAAAAGCCCCAGTTAACAATAAGCTAAACACCATCGTTAATACTATGGCAACCGACTCTGGGAAAAAAATTGAGGTGAGCGAGAATACCAAAGCGCAAAGTGCTCCAAGCACGAGACCAACTAACGCAAAGTAACGGCCTGCCTGATTCATGCGTTCTTCACTGTAAGGCAACGCTTGGGGCACGGGTAAGCGGCTAAAAAAACTGGTAGCTAATAGAAATAACTCCCACTGGTATCTTAACGATGACGGCGTGACTTTCTCAGAATTATCAGGGACTGACACTATACTGTAACTCCTGCACTCTCGAAGCTCGCCATTTTGTTGTAAAACTGAGCGGCAGCTTTTAACAAGGGTAAGGCAAGAGCGGCTCCTGTTCCCTCCCCTAGCCGTAAACCAAGGTCGAGCAGAGGTTCTGCTTTAAGATGTTCCAATACAAATTTATGTCCATTTTCTTCAGAGCGATGGGCAAACAACATGTATTCACGCGTTTCTTCGTCTAACAACGTCGCAATATAAGCCGCTACCGATACGATAAACCCATCCACTAAAACTGGAGTTTTAAGCCGCTTGGCTTCTAAAAAAGCGCCCACCATTTGTACGATTTCAAAGCCCCCAACCTGTGCGAGAATCGCTTTGGTATCAAGACCTCGACATCGGTTTACCCCCTGTGCTACCAGTTTATATTTGCGGCTCAACTGCTGTTGATTGATTCCGGTGCCAACGCCAACACAATAATCAATATCTAATGAGCTCAGCGCCGATAACAGTGCTGAGGCCGAACTGGTATTACCGATGCCCATCTCGCCGAACATCAAGAGGTTTGAACCATGCAAAATGGTATGCTCAGTAATCTTCGCACCATATTCTAAACCTAACGCCACTTGTTCTGGGGACATCGCTGATTGTTTAGAAAAATTAGCCGTACCGTTACCCAACCGTTGTTCAACCAAGTTGGGATGGGATTTAAATTCTGGAACCAGCACATCGATAGGAGCCAACATGCCGCAATCTATTACTTTGAGTTGAATGCCATTAATGTCGCAAAAACAGTTGATGGCTGCGCCGCCAGCGAGAAAGTTAGCCACCATTTGCTGAGTGACTTCGCTTGGCGCAATGCTCACGCCCTCCTCTGCAACGCCGTGATCTCCAGCAAATACCAGCATGCTTGGTTTGCAGATAGCGATGGAATCAACTGGCTGAGGTTTATCCTGGCTTTGAATAAGAGCTAACTGCAGTGCCACCTTTTCCAATAAGCCTAAAGAACCGACGGGTTTGATTTTGTTATCTATGCGTGCTTGTATCTCCGCAGCAAAAGAGTCATCCATTTTTTACGTTCCTTTGATGTTGTCTGGGTGAGAGGTGTTCTGTTGTTCAAGAGGTCTTGTTCAGCGACAGTTTTTGCGCGCCCCACTATTGTATACACTTGCATCCAAGTGGGGCAGCGCTAATCAAGTTTATCTCAGGATAGTCTGCCGAGTTCGCAGAGCGTCTCACCTTTCTTGCACGAGATTATAAGTAACTCGTTGAAATCCGCTACAATAGCTGAGACTATGTTCCCATATAGGAGAAAAGATATGGATAACAACACCTGCGCAATCATCGCCGGTGCAACTGGCTTAGTAGGCTCAAAAGTCATTGCAAACCTCATAAATCAATCAGGTGTTGGAACATTATATTATCTTTCTCGCCGCACACTCGATGGCGTCCTAGATGTGGACAACAAGCTTATTCCTCTCATTGATGCAGACCTTTCTATCCACCAATGGGATGAGAACCAACCAACACCAACCATCGGCTTTATCTGTTTAGGCACGACCCTTAAGCAAGCAGGCAGTAAGGATAATTTGCGTAGAGTAGATGTTGATCTGGTGTGCAAAGTCGCCCAACAAATGAAAACAATCGGAGTCAAACGCCTTGCGGTTGTTTCTAGCCTCGGTGCAAATAGTAAATCGCCATCCCATTACTTAGCTTGTAAAGGACAAATGGAACAACGAATCGAAGCTATGGATTTTGAGGAAATCGTATTTGTTCGCCCAGGCCCGCTTGTTGGTCAACGTCAAAACCCAAGAATGGACGAGAAGTTAGTACAAACTCTGTTTAAGGTAATTCGCCCACTTATGCTAGGCAAACTGTCCAACTTTTTACCGATTCGAGCAGAAGATGTCGCCAAAGCGATGATTTATCAACTTTTCAGTTATCAAGAAGACTCGGTGGTTTACTTACAAAGGAAAGAAATGCGTGACTTACTGCATCACTACGAATAACCATTTTGTACAATTAACGTGCTAATTCACACTCTCACGCGACTTAGATCTCGTTTTTATATTCATTTTAGATCTAGCTAATACCCGTTTGTCATTTTTAAAGTTATATCACGAGCGTTATCTTACGCTCCATAAATAAATCCGTATAAAACCCCGTATAAAAAACAACCGCCACTTCGGCTGGTTGATAAGGTCAAATTATGAATTTTGCAGTGATAGCCTCTCTAGCCGTCTTTGTTGGAATATTGTTCTTTCTATTTAATCAACAACAAAAGAAACACACTCTTTCACGTCTCGTTTTGATCGGTCTTGTTACCGGTTCTCTTTTTGGGCTTGCTTTGCAACTCATTCACGGTGAAGGCAACAGCGCAATTGCTCAAACACTTGAATGGGTAGGCATTGTAGGCAGTGGCTACGTTGGTCTACTGAAAATGGTCATCATGCCACTGGTGTTAGTATCGATGATCTCTGCAGTTGTTAAATTGGAGAAAGGTGGCTCTTTAGGTAAAATTTCTGGCCTGACCATCTCTGTTCTTTTAGTAACGACTGCAATTGCTGCACTTATCGGTATCTTGGTGACAACGACATTTGGCCTTTCAGCAGAAGGGTTAACTGAAGGTGCGCGTGAAACCGCTCGTATCGCCGTTTTAGAAAGCCGTGCCGGTACAGTAAGTGACCTAACTATTCCTCAAATGCTAGTTAGTTTCATTCCAACCAACCCATTTGCTGATCTAACAGGTGCTCGCTCGACATCGATTATCGCTGTTGTGATTTTCGGCGTGTTAACTGGTATCGCCGCTCGTAAAGTGATGATAGAAAAAGCAGAGTTGGAATCACCGATTCGTACTTTCGTAGAAGCTGCTCAATCTATCGTTATGCGATTAGTGAAGATGATCATGGCCCTAACGCCATACGGCATCGCAGCACTGATGGCAAAAGTGGTAGCGACATCAAGCGCAGGGGACATCCTAAACCTACTTGGCTTTATTGTGGCGTCTTATGTTGCTATCGCACTGATGTTTGTTGTTCATGGCGTATTGGTCTCTTTTGTTGGCGTTAGCCCTGCGGAATACTTTAAGAAAATCTGGCCTGTACTGACCTTCGCGTTTACATCTCGTAGCTCAGCAGCAACAATTCCACTAAACGTAGAAGCGCAAATCACCAAGCTTAACGTACCACCAGCGATTGCAAACCTATCAGCATCGTTTGGTGCCACTATCGGCCAAAACGGCTGTGCGGGTATCTATCCTGCAATGCTGGCAGTGATGGTAGCTCCAACAATGGGCATCAACCCACTTGATCTACACTTTATCCTGTCATTGATTGCGATTATCACCATCAGCTCATTTGGTATTGCAGGTGTCGGCGGCGGTGCGACGTTTGCAGCCTTGATTGTTCTTCCTGCAATGGGCTTACCTGTGACCATCGCAGCGCTGCTTATCTCTATTGAACCATTGATTGACATGGCACGTACCGCACTAAACGTTTCAGGCTCAATGACTGCGGGTACAATTGCTAGCCGAGTGCTGAAGTCACCAGAAAGTGAAGCAACATTGGAAGAAACACGAGCATAGAACTCAAATTCCTTCCAAAGCGATAAAACGTAAAATATCAAGCCGATGGTTCGCCATCGGCTTTTTTCATTTTCAAAAATTCAACTTGCATCTTTCGTTGCTAGTCAAGGCGTTGAATGGTCTAATACTGTCATCGGTTTTGTAAACGGTAAGCAGAATGCACCAAGATAATCAGCCCACTTTTTTCTTCTTTGATTATGAGACATGGGGAACCAACCCCGCGAAAGATCGCCCAAGCCAGTTTGCTGGTGTTCGTACAGATGAAAACTTTAATATCATCGGCGAGCCTTTAGTCATGTACTGCCAGCCACCTGCTGATTATCTTCCGTCTCCTGAAGCTGCGCTTATTACTGGTATTACTCCGCAAAAAACGGTTCAAGAAGGCCTTTCTGAGCCAGAGTTTATCGCTAAGATTCACGCTGAACTCGCGAGACCAAATACCACCAGTTTAGGCTACAACAGCATTCGCTTTGATGACGAAGTGACCCGTTATACTTGTTATCGCAACTTTATCGATCCATACGCATGGAGTTGGCAAAACGGTAACTCGCGTTGGGATTTACTCGATGTACTACGCGCGTGCCATGCCCTTCGCCCAGAAGGCGTAGAATGGCCAGAAAACGAAGATGGCTTCACTAGCTTTAAATTAGAACACTTGTCTGTGGCTAACGGCATAGAACATAGTAACGCGCACGATGCCATGGCAGATGTGATTGCGACTATCGAAATGGCAAAGAAAGTAAAAGCAGCGCAACCAAAATTGTTTGATTACTTTTTTTCTATGCGCCAAAAGCGCAAGCTCAATGATTTAGTCGACATCGTCAACATGACACCGTTGATGCACGTTTCAGGCATGTTAGGGCGCGAATGCCAGTACACTAGCTGGATTGTGCCTGTTGCTTGGCATCCAACCAATAATAATGCCGTTATCACCATCGATTTAGCGAAAGACCCTCAACCTATTCTTGAGCTATCCGCAGAAGAGCTGCACGAAAGACTCTACACTAAGCGCGAAGATCTTGGTGAATTGCTACCAGTGCCAGTTAAACTAGTTCATTTGAACAAATGCCCTATTCTCGCCCCTGCAAAAACGTTAACGGCTGAAAATGCAGAGTCTATTGGCATTGATCGCCAGCAATGTCTCGCTAATCTCGCTTTGTTGCGCCAACATCCTGAAATTAGAGAAAAGCTGATTAGCCTCTTTTCAGTCGAGCGTAAATTCGATAAAAGTGATGACGTCGATACACAGCTTTACGACGGGTTCTTTTCTCCGGCTGATCGCGCAGCTATGGATATCATTCGAGAAACCGACCCGAATAATCTTGCTGCATTAGACATTGAATTTGATGACAAGCGTATTAAACCTCTATTGTTCCGCTATCGTGCGCGTAACTTCCCAGGCACATTAGACGAGCAAGAACAAAGACGCTGGGCACTACACTGTCGAGAAGTGTTTGAAAGCCAAATTGAAGAGTACATGCTGAATTTAGAAAACTTAGTTCACGAACATGAAAGTGACGAAAAGAAGATTGCGATATTAAAATCCGTGTACTGTTATGTAGAGAGCTTAGCTTCCTAACTCCTCCTAATACAAGCGCACCTTATGGTGTGCTTGTTGTTTATATACTGTCAAAATGATTAAAGAACGATTCTTACAACTGATCCAACTGCTCATTTCAATCTTCCTCATCATGGGAGCACTTGGCATCGGAATTACCATTCAAAAGTTCACTGGCGTTTCCGTTCCAGGAAGTGTCATCGGTATGCTCGTACTGTTTTTCTCCATGACTCTTGGGCTTGTAAAAGTCGACTGGGTCAAACCGGGCGCCACGCTATTTATCCGCTATATGATCTTATTGTTCGTTCCTATTAGCGTCGGATTAATGCAACATTTCGATATGCTACTCGCTAATGCCCTCCCTATCATTGCTAGCGCAGTTGGAGGCTCACTCATTGTACTAGTCAGCCTCGCTTGGCTGCTGGACTACTTGTTAAAGGAGAAGCAC
The DNA here is from genome assembly GCF_033338995.1 of Vibrio sp. Vb0304. Classification (NCBI taxonomy): domain Bacteria; kingdom Pseudomonadati; phylum Pseudomonadota; class Gammaproteobacteria; order Vibrionales; family Vibrionaceae; genus Vibrio; species Vibrio sp. Vb0304. The sequence goes on from NZ_JAWOTT010000006.1 coordinate 107,823, forward strand.
TGATATGTGGTTAGTTGTTACCATTGCGGTTTTTCTTGTCGCGCGCCAAATTGCAATCAAAGTGAATAATCCTCTAGCAAATCCTTTGCTGATCAGTATTGCAGTGCTCATTCCTTTGCTTACTTACTTAAATGTACCGTTTGAAACGTATTATGCGGATAACGAAGGGATCAGTTTTTTACTTCAACCAGCCGTAGTTGCTCTGGCTTATCCACTATATGAACAACTACCACAGATTAAAGCAAACTGGCGAATCATCACTTTTGCTTGCACAGTAGGCAGTGTGATGTCGATGATGACAACCACCTTGATCGCAGTCGCTTTCAAAGCGGATATCAGTTTAATCGCGAGTCTAGTGGGTAAGTCCGTCACTACACCAATAGCGATGGAAATATCGAGTCACCTCGGTGGTGAAGCCGCCGTTGCAGCGATCTTGGTTCTGATTGTCGGTTTATTGGGCGCAATTTTGGCATACCCAATTTACAATTTGATTGGAATTAAACACCCGATTGCACGTGGTCTGACAATGGGTACAGTCTCTCATGCCTTAGGCACCGCTACTTGTGCAGAGAAACAGCCCATAGATGCCGCGTTCTCATCACTCGCATTGGTTTTATGTGGGATCATAACTTCTATTTTGGCTCCAAGCTTTTTTGCTTTGGCTGTCTGGCTATATCAATAGTTAAGCGCTCTCGGTCTGCCCTCCTTCCGGCAGGCCGTAGCCTTTCCGCTTCTTCCTTACCCTTTTCAAAACCCTATCTTATCTATCAACCTCACCCAGTAATATCGTGAAGGGACTTGATCGAGATATACATTCATAGCATTAGCATTCTAGGTGCTACCACTCGCTCTAGATTACGTAGGTATAAAGTAGCATAGCGGTAAAAGTCGCGTTAGTAACATACTCCTGCTCCTTGGTCATATGAATATATACTGATATGGTTAATTGTGAGACGGAGATAACGCTTCACACCTGTGCAATCGAATACATGTGTGAGCTCACTCTAATTATGTAACAGAATTATCAATTGCATTATTTATCGTGATCTAACGCACGGAACATTTCTATCTTTCACATAGAATAACTGTCCATGCAATAACAAGGATTCAACATGAAAAGTCGCATTGAACAGGCGCTAGCAGGCGCTCCAGAAGCACTTTCCAAACAACTTGCTCCTATCATCCAAGCTGATGATTTTGATGCTACGCTTTCAGTTCAACAATTTGAGCAGTTGCTTTCAGCTACCGGTCTATCAGACAAAGAGCTTCGTGTTGCGCTACTTCCTTTTGCCGCAGCGTACTCCTATGCTCCCCTTTCTGACTTTTATGTCGGCGCTATCGTTCGTGGTCTTTCAGGTCGCCTTTACTTCGGTGCCAACATGGAATTCTTTGGTGTACAGTTGGGTCAAACGGTTCACGCAGAGCAGTCTGCGATTAGCCATGCTTGGATGAAAGGCGAACGTGGTGTTAAGGATATCACTATCAACTTCAGCCCATGTGGTCACTGCCGCCAGTTCATGAATGAGTTATCTACCGCAAACGAGCTTAAAATCCAGCTCCCAGAACGCGAAGAAAAGTCACTTCATGAATACCTGCCTGAAGCCTTTGGACCAAACGATCTCGGTATCGAGTCCGGCTTAATGGCAGAAGTTAAACACCAGTTCTCATGTGATGATGAAGACGCACTCATCCAAAGTGCAGTTGAAGCGATGAACATGAGCCACTCACCATACACCAACAACTTGAGTGGTTTAGCATTAGAGATGACTAGCGGCCGTGTATTCCAAGGCGCTTATGCAGAAAATGCAGCGTTCAATCCTAGCTTGCCGCCGTTACAAGTTGCGCTAATCCAAGTTTTACTTGCGGGTGAAACCTTTGACAGCATCAAAGCCGCTGCATTGGTAGAGAACTCAGAAGGTAAGATCAGTCATTTAGCCGATACGCAATCAACGTTGGAAGCGTTGAATCCAGATATTCCGCTTAGTTTTGTCAACGTATAAACGACAAATTCAACAAAAAGCTCTACAACATGTAGAGCTTTTTTATTACCTAAAAACCAAAAGCAAACGTTTGCTTTGTCATAAAACTTCAGTATGATCTCCTGCAATTTCTGTCTCATCACTCTATTTTGTAAGGGAACACTATGTTTGGCACTGCAACTAGCGCAAATGCTACCCGTGTATTACTTTTAGGCTCTGGCGAACTCGGTAAAGAAGTCGCCATTGAATGCCAGAGACTTGGTTTAGAAGTGATTGCTTGTGATCGCTATGCCAATGCTCCAGCGATGCAAGTCGCTCACCGTAGTTATGTTATCGACATGTTAGATGGAAACGCCTTAGAAGAAGTTATTACGAAGGAACAACCTACTTACGTCGTACCAGAAATTGAAGCCATCGCAACCGGCAAACTGGTAGAGCTTGAAGAGAAAGGACTGAATGTTGTTCCAACCGCTAAGGCAACCAGGCTAACAATGAATCGTGAAGGTATCCGACGTTTGGCAGCAGAAGAACTGGAATTGACGACTTCACCTTATCGTTTTGCAGATAACTTTGAAGACTTCAAAGCCGCGGTTGAGCATGTGGGTCTTCCGTGCGTGGTGAAGCCTGTGATGAGCTCTTCAGGTAAAGGGCAAAGTGTTATCAAGACCGAAGACGACGTTACAAAAGCATGGGATTACGCTCAGGAAGGCGGACGTACGGGTGCAGGTCGCGTTATCGTGGAAGGTTTTATCGACTTCGATTACGAAATCACTTTATTGACCATCAGAGCCGTTGACGGTGTGCATTTCTGTGCTCCAATTGGTCATCGTCAGGAAGATGGCGACTACCGCGAATCATGGCAACCGCAAGCTATGTCAGAAAACGCAGTAAAAGCAGCTGAATACACGGCTGAGAAAGTGGTAAACGCGCTCGGTGGCTACGGCATCTTTGGTGTAGAGCTGTTTGTCAAAGGCGATAAAGTCATTTTCAATGAGGTCTCTCCTCGCCCTCACGATACGGGTATGGTTACAATGATTTCGCAGGAAATGTCTGAGTTTGCTCTCCACGTGCGCGCGTTTACCGGAATGCCAATTAATAATATTGTGCAATATGGCCCATCTGCGTCTGCTGTTATTCTTGGACAAGGGACTTCCACAAACATTCGCTTTGAAAACCTAAGCAAAGCTTTAGCTCAACCTCAAACACAAGTTCGTCTATTCGGTAAGCCAGAAATCGATGGTCGCCGCCGTTTAGGTGTTGTCCTTACGCGACGAAAAACCACCGAAGAAGCCGTTCAAGATGCTGTTGAAAGTGCTTCAAAAGTGAATATCATTTATTAAATACGAACCACTCATACAAAAATAGCGCAGCTCAAATTGCTGCGCTATTTCGTGTTCCAAACCGAAGAGAGCCTATTCACTCTCGATTAAGTACACTTCTTCAGAGAAGCGACTTAAGCCTTTTTTCGCAATTTTAGGATGATTCTCGTCAGCTTCATCTACGTTCAAACAAGTAACTTTGTAACCTGAAAATAACTGCTCAATCTCTTCGACCGGCACGCTAAATGGAGGCCCCGCCATCTCTTCTTGAGGATAGTTGAGTGTAACAAGCAAAATACGACCGCCTGGGTTCAAAAGTTGCTTGAGACGCTCTACATACTCCTCTCGCATATCTTGCGGTAAAGCAACCAACGCGGCGCGATCATAAATGATATCGGCTTGAGATACTGGTGCAGTGAAAAAGTCCCCAGTATAAATAGAGAGCTCATCAAATTGATAAAGCTCGTGCATGCCATTAAGAGGCGTTACCGTTGGCGTGTAAAAATGTTCAGCAAAAAAGGCACGCACAGCAATATGGCTTAGCTCAACGCCTTCAACCGAATCATGCTTCATCGCTAGCCAAATCAAGTCTTCTGACTTTCCACATAAAGGAACTAACACTTTATCTTCACGCTTTGGATTAGTGTGTTTCCAATATACTGGTAATAGCGGGTTTACATCTTCCAAGTGAAATCCGATTTGATTGCTGGCCCATTTGTTATGCCAAAATTCTTGGTCTCTCATTTTACTTTCTACTTGTCGGCTGTTTTCATTTTGAGGGGTAAGACTAACGTTTTTTTTCAATTTGTCTATGCCGTTCATCTTTGGTTAATACTGCGGTGATAGGATGTAATCGGTCTCATAGGAGACGCGCCTTTATCTGATAATCAGAATAAAGAAAAGAGAAATGGTGATCTAACGCACGATTCTACTTCAAGATAAAACTGAAACCTTGGAATCTTTCGTAATGGCCCCATTTATAAGTTAGTACCTGATTTGCCGAACTTAGCGACCTTTATGTTCCCTATTTTCTAAGTACAAGCAAGTTAAGGAGAGTGAATGAGCTTATTTCTTCGTACTACAGCATTGATGCTTTTGGTACTTAGCCGTGCACCGGCATTTGCCGCACTTCCAATTACCCCTGCGCCTAGTGGCGAACAAAATCGTTCAACCAGCCAAAACGAAGTTTGTTCGAAACTTTTTAAACACAGCCTTAGCGGTTTATATGGCATTCAGTCAATCGACACCACACCAACTCAGCCATATTCTGACTTCGACATTCTTTACAGCAAAGCTCACCAAGCACAATTTGAACTTGAAACTATCTGTAAGAGTACCGCACTTCTTAATGACGCTCAGCCATACTTCGCAGGCGTGAAATCCAAACAACGAGCAGAAGAAAAGATAGCTTTAGAGTTAGATGGGAAAGTTGAACGTATTACTGACCTAGCACGTGCAACGATTGTAGCTGAAGACGTCGCGAGCTTAGTCTCCATTTATGAAACGTTAGAGCGTGAAACAACGATTGTGAAAGTAAAAAATCGATTCAAAAAACCTGGCCCTTCAGGATATAGAGACTTGAACTTGCTCGTTCGTTTACCAAAAACAAACCTAGTAGCCGAAGTTCAACTGCACTTGAAAGCAATCGCAGATGTAAAAAGCGGTCCCGAACACGACCTATACGAAAAAATCCAGAAACTAGAACGTCAAGCGATGTTGGAAAAACGTGAGCTAAGCGAAATAGAGCTTGCCTCTATTCGCAACATGCGTACACAGTCTAAGAACTTGTACCAACAAGCATGGCAACCATACTTAACAACGCATCTAGAAGCGGCGTAACCGATATCATTAGGCGTCTCTCATAAACAGAAAAACCACCGCATTGCGGTGGTTTTCATTTGTATGCTCACGAATTTTACGCAAAAAAAAGACCACGCCTTAGCGTGATCCATTTATTCGGCTTACTGTACTTTCTTCAGGTTTTCTACACGAGCTTTTAACTTCTGACCCGGGCGAAAAGTCACTACACGTCGAGCAGTAATTGGAATATCTTCACCAGTTTTCGGGTTACGACCAGGTCGTTCATTCTTGTCACGAAGATCAAAGTTACCAAAACCTGACAGTTTTACCTGTTCGCCACTTTCCAGTGCCTTACGAATCTCTTCAAAGAACACTTCCACCGTTTCCTTGGCGTCCCGCTTACTAAATCCTAATTTATCAAACAGGTTTTCTGCCAGTTCGGCTTTTGTGAGCGCCATAAAACTTTCCTCAAAGCTATGTTAAACAATGCTACGTTAGTGTAGCGCCAGAGCAGTTTTACCCTACCAATTCAACAACATATCGGGGTTACATCAGGAAGTGTATGACAAGCTTATGATTTTCGCCAACTTTTTTCTTGGCGAACAAAAGGAATAGCACTACGTAAATTATTGTTAAACGCCAGAAATTTGATATTTTTGTTTTTGTTTCATCTTTATCAGGAAAAACATCCAGATTATAAAACTAAAAGTAGCTTAAATATCAACATTAAACACTATTTAATAAAAATATCAGATATTGGTTATTTAACAGACACTTGACATAGAACTTGTCGTAAATTCAGTGATTTGTATGTAACTCGATACGTAACAATTAGATTAAAAGGTATGACCACCTGTACTTTGCAACTGTGCTTAGAAAGCTTGATTAAACCCACGCTTCTCGCTGTTTAACGATGACGCCATATATAAAGATTGATAATGTGGAAGTTCGTGTATTTCCTCATTAGCTTCTTACACTGCTTCTAGGCGACCATGATTAATCAAATCATAAATATTCTTTTCCCTGTTTTTGCTCTTGTCGGAGTTGGCTATTTGGTCGGTCGTTACATCAAGCCTGACTTTCGCCCAATAAACCGCATTAATATTGAGGTATTTACGCCAGCACTGGTATTTTCGTCACTCGTTAGCATGCCGCTCGATTCAAATCAGGGGCCGCTTCTTTTGGCGGCAATTGTCGCGGTTTTAATTCCCGCACTACTCATGATCCCGGTATGTCGATGGACGTCACTCTCGTTTAAAACCTGGGCGCCACCACATATGTTTCGCAATAGCGGAAATCTAGCTATTCCTTTGTTTACCTATACGTTTGGAGAAATTGCGCTGTCGTCAGCAGTGCTTTTATTTGTCGTGTCAGCATGCTTGCATATCAGCTTAGGCGTAATGCTGCTTAGTCATGGCAACCCTTTTAAGCAAATAGTCAAGATGCCAATCTTTTTAGCAGCGTCGCTGGCTCTGTTTCTCAACGTGTCAAATGTGGGTGCATGGGCGCCTTTATACGAAGCCACGGCTCTACTTGGGCAAGCGGCCGTACCCGTGATGCTTTTATCTCTGGGGGCACAAATGTGTCATTTAAGGTTGGACGGTTTAAAGATTGGTGTGTTGTGTACCGTGCAGTCACTGGCAACTGGTGCTGTCGCTTTTGCACTTATTTATTGGTTAATTCCCCTTCCAACGATGCAATTGCAAATGATGGTGCTCTTCACAATGCTGCCGCCAGCCGTCATGAATTACCTATTTGCGGAAAGGCTGAATATAGAACCCATGAAAGTGGCGTCAATGGTACTATTTGGCAACTTTTTCAGCATTCTTACGCTACCTCTTCTGCTTAGCTATACCCTCTCACTCGCTGCCTAACCGCCAACAAGCTATCGTTAGCGTGTATTAGCTGAAAAACAATACGTTCCTAATCTCGGGTAAGGGCCATCCCTAGTTTGGTCTAGTATTTTAAAGTAATGAGGGATGGTGCGAGCAGTAAGGAACTTGAACAACGATAAGGTAATCCTAAAAATAAAAAACCCTGCCAAACTGGCAGGGTTTTTTATTTCTTAAGAAGATACGTTACGCGAGATTAGTCACGCAGAGACGCACCAAACTTCTCAGAAACGTGAGCAACGATAGCGTCAACCGCACCAGCGATATCTGCATCTTCAAGCGTACGCTCAAGTGACTGTAGAGTCAGAGCGATTGCTAGGCTCTTCTTACCATCTTCAACGCCTTTACCTACGTAAACGTCGAACAGTTTCGCATCTTTAAGGAACTCGCCACCTTGCTCTAGACAAGCGTTAACAATGTCACCAGATGCAACAGCTTCATCCACTACTACCGCGATATCACGACGGTTTGAAGGGAATTTAGAAAGTGCTACCGCTTCTGGGATCACTTTGCTGTTGATTGCAGACCATTCGATTTCGAATACGATAGTACGACCGTTTAGACCGAACTTACGCTCAAGCTCAGGGTGAACTGTACCGATCACGCCCACTTCTTTGCCGTCTACGATGATTGCCGCAGATTGACCTGGGTGAAGTGCTGGGTTAGCTTTTTTGCTTTCAGGTGACAGTGCAGCGAAAGAGTACGCTTTTTCGTTCGCAGATAGCTCTAGAATCGCTTCTAGATCGCCCTTAAGGTCGAAGAAATCAACCGTGTTGGTTTCGATATCCCAGTGCTCTTCACCACGAGTACCAGCAATAACACCTGCAAGCATAGGCTCTTGACGCATGCCGTTTTCTGCAGATTCACATGGGATGAAACGTAGGCCATATTCGAATAGACGAACGCGTGGCTGTTGACGCTTCTGGTTGTGAACAACCGTGTTCAACAGACCTTGGATAAGACCAAGACGCATTGCTGACATGTCTGCAGAAATTGGGTTTGGAAGTACGAGAGGCTCAACACCAGGTACAACTAGCTTTTGCTGCTCAGGCTCAACGAAGCTGTATGTGATTGCTTCGTGATAACCACGGTCAACAAGAAGATCACGAACGCGTTTCAGTGGAAGATCCGCTTCAACGTGGTTGTGCATCTTAAGTGCTGCTGCTGGGTTTTGGTTAGGAATGTTGTCGTAACCGTAGATACGGCCAACTTCTTCAATCAGGTCTTGCTCGATAGCGATATCGAAACGCCATGTTGGCGCTACTGCCACCCAACCTTCTTCAGAAGCTTCAACAGTCAAACCTAGGCGCTCTAGGATTTCTACTACGTCAGCATCAGCGATGTGGTGACCTAGTAGGTTGTCTAGTTTAGTACGACGTAGAGCAACTTTGTTTGGCTTAGGTAGGTCTGCTTCAGACTCTACTGCAACAACAGGTGCTACTTCACCACCACAGATCTCAACTAGAAGCTGAGTTGCACGCTCCATTGCGCTCACTTGTAGTGCGTAATCCACACCACGCTCGAAACGCATTGAAGAATCAGTGTGCAGACCGTAGCTACGAGCGCGACCACGGATGTGGTCAGGTGCAAAGAATGCACACTCTAGTAAAACGTCTTTAGTCTCAGTTGTTACACCTGACTCTTCACCACCAAAGATACCTGCGATTGCAAGTGCTTTGTTGTGGTCCGCTACTACTAGTGTATCTGCGTTTAGTTCTGCTTCGCTGCCGTCAAGAAGTGTTAGCTTCTCACCTTGCTCAGCCATACGAACTACGATGCCACCTTCGATCTTCGCTAGATCGAATGCGTGCATTGGTTGGCCTTGCTCTAGAAGAACGTAGTTAGTGATATCTACCACAGGGTCGATAGAGCGAATACCACAACGACGCAGTTTCTCTTGCATCCATAGTGGCGTTTCAGCTTGAACGTTTACGTTCTTAACTACACGACCTAGGTAACGTGGACACGCAGCTGGCGCTTTCACTTCGATAGACACTTTATCGTCGATTGAAGGGGCAACTGCTTCTACTAATGGCTCTGTCACGTCAGCACGGTTTAGTACGCCAACTTCACGAGCTAGACCACGAATGCTGAAACAGTCAGCGCGGTTTGCTGTTAGGTCTACGTCTACTGTTACGTCGTCTAGACCTAGGAATTCACGGAAATCAGTACCGATTACTGCGTCTTCTGCTAGTTCCATGATGCCGTCTGACTCAACGTCGATACCTAGTTCAGTGAACGAACAAAGCATGCCGTGAGATGGCTGGCCACGTAGTTTCGCTTTTTTGATTTTGAAATCACCTGGAAGAACAGCACCAACTGTTGCGACTGCTACTTTCAGACCTTGGCGACAGTTAGGTGCGCCACAAACAATGTCTAGAAGCTCTTCTTCACCCACGTCAACTTTAGTTACGCGCAGTTTGTCTGCATCTGGGTGTTGGCCACATTCAACAACGTGACCGACTTTAACGCCAGTAAAAGAACCAGCAACAGGAAGAACGTCGTCTACCTCTAGGCCGGCCATTGTAATTTGGTGAGTTAGCTCGTCAGTAGTAACCGCAGGGTTTACCCACTCACGAAGCCATGATTCGCTGAATTTCATGTTGATGAACCCTCTGGATTACTTGAACTGTTTTAGGAAACGAAGATCGTTCTCGAAGAACGCACGTAGGTCGTTCACGCCGTAACGAAGCATTGTTAGACGCTCAACACCCATACCGAATGCGAAACCAGAGTATTTTTCAGGATCGATACCTACGCTACGTAGCACGTTCGGGTGAACCATACCGCAGCCTAGTACTTCTAACCATTTACCGTTTTTGCCTTTCACGTCTACTTCAGCTGAAGGCTCAGTGAATGGGAAGTAAGATGGACGGAAACGTACTTCTACTTCTTCTTCGAAGAAGTTACATAGGAAATCGTGCAGGATGCCTTTCAGCTGAGCAAAGTTTACGTTCTCATCAACCAGCATGCCTTCCACTTGGTGGAACATTGGCGTGTGCGTTTGGTCGTAGTCGTTACGGTATACACGGCCTGGTGCGATGAAACGGAATGGTGGTTTACCATTTTCCATCGTACGGATCTGTACGCCTGACGTATGAGTACGAAGCATCAAGTCTGGGTTGAAGAAGAAAGTATCGTGGTCAGTACGCGCTGGGTGATCAGCTGCGATGTTTAGCGCATCGAAGTTGTGGAATGCATCTTCGATCTCTGGGCCAGCCTCGGTGTTAAAACCAAGTTCGCCAAAGAACTTCTCAATACGCTCTACAGTACGAGTTACTGGGTGTAAACCACCGTTTTCAATACGACGACCTGGTAGTGTTACGTCGATTGTTTCTGCTGCTAGTTTCGCTTCAAGCTCAGCACGTTGTAGTGCATCTTTACGAGCTGCGATAGCTTGCTGAACTACGCCTTTCGCTTTGTTGATCTCTTGACCAGCTTCACGGCGTTCTTCTGGTGGTAGTTTGCCTAGGCTTTGAAGTTGAGCAGTTAGCTCACCTTTTTTACCCAGATACTGAACACGCACTTCATCAAGTGCGACTAGCGATTCGGCAGCTTCAATTGCAGTGCTCGCGCTAGCAATGATCTCTTCTAGATGTTGCATCGTTTCCTCATCTACCTGTAGGTAGTGTCCATAAGGGAGTGATTGGTTTTTTGATAGCTGTACATAGTAGCCAAACCGGGCACCAATGCCAAATTGAATTACGAAAAGAAGAGGTTATTGAATAAAAAGAGCACAAAAACGTCAAAAATGTCATCTTTAGTTAATCTGCCGTTTAGTTGTGCCCTTTTGTTTTAGAAATAGTATTGAATAGATAGCTCGATAAAATCGTCATCTCTAGCGAAGTAGAGCAAATCATTTGGTGTTTCATTTTTAAACAACCAAGCATCAATTTGCCACTTAACGTGATTCGATATTCGGCTCGATGCTTCTAACTTAGCATTGTAAACATCATCGTTATCTAAATCCTTCGTAATTCCCGTCAATACTTCCGTTCCGTCCTCATCATTGAGCGCCCAACGAATACCTGCAAACACATCATTTTGACCGATAGTTTGTGCGTTGTTCCCACGACTGTCATAGAGGTACTCACCAATAACTCCCACATCCCAAACCGTGTCAAATGCACCGACGAAGGTATACTCAAAACCCGTCACAAGACCGACATGATTATCAGCGCTATCTCGATAAACACTTTCTAGTTTCCATAACCAATCGCCAACAATTCCTTGCACATCCAGACCGACATGACTCATCAGAGCGTAGTAAGGCTTTAATTCTCCGTACTCTAAACGAAAGTAAGGATCCCGGTTTGTTCCATATAAATAGCTTAGGCCTACGTCCCAATCGCCAAGCATTTTCGAATATCGAAAAGCCACATCTACGTGCTTCTCTTCTCTGCTTGATTCATAGATAGCATCATCAGAGACAACGGGTTCGGTTCGCAAGCGGCCATCTGTACCCGCAAACGTTCGTTCCCTAAAGTAAGGTAACAACATTGCGTGGACGGTGCCCCAGTCTTTGAAAGAGGTAAAATGTAACATCGGCTGACCGAGTTTATCTTCACCATCGACGGCTTCAATGGCATCTGTTTGGTTTACGACATCAACTAAATGGGCTGATTCAGTCACTCCCCAAAAGACCTTACTAATCCCAACTCGAAGCTCATAATCATCCCAATAAGTCAGATAAAGTGCCTCTCGTATGTCGCCATGACTTCGCTCATCGTCTAGACCATCCAGACGATAGAAAGGTGTGAAAGTAAAGTTTGCATCACCATTTTGCATCTCCCAGTAAAATTCTGGCTGCAAAACCAATGACGTTTGCGCTTTGCTCTGACCCTGAGAGCCCGTTTTAAAAAACTGACGATGCTCAATATTGACTTGTCCTGCGAGCTCGACGGCAGTCAGAGGCATCGAGTAAAAAAAGGCTGCTGCACTAAGCAACAACCCAACATTTAATCGCTTCATTTTTCCTCCACTACCTCACTCGCTTCAACACATTCTTATGAAAGTCATTGTCTTGTAATCCAGTGTTAAAACGCATTTCGCTAGTCGTTAGCTCAGTACTTTTTCCTGTTTGATGGTTTGTCATCGCCATAGTGTGCGCTCGCCAATATTGGTTGAGATATTGCTTGTAATCGGAAAAAGAAAGCGTTTTTAACAAAGAGCCTTTGCGGTCGTAAAACTCAACTTTAAGTGGACGATAATGCGCTTTATCTAACCATACCGTTTGCTTGGTATAACCTGAGTTCTTATCGGTCGGAATTTGCTCTACGACGAAAACATCTTGCCCGTTTATGCTGTCATCTTTTAGGTAGTTGAAACGGTATTTTTCAATCTCAAAGGAACTGAGATCCTCATACGCGAATTCACTGCCCATAAAAGGACCTGATTTGTTACGCGAGGAAATACGTTTCACACGTTTCAGTGCAGGAAGGTAAAGCCATTGGTCATCGGCACCCACCGTATGAGAATGGTTAAGAAACGCCGTGCCTTTTACATCTCTCGGTTCATCAAATATCGTGAGCCCTTTGTTACCATCGCCATCAACTTCGAGTGATTGTAAGCGCATTAAACGTGTGCTGCTTTCTCCTTGCGCGTTTCGCAGAATCATTTGCATCGTAGCAACAGAATCCCCCCACCCTTCATCACGGGCTTTGCGCTCTTGGGCAATTTCTAGTCCTTTGGCTTCATCCGCCAACACCGCATGACTCATAATAAGCGAGACAGAAAGTACTGATACTTTTAAGGCATTTTTTACTAAATTCATGTTCAATCCTTTAATTCGTTATGACTGAGTAACAGTCTTGGTTTGAGAGTCAGTTGATTTAAGCTTATTTCGGCGCTCCACCTCGTCGTAAACGCCTTTGTCAAACAACATCAGTAGAGTCGGTAGAAAGATGAAATCCACAACAAGAGCAATGAAGATAACAATGGCACTCAACTGTCCCATATCGGCATTTAAGCGGAAGCTCGACATCGCCAGAACAGAGAAACCAGCAACAAGCACGACCGTCGTAATCCAAAGCGCGCGCCCCACGGTGCGAAAGGCGTAGCGAACCGCTTGCTCCGCACTGTGGCTATCTTTACGAGCGTGTTGATATTTAGAAAGAAAGTGAACGGCGTCATCGACAACAACACCAAGCGTTAATGTCACAACGACAGACAATCCCAAGTTTATCTCGCCAGAAACCAGCGCCCAAATACCAAAACCAATAAGCGCAGGAGCAATATTCGGGACAAGACTAATTAAGCCAAGCTTGAACGAACGCAAGGCAAAGATCAGTAATGCAGAGATTAAGACAAGAGTAATGGGCAAGGTTGACAGCATGCTGGCCATATTCGTTTCACCAATATGCGCAAACATCAATGAAGGACTAGAAGCAACAACATCATATTGAGGCGCGTTTTCGTTAAACCATTGGTAAATGCGATTTTCCAAATCAACAAGCTCGACGCTGCCCAAGTTCTCCACGGTGAGAACCATCTTGATCGACGACTTATCTACATTGATTTGGTTGTTCAAATCTAAACCATACGGTAGTGACATTTCGTAAAGCAGCAGATATTGAGCCGCTAATTCTCTGTCTTGAGGGAGCGAGTAATAAGCCTGATCATCTCCATGCATGTTCTTGTTTAGGCGCTTATAAACATCGCTCAAGGTCGCAACATGGTCCGTTTCTGGCTGCAACCTTAGCCAGTCAGTAAATTTACCCACGGTATTGAGAAAATTAGGATCCGCAATACCCTGCGATTCGTTGGTTTTTATCGCGATACTGATGTTCGCCATGCCACTGATTCGCTCTTCCATAAAATCAGCCGCTCGGCGAAATTCATTGCTATGGCCAAAGTACTCGACGGATTCATCATTGACTTTGTTCAGTGGAATCAAGCTCGCACTCGCGACAATAACAAGCACCGACAACGGCAATAAAGCATGTCGCTTTGACACCACGAAATCTCCTAAATGATCCATAAAGTGCTTTCTTTCATCAGAAATATCCGACTTCACCGTAACCGGAAGGATATTAAGCAAGGCGGGAAGTAACGTGATGGAAAGGAAACAAGCAACCATGACGCCAAGGGCTGATAGGTTGCCGAAATCTCTCAGGATTGGAGAATCCGACATATTCATCATTAAAAAGCCGATCGCGGTGGTAATGGAGGTAATCAAGATAGGCATGAAATTGAGCGCAATACTTCGCTCAATAGAGTGGGCTTTACTAAAGCCGTTTTGCATAGACTGACGCATTGTCGCGATGATGTGTACACAGTCTGCGACGGCAAGCGTCATCACCAAGGTAGGCACATTAACGGTCGCCGTGCTTAAGAACATACCAGCCCATCCTGACAAGCCCATTGTAACCATAACCGAGCCGATAATAACGATGAGCGTCGCGATGACGCTAAGCAATGAGCGCAACATGATGGTCAGAAACACCAATATCACTAGTAACATAGTTGGCACTAATGTTGCGCTATCATCTTGGGCTGCGGTCATAAACGCGTAGTTCATTGCAATAATGCCAGCCTTGTGGAATTCGGTGTCTGGGTACACTTGCTGATAACGCTCAATCATTCCGTTTATGTAAGCAACCACCTCTTGTACTTCAGCAGTTTTATCTATTTCAGGGAGTTGGACCGTAATGTTTACGACCGTGACATCTCCTTTTTCAGAAATCAGTGAACTTTTCAAAACCGGCTCACTCAACGCAATACTTTTGACTTTCTCTATTCGTTGAGGTGTCAATTCATATTCGCTATACAGTAAATCTTCGACAAGAAGATCATCTTCAAACGCTTCGGTATGCTGGTAGTTAGCGAGGGAATCAACGCGGGTGGAGTATGGAACTTGCCACGCCTCGTCAGTGATCTGCTGAATAAGAGATAATGTGCTAGGAGTAAAAACAGTGCCGCTCTTTGGCGCTATAACCAAAGCAAGACTGTCAGATTTTGCAAAGGTGGTTTGAATTTCATCAAACGCAAGTAACTGCTCATTTGTTCCATCAAAGAAGATGTCGTAATCTCCTCTAAAGTAAAGATTTTTTCCTCCAATGGTTGCTATGACAATCAATAAAACGGTAGCAAGCATCACCAATACACTGTAATTCGTTGGTAGCTTACCCCACCCTGAACGGGCGTATTGTTGAACGTTGTGATGTGGCATCACACTCTCCTTTTGTGACGTTTCGTCAAATTTAAAAACTAAAAAACAGCAAATGCTGTAAATAACCAGACAAACTCGACATGCAAACTTTAGATCGAATGAATTTGGCTACATAAGTTAGTTTTTAGTAACTTCCTATGCTTCTCGTGATCATTGGCTGAACGCCAACCTTCGAGATTTAATGACGATTCGTCACAATAGTGCGATAAAAAAGCCAACCATAACGTCAGATTGGCCTTTCCAGTTTATTAGCGATTCACTGACTCTAAATAAGCAAGCTCTTCACTAAATAACTCCTGCTCCACTCGACGCCAGGTTTTACGGTAGTCCCATTCTGTAGATAAAGGCGACCAACCTAAACCATCAAGTAACATATTCGCGTTGTGCAGTACTGAGAATGGGTCTTGAATTCGCTGAATACATCGACTGTTCGATGCATTTTGCGCCAAAGCGTTTGAACCGAATGCAATAGACCAGTTGGCGAATACAATAGCATCAGAACCAATTGCGGGAGAAAACTTAAGATCACCACATTCTACCGCATTGTTCACCAGCGCATCAGCACCATCTATTACTTGTTCTTCCAAGTTATTCAGTTCATTCACACGTTTAGGCGAAGCCTTCTCTAGAACCCAAGGCGTCTTTGCAACAATCGCACAAGTTGATAGTACTGGCTCCATACGAGCGTAAATACGATAACCTACATGCATCGCAATGATTTTTTCTCTGGTATTGCCATTAAATTTGGCGGTACGTTCGAAAAATATTGCTTCGCTTTTCAGCGAATGAATACAAAGCGCAAGAATCACATCTTCTTTGCTGCAAAAATGATTGTAGATCGTCCCTTTAGAGTAAGGGCTTGACGCTGTAAGCTTGTCCATCGTTAAGTTGGCAAAGCCTTGCTCTTGAACTAAAGACTTAGCCAATTGAATAAGCTCTATCTCACGATCAGCAATCGCCTGTTGCTTTTTTGTTAGCCCTGAAGACACACGACATCCGTCTTGCTTGCTATATTTTTTACAGCGAAAGTTAAACATAATCCTTTGATCCGTATACCAACACACTCCCAATAATTGTAACACGATTCTTTAATACAGGAACGCAACTAAAGTTGACGAACCGTCACAAATGACACTTCGTCATAATAGATCAAAAAACAAACATTTCAAGTATGAATTTATAATTAGAAGATAAATAGCTACCAATTATGCATACCCAAGTAGCTACAGGATGCTTGGTTCAACGAGAATGGTTTCTTTGTAGAGGAAGCGAGAGAGGCTTTGGGAGGAACAACGAAGGAAATCAGCATGTTAAAAATAACGAAAGTAGATGCTGAACAGGTATTATTCGAAATAAGCCCAAAACACTTTA
Organism: Vibrio sp. Vb0304; assembly: GCF_033338995.1. Classification (NCBI taxonomy): domain Bacteria; kingdom Pseudomonadati; phylum Pseudomonadota; class Gammaproteobacteria; order Vibrionales; family Vibrionaceae; genus Vibrio; species Vibrio sp. Vb0304. The sequence goes on from NZ_JAWOTT010000006.1 coordinate 124,354, forward strand.
AGTCTGAATTAAGAGCAAACACCGCTGAATGCCCTACTTACAAAGTATTTGCTGTCTTAGGCTTTTTCTTTTGCAACGCCCTTTCAGAAACTCTCTTCAAAAAAGGCTCAAAATCTATATAGATAGGCTTGGCTTATCACCTGCAGATGCGATGGCATAACGAATATCATCAATAAATCGCCCCTCTGTCTCAATAATGCCGTCAGAGAATGTGACTGGCTGATGTGGCCCAGCAAGTAGAACAATATTAGTAAAATCAGAGACATTAAAGTTCTCTGCTACAACATTTTTGGAATGAAAATCGATGACGGTCTTTGCGACTTGATCTTCCAGTAACAAAAGCTGTTCTTCGGTAATTTTCATACGCGCCAAAGCAACGCGAACACACTTATCGTGGGTAGTCGTCTGCTCTTTTATGATTTCGGTATATTTGTCGTTGAGCTTGGAGTTCTCTGCATAGCTATAATATAAAGGTCCGTGCAGCGTTATATTTTTATCTTCATCAACGTAAACGAGATCCAACAACTCTAATGCTTTTAAGTAATCGGACATGCTCTGCTCAGACAAGTCATACTTTTTCTTTAAAATAGAATAGCCGTCTTTACCTCGTAACATTCTCAATTCACGATAAAAGTCGTAAAGGTGAGGGAATTGAAAGAATACTTCATCCTGTGTGCGACTAAAGTAATCCTCGTCTTCACCTTGCAATTGATTTGCGAGCTTTTGTAGTTCATCTAACGTGCAATCAACCGCTCTACAATATTCCAGCAACTTATCTAAAGCGAGATTCGTGCTTGTAAGATGTCTCTTAAAGGTAGATAGTGGCATACCCATTTTCTCAGATAGCTCTCGATATGTTAGCCCTTTTGTTTTAATCGCTTGGCGTAATGCGGCTAGCAAGTATTCGGGAGTCAGATCTCTCATCTACAATTCCTTTTGGCAATGTTACAGCTGTATAGTATTTGTAACAATTTAGAACCGCTTGGCAAGGTATAAGTTCATATTTTTATAAGAAAAACATGAATTAATATACTGAAAAGAGAATTCACACAACAAATGAAAAATTCAATATGAATTCAATTTCATTATAGATATAAAATAATATGCAAAATAAAAGTGAAGCAATTACTCTAAATCATCGTGATTAATTTTAATAGTAACGTAAAGTTGAGAATATAAACCTATTCTCTCTACAAAAATCTAGAATAATTAACCTAAAAGGAACAGAACGGTAAATGCATAATAATTCACCGCTCTCTATTAGCATTTTTGCAATGCTATTCAAGTAGACTAGTCCGCTAGTTTCACTGCAGTACCAAATGCCAAAATTTCCGAAGAACCATCTACGATTGAGCTTGTGGTAAATCGAATCCCTACAATTGCATCGGCACCTTTAGATTCAGCGTCCGCCACCATGCGCTGTATAGCAATATCACGCGCGTCGGTCATCATTTCCGTGTAACCACGAATTTCGCCGCCAACAATGCTCTTGATACCCGCCATGAGGTCACGGCCAATATGCTTTGATTGAACAACATTACCAGTTACAACCCCTCTGATTTCAGAGATCTGCTTGCCAGGAATGCTTTCGGTCGTTGTGTAGATCATTTTTAATCCCTTATAAACGTAAAAATTTATACCCAAGCTACCTTATAACTAACATAAGATGCTAACCAATAAATTGAGAAGACTGATAAACAATACTCTAAATAGCCAAGCTAAAAGTCATTTGGGTATAAATTTTAGCAATAAAAAAGGAGAGCTAATGCTCTCCTTCTCTTAATCCTAAACTGCTCATTAAAGAGCAGCTTTCGCTTTTTCAACTAGAACTGCAAATGCAGCTTTGTCGAATACTGCGATGTCCGCAAGGATCTTACGGTCGATCTCGATAGATGCTTTCTTAAGACCATTGATGAAACGGCTGTAAGATAGACCATTTTGACGAGATGCCGCATTGATACGTGCAATCCATAGTTGACGGAATTGACGTTTCTTAGCGCGACGGTCACGGTAAGCGTATTGACCAGCTTTAGTTACTGCTTGGAAAGCTACGCGGTAAACACGTGAACGCGCACCGTAGTAACCTTTAGCTTGTTTTAGAACTTTCTTATGACGTGCACGAGCTTGTACACCACGTTTTACGCGAGGCATTATGCTTCTCCTAAACTAAACGATTGATAACTAAAAAGAATTAAGCGTATGGCAACATACGGATTACTGCAGCCACTTCACATTTTGGAAGGATTGCATTCGGACGTAGTTGACGCTTGTTCTTAGTAGTACGCTTAGTCAGGATGTGACGTTTTGTAGCGTGCTTGTACTTAATACCACCAGCAGTTTTCTTAAAACGCTTAGCAGCACCTTTGTTGGTTTTCATCTTAGGCATGATGAATAACTCCGCATTGAGTAGGTTTAATAAACAACGTAATTAGGGCGAACAAAACCCAGTCATATGCCTTTATATAAAGGAAAGCGGCTAGGTTTTAATTACTTGATGAGCCGTTAATTACTTCTTTTTAGGGGCTAGCACCATGATCATCTGGCGACCTTCAATCTTCTTAGGGAAAGATTCAACTACAGCAATTTCTGCAGTATCTTCCTTAAGACGATTTAGAACGTCAACACCGATGTCTTGGTGTGCCATCTCTCGGCCACGGAAGCGAATTGTTACTTTCACTTTGTTGCCTTCTTCAAGGAAACGCGTCAGGTTGCGTAGTTTTACCTGATAGTCTCCAATATCAGTTCCAGGACGGAATTTTACTTCCTTGATCTGGACCTGCTTTTGCTTCTTCTTCTGCTCTTTAGCAGTTTTGCTCTTCTCGAAGAGGAACTTACCATAGTCCATCACACGACAAACAGGTGGCTCGGCGTTAGGACTGATCTCAACGAGATCCATACCAGCTTCTTCAGCAGCTGCAATGGCTTCTTGAATCGATACAACACCAACTGATTCACCGTCAGCGCCTGTTAGTCGAACTTCACGAATACCACGAATTTCACCGTTGATACGGTGCGGGTTTTGTTTTACCGGCTGTTGGCCACGTCTTCCGCCTTTAATAGCTTATTCCTCCAGATTGAGCTTACGGCTAGAGATCTCGTCTTGGATGTATGCAATAAAATCATCCACTTTAAATTTACCAAGATCTTTACCTTTACGAGTACGCACTGCAATTTCGCCAGCTTCCATTTCTTGGTCACCAACAACAAGCATATACGGTACACGCTTCAAAGTATGTTCGCGGATTTTAAAGCCAATCTTCTCATTTCTCAAGTCCGCTTTAGCTCTAATTCCACTTTTTTGTAGTTTTTGTACTATTTCTTGAACATAACCTGACTGTTTATCAGTAATGTTCATAAGAACTGCTTGTTCTGGCGCCAACCAAGTTGGGAAGAAACCAGCATATTCTTCGATAAGGATACCGATGAAGCGCTCTAGTGAACCTAGAATCGCACGGTGAATCATTACCGGTACAAGACGTTCATTGTTTTCACCTACATAAGTTGCACCTAAGCGACCTGGTAGGTTGAAATCTAGCTGGACAGTACCACACTGCCACGCACGGTCTAGACAATCGTATAGTGTGAATTCAATCTTAGGGCCGTAGAACGCACCCTCGCCTTCTTGAATTTCGTATGGGATATCCATCGATTCAAGAGACTGCTTCAATGCTTCTTCAGATTGATCCCAGATTTCATCTGAACCTACACGTTTCTCTGGACGAGTAGACAGTTTCACTACGATGTTGTCGAAACCAAATGTTTGGTACGTATCGTACACCATCTTGATACAGTTTGTTACTTCTTCTTGAATTTGGCTCTCAGTACAGAAAATGTGAGCGTCATCCTGAGTAAAGCCACGTACACGCATAATACCGTGTAGTGCACCAGATGGTTCGTTACGGTGACATGAGCCAAACTCAGCCATACGTAGCGGTAGGTCGCGGTACGATTTTAGACCTTGGTTGAAGATCTGTACGTGACCTGGACAGTTCATTGGCTTAATCGCGTATTCACGGTTCTCAGAAGAAGTTGTGAACATTGCATCAGCGTATTTGTCCCAGTGCCCAGAGCGTTCCCAAAGAACACGGTCCATCATAAGTGGACCTTTCACTTCTTGGTAACCGTACTCATCTAGCTTAGCGCGGATGAATACTTCTAGATCACGGAAGATAGACCAACCATTGTGATGCCAGAACACCATACCCGGTGCTTCTTGCTGCATGTGGAATAGGTCGAGTTGCTTACCAATCTTACGGTGATCACGCTTCGCCGCTTCTTCTAGGCGAGTTAGGTGCGCTTTCAGTGCTTTCTTGTCGTGGAAAGCCGTACCGTAGATACGTTGAAGCATTTTGTTGTCGCTGTTACCACGCCAGTAAGCACCTGCAACATTCAGCAAAGTGAAGTGTTGACAGAAGCTCATGTTAGGAACGTGAGGACCACGACACATGTCGATGTATTCTTCATGGTGGTAAAGGCCTGGACGATCATCACGAGATACGTTTTCGTCTAGGATTTCCACTTTGTATGGTTCGCCACGTGATTCAAACGTATCACGCGCTTCCTGCCAGCTTACTTTTTTCTTAACCACTTCGTACTTGGTTTTCGCTAGCTCTTTCATACGCTTTTCAATCTTTTCAAGATCTTCTTGCGTTAGAGATTCGTCTAAGTCGATATCGTAGTAGAAGCCATTGTCGATGGTTGGACCGATCGCCATTTTAGCTTGAGGGTAAAGCTGCTTAAGAGCGTGACCAAGAAGGTGAGCACAAGAGTGACGAACGATTTCTAGACCGTCTACTTCATCTTTAACTGTGATGATTTCAAGGCTTGCGTCTTCTTCAATTAGATCACACGCATCAACGCGGTTACCGTTTACACGACCAGCGATAGTTGCTTTTGCAAGACCAGGACCGATCGATTGCGCAACTTCCATAGTAGAAACTGGGTTGTCAAATTGACGCTGACTGCCGTCAGGAAGAGTAATAATAGGCATGCTATGTCCTTTACAGTGGTGTTGCACACCAAGCAACACATGTTATTCAAATTAGAAGCTATTTGTTGAAAATAGTTGAGAGTCAATAAAGGCCTCTCGGTAACACGAATACCGGACCGTTATCGAAAATGGGATTGTACCTAGCTCACATTTAGAATGCAAAGCGCGATTTTGTTTTGTCATAAGAACTTAACCGCAGACCCGTCACGACAATCTGATCATGCTTTTTTAAGAGACCGCATAGCTGATGAATGGAATTGCCCCTCAATGAACTTACACAACAAATTACAATATCCCCTATTACGTGTGAACCGATACAAAGCCTAACACGCTGGGCGAGAGCTCAACGTGCGATTTAGGTATATAGTTGTTTTATAGAGTAGTTTGTATATAGGTATTCATCATGGTCTATTTCAAATCGCGCTTTATGGTGCTTCTAAGCACCTCGATATGTTCTTTGCAAGCCTTCGCATCAAATGACTTATATGGCCCGCTGCGTTCTTACGCACAATCCCCAATGCAAGTGGTTAGTCACACCAACATACTGCGTTCAGGACATAGTCTGCCCTATGGTTTTGTCGAAGCCTATGGTTCAGGAACCGTGGCAAGTGTTTGGGCTCATACTGATGAATACGCACTGGATTATTACCACAATCAAATCGAATTAGGCAGCAAATGGCAAGTCAGCAACCGTTGGCAGTTGGAGCTCAACTATCGATGGGTCTTTGCCGCTGACAACCATTTAGATGGACTGACGAAAAGCTTCCATAAACTTTTCGGTATCGGACAAAATGGGCGGGATAAAGTAGACAGAGATCGTTTTTACATTTCAATGCCGCAATATGATGTGCTTGAAGATGATTTCGAAGGACAAACACTGGCCAATAACCTATCTACTTACTTACAGTATCAAGTGTTCCAAAATGAACATCACGGCCTATCGATTGGCGGCAGTTTGTATTTTAACGATGTGGCTCACGGCACTTTTCAAGGTAGCAGTTTCGAGCAAGGCTTCCAATTAAACTACAGCTACTTAAGTGATGCTCATGCATTTTATTCGATGATTGGCATGACTTTTCGCTCGGATGACCGTGCCTTGCTCGATCTGCCCTATCGACATAATACGATTGCCATTGCGGGTGGGTACCGTTATGCCTTAGAAGATAACCATCACCTGATGTTGGAATATCATTGGTATCAAGGGTCAACAGAAGGACCCACAGAGTTTGCTGATGCCTCTAATGAACTGGTATTGGGCTATCGATATCTAATGGAAAATTCAGCGCTTGAGTTTTTAGCCGTAGAGAACGCAAGAAACATGGATAACAGTACCGATATCGCTTTCACAATAGGATATCGGTACATATTTTCATCAAGGTGATGAGAGCTATAGATTTAGCGTTGGTGCAACTGCGGCTGCGACTTGAGCATCGGTTGCATTGATCGGCAACGTAAACGAGCGATATTGGTCACCAGCCAAGCTGAGCGAACGGTCAATCTCTGCCAAACAATGCATGACCTGCCCTTCCAGAATAAAAGAGAGCTCAATTTCTTTTGATGAGATAAAGCCGCTGTTACGGAACTCTAGCTCTTGATAAATACCAGAGCGAGAGGCAAACGAGCCACCGCGCAAAAAGCCTTTTTCAACATCGGCTTTAACCATAGTGAAGCCAGCTTGCTCGATCGCTTGAATAACCCGAGATGCTACTGGTAGTGGTTTCACTTCAATATAGTCACGGTCACGCGGATCAATTGCAAAATCAATATCTAACGTCGTCTCGACCCAAACATGACATTGATTCTTAAGTGCGCTAACCGCAGTAATTGGTGTTTCGTCATGCAGTTTTAGCTCAAACGGAACCTGCTTTTCTTCATTAGGTTGAATCACAAAAGGGTCAACTGCTTTCAATTGATCGATAGTGAAGGTTTGATAACTTACGCTATCATCCACTTCGACTTTCATTTCCGTGTTCAATTTAATCGTAATAGCATCAATTTGTTGTTCGACGTCTCCGCCTTTGACATGAACATGCCCTTTCAGCGTCGCTCCTTGAAACACGCTCATTTCGTCCAAAATGGTATCTACTTTTGCAGAGCCGATCCCCAGTGATGCTTTCAATTTTTTAAACATACTTTTCCTTTTTTAACGACTTTTCTTCTAATAATCGTTTGTTTACACAATTGTTTTCTGCTGTGCAAGCAATAGACCACAAGAAAATGTTTGAATTCAATCATCAATCCAAATAATGCTCAACAGCAAGAGTCATTCAGCTCTGCAATAAGATTGTTCGGTCACTAAGCGGTACATTCGTCGAGAAATGTTTGCAATTTGTACCTAAATTAAGCAGTATTTGTATAGTCAAATAAAGGGAAATCATTATGTCTGCACCACTCTACATTCAAATTAAACAATTTATCCTGGATAAAATTGATGCTGGAGAGTGGGTAGTTGGTCATCGCATCGCCACCGAGATTGAGCTTACCGAGCAATTTGGTGTCAGTAGAATGACAGTGAACAAAGCAATTCGGGATTTAGTAAATGAGGGCCGATTACAACGTCGCCCACGCTTAGGCACGTTCGTGTGTGATCCTGGTGAAAAGTCAGAATCTCCCCTGCTAGACATTCGAAACATTGCCGAAGAAGTCAGCGATAGAGGGCGAAAGTATGGCAGTAAAGTGCTCAAACAGATTGCCATAAAAGCAGATGACAACATTGCGATAAAACTCGGCGTTATGCTAGGCACGACAGTGTTTTACAGTGAAATTATTCACTATGAAGACCAAACGCCGATTCAATTGGAGCTCCGCTGGGTGAATAGCCAATATGCCCCGAGTTATTTAAATCAAGACTTCACACAAATCACTCCAAATCAATACCTGTCAGATAATTGCCCACTCAGCGCGATAGAACATACTGTAGAGGCAATTGTGCCTGAAAGCCGTATTAAGCAAGACTTAAAAATGCAAGCCAATGAGCCTTGCCTTCTCTTGAATCGCAGAACGTGGAGCCAAGATAAGTTAGTCAGTACCGCCCTACTTTATCACCCTGGTAACAAATATAAGCTGAGCTCAAAAGTGCTCATTTAAGGGCAAGATTGGTCCTCTAGATCTACGTTTTGATCACATTTTAGCAACATCAATCTTGTCAGTGTTCTTATTTTGCTCTATTTATTTGTATATACATTTAATGATACAAATAAACACAGGGACACAAACATGGATTTGCTGATTGAAAACGCACGTCTGGTCACCATGCAGTCGGGAGAGCGCGGTTATCTGCCAACGTCTCCTGCTCGTATTGGCATTCAATCTGGAAAAATCGTTGCGATCAGCACCTGTGCAATTGGTGAAGACGAACCGCAAACCGAGTCTCTGCTGTCTGCCCAACATTACGCTCAGAGTATCGACCTTCAAGGCAAGTTAGTTCTGCCAGGTTTGATCGACTGCCACACTCATCTTATTTACGCGGGCAATCGTGCCAACGAATTTGAAATGCGCTTAAGCGGCGTGCCATATCAAGAAATTTCCAAACAAGGCGGTGGGATACTTTCAACGGTGCATGCGACGCGTTCAGCAACCGAAGCGCAGTTAGTTGAGTTAGCGTTGCCACGTTTAGACGGGCTACTCGCGAGCGGCGTCACTTCTGTCGAAGTGAAATCAGGCTACGGATTGACACTGAATGATGAAGTAAAAATGCTCCGTGCAGCCAAAATGCTTGAACAAGAGCGCAAAGTTAAAATCACGACTACACTTCTCGCCGCTCACGCCATTCCGCCAGAGTTCCAAGGTCGTGCAGATGATTATATTGAGCACATTTGTCAGGACATAATCCCTGTTGTCGCAAAGGAAGAATTAGCTACGAGTGTCGATGTTTTTTGTGAATCGATTGGTTTCAATCTTGAACAAACAGAAAAAGTGTTTGTAGCTGCAAAACGCCACGGCTTAAAGGTTAAAGGGCATACTGAGCAACTTTCTAATCTCGGTGGTACAGCCCTCACTGCGCAATACAACGGTCTGTCAGCGGATCACATCGAGTTTTTAGATGAGCAAGGTGTTAAAGCACTTGCTCGATCAAACACCGTCGCCACTCTATTGCCTGGCGCTTTTTATTTTCTAAGAGAAACTCAGTTACCACCGATTGAGTTGTTGAGAGAGCATAACGTGCCGATGGCAATTGCTACGGACGTCAACCCAGGTACATCACCATTTTCTGATCTCACACTCATGCTGAATATGGCGTGCACGCTATTTCGCCTTACACCGCAAGAAGCACTGCGTGGTGTAACGCAACATGCAGCCAAAGCTCTGGGTTATCAAAACTCACGTGGCGAAATCAAAGTAGGGTTTGATGCGGACTTCTCTATATGGGATATCGAAAGCCCTGCGGATTTAAGCTATCAAGTCGGAGCAAAACGTCTGGTAGGTCGTATAGTAAATGGTGAATACATTTCACACGGAGGCCAATAATATGTCTCAATTCGACCTACACTCTCCCCTATTTCATTGGCAAGGCCGTCATGATGCCGAGGACGGCAAGCTTGGTCAGCGAATTCATCACGTTGTTCAACGCCAAAAAGCAGATGAGTTGAGTGCCGTTGCGCATGGCGTCTCATTACTCGGTTTTGCTACCGACGCTGGCGTTGCGAGAAACAAAGGACGCATTGGCGCGAAAAAAGCGCCAGACTTAATCCGACGAGCACTCGCTAATTTAGCATGGCACCAAGACGCCCCACTATATGACTTAGGTACTGTGGTGTGTGAAGACGACTTACTGGAAGAGAGCCAAGCTCTATGTGCAGCAACCATTTCAAGCGCACTGCCCCATACGCCAGTCATCGTGCTGGGTGGTGGGCATGAGATTGCGTGGGCCTCGTTTTCCGGCTTAGCGGAATATTTTAAAGCGCACCATCCAGAGAAGAAGCCTAAAATCGGCATTATCAATTTCGATGCGCATTTCGATTTGCGCGCATTCGAGAGTAACCTCGCCGACATAAGACCGAGCTCTGGTACACCCTTCAACCAAATTCACCATTTTTGTCAACGTAACGATTGGGACTTTCATTACGCTTGTATTGGTGTAAGCCGCAGTAGCAACACTAAAGCGCTATTTGAAAAAGCAGATGCGTTAAATGTTTGGTATGTAGAGGACAATCAGCTCTGCTACTTAAACCACAGTTATCACTTAACTCAGCTTCAGCATTTTATTGACGACTGTGACTACCTCTATTTGACTATTGATCTGGATGTATTCCCTGCTGCAACCGCACCTGGAGTCAGCGCACCAGCAGCTCGGGGAGTGAGTTACGACACAATTGCCCCCTTTTTAGATCGAATTCTTCATTACAAAAATAAGTTAATGCTGGCTGATATCGCCGAATACAACCCAAATTATGACGTCGATAGTCAAACAGCACGATTAGCTGCCCGTTTGTGTTGGGATATCGCCAACGCAATGGCGGAAAAACAGCACAAACCATAATGCATCCCAGATGCCACTGATTATTACGACCAAGCAAGTACTTGGTCATCACGAGAAACTAAAGGAGTCTGAAATGACACAGCGCCAAGGACAAGATCCACGACTTGATACAAGCAGAACAATTCGTGCACCTCACGGAGATAAACTGCGCGCAAAATCTTGGCTAACCGAAGCCCCTCTTCGTATGCTGATGAACAACCTTGATCCTGATGTTGCAGAACATCCACATTCACTGGTTGTATATGGCGGCATTGGCCGAGCAGCGCGAAACTGGGAATGTTACGACAAGATTGTTGAAGTACTTGAAAGACTCGAAGATGACCAAACGCTTTTAGTTCAATCAGGCAAGCCTGTTGGTGTTTTCCCTACTCATAAAAATGCCCCACGCGTGCTTATCGCAAACTCAAACCTTGTTCCGCATTGGGCAAACTGGGAACACTTCAACGAGCTCGATAAACAAGGCTTGATGATGTACGGCCAAATGACCGCTGGCAGCTGGATATACATTGGCTCGCAAGGTATCGTACAAGGCACATACGAAACGTTCGTATCTGTTGCAAAAAAACACTTTGACGGTGACGCAAATGGCCGTTGGATTCTAACAGGTGGTCTTGGTGGCATGGGTGGTGCTCAACCTCTCGCTGGTACAATGGCGGGCTTCTCCATGATTGCAGTAGAGTGTGATGAATCACGTATCGATTACCGCCTACGTACAGGCTATGTCGATAAGAAAGCGACTTCTTTAGATGAAGCGCTAGCTATCATTAAAGAGTCAGACACACCAGTATCGGTTGGTCTACTAGGTAATGCAGCAGACGTTTTCTCTGAGCTGGTAGAACGTAATATCACGCCTGATGTCGTAACAGACCAAACGTCTGCACACGACCCGCTCAATGGCTATTTACCACAAGGCTGGAGCATGTCTCACGCAGCAGAAATGCGTTTGCAAGATGAAGCAATGGTCGTAAAAGCAGCGAAAAAATCCATGGCTGTGCAAGTTCAAGCGATGTTAGAGCTGCAAAATCGCGGCGCCGCAACACTCGACTACGGTAACAACATCCGCCAGATGGCCTTGGAAGAAGGCGTAGAAAACGCATTCGATTTTCCTGGCTTCGTTCCAGCCTACATTCGTCCTCTATTCTGTGAAGGTATCGGTCCTTTCCGTTGGGCTGCTCTCTCTGGCGATCCTGAGGACATTTATAAAACCGACCAAAAAGTAAAAGAGCTAATTCCAGATAATCCGCACTTACATAACTGGCTAGATATGGCTCGCGAACGCATCCAGTTCCAAGGTTTACCTGCGCGTATTTGCTGGGTTGGTCTTAAAGATCGTGAGCGTCTTGGTCAAGCATTCAACGAAATGGTGAAAAATGGCGAACTTAAAGCGCCCGTTGTCATTGGTCGAGATCACTTAGATTCTGGCTCTGTAGCAAGCCCGAACCGTGAAACCGAAGGTATGATGGACGGTTCTGACGCCGTATCAGACTGGCCATTATTAAACGCGCTACTCAACACGGCGGGCGGCGCAACTTGGGTTTCACTACACCACGGTGGTGGCGTAGGTATGGGCTTCTCGCAACACTCAGGTATGGTTATCTGCTGTGACGGCAGTGAAGATGCCTCACAACGTATTGCCCGCGTGCTGCATAACGACCCAGCAACAGGCGTGATGCGTCATGCTGATGCGGGATACGATATCGCTAAACAATGTGCAGCAGAGCAAGGGCTAGATTTGCCAATGCTCAACGAAGAACTGAAGAAGCTCAAGTAAGGATGAAAGAGATGTTAAATTTAACGCTAAAGCCAGGTCATATTAGCTTAAACGAACTACGCCAAGTGAGCCGTTCACCAGTCAACCTTACTTTGAATCCTGAAGCCATTCCGGCCATTGAAGAAAGCACACAGGTCGTAGACCGAGTCATCGCGGAAGATAGAACGGTTTACGGAATTAACACTGGTTTTGGGCTATTGGCTAACACACGAATAGCACCAGAAGATTTAGAAACACTGCAACGCAGTATCGTTCTTTCTCATGCGGCAGGTATCGGTGAGTTTATGTCAGATGAAACGGTTCGTCTGATGATGGTATTAAAAATCAATAGTCTGTCTCGTGGCTTTTCTGGGATTCGCCTAAAAGTCATTAATATGCTGACCGACCTAGTCAACGCACAAGTTTACCCTTGCGTACCTAAAAAGGGCTCTGTTGGCGCATCAGGTGACTTAGCTCCTCTAGCCCATATGAGCACTGTATTACTGGGAGAAGGACAAGCTCGCCACAACGGTAAAATCATTTCCGGGCAAGAAGCATTAAAAATCGCAGGTCTAGAGCCTATCACTCTGGCGCCAAAAGAAGGCTTAGCGCTACTAAATGGGACTCAGGCATCCACAGCGTTTGCATTGGAAGGCCTGTTTATCGCGGAAGATCTTTTCGCGTCAGCAACCGTTTGTGGTGCAATGTCTGTTGAAGCCGCTCTCGGCAGCCGAAGTCCATTCGATCCGCGCATTCACCGTGTACGTGGTCATCGCAGCCAGATGGACGCAGCACTCGCATACCGTCATTTGTTAGACACAACGAGTGAAATAGGTGATTCGCATACTAACTGTGAAAAAGTACAAGACCCGTATTCTTTGCGCTGTCAGCCTCAAGTGATGGGCGCGTGTTTACAGCAAATCCGCAATGCGGCCGAAGTATTACAAGTAGAGGCTAATTCCGTATCAGATAATCCGTTGGTGTTTGCTGAAGATGGTGACATCATCTCTGGCGGTAACTTCCATGCGGAGCCTGTTGCAATGGCAGCCGACAACCTAGCACTTGCGATTGCCGAGATCGGTAGCTTGTCTGAACGTCGTATGGCATTACTTATCGATAGCGCGCTATCAAAACTACCACCGTTCTTAGTCGACAATGGTGGTGTGAACTCTGGTTTCATGATTGCTCAGGTTACCTCTGCTGCGTTAGCAAGTGAAAACAAAACACTCGCTCACCCAGCGTCAGTAGACAGCTTGCCAACATCTGCAAACCAAGAAGATCACGTGTCAATGGCAACATTCGCGGCTCGCAGATTGAAAGAAATGGGCGAAAACACTCGCGGTATTCTGGCGGTAGAATACCTCTCAGCAGCACAAGGCCTAGACTTTAGAGCACCAAACAAGTCCTCTGAGCGTATTGAGATTGCGAAACAAATGTTGCGTGAAAAAGTATCGTTCTACGATAAAGATCGCTACTTTGCTCCAGACATTGAACAGGCAAATACTCTGCTTAAGCTGGCTATCCACAACACGCTCATGCCAGAGAGCTTGTTACCAAGTGTTCAATAACCAAGCATAACTGGCATTTCATCGAATAAACAGATAATGACTTGAAGGCTCTACGTTCAGCGTGGAGCCTTTTTACATACGATTAAACATGTTGATGGCACTGTTTATGAACGCCTGTCTACTTTGATGGCTATACTTTAAAAGATAGGCGAGCGAAAAGGTCGTTGTTTATTGCTTTCACAAATAAAAGCGTTGCTAAAGTATGCGTTTTTAACGTTTTATCCGCCGAAATAGTGTCTTATTGTTAGGATACGGTGAAGTTTTCACTGGATGGACCATTGCTACGCAGATATTCGCATATAATCCCACACAGTTTTGGTTACTACGTAAAAATTATGTTTCTAACACCTTATTTTTCAAACACTAATCACCAGTTTCAGTTCACTCGCGAACAAGCAAGCCACTTTGCAAAACGTGTCGCAGGTGACTACAACCCAATTCATGATGAAGACAACAAACGCTTTTGTGTCCCTGGGGATTTACTTTTCGCAGTGCTCCTTAGTAAAGAAGGCGTTAGCCAAAAGATGCGTTTTAACTTCTCTGGCATGGTAAACGATGGTGTAGCACTTCATATTGAAAATAAGTGTGACAAAGAAAGCGCTGTTGTTGACGAGGCAGGTAAAGAATACTTACACATGTCCCGTGAAGGTGAAACTAACCACGATCCGGCATTTATTGAGCATGTAGTGACAAATTACGTGCAATTTTCTGGTATGAACTTCCCTCACATCATGGTTCCTCTTATGGAAGAGAAGCAAATGATGATTAACTGCCAGCGTCCATTAGTTATTTATGAAAGCATGGAAGTCGAATTTTCACGCTTAGACCTTACGCATCCAGAGGTGGATTTCACTGGCGCAACATTCGATGTAGAAGGAAAACGAGGTGTAGTTACCTTAAACTTTGCGTTCAAAGAAGACGGTGAAGTCGTTGGTAAAGGTATTAAGCGCATGGTTGCAAGTGGCTTGAAGCCATATGACCAAGAAGCAGTTGACGACCTTGTACGCCGCTTTAATGAACGTAAGGATGCATTCCTAGCAAAGTTCGTTAAGGCAGCCTAGTCGACTGCCCTATCAGAAGCGCACAAAAAACGTGTTTACTAAAAGAAAGCCCAACGTCGACCGTTGGGCTTTCTTTTTATGTCTCATCCAAACAAAACTAAACGCAATGCTTAGAGCCAACGACGAACATGGTTTTTATAATCCACATACTCTTCACCAAACAATCGCTCTAAAACGCGTTCCTCAGGCTTGATTTGAAACCGATTCATATAACTGACAAATATCACGCCACAAAGCACCACACTCAAGTGCTGCCACCACAAACCAGTTGCTATGATTAGAAGCAATAATGCCGTGTACATAGGGTTGCGTGAAAAGGCAAACACACCAGTTCTTACAACAGAAGATGCCGCTTCAGGTTTTACTGGGTTCACTGTGGTTTTTACTTTGCGAAATTCATACACGCCAGCAATGCCCATGTAGCCAGACAACAAAGTTAATACACCTACTACAAATTCAACAAAGGGGACTCGAATGTTCATGCTCGGCGTCAAAACTTTAAGTCCGTACATCAAAAGTATGACTAGCAAAAACACCGCAACAGGTGGGACTTTGAGTTCAAGTTTTCTCAAGATTCATATCCTTTGAAAGGGTCTAAGTACGGTTTCTAAAAAGCCCAGTAAAACTGGGCTTGATTTAGTCCGATTACAACAAAGTTAACAATGCCTGAACGGGATGCTTGGGCTTCGTTCCTTCAAAGCGTTTCACTTGGCTGCGGCAAGAATAGCCTGTAATCAAACATCTCTCGCTATCCAACTTATCTAAGCTTGGCTTCCAGCTTAAATTGTAAATGTCTTTCGACATCGACAACTTATCAACCTCATGACCAAACGTACCCGCCATACCACAACAACCAACAGGTACCGTATTCAAAACTGCACCAAAGTGAGCAAAAATAGCGCCCCACTCTTTTTCCGCATTTGGCATTTTGGTTTTTTCAGTACAGTGCGCAAACAGATACCAAGGTTCCTGCGCCTTATGCTCTCCGCTTTCAAACGCTTCTAGTCTTGGGTAAAGCCATTCGTGGGCTGTTAGTACATCGAAATTACCTCGCTTACTGCCAAGCACTTCAGCGTATTCATCTCGATAACACAGCACCAAAGCAGGATCGACGCCAACTAATGGAATATCCAGATCCGCTACCATCGCCAAGAACTTCGCTGTGTCGGCTGCTGTGTCCTTAAACTGACGTAAAAACCCTTTAATGTGTTGTGCTTTACCATTCGGCTTAAACGGCAGAAGCACCGGATTCATACCCAGCTTTTTCAATAACTTAACGAAGTCTTCAACGACATCAGCGTCGTAGTAACTAGTGAATGGGTCTTGAACAATTAAAACATGTTTGCTCTTTTCAGACGAAGACAAACCACTGAGCGCTTGCAGATCATAAGGCGTTGTCAGCGACTCTACTCGTTGTTTCAAGGTGGGTACTGATAACAACGGCGCATCGACATACCCGACCGTAGATGCCGTTAAACTTTTCACCCACGACTGCTTCAAAACACCATTTACGACACCTGGCGCTTTCGCCATCATCGGCAGCATAGTCTCAATGTTCGCAACCAGATAGTCTTTTGCAGGACGTTGGTAACGAGAGTGATAGATGTTTAAAAAGCGCGAGCGAAAGCTCGGAACATCGACTTTAATCGGACACTGACTCGCACACGCTTTACACGCCAAACAACCATTCATCGCTTCATACACTTCGTGAGAGAAGTCATACTCGTGACGACGATTGATAGAATGACGTACGCGGTCAATCATGGTTTTGATTGATGTTTTGTTTTCTAGTGTTTGCTTTTCTAAGTCAAGAATATCAATGCCTTGCTCAGTAAGCTGACGCAACCACTCGCGAACCAAACCCGCACGACCTTTCGGTGAATGACGACGATCGGCTGTTACTTTCATCGATGGACACATTGGCGAGCTGGTATCGTAGTTAAAACACAAACCGTTACCGTTACATTCCATCGCTTGTTTAAAGCTGTCACGTACTTGAACGTCAATCTGACGGTCATAGTAACCACGTTTGGTATCGGTAACTTTGACAAGCTCTGCATCACTATCCAGCGGTGTACAGATTTTGCCCGGGTTCATTTTGTTGTGTGGATCGAATGCCGCTTTCACACGTCTCAGTTCAGTAAACAACTCGTCGCCGAAAAACTCAGGGCCATATTCTGAACGGAAACCTTTGCCGTGTTCACCCCACATCAAACCGCCGTATTTCGCCACCAGCTTGACCACTTCATCAGAAACTTCGTGCATCAATGCTTCTTGGTGCGGGTCACACAAATCCAACGCAGGACGTACGTGAAGCACCCCAGCATCGACGTGACCAAACATGCCGTAATTCAGAGACTTGCTGTCTAACAGTTCTCGAAACTCTACAATGAAGTCCGCCAGGTTTTCTGGTGGCACACAGGTATCTTCAGCGAATGCGACCGGTTTAGCACGACCTTTTGCTGCGCCTAACAAACCCACCGCTTTTTTACGCATGTTGTAAATACGCCCAATGCTCGCTACATCGTTACAAACTTGGTAGCCGATAATGCCCGCTTCTTCTGTTTCCAACATGGTATCGAGCTTGGCGGTCAACGCTGCAACCTGAGCAGCAACTTCCTCTTCGTCCTGACCTGCGTATTCCACCATATTGATGCCAAGCATCTCTTTATTTGGAACATCGGTAAGTAAATCGCTCACGGTGTGCCAAACGATATCTTGCTTCGCGAGATTAAGCACTTTTGAGTCAACGGTTTCTACAGACAGCGCTTTCGCCTCTACCATAAACGGTGCATTACGCAGTGCAGAATCAAAGCTGTTGTATTTAACGTTAACCAACGTACGCGCTTTCGGAATTGGCGTCAGGTTCAGCTTTGCTTCGGTAATAAATGCCAATGAACCTTCCGCGCCGCAAAGTACTCGTGTGATATCGAAACGGTCACCGTCTTCATTCAAGGCATTTTTTAAATCGTAGCCCGTTAAAAATCGGTTAAGAGGAGGAAACTTATCTACGATCTGCTGGCGTTTTTCACGACATACGGATTCCGTTACACGTAGCGCCTTGGCAGCAAACTCGCCTTCTTTTGGGTAACCATGGGACAAGTCCGACTCTAAAATTGAACCATCAGCAAACACCGCTTGTAGCGACAAAACATGATCGGATGTTTTTCCGTATTTCAGAGAACCTTGACCAGAAGCATCGGTGTTGACCATGCCGCCAATCGTTGCACGGTTACTGGTAGATAAGTCTGGAGAGAAGAAGTAGCCATAAGGGCGAACAGCGTCATTTAACTGGTCTTTCACTACACCAGTTTGTACACGAACCCAGCCTTCTTTCTCATTAATCTCAAGCACTTTGTTCATGTGGCGAGACATATCCACCACAATACCTTTGGTTAGCGACTGACCATTGGTCCCTGTGCCGCCACCACGAGGTGAAAAGGTAATTCGTTCGTACTTTTCTTTATTGCTCAGTTTCCCGAGGAGAGAAACATCTTCTGTCGTTTTGGGATGAACGACAGACTGAGGAAGTTGCTGGTAAACACTGTTGTCAGTGGCAACCGCTAGTCGGCTTGAATATTGGCTTTCGATATCACCAGTGAATCCGGCGTGCTCAAGCTCTTTCAGAAAACTAAGAACAAGAGGATCGACATCAGTTTGCGAGTGTAATCTTGGTAACATTTGCTTCCTGCCCCTACGACGCTGATCCGATCAGCTGCGGGTTGTGTAATTATTTGCTCACTTCTCATACAAATTGGCGCTAAGCGAAAAAACACCACAAAAGAGTTAGTGAAGTAATATTCTTTGAATTTCGTCACTTTACAACATTTAAAAAGACGAGCAAATCAGAATCTCGATACAATAATTAAACTTATGCTTTATTTTTTCACGCTTGATGCCTACATTGGGGAACGAATCGCGTTTCTAGATGAGTTTTCAGAATGAAAAAAAATAAAATTGTGACCACTGAAGATATCCTTCTCAAACTTTGCCAGTCTGTTTCTGGCGTACTTACTTCGGCGACATCTTCTCAAGTAAATTATTCAGCAATGGTGCAAAAAATCCACAAGACTAGCCTCAAACCAGATTTTGGCTGTTTTGTTCTGTTTGATGGCGGATTTACCGGGCTAGTTGTGATTAATTTTACGGCAAAAGCCGCACTGGAGATCTACACCAACTACATGCGTAATATGGGCATGCCAGAAGAAGAACTGGCAATATCTCATACTTCTGACGAGGTAGGCGATGTTCTGGGTGAACTCATGAATCAACTGGTCGGAGACTTCACTAATAAAATTCGTAAAGACCTGCAAACGAACATCACACAAAACCAACCAAAAATGCTGGCGCTGAATAAGCAAGTTATCTTACAAGTTGATACCAACCTTGACCGCCCTCAAGCGCGCAGAGTGACGTTCTCCACCGAAAACAACAATATTTTCTATCTCGAACTAGCAATGGATAAAACTGAGTTCATCCAACTGGAAGAGTTTGAAGTTGCTGAAGACGAAAACCCAGACGACATTTTAGAGGCAACACGTAAACAGTTGGCTGAGAAAGAATCTAAATCGTCGGGATCAAACGATGATGCCGATGACTTGCTCAACCAGCTCGGGTTGTAATTCTAACGAATCTTAATGAAGAATGGCTTCTTAGACACAAGTACGACTTCATACTGATTACGACGAACTAAAACGCCAGCCTCGCTTAATGCGAGGCTTCTTTTTATGTGCTGAAATTATCTTCAGTCCCACCTTGTATTTCGTTTTTATGTCAAAAAAGGTAATATGTCTGACTTCATAAATTTTCTGCTTTCGTTACTGGTTGTCGATGGATAAACAAAAAGCTCTGAAAAAAATCGCCAAGTGCTTAGAACTGGGCAATTCCGCTAATGTTAATGAGGCTGCCAATGCTATCAAAATGGCACATCGCCTCATGCTTAAATATGGTCTCGATAAAGACGATATTGAGTTCATCAGAATGGGAAAAACACAATCTTCTCATCTGCTACCAGCGAACATCAGTTCTACCATATTGCGAGTGATTCGCGGCATTAACACAAAATTCGGTGTCGAAGCAGTATTGTTGAATCACAAAGGGCTCAAACGTGTCGAATTTATCGGTGAAGCAGATCGCGCTATTTTTGCTGCATTTGCTTTCGATATTGTTTATCGCGAGATGAACGAAAGTACCGGACAATTCCGAAACAGCTTTGCTGGCACCGGCACCTCTTCTCAGGAAGTGACTCGCCGTGTGAACTCATTTGTATCTGGCTGGGTGGAAGGCGCGATTGAAAAATTGCCAATTATTTCTCCAGATGAAGAGTCGGCCAATAAAATTAATGACTATATTGATAAAGAATTCCAAAACATTGACCGCGAAACGTTCAAGAAGCAATTGAAAGAAGCAATGAAAAACCTAACTGAAGACTACGAAGTGGGCTTAAAGAAAGGTAGAAAGGTTTCAGTTAACCGTGGAGTGGGCGGCGAACAAGCACGCAAAATGTTGGGCGATTCATCGAAATAGCCAGAATAGTAAAGGATTCACATAAGCAGCAATGACTTCGATGTCGATGGGGCTTACTTTGAGAGCTTTGGCAGTATTGGTAGGAATTTTCTTACAGAAACTCTTATCAATCTTACTTTCTCATAACAAATATTAATGCTTGTTTATTCATAATTCGCATCCCATTATGAGGCATGGTTTCGCCTCAGTTTTATACGGAGATTTTCCCTTGAAAAAGGTGCCTATTGCACTAGCTCTAGTGCTAGCTCTTACTGGCTGTCAAGCCACTCAACGCCAAAATGCAACAACGGGTGAATACGAAACTAACTCCACCACGCAAGGCGCGCTTATTGGTGCGATCGCTGGCGCAGCAATCGGCCTAGCAACGGGTGATGATGCTAAAGAACGTCGTCAGCATGCACTCATTGGTGCAGCCGCAGGCGGAGCGACTGGCGCTGGCGTTGGTTACTACTTTGACCAACAAGAAGCGGAGTTACGTCGCGCTTTGCTAAACTCTGGCGTACAAGTTCAGCGTGTTGGTGAAAATCAGCTTTTACTGCGTATGGAAAACGGTATCGGCTTCTCTTCAAGCTCTTACCAGCTTGATGCTAGTATCCATAATACTCTACGCGGTGTTGCTCGCATCCTAGTTGAGTACCCAGATACCAGTCTCGTTATTGACGGTTACACGGATAGCACAGGTAGTGAGTCATACAACCAAACGTTGTCAGAGCGCCGTGCAGAGTCCGTACGTCAATTCCTAGTATCTCAAAACGTTGCACCTGGTCGTGCAATTGCACGCGGCTACGGCGAACGTAACCCAATTTGCTCAAACCAAACTTCTGAAGGTCGTGCGTGCAACCGTCGTGTTGAAATCCAGATCTTGCCACTGAAGTAATTTGGTTGCACCATAACGGTAATAATAAAAAATTACCGGAGCAGGCCTAACCATTATCGTTAGGCCTGACATATTAATGTCTGTCAAAACGTCTGCCCTACTCTGCTTATTTAGCCTCAGCTTTTCTGGTTACTCGCTTGCCTCTCAAGCTCCAATTGACCCCATCGAACAATATGAGTATGCACAGCAATTATTGGCATCACACAAAGCTGAAGCCTCACCAGAAACGCGTTACTGGCTAGAGCAATCCGCCAACCAAGGTTACCTCCCTGCGCAAAAACAGCTCGCGAACGACTTTGCTAAAGGGATAAATGGCGAAAAAAATGAAACACAAGCGTTATATTGGCTAACCTCTATCGCACTCAATGACCCAACCGATCGGGGCTTTCTTCTCGCTAACTTTATTCAGCGCAATCAAGATAAGGTCACAGCATCTCAATTGACTGAAGCCTTGTATCAAATGGCTTCTCAGCATAATCCAGCAGCAGAACAGGCTTATAATCAACTGTTAGAGCAGCGCTTCAACCAACTGCGAGCTAAACAAGTCTCGCAAATAAAGTCGCTCGATAAAAAGGCGGAGCAAGCACAGGAAGAGAAAAGCACAGTTGCAAACCCCAAAGTAGAACACTCGCCGTTTCTATGGCTGATTTGGCTAGCGGCGATACTCATCATCAGCGGCTTAAGTTTCCTCGTGATCAAAAAACTCAAGCAGAATAGAAAAGCGCGTGAAGCCAAAGGGGAAAGCCAAAATCAACGAATGGCGGAAAAAATAAAAGAGCTAGAGTTTACGAACAAGCAACTGAAGCGTCAGTTAGAGAAAGTATTCAGAGAATTTAAGAAATCCAAAACTCAGGCAGAAAACCATAAGCTAAGCGTCGCGTGTGCTATGTTTGGCTACACACCACAAACCATCCCTGATTTACAGGCAATCAAGCTACGCTATAGACAGTTATCAAAGCTTTATCATCCTGACACAAGGGGCAGTGAAGAAGAAATGAAGCGACTCAATCATGCCTTTAAGCTCGTCTCACAAAATGTTACAAAACAGTAAAAATAGGTCAGGATACTTTGGCTACCATGCTTTTATTCCCATATAATCAAACACCGCAATCGATCTCCCTCTCAAAGAAATTAACAGACATTTAACTTAAGTCGCGCTTTTATGCCATAATGCCCGGCGCAAAATAACACCTAACGACTCAAATTAATCTAGGTGGGGAGAAAATCAATGTTCACTGAAGAAGGCACCTGTGATTGGTGTAAAAAACCTAGTCTTGTAACTCGTCACGATTATTTAGATGGCAAGCACCACTACTCATGTAAAGCTTGTTACGATATGGCAAAAATCGACGTGCGCCTATTTAACCAAGGCGAATTGCAAATGCGCGAACGTTTGCAACGAGCGAGCTAAGCAAGACGGAATCAATGGAACTGATTTTCAAAGGCGCCTTTTATAAGGCGCTTTTTTGATCTCCCAAGCCTATTTCCAATCTCTATCTCGTATTCCCTCCTATCCTACATAGCATGTCGCATCGGTTATCAGCCCTCTTCCACTGTATACAAACCACTGTCCGTGAAAAACACCTGTATATACAGTAGTAAACCCCTGTATGTCTCTCGTCCAACTTTCTACTCACCTCACATTTTTAAATTGATGTTAGACATATCAGAAATAAAAAATAAACAAATAAATTCAATTGCTTAAAGTAAAATTCTTTTATTTCCTTTTCAAAAAACCGCAAATAACTTTTGAGAAACTTGTTGATCAGGTCGCCAAAACAAACTACTGTATAGGCATACAGCATGTATAAAGGAACAGTAAGATGCAGTTACAAAGTCAATCTCATACATACTCTCGTTACAACGTATTGGCACAAGCAACTAAGCCCATGGCCGTTTCGGATCAGCTTCTATCTAAGCTGGCTGTTTTATCGCAGCAGAAACAATGGATTTTGTTTACAGCAGACTGCCCTCGTCCAGACTTTGAACAACTCACTGCTTCTAATATTTGCTGTAAAAACGTTATTCAAATGAAGCCCTCTCAACAGCTTTCAGAAGTCGAGATCGTGATAAAAGCCATCCGATCAGGCAATGCCAGTGCTGTTGTCGCATCCAATAAAATTGCACTTATGAATCAATCTATGTTGCGCGACATGGCGCAGCGCTATCAGTGTGAAGTCTTTTTCGTCGAAGGCAGAGTTAATAAGTACCACTAATAAGTTCGACGTTATCCATCCTGCATCTCGCCTCCTTTTTAAGGGGGCTTTTTTTGTATTAAAGAAAATAGGCAAACGTTTGCTTTTTCTCTGGCGAGTTAAAATAGTTCTGGTATGATGCCCACATTCGATTTATTCAGCGCCCACATTTTGCTGAATATCTTCTCTTTCTGACGTTTGATTAAGATGATAGGAATGTCGCAATGAGCCTTGCTAATCAAGTACTTGCCGTCAATGACGACCTGCCAATTCGCACCCATAAACCCGTTCATAGTGGAAAAGTTCGTTCAGTTTACTGGTTAACTGATGAAGACAGCGCCCGACTGATCAAAGAAAAAGGATACAATGTCGCGCCAGATGCGCCTTTGGCTATCATGGTGATTAGCGACCGAATCTCTGCGTTCGATTGTATTTGGCATGCTGAAGGTGGTCTTAATGGTGTCCCGGGTAAAGGGGCTGCGCTTAATGCGATTTCTAATCACTGGTTCAAACTGTTCAAAGAAAATGGCTTAGCAGATAGCCATATTCTAGACATTCCTCACCCTTTTGTTTGGATTGTACAAAAAGCCAAACCGGTAAAAATCGAAGCCATCTGCCGCAAATACATCACGGGTTCGATGTGGCGCGCTTACGCAAATGGCGAGCGCGAGTTTTGTGGAATCCAACTTCCTGAAGGGTTAGAAAAAGACAAAGCACTGCCAGAGTTGCTAATGACCCCATCCACAAAAGGCATTCTAAAAGGCATTCCCGGTGTGCCAGAAGCGGATGACGTTAATATTACTCGTCAAAATATCGTAGACAACTACGAAGCATTTAACTTCTCAAGTGCGGACGATATCGCACTCTACGAAAAACTGCTGAAAGAAGGCTTTAACGTTATCAGCCAAGCATTAGAAGCAATTGACCAAATCTTTGTCGATACCAAATTCGAATTTGGTTATGTTCATGATGCTGCTGGCAATGAAAAGCTGATTTACATGGATGAAGTGGGTACACCAGACTCGTCTCGTATATGGGATGCTAAAGAGTACCAAGCAGGTCACATCGTAGAGAACTCAAAAGAAGGTTTCCGCCAGTTCCTACTTAACCACTTCCCTGACCCAGATATCTTGCTAAATAAAGAACGTATGCCAGAGCGTGAAGCACTCGCTCGTGATAATGCTTTACCCGTCGAATCTTTGATGGCGATTTCGAGCACCTACATTGGTATTGCCGAGAAGATTACAGGCAAGCCGATTCATTTGAGTGAGAATCCGAAAGCGGAAATCATCGAAGTTCTGAGCAAAGAATACGGATTGATTGACTAGCACTGTCGCTAGATTGCTAAATGCTTTCCAATAAAAAGTCCGCACTAGCTTGCGGACTTTTTTCGTATTAGGCTCAGTTTAGCCGATATTTAACGTAGTGCCATCTGTTGTAGAGGCTGACTTGGTCGTCACCTGATATGTTTTGTCTTTAATCGTTGATACGAAATACCAGGTCGACTCTGCCTTGTCGGGCGTAAAAGTAACGCGCATAAAGCCACGCTGTTTGATGTCTGCCCACTGTAATTCTGACACTAAGTGCGGCAGCGTGTATTCCATTTGAGCGATCGCAACAGGGTCTAACGCGAGGTAGGCCTCTAACCCAGGGGAACTCACAGAGCTAGTCGCAAACTCTACCCCGATAGGATGCTTAGATACGTCTTTAAGCTCACTTGCCCATGCGTTGTGCGTATCTCCTGCCAAACAGACAAAGTTACCACTGCTGGCTTTGGCCAGTTGATAAACGTTCTCTCGCTCAACGTAGTAACCATCCCATGCATCTAGGTTATATGGCAAAGCAATGGTATCTAAACTTGGGTCAGAGAGATAACCCGTAATCGCAGAGTTTACCGCTAATAACGCCTCTGTTTTTTGTTCTTCAGTGGCAGTAAACAATTGAAACATCGCGGTCATAACCGAACTTGGCAACTCCATACGAGACATTAACACTTGTTGCCCTAGCACATTCCAAGTTGCGTCGTGCGTACTGAACGCATCCATCAGCCAAGCGAGTTGGTCAGCGCCTAACAGCTCTCGGTCTTGACTGCGCGACTGGGCAACTAAACCGCCAATAGCTTCCATCGTTGGTGAGCTGAGCGAGAAATAATCCAACGGTTTATCACGCCCCACAAGTCGCGTGTCGAGCATCATCAAATTGACTAAACTTCCAAACGAAAACTGACGGTAAATCAGCATGTTTGAGAAAGTGTTTTCACGAACGGGCAACCATTCTGTCCACGCGGCAGCCGCAGATGCACGACGATCATTAAAACTGCCTTCCTCTTCTTGATGGTTTTCCGCACCATTTTTCCAAGTATCATTTGCAAGCTCATGGTCATCCCAGACAGCAATCATTGGTAGGCTCGCATGTAACGCTTGCAGATCAGCATCTTGGCGATATTGCGCATACCGTTTTCGGTAATCATCTAAGGTAATACATTCAGTGCCTTTGCTTGGCTCTCGCCCTAGTGCCTCAGCATCTTCACTAGCGTAGCCACCAGCACCATACTCATAAATGTAATCACCGAGATGAAGCACCACATCAAACGGGTCTTGCTCATGTTGATTTAAAATCTCTCGATACACATGGAAATAGCCAGCAGGATAGTTTGCACAAGAAACAACCGCCATGGATGCCTTTTCTACACCATCCTCTGGTAATGTTTGAGTTTGCCCGACTTCGCTAGTGACATCTCCAACCATGAATCGATAGTAGTAGCGAGAATTTGCGTTGAGATTTTGAACATCGACTTTTACCGTGAAATCTCGGCTCGTGTCTGTGGCAAAAGTGCCACTTTGCACGATATCAGTAAAATTTTCGTTAGATGAAACTTGCCAGCTTACATCTGCGTAGCTTGCTGAGGTCGTAACTCGAGTCCAAATGATTACTTGTGTTTGAGTAGGATCTCCACTCGCCACTCCGTGCTCAAAGGTAACCGCAGCAGATTCACTAGCATCGCTACCACAGCCCACCAGCCCGGTAACAATCGCCGTTGAAGAGGCAGCTTTCATAAAGTCTCGACGAGACAAAGACATATTGACTTCCTTTCTTATTGTGTTTGTTTTTATGCCCAAATGACGTGGTGACTCGATCATCCTTGTATGCCAATAAGGGACGTTAATTCGAACTTACAGTACCAACCACTTAGTCGGTAATTTGTCCTAAAAACACAAAGTTAGAAGCTAGTTATGACAATTGCATTTCCAAACGTTACATTTTTGTTAATTTAAGTGCAAATACTCTATATTCATCACATTTCCTAAGACCTGCGACAAAAACCTCAAAATAAAAAGCGACCTACTTTGAGGTCGCTTTTCATTGCACTATTGTTAAGTGGTACATCGATGAAGTGGAAATGTTCAGCCTAAAACTTGATGTTAAGGACATCTTGTTCTGACGTATCCACCTTCAACTGACTGCGAGATTCTATGTACTCGATTTGCTGAACATCGAGCGAATATGGCATAACGACTCGCAATTCATTGATCCCTTCATGTTTAGCTAGCTGGGTTAAGCGGACCAAATTGGATTCATCACTTTTACGAGAAGACATCGATTTTAATGCGGCATCCCACAACCGATCTTCAGGCTTGCTCAATTCCGCAATGTTCTGTTTCCACATCAAACCGAAAATAGGCGCGATGGTGGCAAATGCCTCTAAAAAGGTCCATTTCTTACTACCTGTCGCTCCTAAAAAGCTAGTGTAGTCGAATTCAATGCACGTCTTTCCTTGTTGATCCATTCTATGCCCCCGACACTCGAAAATGAGATATACCAAATATCGTTCAACTGTTTTGATATAGCAATGGGATATAAAACATTCGTCTTTTATGCCCTAATTTACATACAAAAGGAAATATTAAAACCAGCTTTGTAACAACTGATGTACAGCTTCGCCATATATAAGCATTCAATTGATTAATATTTCAATTAAGAAACTAAAAACAACACACAAGTAACGCTATCAATATGAAATAATTATAGATTCACCAAGAAAATATCAATTCTTGTCACAACGTCATCCGCCGACCTACTTCACATCAATCACTCGACTGGCCTTTTTATACTGTATCTTCCAACCAGCCCAGCGTGGCAGCTCCCAACGCTTCGGGTCTCCCTTACGGTTTCCCTCTCGATAAACGACCTGTACCAGCTTGCGAGACGCGTAATACTCAACATCCAGTTGGAGTTCTGGCAGCGAAAGTTCTAAAGGGTACTGCTCCGTGAAATCGTCGTATTCCCATTCTGGAACACCGTTAAATGTTAAGTCTTCCGGTTCAAATAACGCCATATCATCGACATTTTCAACGCCTAATGTTTCCAACTGATCCTTTAACCAGCTAGAAAATGTCAAGGAGGCCAAGTCGTTAACCTCTTCTCCTTCGACATTAAGGCCCAATGCGTTGTAGAGTTTCCAGTGTTGGATTTGTTGTTTTCTTTGAGAAGCAAAACCTGGTAACAGTGTCTCGTCTTCTATCATTTCGACAATAGACTGAACAGCAACATCACCTTGTAACGCTTGGTGTTCAGAACAGACTGTTCGCCCGGCGTAGACCAAATGCATTGTTGCTCTTGGCGTCTCTTCTTCATAATTCGTCTCACCTTGTCGCCACTCCCCAAATTCAAGTTCGCGTAACAACGTCAGCGGGATAGGCATCATAACCGATGCGAGGTTTAGTGTTTGCTTAACACCTCGTCCTGGCACGCTATGGCTATCTAGCACGATGGCCGCTTCTTCTTTATCAGGAAAGCGGCTGTTACGCCCAACCAGCATCTCGACTACGCCATTTCCTAGAGCATCCCTTCGACGAGCTCGTCGGACAAACACAAGCTCAGGGTGCAATGAGGCGATGGAGAAAAAGAGCGCTTCACGTTTATATCGAGAGGCAACGTCAAGTTCCGGCAATTCAAACACTTCTCGCATTTGTTTCGCTAAACCTAGTGCCTCTTCGAGCGCGCTAGCGTCAATGATAATGCCTGAGAGTTGCTCCCCTCGAACCAAACGGATCAGTAAAGAGGCATCACATCCGTATGGCTCCTCTTGAGATAGAAGCTCAGCAACTTCACCACTTTGTCGCTGATAGAGCTGCGCAGGCACAGATAAGGCGGCAGCCAAATCAATCATTGCTTCCTTCTCTGGCTTCGCTTGAATTCTGGTAACGAGATCGGCAAACAGTGCATCAATGGGTAGTGGATATACTTTTCTCCCGTGCTGCGTGACATTGCCATCCTCATCAATCGCTTCCATGGATAACAACGTCGAATGAGATGCCTCTAGCGACTTTTCTGGAATTGAGTCGAGAAAATCGAGTGTTGAGAGACGGTACCCACAACAAGCCGCTGCCAGCATGGGCTCGACGAGCTCTTCTCTGTGTAATTCTGGAGGCGTCACTAATTCTAAAGGCGCGTGCTCACCATATAGACGAATACAAGCCCCTTCGGTAACGCGACCTGCTCGCCCCATTCGCTGCGCGGCACTGGCCTTAGAAATGTTGGTTAATGTCAGTGCTGTACGTCCATTTCGTTGTACAGTTCTGCGCTCTAAACCACTATCGATTACCACACGGATGTTAGGAATGGTCAGAGAGGTTTCCGCGACGTTGGTTGCCAATACGACTTTCCGTTGCTTTTGTACCGTCAGCGCACGATGTCGTTCTTCATCACTGACCGAGGCATGAAGTTTAACCACCATGACATCACTGCTGCTTTGTAGCATCTGCGCGCATTGGGCGATCTCTTTACGTCCTGGGAGAAAAACAAGAATATCGCCATCTTCATCTTCCAGTGCTTCTTTTACCGCTCCGACAACCTCCTGTTCACATCCCTTTTTGTTCGGTAAATAGCGGCTGTCTGTGGAACGATGTGTCACCGTGACTGGAAAGCAACGTCCCTCCGAACGCAGACGCTTAGCATTCAGGTAACGAGAAAGCTTTTCGCCTTCTAAGGTAGCGGAAGTGACGATCAATCGATGTTGATTTTCTTGCTTCAAAATGGCGGTTAATAGATCAATATCCCAGCGTCGCTCGTGAAATTCGTCCACTATCACGACATCAAAGTCTGCTAGCTTGTTTTCCGAAAACCAACGCAGTGCAACCCCCGGAGTCACAAATACAACTTCGGTTTTTTCATCAAAGTAGGCATGAAGCTTGATCGCGTAACCGACTTTGCGACCTATTGGCTCTCCAGATTGCTCCGCAAGAAATTCAGCCAGCGAGGTACAAGCAATTCGACGTGGTTCAATAACCAGAACGCGTCCGTGTTTTGCCGCCCACATGGGCAAGCGGGTAGATTTACCCGACCCGGTTTCGGCTTCCACCACAAGATGGTTAAGGTTTACATGATGGTCAAACTCGGCTTGCAGGCTGTCGATAGGTAGTTGAAACATAGAAATTGGATTTGATTTGATGATGCAAAACATTATACCCAAGTAAAAAAATCCTGCTTTAGGTATCTCTAAACAACCAATATTGCCGATATTTTCGTCGGTATCTGAATTTTTTTGCGACATTACATTGATGTGCATCAACGCATGTTTACAACTAAATAGTGAACCCGTTAAAATTTGGTGCGCATCCTTCAACCCTACATAAGGCACCCAATGAACAACGATAAACGCCCACTATATATTCCATATGCGGGTCCGGCTCTTTTAGCAACCCCTCTTTTGAACAAAGGCAGTGCATTCTCTGCTGAAGAACGTAGTTCATTCAACTTAGAAGGTCTGCTTCCAGAGTCGACCGAAACTATCCAAGAGCAGGTGGAACGTGCCTACCAGCAATACAAAAGTTTCGAAAGCGATATGGATAAGCACATTTATCTGCGTAACATCCAAGACACCAACGAAACATTGTATTACCGCCTAGTGCAAAATCACATTTCTGAGATGATGCCTATCATCTACACGCCGACTGTTGGCGCAGCATGTGAAAACTTCTCTAACATTTACCGTCGTGGTCGCGGTCTGTTCATTTCATACCCGAACCGTGACCGTATTGACGACTTGCTGAACAACGCAGCAAACCACAACGTTAAAGTGATTGTTGTGACAGATGGCGAACGTATCCTTGGCTTGGGTGACCAAGGTATCGGCGGCATGGGTATTCCAATCGGTAAACTGTCACTATATACCGCGTGTGGTGGTATCAGCCCTGCTTACACGCTACCAATCGTTCTTGATGTGGGTACCAATAACCCGCAACGCTTAGCTGATCCGATGTACATGGGTTGGCGTCATCCTCGTATTACGGGTGCAGAATACGATGCATTTGTAGAAGAGTTTATCCAAGCGGTACAGCGCCGTTGGCCTGATGCTTTGATCCAGTTCGAAGACTTTGCTCAGAAAAATGCGATGCCTCTTCTAGAGCGTTACAAAGACCGCGTGTGTTGCTTCAATGATGATATTCAGGGTACTGCAGCTGTTACTGTTGGTTCTCTACTTGCAGCTTGTAAAGCAGCAGGAACTCAGCTTTCTAAACAACGTATTACCTTCCTAGGGGCAGGGTCTGCTGGTTGTGGTATCGCAGAAGCGATCATCGCACAAATGGTATCGGAAGGAATTTCTGACGAGCAAGCTCGCTCACAAGTTTACATGGTTGACCGTTGGGGTCTGTTACAAGAAGGCATGCCTAACCTTCTTGATTTCCAACAACGCTTGGTGCAAAAGCATACCAATACGAAAGAGTGGGAAAATGAAGGAAATGGCTTCTCACTACTCGATGTAATGCGTAACGCCAAGCCAACGGTACTAATTGGTGTTTCTGGTGCTCCTGGCCTATTTAGCCAAGAAGTCATCGAAGAAATGCATAAACACTGTAAGCGTCCGATTGTCTTCCCACTGTCGAACCCAACAAGCCGCGTGGAAGCGACACCGAACGACATCATTCGTTGGACAAATGGTGAAGCACTGGTTGCAACAGGTAGCCCATTTGAGCCAGTGGTTCATGAAGGTCGCACTTACCCTATTGCACAATGTAACAACAGCTACATCTTCCCAGGCATTGGCCTTGGTGTACTTGCTGTCAATGCAAAACGTGTCACTGACGAGATGCTAATGGAATCAAGTCGCGCGCTAGCAACATGTTCTCCTCTAGCAATCAATGGTCGTGGTGCACTACTTCCACCACTGGAAGAGATCCACTTAGTGTCGAAAAAAATCGCATTTGCCGTTGGTAAAAAGGCAATTGAACAAGGTGTCGCATTAGAAATTACTGATGAAGCATTGAACGTGGCAATTGAACAGTCGTTCTGGCAACCTGTTTACCGCCGCTACAAACGCACTGCGTTCTAAGCTTGAGACAATTCGTTTAATAATTAGTCCCTACCATGTAGGGGCTTTTATTTTTTTATCATCCTAACCAGATTTTGGCATAAATGGGCTTCTCTCTTTTTGTTTCTATCAGATATGATGAGAACTACATTTTTAGTTAAGGATATAAAACGTTTTGTTGTTTTCTCGCATAAGATCAAAGTGGAAGCTGAAATTTTCCTGGAAGCGATTTGCTTTGATTTTGTCGATCTCTGCACTTAGTCTGCTTGTTTCTGTTATAGCCATCGACCGGTGGGTGGTTTTACAAGCCAAAGAGAGCATTTTCACTGAATACGAGC
Source organism: Vibrio sp. Vb0304 (assembly GCF_033338995.1). Classification (NCBI taxonomy): domain Bacteria; kingdom Pseudomonadati; phylum Pseudomonadota; class Gammaproteobacteria; order Vibrionales; family Vibrionaceae; genus Vibrio; species Vibrio sp. Vb0304. The sequence goes on from NZ_JAWOTT010000006.1 coordinate 156,449, forward strand.
AAATCCCTCAACATGAGGTTGCCGTAGTTCTTGGTACCAGTAAATACATCGGAAAGATCCTCAACACTTACTACACTCATCGCATTAATGCGGCGATTGAGCTTTACAACCAAGGCAAAGTAAAACAGTTTTTATTGAGTGGTGATAACGCCCACCGTTCATACAACGAACCGTGGACAATGAAACGCGACTTACTTAAAGCAGGCGTGCCTGAAGAAGTGATTCACCTTGATTATGCTGGCTTTCGTACCTTAGATTCGATTGTACGAGCGAAAAAAATTTTTGCTTCGGAGCGATTTCTGATTGTGACTCAGCGCTTTCACTGTGAACGCGCACTGTTCATCGCTGATGCTTACAGCATTGATGCACAGTGTCTCGCGGTAGCAGGGCCGACGGCCAACAAGCAAAAAACATCGATGCGTGTTCGAGAACTGCTAGCCCGTGTGAAAGCGTTTTTAGACCTGTACATTATCAATACGCAGCCTAAGTTTCTTGGCCCTCAAGAACCTATCGTTGCAGTAAAAGAGCCAAATAAAGCAGCTAACGAGCCTCTTCAAGTCCCCGTCGAATAGAGGAATAACGTGGCTCACAAGCCTAGTAACATTTCTATAAAACAAATGGGTAGTTTTCTACCCATTTCCAATTCTCAACATCACACTTTCTAATTTGCTCTACGATTCAGGCAAAACTCTTTTTCGCATTCAAAGTAACATTTCATCAATAAATAACTACAAGTCAGTTACTTTGCCATAAAAAAACCGACAAAAGGCAATGCAAAAGGAGCACTACCCATGACCGCACTCGCTGTGACATTGAAGAATTGGTTCTTCACTCGCAACAGCATGATTTTGAACGCGAATATCCTATTGTTCATTATCTTGTTTAATACCTTACCCTTTGAACCACAAGTAGTAACCGGCCTGAGCATCTTAGTTTTTGTTGCTATTCTGTGGCTAACCGAAGCGATTCACGTCAGCATTACTGCGCTGCTCATACCACTACTTGCGGTATTTTTGGGTGTGTTCAACACTCAAGCCGCACTGAATAACTTTTCCAACTCCATCATTTTTCTATTTTTGGGTGGTTTTGCACTAGCTGCGGCTCTACATAAACAAAAGTTAGATCAAGCGATTGCAGATAAAGTACTATTGCTGGCAAGAGGAAAAATGTCTGTCGCTGTATTCATGCTATTTGGTGTGAGTGCTGGCCTGTCAATGTGGATTTCAAACACCGCCACCGCCGCGATGATGTTACCGCTTGTTCTGGGTGTGATGACAAAGCTAGACGCCAAGAAAAACCACAACACCTTTTTGTTTGTTCTACTCGGTATCGCTTACAGTGCTTCAATTGGTGGTATTGCAACACTGGTTGGTAGCCCACCAAACGCAATTGCAGCCGCTGAAGTTGGCCTAAGCTTCACTGAATGGATGAAGTTTGGTGTACCTATTTCCCTAGTATTAATGCCAATCGCTATCCTCGTATTGTACACGATGACTAAGCCTGACCTTAGCCACAAGTTTGACCTTGACCATCAACCAGTCGAATGGACAAACGGCAAAATGATTACGTTGGCGATTTTCTTACTGACCGTAACTTTGTGGATATTCAGTAAGCCTATTAACGCTATGCTGGGTGGCTTCGCGAAGTTCGATACTCTTGTAGCCATTGGCGCCATCCTTCTACTTGGTGCTTCTCGCGCCGTCGAGTGGAAAGATATTGAGAAAACAACCGACTGGGGTGTGTTAATCCTATTTGGTGGTGGTATCTGTCTGAGTAACGTCCTAAAAGCAACTGGAACAAGCGTATTTTTGGCTCATAGCTTGTCAGGCTTCCTTGAGCAAGCCGGTATTCTCTTAACGATTCTTGCAGTGGTTGCTTTTGTTGTCTTCTTGACTGAGTTTGCGAGTAACACCGCCAGTGCTGCGCTACTTGTCCCTGTATTTGCGACCATTGCAGAAGCCTTAGGCATGTCTCCGGTTATTCTCTCTGCACTGATTGCCGTCGCTGCATCTTGTGCATTTATGTTACCTGTTGCAACACCTCCAAACGCGATTGTGTTCGGTACGGGTCATATCAAGCAAAAAGAAATGATGCGAATTGGTTTCGTATTAAACATTGCCTGTATTGCTGCACTAACGCTTTTCGCTTGGTTGTTCTGGTAAAAATAGCAAATTCGATTAGCACTACACTGCTGCTCACGGTAATCGTATCGATAACCCAAACTTCCCCCCTAAGTGGTGTTCAGCAGTTTCCCTCTTGGTGGCCAGTTGGCCACCTTTTTTCTTTCCTTTTAGTGAACGGCTATCAGGCTTGCTTCTTTTCGCAAGCAAGTAAACCATAATGAGCTTCCACTCGGTTGCGACCATTGCGCTTCGCCTGATACAACACTTCGTCAGCTCTCGCCATTGTTTCTGAGACGCGTTCATTCTGCATTTGGGCAATGCCAATACTGCAAGTTAATGATTCACCGTGCACCCACAAATGATCCTCCACATTTTTGCGAATCATTTCTGCCTTCTCTAACGCTTGTTCAATATTGGTATCAGGGCAAAATACGACAAACTCTTCGCCGCCCCAACGAACGAGTCGATCGTCTGAGTAAATAGAAGTCGCTACCACCATGACAAATTCGCGCAATATGTCATCCCCCATTTGGTGCCCAAATTTGTCGTTCACCTTTTTAAACTTATCCAAGTCCAAATAGAGAATACTGAAGGTGTTATGCCCCCAGCGAACCTGACGAGATTGTTGTTCCAGCCAGTGTTGCACAGCATATCGGTTCATCGCGCCTGTCAAAGCATCTCGATGCGCTAACTCTGCAAACTCATAGTTTTGAGCTCGCAAAGTATCATTCACCTTTTCCAAATGACGGTGACGCTTTTGCGCTTTTTCATAAGCCACTCTATTTTTTCGTAACTCATGCAGTGAAAAAGCCAGTCCAAGCGCCATCCAAGAGAGTAATAATGCATACAACAATGTTTCTTGCGCAAGGTAAGCGCCTTCAAACTCAATTTTATCAATCACAATTCTATGTTTACCAAGTGCCGCACCAGACCCAGTTGCAATATCAATACGTGTGATGTTTGAAAATTCAGGTGCAGAGTGCTCAATCGCGACTCCGTTATCTGCTAACCACCAGGTCATCACCTGAAGATTTTTAATCGGAATTTCGACAATATCGATCGAACCCGACGGAGAAAACTGCATGCCATTATATTTAATGGTGTACTCGTCGTCCGGCTTGGAATACTCAGAATTATAATTGCGAAGATACAAACGTAGGTCGTGGCTAGGGTTAGCCCCTATTCCTGCCTCTTCATATCGCACCTTCAATCGAATCGTATGGTAGTTGGAAAGGTCAATACCCTGTGTTGGCGTTGCTGAATCGGTATAAACCGAGATTCCGCAGTAAGGCCAAGCATACGAGCTCTGCTTTAGTTCACAGCTAAGAACTAGGCTTTGCCGATCGTATGTGATATCAGCCTCACTCACACCTCCTTCACTGGCATCTTTAGTTGCATAGATATTGAAATGCTCAGGTGTAATGGTCAGCTTTCGCGTATCGCCAAGCACACTATAAAGGGCAACCAAACTGATAGTGCAAATAGAAAGAGCAAAGATAAAGTTATGGATCCACTTCATGGGCAAGTGACCTGCTGAGATTATATGCAATACGTGAGGTTCAATAATTTCAAAAAATGAAATCAAGGTGATTTATCAAGAAATAAAATCACTTTCTCATTCAATTCTTAGTTTCGACACATAGTAACGGATTTTGAACCGTTATCACGTTTTAAAATTTCTAAAAAGTGCAGCTCAACTTCTATTTGCGAAGCATTTCACAGCCATAATTTTTAGAAAATAAAACACGATGCATAATAATTTAGTGCAAGACATTTACTTTAAAGCTCCTGTCAACCCTGCATCTCTTCTCCACTTCAGTATATACTGTGCAAAAACACAATAATGAGTAATGTCATGTCATTAATTGCAACTGGCACGCTAAACAAAATGCGTGCTTCTCTGGACGGTGCCGTCAACTACCGTCTTCCTGTCGGTGAGGAAGAAATCGACTTAACTCCGTTTCTGGGTAAAACGCTCACACTGACTCACACTGGCAATATTTTTTGTTGCTCATGTGGAAAGAAAACGAAAAAGAGTTATTCGCAAGGCCACTGTTTTGTATGCATGAAAAAGCTAGCAAGCTGCGACATGTGTATCATGAAGCCAGAGACCTGCCACTACGATCAAGGGACTTGTCGCGAACCACAATGGGGTGAAGAGAATTGCATGGTGGATCACTTTGTCTACCTGTCCAACACATCCAGCTTAAAAGTTGGTATTACTCGTCATACTCAAATCCCGACTCGTTGGATTGACCAAGGCGCGACTCAGGGCTTGCCAATTTTTAAAGTAAAAACTCGCCATATCTCCGGTTTAATTGAAGTTGAACTGGCGAAACATATCGCAGACAAGACCAATTGGCGCACACTGCTTAAAGGTGACGGTGAACCTATGGCATTGCAGGACCGTTTTGCTGAGCTATTGCCTTTAGTCGAAGAGAAAATTGCCGAGATAAAACAGCAATTCGGCGAAGATGCCATTGAAGTATTAAACGAAAGCATTACCGACCTTAGCTACCCGGTACAACAGCACCCAACGAAGATCACTTCGCATAACTTCGATAAAAACCCGGTTGTTACTGGCACTTTGCAAGGCATTAAAGGTCAATACCTCATCTTTGATACTGGCGTTATTAATGTAAGAAAATTCACTTCCTATGAAGTTGAAGTTAGTGAGTAATCGCTTGTAAAACGCGTTGATTCAAATAAAAACGAAAAAAGCTCGAGTTTGACTCGAGCTTTTGTTTTTCTATTAGGAAGAAATCGTTAGTTATGCGTCAAGGATGCTTTCTAGCACATCGAATAACATATCGACTTCTTCTATTGTATTGTAATGCATACAACCAATTCGCACTACACCACCCGATTCTTCTAAACCAAGTTGACGAACTAAGCCCAACGCATAAAAGTGACCATTCCATACACAAATGTTATGTTCACCCAGTGTTTTCGCGATGAACTCTGGAGAATATCGGTCAAACGTTAGCGCAAAAGTTGGCGTGCGGAGTTGGCTATCTTCCTTTGCGATACCGAATAGATTGACACCATCTAATGCATTCAAACGCTGTAAGAAACGCTCACTCAAGCGCTGCTCATGTTGTTCATACAGTTGGTAGCTTTGCTCCAACCGTTGGCGAAGAGGTAAACCGACTTCACCAAATTGAGCCAGATACTCAACCGCAGAAACGACACCAGCAAGACCTTCAAAACTTTGCGTTCCTGTTTCAAATCGACCAGGGCCTATATTAGTGGCAGGCTCGACTTTGTAAGGGCGAATACTGTGGAGCCACTGATCGGCTATGTAAGCAATACCAACGTGCGGTCCGAAAAACTTGTAAGCTGAGCAAGCTAAAAAGTCACAACCTAACGCTTGAACATCAACCAAATGATGAGGCGCATAATGGACGGCATCCACATAAACTTGTGCCCCAACATTGTGCGCCATGCTGACTACTTGCTGTACATCCACAATAGAACCCGTCGTGTTCGATGCATAAGTCACAGCGACAAGGCGCGTTTTATCAGAAAGAAGGCGGCTTAAATGCTCCATATCCAGCGTACAATCTTCTTCGTTGATACGAACTTGATGAACCGTAACGCCTTTATCTTCTGCCGCTTGCTGCCAGCTGGATACATTTGAATAGTGATCCAAAGCGGAAACAATGATCTCATCTCCTGCTTGCCAATCTCGACTAATCGCGCGACTAAGCTGAAAGGTTAGTGAGGTCATATTGGCACCGAAGACAATATTGCCAGATGAAGGGGCATTAAGTAGCGCCTGAGCCGACTCACGCGCATTTTGCATTACGTCAACGGTCACTTGGCTAGAAAAATAATGCCCGCCTAAGTTAGCGTTGAAACGACCTAAATACCCAACCATGCTGTCTAGTACTGGTTGAGGCACTTGTGAGCCACCTGGACCATCAAAAAACGTCACGGGCTTGTCGTTGTGGTATTGAGCCAACGCCGGAAATTGCTCTCTGATCTGATTAAGATTGAAGTTCATTACGCTTATCCGTAGCAGTGAGTACAAATACATCCATATGGCCCGCTTCGTCATCAATAACAGAGCGGATTGGGCACGCGTTATGCCACAGCTTGCTATCAGCCAAGATTGCGACCTCTCCGGTTTCTAGCACTTTACGGAAAAATGGGGCTTGGTTATGGCTGCTGTACAGCATGATGTCGCCACCGATGATGTTATGGCGTCCCACACCAACCATTGCAATGTGATCAAAACCGTCTTGGTGCACACCTTCAGGTGCTACTTGGGTTTCTTCTTCCAGTGCCCTGATACGGATTTGGTGAATTTCTATTTCTTGACCGTTTGGCAGATGATTCGCATTGACAAACAATTCACACATTTCTCGAAATCCATCGCTGGTAAGAATATCCTTCTCAATTGGCTCGAATTGTCTTACAACATCACCTTGAAATCGGTTGATATCAGAGGATTGAACAAAGCTATTTTTATTTAAGTCGATGACTTTGCCGTTATCAAAACCAACCACAGAATAACGTCGTAGTCGATACTGACCATCTGCATGTTCGGTACGAGGCAGTTCTTCAAACGATGGGGAAAGCTGCTCAATTGCTGCCATGCTGAGCTGTGTTAAATGTAGAGTATTCTCACGTGAATGTAACATCATTTGCTCCTTTAATGAGGCACATTAATTAACATTTAATTTACACACTAGGTTACGCAAATATTCTGCAATTACCAGCTTTTAACGTTGATAGCTTCAACAAAACGACGAAAACAACATAACAAACCAAACCAAACCACAAAAACAGAGCCATGTTTCAGTTTTACGCTTTGACAATATTTGAAACTAGACTTCTCTACTACGAATAGAATTTTATGCTAGAAGTCAACGTTCTCAATCAATATTTAGTGGGTTCTAATCTATAACCAATTATTCGATCACAATCGTTGTTTATGCTTTTAAAGCACTAAGAATTTCCATACAATCGAGGGAAATGTTACGCCCTTTTTGGAGCCATAATGAGCGACGTAAAACACTGTAAATTATTAATTCTTGGTTCTGGTCCTGCAGGATACACAGCTGCCGTCTACGCAGCGCGTGCAAACTTAAACCCTGTGCTTGTGACGGGAATGCAACAAGGTGGTCAGCTAACCACCACAACTGAAGTTGAAAACTGGCCAGGCGATGCTGAGGGACTGACAGGTCCAGCATTGATGGATCGCATGAAAGAACACGCCGAGCGTTTCGAAACTGAAATCGTATTTGATCACATCAATGAAGTAGAGCTATCACAACGCCCATTTCGTTTAAAAGGCGACTCAGGTGAGTACACTTGTGATGCCTTGATCATATCTACCGGCGCATCAGCAAAATACCTTGGCCTTGAGTCTGAAGAAGCATTTAAAGGTCGCGGCGTTTCTGCTTGTGCAACCTGTGACGGTTTCTTCTACCGTAATCAGAAAGTTGCAGTTGTGGGCGGTGGTAACACGGCTGTTGAAGAAGCGCTATACCTATCTAACATTGCGTCAGAAGTTCACCTGATCCACCGCCGCGATTCATTCCGCGCAGAGAAGATCCTTGTGAAACGTCTGATGGATAAAGTTGAAAGCGGTAATATCGTTCTTCATACCGATCGCACTCTCGATGAAGTACTGGGTGACGATATGGGCGTAACGGGCGTCCGCATTAAAGACGTGAACAGCGGTGCGACAGAAGATATCGATGTAATGGGTGCATTCATCGCAATTGGCCACCAGCCAAACACACAAATCTTTGAAGGCCAAGTAGACATGAAAGATGGCTACATCATCGTTCAATCAGGTCTTGAAGGCAACGCAACACAAACTAGTATCGAAGGTGTATTTGCAGCTGGCGACGTAATGGACCACAACTACCGTCAAGCGATCACCTCTGCAGGTACAGGTTGTATGGCTGCATTAGATGCTGAACGTTTCTTAGACTCACTTGGTGACAAATAACTTTTCACATTTGTGTCATATCCTTAAAGCCCAGCGGTATTCCCGCTGGGTTTTCTTTTGTATACTACCGCCTCATTAAAACAATTATCATTAAGCCTTCACGATGGATAAGAAAAAGCAAAGCAGCTTGAATAAGTGGCTGAAGCAACAAAGTAAGTTAGCCAAGCGCTGGCTTATGATTGCGATAGGCCTAGGCGTACTTTCAAGCGTGTTTTTATTGGCTCAAGCAGCCCTGCTCGCCTCCATTCTGCACCAGTTAATCATTGACCAAGTCGACAAAGCCGACCTCATTTGGCATTTTGTTGGGCTCGGTGGCACGGTTATCGGTCGAGCTGCTTGTACCTGGGGTCGAGAGCTTGCCGGTTACCGTTGCGGGGAGCAAATTCGAGTTTATATTCGCCAACTCATTTTAGATAAAGTTCATAAACTTGGGCCAGCTTACATCAAAGGCAAACCTGCTGGCAGTTGGGCAACGCTCATCTTAGAGCAGGTAGAAGATATGCAAGATTTCTTCTCACGCTACTTGCCTCAAATGTCATTATCGGTACTAGTGCCTTTCATCATTTTGGTTGTCGTATTCCCAGTAAACTGGGCAGCAGGCTTGATCTTCCTGGTCACTGCACCACTAGTGCCTATTTTCATGGCACTGGTTGGGATGAAAGCCGCAGAAGCAAACCGTAAAAACTTTAAAGCGATGCAGCGTTTGTCGGGTCACTTTTATGACCGCTTGCAAGCAATGACAACCATTCGCTTATTCGATAGAACAAAATCTGAAACTGAGACGCTAAAGGGTGCTTCAGAAGTCTTTCGTACTCGTACCATGGACGTTCTGAAAATCGCGTTTCTGTCTTCTGCGGTGTTAGAGTTTTTCACTTCCATTTCTATCGCAATTACCGCCGTCTACTTTGGCTTTAGTTATATCGGGGAGCTGAACTTCGGCTACTACGGCACAGGTGTTACGCTCTTTGCTGGTTTGTTCATTCTGATTCTTGCTCCAGAGTTTTATCAGCCATTACGCGATTTGGGCACGTTCTATCATGCAAAACAGCAAGCGGTTGGCGCAGCAGAAAGCATTGTCGAGTTTCTGGATTTGGAAGTCGATCAAATCAAAGATGGTACCCAAGCGTTAGATAAAAACAGCCCTATCCATATTGAAGCGGACCAGTTAACCATTTTTAGTCCGGAAGGTAAGCAGCTCGCAGGTCCCCTATCCTTCTCTCTTGAAGCCAACAAAAGTACGGCTTTAGTTGGACCAAGTGGCGCAGGTAAAACAAGCTTGGTAAACACCATCCTCGGTTTCATGCCTTATCAAGGTAGCTTGAAGATTAATGGTTGTGAATTGTCGCAACTGGATCTAGCCACATGGCGAGAGGCAGTAAGCTGGATTGGTCAAAACCCGATGCTATTACACGGTAGCATTCGAGATAACATCACACTAGGTAAGCACACTATTCAGGATGCAGACGTACATTCTGTGTTGAATGACTCTCACGCTGCTGAATTTGTTGAAATGCATGGGTTGGATTATCCGATATCTGATCGTTCTGGTGGTTTATCTGTCGGCCAAGCGCAGCGTTTAGCACTGGCTCGCGCCATGCTACAAAATGGTCGTTTTTGGTTATTAGATGAACCAACCGCAAGCTTAGATGCTCGCAGTGAAAAACTCGTGATGGAAGGCATTAACAAGTATGCGCATGCCACAACGAATTTGATGATTACTCACCAACTTGCGCCTTTACAAAACGTATCGCAAATTCTTGTTATGCAGAACGGCCAGATTGTTCAACGTGGTGATTACGCCACACTGTCTACAGAAGATGGCTTATTTAAAGACATGTTGGAAGCGAACCTCGCACAACGTGAAACAGACAAGGGGAACTTAGATGCGTGATTTACTCCCTTATCTAAAACTCTATAAAAAACACTGGTTTGGTCTTTCGCTAGGTATGCTACTGGCATTTCTGACCTTAGCGGCGTCTATTGGCTTATTAACGCTATCAGGTTGGTTTATTTCAGCCGCAGCGGTGGCAGGCTTGACGGTTGCTCGTGAGACCTTCAACTACATGTTACCAGGTGCCGGGGTACGCGGCGCTGCAATGGCTCGAACCGCAGGTCGATGGGGAGAACGTGTCGTTAGCCACAATGCAACGTTCAAGCTGCTTACCGATCTACGTATCTTCTTCTTTAAGAAACTTGCACCACTGATTCCGGGTCGTGTTTCTACGATGCGTGATGCCGATCTGCTCAACCGCTTAGTAGCGGACGTAGATGCGATGGATCACGTATACCTTCGACTTATCAGCCCTGTCGTGATTGGTATTTTTGGCATATTGAGTTTAACGGCTGTCCTGGCGTTCTTTGATTGGCATCTCGCCCTACTGCTTGGTTCGATTCTTACCGTCATGTTGTTTGTATGGCCAGTGCTGTTCTATAAACTGGGTAAAAATAATGGCGAGAATCTCACTCATCATAAAGCGCAATTGCGAGTGGCGACACTGGACTGGCTTCAAGGCTACAGTGAACTGAGTATCTTTGGAGCAGAAGAACGTTATCGTAATCTCATTCTAGAGAAGCAGAAGCAGTTGCTGTCTAACCAATTTGTGAACGCGAATTTAACGGGCATGGCTTCAGGCCTGCTTATGCTGGTGAACGGCATTACACTGGTTGTGATGCTTTGGTTTGCTGCAGACGGCGTAGGTGGTCGTGCTCCTGATCCTTGGATTGCGCTGTTTGCGTTTGCAACCATGGCGAGCTTTGAGATTCTGATGCCTATCGCGAGCGCATTCCAGTATCTCGGTCAAACGTTGACTTCTGCTCGTCGTTTAAATGAAGTAATTTTGGCTGAACCTGACGTCGCCTTCCCTGAGCAGTCGAAACATAAAGACACAACGTTAGACATTGAATTCGACAGCATTGATTTCACTTACCCTGACGGTCAGCAAAAGGTGCTGAAAGACTTGTCACTCTCACTACCGTTGGGCACTAAAACAGCCATTGTAGGTCAAACAGGTTCTGGTAAATCAACACTGATTCAGCTTCTTTGCCGCTACTGGGATGTTAACCAAGGTGAAGTTCGAATCGGTGGTACAAAACTGCAAGATTGGAGCGAGTCGGACCTGCGAGCAGCAATGACTGTGGTCAGTCAACGCGTAGATGTACTAAACGGGACACTACGTGACAACTTACTCATGGCCGCTCCGGATGCAAGTGATGAGCAACTGTCTACTATTTTACAAAAAGTCGAGCTTGGCGGACTTCTTGAAGAGCCGGGGTTAGACGCTTGGTTAGGCGACGGCGGTCGTCAGTTATCTGGTGGTGAGAAACGTCGAATCGGTATTGCTCGAGCATTGCTACGTGATGCCCCAATCCTACTCTTAGATGAACCGACTGAAGGCCTCGATAAGCGTACGGAACGAAAAGTGATGGCGCTTTTCAATGAACACTTTGCTAATAAGACAGTAGTATTCATTACACACCGACTGATAGAGCTAGAAAGTATGGATAGCATCTGTTTGATGGAACAAGGTGAGATCATCGAACAAGGCGACCATCCAACGCTACTCGCTCAAAAAGGTCGTTACTACCAGCTATTACAATCTCTATGATTCGATTTTCAGTGACGAAAAGGGCTCATCAAACGATGAGCCCTTTTGTTATTCCTGTATTATTAGTTACCTAATTAAGCACGTATACAGTGCTGATTTACCGACCAGATTTTTTGAGATAAGCCGCCATTTCATCTTCCGGAACCATGCCCCCACCTGTTGCCCAAACAAGATGTGTTGCGTTTTTGAGTTTTTCTTCGTCAAATTTCATTCGAGACTGATAAGCATGGTTATTCGAGACGTGCACTGCCCCAATCATACCGGCTAATGCAGAAGGCTCTAGATTAATACCTTCCAGTTCACTTAACTCACCCAAGTGGTGATACATACGAGCGTCATCAATGGTGTAAAAACCATCAAGTAGCCTTTCCATCGCTCTTCCGACAAATCCCGAGGCACGCCCGACTGCCAAACCATCAGCGGCGGTGATGTTATCGATACCCAAATCTTGTACCGAAATATCGTCATGCAAGCCTGTATGTACGCCCAACAGCATGCACGGGGAGTGCGTTGGCTCTGCGAAAATACAATGGACATGCTCGCCAAACGCTACCTTCAAGCCAAATGCCACGCCACCAGGCCCGCCGCCAACACCACAAGGAAGATAAACAAACAATGGATGATGCTCATCAACCACGATTCCCAAGTCATCAAACTGCTGCTTAAGACGCTCACCCGCAACAGAGTAACCTAGAAACAGCGTCCGTGAGTTTTCATCATCGATAAAGAAACAGTTGGGATCTTTTTCTGCCTCTTTACGACCTTGCGCGACAGCAATACCATAATCTTCTTGGTGCTCTACGACATTAACACCATGTGACCGGAGCTTATTTTTCTTCCATTCCCGCGCATCCGCAGACATGTGGACTGAAACTGAAAAACCCAGCTTCGCACTCATGATACCGATGGACATACCAAGATTGCCGGTTGAGCCAACTGCAATACTGTACTGCTTAAAAAACTGCCGAAACTCATTGCTGAACAATTTGCTGTAATCATCGCTTTCACAGAGCAAGCCAGCATCAAACGCCAACTTTTCTGCATGAGTGAGCACTTCATAAATACCACCTCTCGCTTTGATCGAACCAGAAATTGGCAAATGACTGTCTTTTTTGAGCATTAAACGGCCCAATATTGGCGTGTCGTATTGCTGCTCCAAACGCACTTTCATATTGGGAATATCCACCACTGGGGACTCAATAATGCCACGCGACGTTTCCGTTTCGGGAAACGCTTTCATCAAATAAGGCGCAAATCGTGCTAGCCGTTCACTCGCCGCTTGAATATCTTCTTCATCTAACCCGACATGAGGTAAGCCTTCCTCCAAGGAAGTGATATGGGGGTTAAACCAACAAACCTCTTCAAGATCAATAAGTGCTGCCAAGAGTGGGAACTGCTTAGTCAGCGCTTCAATATTTGCCTTGGTCATTTTACCTTCCTGGAATGATGTGAGTTGAGATAAACAAAAGCACCGCAATAGCGACGCTTTGGAGAACAACTATCAGTTTGAGCTTACGCGTAGTTTTTCTCAAACTCTTGCATGAAGTCTACTAACGCTTGAACGCCTTCAAGCGGCATTGCGTTATAAATGGATGCTCGCATACCACCAACTGCTCGGTGACCTTTTAGCGCTTTCAGCCCTTTAGAGTCTGCTAGCTCAAGGAAGGTTGCATCCAGTTCAGGCTTAGCAAGTTGAAATGGCACGTTCATCAAAGAACGGTTTGCTGAGTGCACGCCATTACGGTAGAAATCAGACTGATCGATGTAATCATACAGTAGCGCGGCTTTAGCGCGGTTCACTTGCTCAATCGCTTTTACTCCACCCTGTGCCTTCAGCCATTTGAAAACAAGACCAGACAAGTACCATGCAAATGTTGGTGGCGTGTTGAACATTGATTCTTTTTCTGCCAAAACAGTGTAATCCAAAATACTTGGTAGTACCTGCTTCGCCATACCTAATAAATCATCGCGCACGATAGCAATAGCAATGCCGGAAGGACCAATATTTTTCTGAGCGCCCGCGTAAATCACACCGTATTTAGACACATCGATTTCACGAGAAAGAATTGTCGAAGACATGTCAGCAACAATCGGTTTGTCGGTGATAGGAAGATCGTTAATCTCAATACCATCAATGGTCTCATTTGGACAGAAGTGAACGTAAGCCGCTTCTGGAGCAATTTTCCATTCACTTGCAGGTAGAACCGCGACTTTCCCGTTGATTTCTGTTTTTGCATCAAACACGTCTGGTTCGCAGTATTTTTTCGCTTCAGCTACCGCGCTTTCAGCCCAATAACCACCATCGATGTAAGTTGCCGTATCGGCATCACCAAGTAAGTTTAGAGGAACAGCAGCAAACTGAGCACGAGCACCACCTTGGCAGAACAGCACTTTATAGTTGTCCGGAATATTCAGAAGATCACGTAAATCCTGCTCGGCTTCTTCTGCAACTTTGATGAACTCTTTGCTTCGGTGGCTGATTTCCATGACCGAAGTACCAAGGCCTTGCCAATCGATTAGTTCCTGTTGTGCTTGCTGCATAACTGCTTTAGGCAGACCTGCTGGTCCTGCACTGAAGTTAAATACGTTGTCCGTATTTTGTTCCATGATGCTCATTGCTCCTGCTATGTAAATATTACGAAATTAATATCACGTTTTTGCAGTGATAAAAACAAGAAAAGAGGTCTTACGACCTCTTTTTAAAGACTAAGCGTTGAATTGGAACAAATTCGCAACAACACGAATTACTGTTGCTGCATCAAAGCAGGCATAAGTAGAGCCACCAATGGGAACTCATGCCCATTTTCGAACTTCAATTTGCCTTCACCAATTTCTGCTTTTAATTGATAACCGCCCTCTACTTTTTCGATCAACTCCATAATAAGGAGCTCATCAATCCCTTCTTGAATAAATGGGTAATGCGTTACTAATTCATCAGAGAAGTAAGTGCTAAGTTCACCAGTAGTGGCCGTCACCAACTTCATTGGATCTTGAGTAATATGCTTAGTACCTTCAGGGATGGATAGTTGCCACTCGTTGTGGAACTTGCCGTCACCGAACGCGAGTGAAAGCTCGTTCACGGATAAATCAAAACCTTTGCTAAACAGCGTATCGACATGCGGCAATAAATTCGCAATTTCCTGCTCATCTAACATAGGAGAGCTTTGATAGATAGACATAATTTGATCAAAAGACTGGCTATCCACATCTGCAATTGAGAAATCCAACTTAAAGTTATCGACATCCGTCCCATCAGTTAAACGTAGTTTCTTAGCATCTAGGTTTAATTGACTGTTCAGCTTATCACCAGACTCACTCATCGTAGTGTTACCACGGTAGCTCGCATTTTCAATCAAAAAGACAGGCGTTAAGTTCGCATCAACCACATCTAGCTTCTCTAGAGAGAAAGATTGCTCGCCTAACCAGTAGCCTTTTGCTTGCTTTCCTTTACCTTGCCCTGTCAATGCATTCAGATGAAGCTCTTCACCGTTTTCAAAATCCACTTGAACAGAAGGAACGGAAACTTGGTAATTGAGATCACCCAATACCGTAACATCACCTGTTACTTTTGCAGGGCTTGTAGAAACAGAAACACCTTGCGCTTCGTTACGATAATGCCAACTGTCTAGGTCGAGGATAAATGCTGTATTGCCATTTAGTTGAGTCTGGCTATGCATCGTGAGAGGCAAAAAGTCATTGTCCACCAATTTTGAATCTGCTGTTAGGCTTGTTAGACCGTGGCTAACATCACTGGTTACGTCAAACGTCGTTGGCATACCATCACGCCCTAACTGCGTTTTAAGCTCAGGATCAACAACTGAATAACGAGTCAGCACGACTGAAGACAAATAGCCACGCTGATACTCGACCACTTCGCCTTTAATCATTTCATCATTCATATTGGTAATACCATCTTCAATGATGGACTGACCAATTTGTCCGACAGCCAATGGCCAACACAGTGCTAATGAGATAGCACCACCAATGGCGCCGATTTTTTTAAGATTTTGCATAACGTCACTTATTAGATATTTTCGGTCAGTCTACCCCAAACCACCTGCGGAGAAAACATTGAGACAAATCAGACTATTGATGCTTATTCTAGTCCATTAATCAGGAATCATACTTGGCTCCCACTCATCATGTCCTTTTATTGTTAAAGTTTGCGTGGCTAAGTTTTAACCGGAGCTAAAACATCTGTGAATCGTTATGCTGTGTTGTGTCTCGACAACAACCCAATCAGTGCTGAACAGTTTCGATTGGAGCTGTCTGCCTTCTCAAGTAAGTTTGATATTTTTTCTGTCGAATCGATAGAAGAGGCTCAAAGCGCTTTAGAGTATCTAGAAGAAAGAGAACAGACTGTTGCTTTAGTTATAGCGAGCCATCACGCTCATTTTAACGGCGTGGATTTTCTTATTGGTTTAGACCGGATGCCACATACCGAGCAAGCAAGAAAAATTCTTATTAGCTGCTCGTCTGATATAGAGGCAATTCTCACTGCCGTTAATGAGGGCAGGCTCGACCACTGCCTCACTAAACCTTTGCCAGATCACGTCTTATTTAACACAGTGCAAAAAGAGCTGACCCAATTTATCTTGCGAAATGGCAAAGAAGACCTGCTAAGTTACAGTCAGATATTGGATCATCACAGCTTGTTGCGAGCGCACATCAATAACCAGATGAGCCATTATCAAGCCGGATTCTTACACGACTACCACTCGATGTCTGATGCCGAGTTAGCCGAGCAAGTGATCTCCGCTCTCCAGCAATTTTTTAAAGATAATGACGAAACAAGAGCGTGCCGTACATACTCACCTGAACACTTATTAACCGTGGAAGGCGAGCCAAATTGCTTTTTGTGGTTTATCACCGAAGGTGAAGTGGCTCTGTACAAGCGCGATGAGCAAGGCATGCAGCGAGAGGTTGTACGCCATAACAAAGGGAATATTGTCGGAGGCATGTCGTTTGTTACTGGGGAATGTTCTTTCTCGACAGCTCTGACACTAACCAAAACAGAAGTTATCAAACTCGATCGCAACGTATTCAATAAAGTGATGCAAAGCGACTCAAACTTACTGCCTCTTTTTACAAACTTGCTCTTACGCCACTTCAACCGCCGATTGCAAAGAAGCATCAACACCAAACTGCAACTTCAAAAAACGCTCGAATCTTTAGAATCAGCCCACCAGCAGCTCATTGAAAGAGAAAAAATGGCGATGCTTGGTCAATTGGTTGCGGGAGTGGCACACGAACTAAACAATCCAGTAGCCGCGATATTAAGGGGCGTAGAGAATTTAACGCATACGCTAGAACGATTACTTAACGATGCGCCCAGTTCCGATATACAAAGCAAAGGCATTGAATTACTGAGCAAAGCGCAAACCTCAAAACCCGCTTCAACCGCCGAGCTCAGATCACGCGTAAAAGCGCTTAGCCATACACTTCCAGACAGAGCATTAGCTAAGAAAGTGGTGAGCCTTGGTTTAGAATCCGATCGCGAGCTACTTACCCAACTAACGAGAAAGCAGCAAGCGTCTTATCATGCCCTCAATACACTTGAGCAATACCACAAAGCAGGTTCCACACTTCGCTCAATTAATGTCTGTGCAGCACGAATTGCTGATATGGTAAAAAGCCTGAAAGGATATGCTCGGTCAAATGATGAAACCCTGCACTATGCCGATATTCATGAGGGTATTGAAGACACCTTGGTGATTTTCGAGAACAAATTAAAAATGCACCAAGTTTCAACCGACTATGCAAACTTGCCTTCCATCCTTTGTCAACCGATCGCACTCCAACAGGTGTGGACGAACTTGGTCTCTAACGCCATTGACGCATTTCCTGAGAAAGGTGTGTTAAACATACAAACACGCCTTGTAGAAAAAGAGCATACACATTATGCCGTTATCTCATTTGAAGATAATGGATATGGTATTCCTGAGTCGCAAAGAGACGCCATTTTCGAGCTGAACTTCACCACAAAAAAAGAAGGTAATTTTGGCTTAGGCATTGGGCTGTCCATCTGCCAGCAAATCGTGACAGCACATAAGGGATGGATTGACGTCGAATCAGAGCTCGACAAGTTCACACGAATGACAGTCTGGTTACCAGTCATCGAAAAAGGAGATGAAACATGACCAAGTATCTAATTTTATGTGTCGATGACGAACGAGAAGTCTTGGATAGCGTGCTCCAAGATCTTGCTCCCTTTGAGGAGAACTTTGTCGTCGAAGGAGCGGAATCGGTGACTGAAGCTCGGCAAGTGATTGAGGAGATGGCGGAAGAAGAAGTTCAGCTTGCGCTCATTTTATGTGACCACATTATGCCGGAACAAACTGGGATCAGCTTCTTAATCGAACTCAGTCAAAATGGTGACACAAAAGCAGCGCGCAAAGTTTTACTCACAGGACAAGCTGGTTTGGAAGACACCGTAGAAGCCGTAAATAACGCGAGTCTTGATTATTACATTGCCAAACCTTGGAAAGGTGAAGCATTGAGAAAAGCAATCGTGTCTCAGCTTACCGCGTTTGTGATTGAGAATGATGATAACCTGCTATCCTGGACTCAAATCCTTGATTCTGAGGCAATCCTCAACGCCATGGCAGAAAGAAGAGCAAGCTTTGGCGAGTAATAAAGTGTTTGGTTCTAACTTGAACTCAACGATGCTCATTGCACCACCTAACCTCGCATAGTCGAATGAGGTTAGAAAAACATCGTTACTTGTCCGAGTGAAATTCTCGGACACTACGTATATGGCGTAGTTTTTGCTTAAACCAAGGAACTATTAAGTTAATTGACAAAACATCGACACATTTTTGTTGGTCGTGGACCTTCCTTTTTATTATGATGTCGGACAAATCAGATTACGGTTCAAGTGGTTGCTTGAATCCATGGAAATAATGAACAAGGTTTATCGTTAGTTATGCGTAAAACACTATTAGCCGCTGCCTTACTAGTGGCATCAAGCCATGCCCTAGCTGCAAACGATCGCAATGCGCCAGCAACTATGAGCAACTTTAGCTACGACTATTTCGAAGCACGTATTGGCGCAAGTCCTGTGACATTTGGTGCTGGATTCAGCAAATCAATTCACCCGAACGCGCATGTTATTGCTCGTATTGACTCTGAGTTTGAAAGTGATTTTGACTCAGCTGCAGGCTTTGGCTTCCATTCTCCGCTAAACAACTGGGCAGATCTTACTGGTGAAATGCTAATGCGCGTTGTGCAACCTTCGAATGAGAGCAGCACAGATGTTGGTATGGAGCTTAACTTAGGTGTTCGCCAATGGTTGGGCCCTCAATTAGAAGTAGGCGGCAAAGTCGGCTACGTTTCTATCGATAACGATGACGATTGGACTGGCTCTGCCTACGCTCGATTCCACTCAACAGAGCTTTTCTCTTTGGGTGCTGAAGCACGTATCAACGATTTTTACGGTGATCAGGTAATGTTCACTACGCGTTTTAAGTTTTAAGATTTGTGCTATAAGAAAAGAGCAAATTAAAAAAACAAAAACCGAGGTCTCTGCCTCGGTTTTTTTGTCTAATTTAATGACTAACTCAATGAAGTGGTAAAAAACTTCAACGTCCTTTTTCCGCTTTTCACACTTGCCTTTACGACCCGCTAACTCCATCGAAACGAGTCAATCATTGTGCGATCAGCTTCGCTTAGTCACACAGTGCCAATAACTGTTTTTTACGCGGCTCTTGGATCAGTTTCCAATGTACGCCATCAGTTGCACCAGCAAATTTCCACAGTAGCTTTACATCAACATCATTACCGTAAGCCGTTTTAACTTTGTTGAAGACTTTTACAGGTCCAAGTTCTAAAAAGGTTTCTACGTCATCAACACCGGCTTTCTTGACCATACGTTCAAGGGTTAGTTGCATGTTGGGTAAGTCTCTTAAGCGTCTACTGGCAGAGGACTTTTGATATTTCCGTTCCTTAATTGAGTATTCAATTGATTTCTGTACCAGTTCATCAAGCCCTACATATCCGGATTCGAATAAATCGGTTACATCATAATAATTTACGGTTGCCGTCGTCTGTTTTTTGACGTGCTTATACTTCTCACAGCTCAGTTGAGTAAACACTTCATCTAGCCCATTACCACCACGTAAGTAGCAGCAATCATTGCTGACAAGCGCAAACATAGCATCATCGGTGAATAAACCAATACCACCGAACATAGAACGTTTTTGGTACTCACTGAAGGTGCGTACATATTTAAAAAAAGCTTGGTCTGTCATGTCCATTGACCTCTTTAATCTGAATAAATTACCCCGATTAGCGATGTCACCAGATAAACAGCAGCTTATAGCGAATTATAAATGTCGATTTGTTGGCGATATTTTTGTGAGTTGTGCTCACCAACTTGCTTAATCATACTTAACGTTGAAAAATAAGTTAGGACATAGGTCACATATAAAAAAGTATAAATTCTGCATACGTGATTAGTTTCACACTTATTGTTTGTGTGGTGATATTTTTTTGACGCATAGCATGCCTAAAACACGCCATCATTATGATCTCGCTGGCAATTACGGGCACATAATACGCATTTAATTGATAAAGAATACGCTGTAAGGGTACACTGTACGAAAGATCTCAAGTACAGCGTCACAATGGAACATTTATCATTTTTTTGGCTGCCAAATAATAAAGATAAGCTTATAAACGCACTGGAATCCGAGTTTGCTCAGCTGGTAGAACAGTCCATCGCCACGGGTAAGATTTCGTTACCTCCTATTCCTGATGTCGTGCTTAAAATTCAGCAGTTATGTGTCGAAGAACACACCACGATTGCCGATGTTGCTAACTGTTTATTGGAAGATCCCGGATTAGCAGCGGTCGTTTTACGAGTCGCTAACTCTGTGATTTTCAATCGCAGAAATATCACCTGCAACGACTTAACTACAGCGGTATCTCGTCTCGGAATACTTCGTGTACGTGATATTGTTACCGCACAAGCGATCGAGCAACTTAAACACTCAGTTAATCTCACTAAAGAATGCAATGCCATCTTGGTGAAGAGTGCAGCGATATCTCGTGAGCTCGGTGCCGTCATGGTGATGTTGGTTCAATCGTTTCGTAGCCACGAGCCAGGCACTTATGGTCATCTAGAGCAAGAAAAGGCGTTATTGGTCGGTCTATTAGCCGATATAGGGTTATTTTGCCTAATTAATGAGTACCACTTGTACTTAGATAGGGGCAATTACTTAGACCCAGATATTGCATTGCAGATCTTCCAAACACGTTGTTCTGCCACAAGTAAACTGGTACTTGAGCGTTGGGGGTTTGACAACGACTTCAGAGAAGTATCCTCAAATGAAAAATACGAGTTAACGCGACCAGAAGTGAGTTATCTCGACATCGCTAGAATTGCGCATCATTTATTGATGTTCCGCAATCACGATGAACGCATTGACGAACATGAAGTTGAATTCAACGTAACTGGTGCAGAAGTCTTGTATGAACTTAGTAACATGAGTGATACTGACTTCAATGATCAAATCCGTGCTGTACTCAATGCTAGCGGTTTGTAATTTATCGCTTTCTGATAATACCTTATCCGTGATAAAACGATTCGCTCAAGGCTGAGCTGTGTGTGGTGAAATGTCTTTAATTTCAACCGATAGATAATTTGATTTATGCGTGTTGATGTTATCTCAAAAAGGAATCATTGAGCTTTATGTTTTCAGGGATGCTATTTATTTTCGCTCCGCTTGTGGTGGGGTATCTAATTCCTATATCTCGATCTTCGTTATTGGAGAAGATCAATCAGTCAACGTCCTACCTTATTTACGTCATTTTGTCGTTGATGGGTCTTAGCTTAGCGGCGCTCGATAATTTAAGCAGCAACTTACAAAGTATTCTCCTCTATGCGAGTACGTTTTTTTTGTGTCTAAGTGCCTGCAACCTGTTGGCTCTGCCTATTATTGATAAAATTATCCCACTCCAGACCAATCAAAATCAAAAGAAGCTACCGTTATCTTCGATGGCTTTAGAGTCTGTTAAGCTTATCGTGGTCGTTGGCGGCGGGTTAGTGGTTGGCCTGCTGTTACCCATTGATTTGAGTTGGGTAGATACAGCAAGCGAATGGATACTCTTTCTACTTCTATTTTTTATTGGTATTCAGCTGCGCAATAGTGGACTTACTCTGCGTCAAATCCTATTAAATAAACAAGGAATGGCCATTGCGGCTGTTGTCATCGCAACATGTATGCTTGGTGGCGTTCTTGCAGCGGTGCTTTTGGATCTTCCTCTTTATCAAGCACTCGCAATGGCTTCAGGTTTTGGCTGGTATTCACTCGCAGGTATTTTAATGGGTGACGCTTTTGGTCCGGTATTTGGTGGCGCGTCGTTCTTGATTGAATTGATGAGAGAGCTAGTCGCACTGGTTGCCATTCCTCTCTTTATTCGTAGCTATCCGTGCACCGCAATTGGTTATGCCGGTGCAACAGCAATGGACTTCACCCTACCCGTTATTCAAACCACCGGTGGTGTGCGTTGTGTTCCTGTTGCTATCGTTAGCGGCTTTATTTTGAGTTTATTGGTACCAGTTATGATGCTTTTCTTTGTATCACTTGCTAGCTAGATCTCAGGTTTTCGCTTTAACATCCATTACAATACGGCAAAAATTTAAATACCCAGTTAACGTCAAAGTGGTCAATATTTTTTGGCAAGACCCCTCTTTCTTTTCGTCATTCAGCCCAACGATTTGTCACGACCAAATAGAAAGAAGGGAGAAACATCAACTGATGTGCATTGCGTTAATAAAGGGATAACAACCAGAAGGAAGAAGAATGAAACGCTTTGTCGTTGCAGCGCTCCTCGCTACAAGCTCAACTTTTACGCTTGCCGCAGATCAACAATGTCTTGCTAGCAAATATGATGGCTACGTCGATGCCTCACTACAGTGGTATCAAGATCTTGTTGATTTGACGGTTACCCAATATCCAGATCTGAAAGAAGTTAGCCAATGGTTCTTGGATGGACGTAAACATCACTTTGAATTAAACCGCGAAGCGGTTCACTACTTTCTAGAGAACGACCCTAGCCGCGTTGCGACGGAACAGCCAATCGAAGCATGGTTAAAACTAGAGCAACATGACGTTAAGCAGTTAGCGACCCGAAGCGATAAGTTAGGTGAAGTTGCAAAACAGACATTTAGCGACCGTCAATCAACTAACCATCCAAAAAACTACGAGCTTCGTTCAGCATTCGCTGATCTGCTTAGTCATCCCCAACAAATTGATACCGCACTTAATAAGTACAATCAGTCAATAGAAAAGATTGAAAAGCAGAAATGTGACTAAGATTGCTCACATTAGTCGTTGATTAGCATTCGATAACATCAGAGTGTTTTAACGTACTCAATCTAGAATTTTTTAATGTGAATATCGTAACCTTCACCTAAAATTTTCATTTCTACAACTTGGGTTTCAACAATTAAAACGGGACTTTGCGCCCGTTTTAGTTTAGATTGTGCCGCTCGCATTACCAAAATAACTACAAAGATTCTTTGCTATGGTTAAGGAACAAAAAACCGCTGATGTTAGCTTTGAGAGCTTGCTAAAGATCTTCACTGTCCCAGAAGGTCCGGACTCAACGTTAACTAAAATTGACGAGAGCCTCTCGCGAAATCTAAATCAATTTCTTCGTGAACACATCGTGGCAGAAGAAAAGCCTTTACGCGAAATCGAAAAAGACTTTTCTTCTGCTCAGATTCCTGAGCAGCCAGAGTTCGTGTCAGATCATACAGAGCACTTACTCGACACTTTGGTGTCGCACTCAGTTCACACATCTTCACCAAGCTTCATTGGTCATATGACATCGGCACTGCCTTATTTCTTGATGCCACTGTCAAAGATCATGATCGCCTTAAACCAAAACCTGGTAAAAATAGAGACTTCCAAAGCCTTTACGCCACTTGAGCGTCAAGTTTTGGGTATGCTGCATCGCTTGATATATGGTCAGAATGATACTTTTTACAATCAGTGGATGCACAGTGCAAACCACTCATTAGGCGCATTTTGTTCCGGCGGCACCATTGCCAATATCACTGCGCTTTGGGTAGCACGTAACAAAGCGTTAAGAGCCAATGGCTCATTTAAAGGCGTGGAAAAGGAAGGCCTTTTTAAAGCCATGAAGCACTATGGCTATGATGGCTTAGCGGTGCTAGTGTCTGAGCGTGGTCACTACTCCCTTAAGAAAGCGGCCGATGTATTAGGGCTAGGCCAAGAGGGCTTGGTTGCGGTTAAAACCGATACCAACAACCGTATTATTATCGACGACCTTAAAGCGAAAATTGTTGAGCTCGAAAAACAAAATATCAAGCCTATTGCTGTTATTGGTGTGGCTGGCACAACAGAGACAGGTAATGTTGATCCATTGCCTGAAATCGCTGAAGTCTGCCAAGCTCACGGCTGTCACTTCCATGTGGATGCCGCATGGGGTGGCGCAACACTGATGTCTAACCATCACCGTCATCTTCTTAAAGGTGTGGAAATGGCAGACTCAGTAACTATTGATGCACACAAGCAGCTCTATATCCCGATGGGCGCTGGTATGGTTCTGTTCAAAGACCCTGACGCAATGAAATCCATAGAGCATCACGCTCAATATATATTGCGCAAAGGTTCAAAAGACCTAGGCAGCCATACATTAGAAGGCTCACGTTCGGGCATGGCGATGTTGGTCTACGCCGCAATGCACATCATAAGTCGCCCAGGTTACGAGCTTCTGATTGACCAAAGCATTGAAAAAGCTCGATACTTTGCGGATTTAATCAAACAGCAAGATGATTTCGAGTTAGTTTCTGAACCAGAGCTTTGTCTGCTCACATACCGTTATTTGCCGCCATTCATCCGTGAAGCATTAGCACAAGCAGAAGGCTCACAAAAAGAACAACTGAATGAGCTGATCAATGAGTTAACACAGTTTATTCAAAAGCGTCAGCGCGAGACGGGCAAATCGTTCGTTTCACGTACAAGACTGAACCCAGACCAATGGCAACGCATGAATACGATAGTGTTTAGAGTGGTTTTGGCAAATCCACTGACCACAAAAGAAATTTTGAGCTCAGTGCTTGATGAACAACGCGAAATCGCCAAGCAAGCACCAAATTTGATGAAAAGAATTCAACAGCTGGTTGTCGATATTCAATCGTCTTAACAGCCAGATCGAGTTACATCAATTTGAAATTTTTTTTCGTTTTGATGTAACTCAAACATCATTATCGTGCGACTAGCGCAACAAAACTTCGTTTACACATCCAATTCTGTAGTTTTTACAACATTTTGTTTGAGGCCTGTCAAATTCTCACTAAATAGTACCCGTTATTGGTTTAGACTGATTGAAGATCAGGTTTATACTGATTCTATGGCGCTGGTTGTTTTCGTTAACGCCCCACTCTACTCCGGAATCTTCGTGTTTCCTTTCGTTAGCAGAGCCAGCGAGTTGTTCTCTATACCCTCGTGAACACTATGAATACATTAGAAAAAATTCAAAAAAACCTGGAGAATTTCAGTAAGTCAGAGCGCAAAGTTGCGGAAGTAATTATGGCGTCTCCACAAACTGCAATTCATTCAAGCATTGCAACGCTGGCTAAAATGGCCGACGTTAGTGAGCCCACTGTAAACCGCTTCTGTCGTCGTCTGGACACCAAGGGCTTTCCAGATTTTAAGCTTCACTTGGCACAGAGCCTAGCCAACGGCACCCCTTACGTTAACCGTAATGTGGAAGAAGACGATGGCCCAGACGCGTACACCCATAAGATTTTCGAATCGACGATGGCGTGTTTAGATGTCGCGAAAAATAGCCTAGATCCAATGCAAGTGAACCGTGCGGTCGATTTGCTAACGCAAGCGAAGCGCATTTCATTCTTTGGCCTTGGTGCATCATCTTCTGTTGCCCGAGACGCACAAAACAAGTTTATTCGCTTTAATATTCCAATTACTTGTTTTGAAGATATTGTTATGCAGCGCATGAGTTGTATCAACTGCAGTGATAATGATGTTGTGGTTCTTATTTCTCATACCGGTCGAACAAAGAGTCAGGTAGAAATAGCGAACCTTGCTCGTGAAAATGGCGCAACGGTTATTGCGATTACAGCGAAGGATTCTCCTCTAGAAAAGGCAAGCTCGCTGGCCATCACGCTCGATATTCCAGAAGATACCGACGTTTACATGCCAATGGCAAGCCGAGTTGTACAAATGACAGTGATTGATGTGCTAGCAACTGGCTTCACTCTTCGCCGTGGTACAGGTTTCCGTGAGAACCTAAAACGCGTAAAAGATGCGTTGAAAGACAGTCGCTATGACAAATTAAGCCAGTACTAAGCACTAAAGCTTAGTCAATACTTTATCTAGGGGAGCTCAAGGCTCCCCTTTTGTTTTAATGCTGCTAAGGGAGCAATCACCCTAAGTCGTTGACACTCGATAAGTCCGTTCTTGATTCCAGTACTTCAACAGAACTGACATGTTGTGCACTCTCAGCTGCGCACTCTCCGCTACAATCACAGACTTGCTGCAATATGTGTATCAAACGTTCCTGATTAAGAGGTAAAGGATTCCCTTTGATTGCCATTGATTTAAGCGCATCATTCGCCACTTGCTCAAAAGAGGTTTGGCATACTCCAAATTGAGCCAGTAGCGGTAACGCTAACTTATCTAGCACCATATTTACCCAAAGAATTCCATCGTGTTCGTTAGCGTTTACTCGCTCGGTGACTAATTGGGCCAGCTTGCGATAACGACTTATCACATCATTCCTACCCGCGAGCTTAGCAGCGTTAATGTTCTCCTGCATCACGTGCGGAGCTAGGCGAGCCGTAATAACGCTATGGGGGGCGTCTAACTTGCCTCCTAACGCCGATGCTAACCCATGAGCGGCACCTAATTTGGCATTAGTAATCGCCATACCACCAAGCAATGCAGCGAACGATAAATCAGAGCGCGCCTTATGATTATCTTGCTTACAAGCGGCAATCACTGAACGGCTTAAACGGCGTAGCCCCTCTTCGCAGACCATATCAGTAAGAGGGTTTGGCTCACCACACACATACGCTTCCATTAAATGAGTGAACGCATCCATTGCGCCACGTCCAGATGTGTATTGGTCGGTCCCGTAAGTAAGTGTCGGGTCTACAATGGCAACGTCTGCGAGCATATCAGGGCTTCGAAGACTCACTTTCACTTTATCTTGTCCAGATTTCAGCACAGCATTTCTGGTCACTTCTGAACCGGTGCTTGCTGTCGTAGGAATTGCAATAAAATGAAGAGGCTTTGCTTTTAAAGGGACGCTTCTTCCTACCACTTCTACGTAATCGTAAACATTGCCTTGATTGGGAATAATGGCAGCTAAGGCTTTGCCCATATCGATGACGCTGCCACCACCTATCGCAACCACCATATCAGGTTGGAATTTTCTACCGAGCACTGCGGTCTCTTCTACCATCGTGATGTATGGTTCACCAACGATAGCTACGTGCTGGTAACGCATATTTTGAGCTTTAAGATATTGGATAATGGGGGCGGCTCGTTGGGTATCCTGCCCAGTAACCAGCAAAACACTGTAGCCAAATTGGTTAATAACGGATAATGAAGATTGAAGTGCACCTTCACCAAATATAATCCTTGTTGCAGTCATAAACTGAAACATACACACCCTCCCAAAAGAATATACCCAAATAACCTCTCGCCCTCTGATTTAACACTTATGTAAGAGTTGAAGTTATTTGCGTATAGCCAAAATAGATTGCTATTTTTTTAAACAAAAAAAATTGACCAATTCCACCTTGCCATCATTAACCCTTTAGAATGTATGTTTTTTATGCGTCACTTCACATACTTCAGAGTCGTAAAATAAGCACGTGCGTTTAGTTTTTATTCGATAGATTTCACCTATAGAACCAAGAGGTAATTGCCGCTTTATTTCCGTATCTGGATCGGGCATAGTTACTCCAACAAAAGAAAGCGCACTCAGCCGCTATGTTTTGTACGCTTTCAAAAAAGAATAGATTTAGGAGAAATAAGATTATGTTCGTTGTTATCTTTGGTCGCCCTGCATGTCCTTTCTGTGTTCGTGCAAAAGAGCACGCAGAAACGCTAAAAGCAAAACGTGATGACTTCAACTACCGTTACGTTGATATTCACGCTGAAGGTATTTCTAAAGCAGATCTTGAGAAAACAGTTGGTAAACCAGTTGAAACCGTTCCTCAGATCTTTATCGACCAAGAGCACATCGGTGGCTGCGACGAGTTCGAAGCATACGCGAAAGAGCACCTAGGTCTATTTGACGAGTAATAAAGACTGTTTTCAAAAAAGCCGCTTCATGCGGCTTTTTTATTATTTTTCAGCTGGTTATTACGTTAAGTCAACTAATGGTAAAACCTAAAAAAATTCACTTATCTTTTTGCTATATTTAGTTACAATTCACAGTTCTTAATCTTTTTTGGCACACACTCTACCGAGCCACACAGTGAACATAGACGTCGTATACCTTCTCGAGCAAAACCCTATCCTTCTAATCTTCGTCGTATTAGCCATTGGCCTTGCCATCGGAAAAATTCGATTTGGCAAATTACAATTAGGCAACTCTATTGGCGTTCTTATTACCTCTTTGGTAATGGGCCACCTTGGTTTCTCATTTAATGCAGAAGCTTTAACCATTGGCTTTATGCTGTTTATCTACTGCGTTGGCATTGAAGCTGGACCAAACTTTTTTGGTATATTCTTCAGAGATGGTAAGCATTATTTTATTTTAAGCATGACTGTTCTCGTGTCTGCGGTCAGCTTAACGTATGGCTTGAGTCACTATTTCGGCCTCGATTTTGGCTTATCCGCCGGTATGATGGCAGGCGCATTGACCGCAACGCCAGTACTGGTTGGTGCACAAGATGCTCTTAACTCTGGCCTTGCGACTATACCGCGGAATATGGAATTTTCTCTGGTATTAGAAAATCTATCCGTAGGCTACGCGATGGCTTATCTGGTCGGCTTAATTAGCATGATCATGTTTGCTAAATTGTTGCCAAAACTGCAAAAACAAAACCTTTCTGATTCCGCGCAGCAAATCGCACAAGAGCGTGGCCTTGGAAATTCAAGCCAGAGAAAAGTGTATTTACCCATTATTCGAGCTTACCGAGTGGGCCCAGAGCTAATTGACTGGACTGATGGTAAAAACTTACGAGAACTGGGTATTTATCGTCAAACTGGCTGTTACATTGAACGAATCCGCCGAAATGGTATTCTCGCCCACCCAGATGGTGATGCTATCTTGCAAGAGGGAGATGAAATTGCACTGGTTGGCTTCCCTGACAGCCATGCTCGCTTAGACCCTAGCTTCCGTAATGGTAAAGAAGTATTCGACCGTAACTTGCTTGATTTACGCATCGTTGAAGAAGAAATCGTCGTAAAAAGTGACGCAATCGCTGGTAAGCGTTTATCGGATTTGAATTTGTCTGAGTTTGGCTGTTTCTTAAACCGCGTAGTTCGCGCTCAGATTGAAATGCCTATGGACTTAGACATTGTGCTCGCTAAAGGGGACGTCCTTCAAGTGAGCGGCGAGAAAAGCCGAGTACATGGACTGGCGGAAAAAATCGGTTTCATCTCGATCCACAGTCAAATGGCCGATTTGCTCGCTTTTTGTAGCTTCTTTATTTTGGGTATTCTGTTTGGCCTCATCACAATGACGTTCGGTCAGGTGTCTTTCAGTTTGGGTAATGCGGTGGGTCTTCTGTTGTCCGGTATTACGCTTGGTTTCTTACGAGCAAATCACCCTACTTTCGGTTATGTCCCACAAGGGGCGCTGAATATGGTCAAAGATCTAGGGTTAATGTTCTTTATGGTCGGAATTGGTCTAAGTGCAGGTGGAAAGATGTTCGAGCACCTAACGCAAGTAGGACCAAAAGTCATTGGTTTGGCATTTATTGTCAGTGTTGTGCCTGTAGTTCTGGCTTACTTAGTTGGCGCACACGTACTCAAGATGAACCGTGCCCTGCTCTTCGGTGCCATTATTGGCGCCCGTACTTGCGCTCCGGCTATGGATGTCGTTAACGACTACGCTAAGTCCACCATCCCAGCCCTTGGTTATGCGGGTACCTATGCGATTGCGAATATTTTAATGACGCTAGCTGGTACGATTCTGATAATACTAAGTTAATACTCACTTTGACTATGAAATACAAAAAGGCGCTCAATGAGCGCCTTTTGTTTATTGGTTATCTAGTCTGTGATTCGATTAGATTTGAATGAAGTCTGCTTCAACTGCTGGATTCACATCCGCTTCGTAATCTACGCCTTCAACGCCGAAACCAAATAGTTTCAAGAACTCTTCTTTGTACTCAACGTAGTCAGTCAGCTCTTTTAGGTTCTCAGTCGTAATTTGAGGCCATAGCTCACGACAGTGCTGCTGAATGTCGTCACGAAGTTCCCAGTCATCCAGACGTAGGCGGTTCATCTCATCAACTTCTGCCGCGCTACCGTCTTCTTTGTATAGACGTTGGCTGAACATACGGTAGATTTGTTCCATACAGCCTTCGTGTACACCTTCTTCGCGCATTTTCTTGAATACCATTGCGATGTACAGTGGCATAACAGGAATTGCAGAACTCGCCTGAGTTACAACAGATTTAAGTACCGCAACATTGGCACTGCCGCCTGTTGCTGCTAACTTGTCGTTTAGCGCTTTCGCTGCACGGTCTAGGTCCATTTTTGCTTTACCTAGTGCACCATCCCAATAAATTGGCCAAGTTAGCTCAGTACCAATGTAGCTGTACGCGACGGTCTTACAACCTTCAGCAAGAACACCAGCATCAGACAACGCATTGATCCAAAGTTCCCAATCTTCACCGCCCATTACCGTGACAGTGTCTTTGATTTCTTCTTCTGTTGCAGGCTCAACGCTAGCTTCGATGATCACATCTTTGTTGGTATCAACAGCCGTTGATGTGTAAGTTTCACCGATAGGTTTAAGAGATGAACGAACTAATTCACCAGTTTCTGGCATTTTACGTACTGGGGATGCCAGTGAGTAAACCACCATATCGATTTGACCTAAGTCTTCTTTGATCAGCTCGATAGTTTTCTGTTTCGCTTCATTTGAGAAAGCGTCGCCGTTTAAGCTTTTTGCGTACAGACCTTCTTCACGCGCTAGCTTTTCAAAAGCAGCGGCATTGTAAAAACCTGCTGTACCTGGCTTCTTCTCAGTACCTTCTTTTTCGAAGAAAACACCGATAGTTGATGCACCGCCACCAAATGCCGCAGCGATACGAGAAGATAGACCGTAGCCACTTGATGCACCAACAACAAGAACACGCTTAGGTGCGTTTTTGATTGGACCTTGCGCTTTGGTGTACGCAATTTGTTCTTTTACGTTAGCTTCACAACCAACAGGGTGCGTTGTAGTACAGATAAATCCACGAATTCTAGGTTTGATGATCATATTCAACTTCCTTTAAAAAACCTTGTTAGGATAAAAGTTTCGTTGGGATTTCGCATCTAATTTCTGTAAAAATGCTCTTAAAAGGCAAGTGGTTGGAGCACTATCCCACCATCCACTCCCCAAGAATACAAAAAAGCACCTCATTGAGGTGCTTTTCTTAACATTAGTTGTCTATTATGCCGCCGGATTCAACTGCGACTTTTTTGGGCTATGAGTTCGCACTTCAGAAAAGTCATGACTAAAGTGGTCAACTTGAATCGCCTTGTAGCGCAATTTATCTGCAGCCATGATTTGATCAATTTCTTGTTCAGTTAACACGCCTGCTTCAAATGCTTGCTGCAAACGATCATGTAGCAGACCTTTACGAGCCACTTTACCATCCTTCGCAGCCTTCATAAGTTTACGCTCCAAAGGTTTAATGTCGTACATTGCAAGGAATGCATTCTCCATTAAGCCTACGCTGTCATCCTCTGATTTTCCGATGTAGCACAGATGCGTGAGGCGATCACGTTGCGCGCCTGGCGTCATCATCGCTTCAGCCAAATTCACACACAGCTCATCACTTGGCTTATTGAAATGATTACCAAGCGGGAACAATAGCCCCTTAAGCACACCGCCAACGTATTTCACAGGGAAGTTGGTGTAAGCCTCATTTAATGACTTAGAAGCGTTATACAAACAGTGTTGAACAGCGTAATAAACGAAGTCTAGATCGCCTTGTTGACGGCCTTCATCTTCATACTTTTTCAAGGCAGCAGATGCCATGTATAGATAGCTTAATCCATCACCCAAACGTGCGGAGATCATTTCTTTACGCTTCAAGTCTCCACCTAAGGTTAACATCGCAAAGTCTGCACTTACTGCAAGTGCACGACTGAGACGAGTAATGTCTTTGTAGTATTGCTGCGTTGGGCCACTCATGTGCGCGTTAACAAATCGAGAACCAGTTAGTGCTGCACCAAATGCACCGAATGTATTACCGAGCGCGTGCTTGATGTGTTTAAAGAGTAAGTTGTCAAATTCTTTCGCACCTTGTTCAGAATCTGGATTCGCCGCGGCTTCCATTTCTTTTAGAACATATGGGTGACATCGAGTCGCACCTTGACCAAAAATCATCAGGTTACGAGTCAGAATATTCGCGCCTTCAACGGTAATAGCAACCGGGATACCAAGGTAATGTTTAGCAAGATAGTTCATTGGGCCATCTTGAATCGCACGACCCGCATGGATATCAAACGAATCATTTAGAATGGTACGCGCGATTTCCGTCATGTGGTACTTGGCAATCGCGGTTACAATCCCAGGTTTTTCTTTCATATCGAGAGAAGTCGTCGTTAGCGTACGCGTCGCTTCTAGTAGGTAAGTAAGACCACCAATGCGCCCCATCGCTTCTGCGACGCCTTCAAACTTACCGATCGACATTCCAAACTGTTTACGCACGTAAGCATAAGCACCTGTTGTACGTGTAGTAAGGTGACCAATCGCTGTGCCAAGCGCTGGAAGAGAGATACCACGACCAGCAGAAAGACACTCAACCAGCATACGCCAACCTTTACCTGCGTAATCAGCGCCACCGATCAACCAGTCCATAGGGATAAAGACATCTTCACCACGAGTTGGGCCATTCATGAACGCAGACCCCAGAGGATCATGGCGCTCGCCTATCTCGACACCTTCATGGTCAGCGGGAATCAACGCACATGTAATGCCAACCTCTTTCTTGTCACCAAGTAGCCCTTCAGGGTCCTGCAGTTTAAACGCTAACCCGAGCACTGTCGCAACTGGCGCAAGCGTGATGTAGCGTTTATTCCAACTAACTCGCACGCCAAGCACTTCTTTGCCTTCATGGGTGCCGTAACAAACCACGCCTTGATCAGGTATGCCACCCGCATCAGAACCCGCTTCAGGGCCAGTTAGGGCGAAACAAGGGATGTCTGTACCATCAGCTAAACGAGGCAACCAGTAATCTTTTTGCTCTTGCGTACCATAGTGCGATAGCAGCTCACCAGGGCCAAGAGAGTTTGGTACCATTACCGATACCGCGGTACTGATACTTCGAGTCGCAATACGAGAAACAATGGTTGAGTTCGCCAAAGCGGAAAATTCACGACCACCATATGCTTTCGAGATGATCAAAGAGAAAAATCGCTCTTTACGTAGGTATTCCCATACTTCAGGTGGTAAATCCCTGTCTTCTTTGACAATCTTCTGGTCATCAAGCATTTCTAGCAGGGTTTCAAGCTCATTATCCATAAATGACTGCTCTTCTGCCGTCAGTGTAGGCGTTGGATAATGATGCAATGTTGTGAAGTTTGGCTTGCCTGAGAATAGTTCGGCATCCCACCATACACTACCCGCTTCCATCGCCTCTTTCTCGGTGCTAGACAGAGGTGGCAATACTTTTTTGAACACTTTAAAAGCCGGGTCACTAATCCATTTTCTTCGTAGAGAGCTCATAGTTCAGATCCTTTTGTTCACGTAACCGCTCGGGGTATAATCTTATTATTGGTTTAACTTTCTTATTTGTCTTATGCCAACTGCTTTGCTGACATTCCTGCTGACAAATATGGAATCAGTAAATCGACGACAGATTTCACATCGACTTCCTTTTCAAACTTACTTTCTGCCAGCTCCGAAAGAGCCTGGCTTGAAGCCATCGTAAATACACAGGTTCCTAACGTGAAGTGCAACCGCCAAAACAACTGTTCTTCACATAGTTCCGGGTTCGCCTTCATTATCGAGAAAGTGAAAAGGTTCAGTACCTCTTCGTATCTGGTGGTAATGAACCAGCGTAGATGACCTTGAACGTCTGTATAACCGCGGCCAATTAACAACATAAATAGCGCAGTACCATTTGGGCGTACATCATTTAATGTACGTAAAGGTAATCGCAATGACTCAAAGACATCGTCCATGTTGTAGCTATCGCGCGTGTTTAACTCAATTAATGAAGTCTTAATGCTCGGCATTAGTGCTTCTAAATACCTATCTAAAACCGCTCTAACCAGCGTTTTTTTATCGCCAAAGTGATAGTTTACCGATGCTAAGTTAACGTTAGCTTTACCTGTTATCGTTCTTAGCGAAGTATCATTAAAGCCATGTTCAGCAAAGAGTCCTTCTGCGACATCGAGTATTTTTTCTTTTGTTGATGTTCTCGGGGCCATTTTAATCACTCGTATTAAACAACTGTTTGAAAATATACTCCCGAAACTTAAGATTAACAAATGATTAACATCACACTTTAACCAATTGGTCTGACCAGAAAGTAAAAGGTGTGATCTAATCTTTTGAAATTCAATCGAATACTCCAGTGAGGCTTGTCAGAAGAAAACGATCAAACTTCTCAGTCCATCGCAATTGAAATGCTAACAATAGCCTTGGCGGCTTGGAGTGAGCGACGAGAGTATGAAATACATCTTCGGTTCTAGGGGAGATAAAATGAGAAACACAGAAGTTAGTAACTTCGCCAAGTTGGTAATCCATCTCGATTTTTCTATTACTTTCGGATGTGTAAGAAGCTAGAAAGCATTAAGTAGAAATTTTTTGAAAAAAAATGGAACTGTTTGGAAAAGGCTCGGTCTGAATATACGTAACAGTTAGGGCATTTGAAGTTTCACTGGCCGTCAAACTTGTTTCCATCTAATTGTTACGTTGCTGCTTTTTTCTTATTAACTCCTATGTTTGTATCCGCCCAGTCAAATTTTCGGCTGGGCTTTTTTTCGCCT